>NZ_JBVJYM010000002.1:112549-585123 GCF_055600495.1 Streptomyces sp. NPDC038213
CCCCGGCGGGGGCCCTGCCGGGGGTCCGGGGGTGGCCCCCCGGGTGGGTGCAGTCAGCCGGGGCAGCAGGGGCTGTTCTCCCGGCTGAAGGACGCCTTCAACGGCCGCTGGTGATCCCCGGCGGGGGCCCTGCCGGGGGTCCGGGGGTGGCCCCCCGGGTGGGTGCAGTCAGCCGGGGCAGCAGGGGCTGTTCTCCCGGCTGAAGGACGCCTCCAACGGCCGCTGAGCCGGTGCGTGGCGGGTTTCGTCCGGCGGACTATGCCAGACGAATGCCCTGATTCGGACCGGTGCGGGGGACATGGCACGATGCGCTCATGTCCTCCGCACTGAACGGTCTCTTCGGCTATCCGATCGTGCAGGCCCCGATGGCCGGCGGCGGTTCGCGCCCCGAGCTCGCCGCCGCCGTCTCGGAGGCCGGGGGGCTCGGATTCCTGGCCGGCGGCTACAAGACCGCCGACGGCATGTACCAGGAGATCAAGCGGCTGCGGGCGCTCACCGCCCGCCCCTTCGGCGTGAACCTCCTCCTCCCGCAGCAGGCGCAGGTCGACCCCGCCGAGGTCGAGGCCTACCGGGGACAGCTCGCAGGCGAGGCGAACTGGTACGCCACCGCACTCAGCGAGGACGTCTTCGCCTGCACCGACGACGGGTACGACGCCAAGGTCGCGATCCTGCTCGACGACCCCGTCCCCCTGGTCTCCTTCACCTTCGGCTGCCCCGCCCCCGAGACCCTCGCCGCCCTCGCCCGGGCGGGCACCCGTACCGCCGTCACCGTCACCTCCGCCGAGGAGGCGCGCGCGGCGCAGGCCGCCGGCGCGCACGCCGTGTGCGTCCAGGGCATCGAGGCCGGGGGCCACCAGGGCACGCACCGCGACGACCCCGAGGCCGACGGCAGCGGGATCGGACTGCTGTCGCTCGTCGCCCAGGTGCGCGAGGCCGTGGCGCTGCCGATCATGGCTGCGGGCGGGCTGATGCGCGGGGCCCAGATCGCCGCCGTGCTCGCCGCCGGGGCCGAGGCCGCGCAGCTCGGCACGGCCTTCTTGGTGTGCCCGGAGTCGGGGGCCGACGGCGTGCACAAGAAGGCGATGACGGACCCGCTGTTCGTCCGCACCGCGCTCACCCGGGCCTTCTCCGGGCGCCCGGCCCGCGGGCTGGTCAACCGGTTCATGCGCGAGCACGGACCCTATGCGCCGGCCGCCTACCCGCAGGTGCATCATCTGACCACCGGCCTGCGCAGGGCCGCCGCCGAGGCGGGGGACGCGCAGGGGATGGCCCTGTGGGCCGGGCAGGGCCACCGGCTGGCCCGGGCCCTGCCCGCCGGGGAGCTGGTGGAGGTGCTTGCGGCCGAACTGGCCGAGGCGCAGAGTGCGTTGCAGATGAGGAGTGCGTCATGACGGCCCCCGTGTTCGTGGTGGACAAGGTGCCCGGCACCGGGCCCGGATTCGTCCTGGACGGCCCCGAGGGCCGCCACGCGGTCTCCGTGAAGCGCCTGGAGCCCGGCGAGGAGCTCGTCCTCACCGACGGGCGCGGCGACTGGGCCGAGGCCGTGGTCACCGCCGCCGAGGGCAGGGACCGCCTCGTGGTGGACGTACGGGCGGTGGACGCGGAGCCCGAGCCCGCCCCGCGGATCACCGTGGTCCAGGCCCTGCCCAAGGGCGACCGCGGCGAACTGGCCGTGGAGACGATGACCGAGACCGGCGTCGACGCCATCGTGCCCTGGCAGGCCTCCCGCTGCATCACGCAGTGGCGCGGGGACCGCGGCGCGAAGTCCCTGGCCAAATGGCGCAGCACCGCCCGCGAAGCCGGCAAGCAGTCCCGCCGGGTCCGCTTCCCCGAGGTCGCCGAGCCGATGTCCACCAAGCAGGTCGTACAGCTCCTCGCCGGGGCCGACCTCGCGGTGGTGCTGCACGAGGACCGCGAGGCCGGCAGCGGTGCCCTCGCCACGGCCGAACTGCCCGCCTCGGGCTCGATCGTGGTGGTCGTCGGCCCCGAGGGCGGGGTCGCCCCCGCGGAGCTGGAGGCCTTCGCGCAGGCGGGGGCCCGCCCGTACCGCCTGGGCCGCTCGGTCCTGCGCACCTCCACGGCGGGCACGGCCGCCGCCGCGGTCCTCCTGTCCCGCACCGGCCGCTGGTCCTGACGGGGCCCCGGCCACCGGGCCGGGCGGCCCGTAGCGGGGCGGCTACCATGCGCGTAACCGATCAACGCTACGGGAGGCGAGGCCGATGGCAGGCGAACCGCAGGCGGACTGCCTGTTCTGCAAGATCGTCAAGGGGGAGGTCCCGGCGACGGTCGTACGCGAGACCGAGACCACGGTCGCGTTCCGCGACATCAACCCGCAGGCGCCCACGCACGTGCTGGTGATCCCCAAGGTGCACTACCCCGACGCCGCCTCGCTGGCCGCGGCCGAGCCGGCGGTCGCCGCCGACGTGCTCGCCGAGGCGCAGGCCGTCGCCGCCGGGGACAAGGTCGAGGACACCGGGTACCGGATCGTCTTCAACACCGGCGCCGGCGCCGGCCAGACCGTCTTCCACGCGCACGCGCACGTCCTCGGCGGGCGCGGCCTCGCATGGCCGCCCGGGTAGCCGACCGTGTCCGTACGCGAACTCGTGGTGCTCGGGACGGCCAGCCAGGTCCCGACCCGGCACCGCAACCACAACGGCTACCTGCTCCGCTGGGACGGGGAGGGCATCCTCTTCGATCCCGGCGAGGGCACCCAGCGGCAGATGCTGCGCGCCGGGGTGGCCGCCCACGACATCAACCGGATCTGCATCACGCACTTCCACGGCGACCACTCGCTCGGACTGGCCGGGGTCATCCAGCGGATCAACCTGGACCGGGTCCCGCACCCCGTCACCGCCCACTTCCCGGCGAGCGGCCAGAAGTTCTACGACCGGCTGCGCCACGCCACCGCCTACCGCGAGACGGTGGCCATCGGCGAGGAGCCGGTGGCCGCGGACGCGACCCTGGCGGCCGGGCCCCCGTACCGGCTGGAGGCCCGCCGGCTCAGCCACCCCGTGGAGTCCTTCGGCTACCGGATCACCGAGCCCGACGGGCGCCGCATGATCCCGGAACTCCTCGCGGAGCACGGCATCGAGGGCCCCGACGTGGGCCGCATCCAGCGCACCGGCGAGCTGAACGGCACCACCCTCGAGCAGGTCAGCGAGGTCCGCCGGGGCCAGAGCTTCGCCTTCGTCATGGACACCCGGCTCTGCGAGGGCGTGGACGCGCTCGCGGCCGGCTGCGACATGCTGGTGATCGAGTCGACCTTCCTCGACGAGGACGAGCCGCTGGCCGTCGAGCACGGGCACCTGACCGCGGGGCAGGCGGCCCGGGTCGCCCGGGACGCGGGCGTGCGCCACCTGGTCCTCACCCACTTCTCGCAGCGCTACCCCGACCCCGAGCCCTTCGAGCGGCAGGCCCGCGCCGCAGGCTTCGACGGGGAGCTCACGGTCGCCCAGGACCTCCTGCGGGTGCCGCTCCCCAAGCGGTCCTGAGCGCGGACATGGCGCAGTAGCACCCCGCGGTCCCCGGCGGCGGGCGCGGGGTGCCCGCGGCATGGGAGCGTGGTGGGTGCGGGCCCCGGTACCCCCGGGACGGGGGCCGACTCCTGCGCGGAGCCGGGAAGGGAGCGATTCGGCGGTGATCTGAGACACACTGGGTTTGAGCCGGTCCCGCACGGGCAGGGCTGGCGGTCTCACCCCGCGCTTTCGACCCAGCAGAAACCACCCCTCGGGACGGGGAGCCCATCGTGACCAGTCGGGATGCACAGCAGCCGATCCACCCAGTCCGCCCTGTCCGCACCGCACTGGACCCGCTCAGCGGCGTACGGGCCCCGTACGACCCCGGCTGCGACGTCTTCCTGACGGGCACGGTCTTCCTGGACATCATCTTCACCGGCCTGGACACCGCACCCGTCCGCGGTACGGAGACCTGGGCCCGCGGCATGGGCTCCAGCCCCGGCGGCGTGGCCAACATGGCCACCGCCCTGGCCCGCCTCGGCCTGCGCACCTCCCTCGCCGCAGCCTTCGGCGACGACCACTACGGCGAGTACTGCTGGGACGCCCTGGAGCAGGGCGAGGGCATCGACCTGTCCATGTCCCGCACCATCCCCGGCTGGCACTCCCCGGTCACCGTCTCCATGGCGTACGAGGGCGAGCGCACGATGGTCTCGCACGGGCACGAGGCCCCCCTCCCGGCCGGCCCCGGCCCCTTCCCCGACTGCCCCCCGCGGGCCCGCGCCGCCGTCGCCTCCCTCGCACCGGGCCGCAGCGAGGAGTGGATCGCCTCCGCCGCCCGCCGCGGGGCCCGGATCTTCGCCGACGTGGGCTGGGACGACAGCGGGCGCTGGGACCTGGGCGGCCTCCGGGACCTGGAGCACTGCGAGGCCTTCCTGCCGAACGCGGGCGAGGCCATGCGCTACACCCGCACCGAGTGTCCGAGGGCAGCCGCCCGGGCCCTGGCCGAGCGGGTGCCGATCGCCGTCGTGACCATGGGGGCCGAGGGCTCGTACGCCGTGGACGGGCGGACCGGGGAGACCGCGCAGGTGCCCGGGATCCGGGTCGCGGAGCTGGACCCGACCGGCGCCGGGGACGTGTACGTCGCCGGATTCGTGACCGGCACCCTGGCGGGCTGGCCGCTCGCCGACCGGCTCGCCTTCGCGGGGCTGACGGCCGCCCTGTCCGTGCAGGAGTTCGGCGGTTCGCTCTCGGCCCCGGGGTGGCCCGAAGTGGCCGCCTGGTGGCGCACGGTGCCCGGGGAGCTGCGCTACCGCTACGCCTTCCTGGAGGACCTACTGCCCCCCGAGACGGTCTGCGCCCCCCGGCCGCGCGCCGTGCCCACCATCGGGTTCCGCAATTCGGCCTGAGTCCGCTCCTGCCCCCGGGGGCGGTCCGAAAACCCCTCGGGAATCGCTCCGGGGGCGTCGTACGCTTGGAATCACAGAGGCCGTCGAGCGGCGAGGCCTCACAACGGGAGGTATGTGCAGGCCACAGAGCCGGCCCATGACTCAGACACCCACAGACCGGATCCCCGCGCCGGGACAGGCACGAGCCCACTTCACCGTCCCCGCCAAGCACCCGATGGTCATGGTGCTCGGCTCGGGCGACTCCCTGCTGCGCGTGATCGAGAACGCCTTCCCCGCCGCCGACATCCACGTGCGGGGGAACCAGATCAGTGCCGTGGGCGACGCGGCGGAAGTCGCGCTGATCCAGCGCCTGTTCGACCAGATGATGCTGGTGCTCCGCACCGGGCAGCCGATGACGGAGGACGCAGTGGAACGGTCGATCGCCATGCTCAGGGCGAATGGCTCCGACGGCGGGGAGGCCGTCCCGGAGACCCCCGCCGAGGTGCTCACGCAGAACATCCTCTCCAGCCGCGGCCGCACCATCCGCCCCAAGACCCTCAACCAGAAGCGGTACGTCGACGCGATCGACAAGCACACGATCGTCTTCGGCATCGGCCCCGCGGGCACCGGCAAGACCTACCTCGCCATGGCGAAGGCGGTCCAGGCCCTGCAGTCCAAGCAGATCAGCCGGATCATCCTGACCCGCCCCGCCGTCGAGGCCGGCGAGCGCCTCGGCTTCCTCCCCGGAACCCTCTACGAGAAGATCGACCCGTACCTGCGCCCGCTCTACGACGCCCTGCACGACATGCTCGACCCCGACTCGATCCCGCGCCTGATGGCGGCGGGCACGATCGAGGTCGCGCCGCTGGCGTACATGAGGGGCAGAACCCTGAATGACGCGTTCATCATCCTCGACGAGGCGCAGAACACGAACCCCGAGCAGATGAAGATGTTCCTCACCCGGCTCGGGTTCGATTCGAAGATCGTCATCACGGGTGACGTGACGCAGGTCGACCTGCCCGGCGGGACCAAGTCCGGTCTCAAGCAGGTGCAGGAGATCCTGGACGGGGTTCCGGACGTCCACTTCTCGCGGCTCACGTCCCAGGATGTCGTCCGGCACAAGCTCGTCGGCCGTATTGTCGACGCGTACGAGCAGTACGACAGCCGCAACGGGAAGTAGTTCGAGAAGCACATGTCGATCGACGTCAACAACGAGTCCGGTACCGAGGTGGACGAGCAGGCGATCCTGGACGTCGCCCGCTACGCGCTCACCCGCATGAGGATCCACCCGCTGTCCGAGCTGTCCGTGATCGTGATCGACGCGGAGGCGATGGAGCAGCTCCACATCCAGTGGATGGACCTGCCCGGACCGACCGACGTCATGTCCTTCCCGATGGACGAGCTGCGCCCGCCGGCGAAGGACGACGAGGCCGCGGAGCCCCCGCAGGGGCTCCTCGGCGACATCGTGCTCTGCCCCGAGGTGGCCAAGAAGCAGGGCGAGGACGCGCCCACGCAGCACTCCATGGACGAGGAGCTCCAGCTCCTCACGGTCCACGGGGTGCTGCACCTGCTCGGCTACGACCACGAGGAGCCGGACGAGAAGGCCGAGATGTTCGGCCTCCAGGCGGCCATCGTGGACGGCTGGCGGGCCGAGCGCGGCCTGACCGGTCCCTCGCCCGCCCCCACGGTCTCGTGAGCCTCGGCCAGCTGATCGCCGGGGCGGTACCGCTGCTGGTCGTGGCCTGGCTCGCGGCCTGCGCGGAGGCGGGCATCGCCCGCGTCTCCGTCTTCCGGGCGGAGGAGGCCGTACGGGCCGGCCGGCGCGGCGCCGCCCGGCTGCTGCAGGTGGCCTCCGACCCGACGCGGTACCTGAACGTCGCCCTGCTCGTGCGGGTGGCCTGCGAGATGGCCGCCGCCGTACTCGTCACGTACGGCTGCCTCGACGCCTTCGACGAGACCTGGAAGGCCCTGCTGGTCGCCATCGCCGTCATGGTCCTCGTCTCGTACGTGGCCGTCGGCGTCTCCCCGCGCACCATCGGCCGCCAGCACCCCCTGAACACCGCCACGGCCTCCGCGTACGTCCTGCTGCCGCTGGCCCGCATCATGGGCCCCGTCCCGCAGCTGCTGATCCTCCTCGGCAACGCCCTCACCCCCGGAAAGGGCTTCCGCAAGGGGCCGTTCGCCTCCGAGGCGGAGCTGCGGGCGATGGTGGACCTGGCGGAGCAGGAGTCCCTGATCGAGGACGACGAGCGCCGGATGGTGCACTCCGTCTTCGAGCTGGGGGACACCCTCGTGCGCGAGGTGATGGTCCCGCGGACCGACCTCATCTGCATCGAGCGGTACAAGACGGTCCGTCAGGCGACCACCCTGGCGCTGCGCTCCGGCTTCTCGCGGATCCCCGTGACGGGGGAGAACGAGGACGACATCGTCGGGATCGTGTACCTGAAGGACCTGGTCCGCAAGACGCACATCAACCGCGACGCCGAGGCCGACCCGGTCTCCACCGCCATGCGCCCGGCCGCCTTCGTGCCGGACACGAAGAACGCCGGCGACCTGCTGCGCGAGATGCAGCAGGACCGCAGCCACGTGGCCGTGGTCATCGACGAGTACGGCGGTACGGCCGGCATCGTCACCATCGAGGACATCCTGGAGGAGATCGTCGGCGAGATCACCGACGAGTACGACAGGGAGCTGCCCCCGGTGGAGGAACTGGGCGGCGGCCGCTACCGGGTGACGGCCCGTCTGGACATCACGGACCTCGGGGAGCTGTTCGGGCTCGACGAGTTCGACGACGAGGACGTGGAGACGGTCGGCGGCCTCCTGGCCAAGGCCCTGGGCCGGGTACCCATTGCGGGTGCGACGGCCGTGGTCGAGCTGCCGGACGGGCGGCGGCTGCGGCTGACCGCGGAGTCCCCGGCCGGCCGCCGAAACAAGATCGTCACGGTGCTGGCCGAGCCGGAGCCCGAAACGGAACCGGCTGGGGCGGGCGCGTGACCCCCGCGGAGCTGCGCAGCTTCTGCCTCGGCTTCAACGCGGCGGTGGAGGAGTTCCCCTTCGACGAGCGCACCTCGGTCTTCAAGGTGCTGGGCAAGATGTTCGCCCTGTCCGCCCTGGACTCCTCCCCGCTGACCGTGAACCTCAAGTGCGACCCGGAGATCGCGGTACAGCTGCGCGCCGAGTACGAGGCGGTCGCACCGGGCTGGCACATGAACAAGCGGCACTGGAACACCGTCACCGTCGACGGCCTCCCCGCCGGGGTCGTCCGCGAGCTGATCGAGGACTCCTACGACCTCGTGGTCGCCGGACTCCCGAAAGCGGAACGCCTGCGCCTGGACCGTCCGTAACCCTCCGGGCCCCGGGGGCCGGTGCGCCGGACCCCTTCCGGAGTGTGATCCGGTCGAAGGTCACGATTGGGCTGGGCCGCTGGACCACCGGGATCTTTCGCTTAGTCTTGGTTTGCTTCTGCCAAGCAAGATCCTTCGATGCCGCCGGGTGCGGCGCGAGGGCCTTCGCGCGGGCCGTCGTCGGCGCCGGTCGGACCCGGGGTCCGCAGCCGCCGGCCCATCCGGCCCCGCCGGACGTGCAAGCAGGGGGATGGAGGGGAGAGCGCCTCGGCCCGGCCGCGCGAGCGGACGGGCCGAGGCGCTCCATTTCGCCGCCCTCCGTATGCTTCGGGCATGACCGAGAGCACCGGGATCGCCCCCGAGGACAGCAAGATCATCACGCTGGCGCGCAGCGCCCGGGCCCGCAACGGCGTCCCCGAGGGCGCGGCCGTACGGGACGAGACGGGCCGCACCTACGTCGCCGGCACCGTGGAACTCGAATCCCTCAAGCTCAGCGCCCTCCAGACCGCCGTCGCCATGGCCGTGGCCAGCGGGGCGCAGTCCCTGGAGGCCGCCGCCGTCGTCAGCGCCGCCGAGGCCCCGGCCGAGGCCGACCGCGCCGCCGTCCGCGACCTGGGCGGCCCCGCCACCCCGGTGCTCCTCGCCGCCCCCGACGGCACCCTGAAGTCCACCACCCCGGCGGGCTGAGGAACCGGGCCCGTACCGGCGCCGGGGCGGGCCCGCCCCGGCCGTGGATCAGGCCGCGGCCGGCCGGGAGGTCCGTACCACCATCGACATGAGGGCTGCCGCGGCGCACAGCCCGCCCGCCGCGTACCAGACCACGTCGTACGAGCCGAAGGCGTCGCGGGCCGCCCCGCCCAGGAAGGCCACCAGCGCGGCCCCCACCTGGTGCGAGGCCAGCACCCAGCCGAACACGATCGCGCTGTCCTCCCCGTACGCCTCCCGGCACAGCGCCAGGGTCGGCGGGACCGTGGCCACCCAGTCCAGCCCGTAGAAGACGACGAAGAGCAGCATCGGCGGGCGCACCTCCGGGGCCAGCAGCACCGGCAGGAAGAGCAGCGAGACCCCGCGCAGCGCGTAGTACACGGCCAGCAGCCGCCGCGAGTCGAAGCGGTCGGTCAGCCAGCCCGAGCAGACCGTGCCGACCACGTCGAAGACACCGATGACCGCGAGCAGTCCGGCGGCCGCCGTCACCCCCATCCCGTGGTCGTGGGCGGCGGGTACGAAATGGGTTTTGACCAGGCCGTTCGTCGAGGCCCCGCAGATCGCGAAGGCGCCTGCCAGCAGCCAGAAGGGCCCGGTGCGGGCGGCCCGGAAGAGCACGGAGAGGGCGCGGGCCGCGGCCCCCGGCACCGGCTCCGGCTTGGGCACGGCCTCCGTCGCCCCGTACGGCGCCAGGCCCACGTCGGCCGGGTGGTCGCGCAGCAGCAGCCAGACGAAGGGCACCACGGCCAGGGCCGCCAGGCCCGCCGTCACGCTCGCCGGGCGCCAGCCGTGCTCGGCGACCAGCCAGGACAGCAGCGGCAGGAAGACCAGCTGGCCGGAGGCCCCGGCGGCGGTGAGTATCCCGGTCACCAGGCCGCGGCGGGCGGTGAACCAGCGGTTCGTGACGGTCGCGGCGAAGGCCAGGGCCATGGACCCGCTGCCGAGCCCGATCAGCACCCCCCAGTACAGCAGCAGCTGCCAGGCGGCGGTCATGGTCACGGTGAGCAGGGACCCGGCGGCGATGACGGTCAGGGCCAGGGCCACCACCCGGCGGATGCCGAAGCGGTCCATGAGGGCGGCCGCGAAGGGGGCGGTGAGCCCGTACAGGGCCAGGTTCACGGAGACGGCGAGGCCGATCGTCCCGCGCGACCAGCCGAACTCCTCGTGCAGCGGGGTGATGAGGAGGCCCGGCAGGGAGGTGAAGGCCGCCGCGCCGATGATCGTCACGAAGGCCGCGGCGGCCACCGCCCAGGCGCGGTGGATCCGGCGGCGGGCGGGCCGGGGGCCGGTGGTGCGGGGGTCCGGGGGAGTGCTCGTCTGCGTCACGCAGACAGGTTCGCCGGGCGGCCGCGGCCCTTCGAGTGGCCGGGGGGACAGCCTTCGCTACGATCGGGCCAGCCGCCGCCGTACGATGCGGGCATGGCCGAAGCAACCCCCGAATCGACCGCCGGAGCGACTGCCGGAGCGACCGCCGAGGTGACCGCCGCAGGGACGGCGGCCCCCGTCCCGCACCGGGTCGTCGTGCTCGCCCTGCCCGGCCTGCTGCCCTTCGAGCTGGGCATCCCGCACCGCATCCTCGGCCGGGCCCGCGACCGCGCCCACCGCCCCCTGTACGAGGTCCTCACCTGCGGTCTCGCCCCCGGACCCGTGCCCACCGACGCGGACTTCGCCGTGACCGTCGGCCACGGCCCCGAGCTGCTCGCCACCGCCGACACCGTGGTCGTCCCCGCCTCGTACGAGCTCGGCCCGGCCTACGAGGAGGGCCGGCTGCCCGAGCCGCTCGCCGCGGCCCTCGCGCACCTGCGCCCCGGCACCCGGCTGGTGTCCATCTGCACGGGCGGGTACGTGCTCGCCGCCGCGGGCCTGCTCGACGGCCGCCGCGCCACCACCCACTGGGCCTCGGCCGAGCACTTCCAGCGGCTCTTCCCTGCCGTGCGCGTGGACCCGGACGTGCTGTTCACCGACGACGGGGACGTGCTCACCTCGGCCGGGGTGGCCGCCGGGATCGACCTGTGCCTGCACATCGTGCGCCGCGACCACGGGGCGGCGGTCGCCAACGACGTGGCCCGGCGCACGGTGGTGCCCCCGCACCGGGACGGCGGCCAGGCGCAGTTCGTCGAGCGCCCGGTGCCCGAGCCGCAGCTCGCCAGTACCGCGGCGGCCCGCGGCCGGCTGCTCGAACGGCTCCACGAGCCGCTGCGGCTGGCCGACATGGCCCGCGGGGAGGCCATGTCCGTACGGACCTTCACCCGGCGGTTCCGGGAGGAGTCCGGGCTCAGCCCCGGCCAGTGGCTGGTCCGCCAGCGCATCGACCGGGCCCGGCACCTGCTGGAGTCCACGGACCTGCCCATGGACCGGGTCGCGGCCGAGGCCGGGTTCGGGACGGCGCAGTCGATGCGCAAGCACCTGCAGGCCGCACTCGGGGTCACGCCGACGGGGTACCGGCGGACCTTCCGCGAGGCCGGGTCCGCCTGAGCTCCCGGCGGCGCGGCGGCGCCCGGCGCCCGACCGCCCGCCGAGGCTGCCAATATCTGATGGGTCATCAGTTGGTGGGCCGCGGCTCCCTTGACTTCTTCCCCCGGCCGCTCGTGAATGGCCCCCTGCGCGGGCCGCGCGGACCGGGCGGACCGGCTGGACCGAGGGGGATGCGATGGCTGGACGCACGCGCGCGGCCCGCGGGGCCGCCGCCCGCACCGGACGCTGGCCCGCGGTCCTGGGCGCCCTCGTCCTCGCCGCGGCGGGCGGGGCCCTCGCCGCCCCCGCCGGGGCCGCGGACGCCCCCGGGCCGGGCCCGGAGGCCGGCGCCGTGGAGTTCCCCACGCACTGCACCCCGCCCCAGGAGGCCGGGCTGCCGCCCGCGGACGGCCCCACCGCCGCGGTCCTGACCGTGGACAACCCGGCCCCGCGGGTCGGCGACACCGTGACCGTCACCTACCAGGTCACCCGGACCGCGGCCGGCAACCCCTTCGAGGCCGAACTGCCCGCCGACGTGCTCACCCCCAGCGGCCGGATCCTCCTCGGCGGGGCCCAGCAGGGCGCGGTCACGGTCACCGGGCCCAGGCGCAACGCCCCCGTACCCGGCCGGGCCGCCTTCCCGGCCTTCGCCATGACGGGCACCTTCACCGTCACCGGACCCGGGGAGATCACCCTCACGCCCGGCGACTACACCCTCCACACCAGCCACCTCGTGGAGCTCGACACCCCCTGCACGCCCGACCCCGGCTCCCCGCCCCCCGTCTCCCGCCGGATCACGGCCGCGGCGGAGCCCGGGGCCAACCTGCGCGCCGTGGCCCTGTCCGCCGCCGCCGGACCGCCCGGCCGCACGGTACGGGTGACCGGATCCGGTTTCGCGCCCGGAGCCGCCGTCACCGTGGCCGGCCGGGCCGGGGCCGCCGCGACCGGGGACCGGACCGCGGCCACCGCCGACGCCCGCGGGGCCTTCACCGCCGAGCTGCGCATCGGGGACCGCGCGACCACGGCCGTCCTCGCCCACGAGGGCCCGGCCTGGACCGCGGAGACCGGCTCGGGCCCGGCCGCCTACACGGTCGTGGAGCCCGTACCGCTGCCGCCCGGCACCCAGCGGATCGGCCTCGACGTGCTCCCCGGGGCCCTGTCCATGGAGCAGGCGGGGGAGGAGGTCGCGCTGAGCCCGGTGCCCTACGGCGAGGGCGGCAGGGCCACCGGCCGGATCCGCACCGTCACCGTCAAGGACGCGCGCGGCGGGCCCGCGGGCTGGTCGCTGACCGGCCGCCTCACCGATTTCACCGGCCCGTCCGGCGGGCGCATCGACGGGGCCCGGCTCAGCTGGACCCCGGTCTGCCGCACCGCCGGGGGCAGCCCCAGCACCTGCGCGGCGGGTACCCCCGGGCCCGTGGGCGCCGAGGGCGCCACCCTGGCGGGCACCCCGGACGCGGACCTGGCCGGCGGCGAGTTCACCGTGGACGCGGAGGTGTCCCTGGACGTCCCGCCGTACACGGCCCCGGGCGCCTACAGCGCGGTCCTGACCCTGACCCTCTCGTGAGCCGGAGCCGGGTGGCCGCGGCCCTGGCCGCGGGACTCCTCGCGCCCCTCCTCGCCCCCCTCCTCCTGCTGGCGGGCGCGGCCCCCGCCGCGGCCGCCGACAACGGGCAGTGGGCCGTACAGCCCGCCGCCAGCCGGATCGCCCAGCGCCCCTACTTCCACCTCGCCGCCCCCGCGGGCGGGACCGCCGCCGACCGGGTCACCGTCACCAACCGCACCGCCCGCCCGCTCGCCCTGCGCCTGTACGCCGCCGACGCCTACAACACCCCGCGCGACGGCGGTTTCGCCGTCCGCGGCCCCGAGGAGCCCCGGCGCGGGGTCGGGGCCTGGACCCGGCTGGCGCAGGAGCGGGTCACCGTGCCCCCGCGCTCCGCCGTGGACGTGCCCTTCACCGTCCAGGTCCCCGACCGGGCCGAGCCGGGCGACCACCCCGGTGCGGTCGTCGCCCTGGACGAGCGCCTCGAACCCGCCGCGGGCGCCCCGGCCGCCGCCCCCGGCCGCGGCATCGGGGTCCGCCGGGCCGTGGCGGCCCGGGTGCTGCTGCGGGTGGCCGGGCCCACGGCCCCGATGCTCGCCGTGGAGGACCTCGCGGTCTCCCGGCAGGGCTCCGGCACGGCCCTGGTCTCGTACACCCTGCGCAACCTCGGCAACGTCACCCTGCAGCCCCGCGCGGCCCTGCGCGCCGAGGGCCTGCTCGGCCGGGAGCTGCTGGACCGCCCCGCCGCCCGCCTCCCCGCCGAGCTGCTGCCCGGAGCGCACGTACGGCTGGCCGAGCGCTGGACCGGGCTGCCCGCCCTGGACCGGGTCGAGCTCACCGTCACCGCCCGCGCGCGGGACAGCGGGGACCGGGCCGCGACCACCCTGACCACCGGGAACTGGGGGGCGGCGGGGGCCGCGGCCGCCCTGCTCCTGCTCCTCCCGGCGGGGCTGTGGAGGCCCGCCCGGCGGTACGTGTCGGCGCGCGCGGCCGCATCGGGGAGAATGGCCCGCATGAGCGATCGTTCCCCCTCGTCCACGACCACCCCGCACCGCGCGGGCTTCGCCTGCTTCGTCGGCCGCCCCAACGCGGGCAAGTCGACCCTGACCAACGCTCTCGTGGGCACGAAGGTCGCGATCACCTCCAACCGGCCGCAGACCACCCGGCACACCGTGCGCGGCATCGTGCACCGCCCGGACGCCCAGCTGGTCCTGGTGGACACCCCCGGGCTGCACAAGCCGCGCACCCTGCTCGGCGAGCGCCTCAACGACGTGGTGCGCACCACCTGGGCCGAGGTCGACGTGATCGGCTTCTGCCTGCCCGCCGACCAGAAGCTCGGCCCCGGCGACAAGTTCATCGCCAAGGAACTGGCCGCGATCAAGAAGACCCCGAAGATCGCCATCGTGACCAAGACCGACCTGGTCGACTCGAAGGCGCTGGCCGAGCAGCTGCTCGCGATCCACCAGCTCGGCGCCGAGCTGGGCATCGAGTGGGCGGAGATCGTCCCGGTCTCGGCCGTGGGGGACAAGCAGGTGCAGCTGCTGGCCGACCTGATCGCCCCACTGCTGCCCGAGAGCCCCCCGCTGTACCCGGAGGGCGACCTCACGGACGAGCCGGAGATGGTGATGGTCGCGGAGCTGATCCGCGAGGCCGCCCTGGAGGGCGTGCGGGACGAGCTGCCGCACTCGATCGCGGTGGTCGTCGAGGAGATGCTGCCGCGCGAGAACCGCCCGGCCGACAAGCCGCTGCTCGACATCCACGCCAACGTCTACATCGAGCGGCCGAGCCAGAAGGGCATCATCATCGGGCCGAAGGGCTCGCGCCTGAAGGAGGTCGGCATGAAGTCGCGCAAGCACATCGAGGCGCTGCTCGGCACGCCGGTCTTCCTGGACCTGCACGTGAAGGTGGCCAAGGACTGGCAGCGGGACCCGAAGCAGCTGCGCAAGCTGGGCTTCTGAGCCCGCGGGCCCCGGCCCCGCGCGTGCGGAAGGCCCCCTCGCCACCCGGATCCGGGCGGGTGAGGGGGCCTTCCGCGTGCTCAGGCCGCGGGCGGTTCCGCGATCAGGGCCGTGCCGGCCCGGCGGAACCCGGCGCGGGCGTAGACGCGGGCCACGTCCTCGTCGCCGGCCGACAGGAACACCAGCTCCGTGCCGCGGGCGCGGGCGTCCGCCACCAGCGCGGCGGTCACGGCCAGGGCCAGGCCGCGCCGGCGGGCCGACGGCAGGGTGCCCACGCCGACGATCTCGGCCACCCCGGCCACGGGGTTGTACTGGCCCGCGCACAGCGCCGTGCCGTCCCCGCCGAAGGCGGCGGCCAGGGCCGTGCGCCCGTCGGTGAGCTTGCGGACCACGTGGGCGAAGCGCGCGTCCGCGGGGTCCTGCACGCGGGCCTCGGCGAGGGCCGCGGCGAGCTCCGCCGGGCCGGCCGGGCCCCGGGCGGTGCCGGGGTCCCCGAAGGCCAGGGCCGGTACGGTCAGGGCGGCCGCCAGGTCCGGGTCCGCCGGTCCGAGCAGCCGTACGGTGACGTCCGGGTCCCGGAGGGCGGGCGCCGGGCCGGCCGCCGGGTCCAGCACCATCAGCGGGTGCGCGTGGACGTGCAGCCCGGCCTCCTCCACGGCGGCCCGCAGGCCGGGGGTGGTCTCCGCCACCCATTCGAAGGACTCGGGGACGCCGAGCTCCCGCTGCCGCTCCAGGACGGCCGCGACGTCCGCGGCGGTGACGGGCCCCGTGGCGCCCAGGGTCGGGCGGGCGTAGTACTGCCAGCCCTGGCCCTCCTGCACGAAGAGGGTCAGCGGGCCGAAGTCCTCGGCCCGGGCCCCGCCGGTGCGCGGGACGGTGTCGTAGTACTGCTCGACGGCCTGCGGGAGGGCCTGCTCATCGGCTCGGTCGGTGTTCAGAAGGGTCACCCGGGGCATCCAAGCAAGACCTGCCTGGTCGAGCACCTTCTTTTGCGGGCTCCCGGGCGGGGGAGGGCTCAGGCGCCCTCCTTGAGCACCCGGCTGACCAGCGCCCGCTGCGGCTCGGTCAGGTCCGGGTCCGCGCAGTGGACGGTCCGCCCGTCGACCGTGATCCGGTACGAGAACCCGTCCCGGACCCCGCCGGAGTGCGGGCCGGGCGGCGCCGGGCGCAGCGCCAGCTCGGCCAGCGCCGCCCACTCGTCCGCATCGGCCCGGCCCGCGGTGTCCACCTCGGCCCGCCGCTCGATGCCCGCGAAACCGCCCGTCCGCCGCACTTCGATACGCATGGGTGCTGTTCTACCGTGCCTACGGCACCGGCACACCCACCTGGGACCAGGCCTTCAGCAGGGCCTGTACCTCCTCGCCCTCCCCGAAGCGGGCCCGGGCGGCCGCCGCCGACAGCCGGGCGAACTCGGCGAAGTTCGCCCGCTTGCCCAGTTCGCCGCCGGTCAGGGTGTCGTACCAGATCAGCCCGGCCCGCTCCCAGGCGTGCCCGCCGAGGGCGGTGGCCAGCAGGTAGAAGGCGTGGTTGGGGATGCCGGAGTTGATGTGCACGCCGCCGTTGTCCCGGCCGGTGGTGACGTAGTCGTCCATGGTCGCGGGCTGCGGGTCCCTGCCGAGCACGTCGTCGTCGTACGCCGTGCCGGGGGCCTTCATCGAGCGCAGCGCCGTGCCCTCGACGGCGGGGGCGAAGAGCCCGGCGCCGATCAGCCAGTCGGCCTCGGCGGCGGTCTGCCCGAGGACGTGCTGCTTGACCAGGGAGCCGAAGACGTCCGACATGGACTCGTTGAGGGCTCCCGGCTGGCCGAAGTAGGTCAGGTTCGCGGTGTACTGCGTGACCCCGTGGGCGAGCTCGTGGGCGATGACGTCCACGGGCAGGGTGAAGTCGAGGAAGATCTCCCCGTCCCCGTCGCCGAACACCATCTGCTCGCCGTTCCAGAAGGCGTTGCCGTAGTTCTCGTCGTAGTGCACGGTCGCGGTCAGGGGCAGGCCCTCGCCGTCGATCGAGACCCGCCCGAAGGCGTCGCGGAACAGCTCGAAGGTGGCGCCGAGGCCGGCGTAGGCGCGGTTGGCCGTGGCGTCCCGGCCGGGGGTGTCCCCCTCGCACAGGACGATCTCGCCGGGCAGGTCGAGCCCGTTCCGCGCGTCGTGGACGGTCCGCTTCGGCCGCTCGCCGGCCGGGTCGGCGGGGTCCGGGGACGGGACGCCGATGACGGTGTTGAGCCGCCGGGTGGTGCGCAGGGAGGCGTCGGCGATGAGGGTGCGGCGTGCGGGGTCGGCGACGAGCCGGTTGTCGGACTGGGCGAGCCGGTCCAGCAGGTGCGGCGGCACGATGGTGCAGAAGACGGGGTGGAGGGCAGCAGCCATGGCATCCATGCGACAGCAATGTGGCAGCGGGTAATGCCGCTGTCACTACCTGCGAACATGATTCATTCGCTTGTCTGAAAGCCGCGCGGACGCGTTGACGGATCCACCTGACCTCCAGTCCGGACCGAGCGGCATAGGTCACATTCCGGACAGATCGGAAATGTGGTCCCGCATACTGGAACGGCCGCGCACCTCTCGCCGCGTCCGGCTAGGCTGCGGCCCATCATGCGTTTCGGGCTGCTTCTCCTTAGCTGCCGCGGCGAGGGTCTGTAGTCGTAGGCCGACCCCCTCCCCGCGGAGTCTGGTGTTGCGCCTCCCTCCCAGAAGAGGCAGTACGACCCCGTCGGCCGTCCCAGTGAGCCACACGCGGACATACGAGGAGCCCTACGCATGAGCCAGCAGTACAGCTACGCCGGTCGCCCCACGCCCATCACCAGCGCGACCCACACGCAGCAGCCCTCCGGAATGCCCATCCACAAGTACGGCGCGTACGAGCAGGTGGACCTCCCGGACCGCACCTGGCCGGACGCCCGGATCACCCGGGCCCCCCGCTGGCTCTCCACGGACCTGCGCGACGGCAACCAGGCCCTGATCGACCCCATGAGCCCCGCGCGCAAGCGCGAGATGTTCGACCTGCTGGTCCGCATGGGCTTCAAGGAGATCGAGGTCGGCTTCCCGTCCTCCGGCGAGACCGACTTCGCCTTCGTGCGCTCCATCATCGAAGAGGGCGCGATCCCGGACGACGTCACCATCTCCGTGCTGACCCAGGCCCGCGAGGACCTGATCGAGCGCACGGTGGAGTCCCTGCGCGGCGCCAAGCGCGCCACCGTGCACCTGTACAACGCCACCGCCCCGACCTTCCGCCGGGTGGTCTTCCGCGGCTCCAAGGAGCAGATCAAGCAGATCGCCGTCGACGGCACCCGCCTGGTCATGGAGTACGCCGAGAAGATCCTCGGCGACGACACCGTCTTCGGCTACCAGTACAGCCCGGAGATCTTCACGGACACCGAGCTGGACTTCGCCCTGGAGGTCTGCGAGGCGGTCTGCGACGTCTGGCAGCCCGGCCCCGGCCGCGAGATCATCCTGAACCTGCCCGCCACGGTGGAGCGCTCGACCCCCTCCACCCACGCGGACCGCTTCGAGTGGATGGCCCGCCACCTGACCCGCCGCGAGCACGTCTGCATCTCCGTACACCCCCACAACGACCGCGGCACCGCCGTGGCCGCCGCCGAGCTGGCCGTCATGGCCGGCGCCGACCGCATCGAGGGCTGCCTGTTCGGCCAGGGCGAGCGCACCGGCAACGTGGACCTGGTCACGCTGGGCATGAACCTGTTCTCCCAGGGCGTGGACCCGCAGCTGGACTTCTCCCAGATCGACGAGGTCCGCCGCACCTCCGAGTACTGCAACCAGATGGAGGTCCACCCGCGCCACCCCTACGCGGGCGACCTGGTCTACACCGCCTTCTCCGGCTCCCACCAGGACGCCATCAAGAAGGGCTTCGACGCCATGGAGGCCGACGCGGCCGCCCAGGGCAAGACGGTGGACGAGATCGAGTGGGCGGTCCCGTACCTGCCCATCGACCCCAAGGACGTCGGCCGCTCCTACGAGGCCGTCATCCGCGTCAACTCGCAGTCCGGCAAGGGCGGCATCGCGTACGTCCTGAAGAACGACCACAAGCTGGACCTGCCGCGCCGGATGCAGATCGAGTTCTCCCGGATCATCCAGGCCAAGACCGACGCCGAGGGCGGCGAGGTCACGCCCAAGCAGATCTGGTCGGTCTTCCAGGACGAGTACCTGCCCAACCCCGCCGACCCGTGGGGCCGCATCCAGCTGCGCTCCGGCCAGACCACCACTGACAAGGACGGTACGGACACCCTGACCGTCGACGCGGTCGTGGACGGCGCGGACACCGTCCTGTCCGGTACCGGCAACGGCCCGATCTCGGCCTTCTTCGACGCCCTGGCCGCCATCGGTGTGGACGCCCGCCTGCTGGACTACTCCGAGCACACGATGAGCGAGGGCGCCTCCGCGCAGGCCGCCTCGTACATCGAGTGCGCCATCGACGGCCGGGTCCTGTGGGGCATCGGCATCGACGCCAACACCACCCGCTCCTCCCTGAAGGCCGTCATCTCGGCGGTCAACCGCGCCGGCCGCTGAGCCCCGCCGGACCCCGTACGGGCCCCGCTCCTCCTGCCGGAGGGGCGGGGCCCGTCCCGTGCGCGGGGACCCGTCAGCGGGCCAGGTAGCCGCCGTCCACCGGCAGGACCGCCCCGGTGATGAAGGAGGCCGCGTCGGAGGCGAGGAAGGCGATGGCCCGCGCCACCTCCTCCGGCTCCCCGATCCGGCCCATGGGATGGGCCCGGGTGACCTCCGCCAGGTACTCGGGACCGCCCGGCTCCGAGTCCAGGGCCCGGACCCGCTCCGTACGGATGGTCCCGGGCGCGACCGCGTTGACGCGGATGCCGTGCGCGGCCCACTCCACGGCCAGGTGCTTCGTCAGCCCCGTGGCCACGAACTTGGCGGGCCCGTACGCCGCCTGGCGGGCCTGCCCCGCCAGCCCCGAGATCGAGGACACGCACACCAGCGCCCCGCCGGGCCGCTCCTGGGCCAGCATGGCCTCGATGGCGTACTTGCAGGTCAGGAACATGCCGCGGCCGTCCACGGCCATGACGTGGTCCCAGTCCTCGACGGTGGTCCCGCGGATGTCGGACAGCGGGATCACCCCGGCGTTGGCCACGGCGGCGTCCAGGCGGCCGAAGGCCCGTACCGCCGCCTCCACCATGCGGCGGTTGTCGGCCGGATCGGAGACGTCTCCCGTGACCGTCTCCACGGGGATGTCCTCGGCGGCCAGCTCGGCGCGCAGGGCCGCCAGGCCCGCCGCGTTCACATCGGAGGCGGTGACCCCGGCACCCCCGCGGGCCAGCAGCAGGGCCGTGGCCCGTCCGATCCCGCTCGCGGCCCCGGTCACCAGACACGACTTGTCCTTCACGCCGCACACCGTAGGCGGAGTGCGGGCGCACGAGGGGGCGCGCAGGGGCGCACTTCGGCCAACTCCCGTTCGCCTACGGGAGATCTCTCGTCACAGGGCTGCCGTCACCACACCGGTGTGGCTAACATCACGCCAGCGCGGTGATGGGGCCGCGTGCTCCCTGCCGGGCCTTCGGGCCCGGGGCGAAACGGAGGTGGGACGTGCTGCCTGCTCGGGGCGAGAACGGCCGGAACCGCACCTGGACCGTGTGCGGGACCCGCACCACGTGGAGCACCGTCGGGGACGGCGAGTTCTTCTGCCCAGGCTGCGGCGGGGACCGCAACTACCGCCGCCGCACCGGCCGGCGCCGCTTCACCCTCCTGGGCCTCCCGCTGGTCCCGCGCGGGAAGACCGGCCCTGTCGTCGAGTGCGGCTCCTGCCGGGACCGGTTCGGCACGGAGGTGCTCGACCACCCCACCAGCACCCGCTTCGGGGCCATGCTCCGCGACGGCATCCACACCGTGGTCCTCGCCGTGCTGTCCGCGGGCGGTACGGACTCCCCGGCGGCCCTGGAGGCCGCGGTGGCCACGGCCCGGGCGGCAGGGTTCGAGGACTGCACCGAGGAGGAGCTGTCCTCGGTGGTCGAGGCGCTCTCGGGGGACTCCGGCAGACTGTCCGCCGACATGTTCGGGGCCTCGCTGTCCATCGAGCTGCACGAGGCCCTGGAGCCGCTCTCCCCGCACCTGGCCCCCGCCGGCCGCGAGGCCGTCCTGCTCCAGGGGGCCCGGATCGCCCTGGCCGACGGCCCGTACAGCCCGGCCGAGCGGGACGTGCTGCTGACGGTCGGCAGCGCGCTGCGGCTGGGCTCCGACGAGGTCACCCGGCTGCTCGCGGCGGCCCCGCGCACCCCCTCCTGATCCGTACGCACCAGCGGCACGCACCACCGGCACGCACGGGCACCGCTCCGCTGAGCGGTGCCCGTTGCCGTGTGTCCGGACACCGGCGGGTGCTGCGGTCCGTACCAACGGCCGGGCGCGGGTAACGATTTCGCGTCGCGGGGCCCGCGAGGGGGCCCGGAGGGCCCGGGAAGGTGTCCGGAAGTGGTCCTTCCGGGGTCCGGGCGGCCCACCCCCGAAGGCCTTCACGAAGGGTTCACAGCCTGTTCGCATTCGCAGGCAGAAACCCGCCGCGCACCTGGTCGCGCACCGCGCGCGGCCAGGGGATTCGCGCCCGCGGAGGGCGAATCGCACCGGACCGCCCCGCTGCCTCATAGCCCCCCGCTGCCCGGCGCACCACTGTGCGATCCGACAAAGTGGTGCCGCGTCAGCATCAACACTTTGTAGAAGTCGACGATGTCCGTGAGGCCGGTCACGGGCGTTTGATTTCGGTCACACGACGAGACGCTGCTGGTCATCCGGCGGGGCTTCGAATCCACGTGACTGCACTGACAACCCTGCCGCCAGAGCTGCCGGACCAGGGATAACCAGATCTCCTCTCACTTACCTACCTCTTGAAGGGCAAGGCAGAGATGGCACGTGTCGCCGCCCGGCTCTCCGCAGACGGAGAGCAGAGCACGCACCCGGTCGACGAGGTGCTCCCCCTTCCCAAGCTCGCGCTGTACGGCTTCCAGCACGTACTCGCCTTCTACGCAGGCGCGGTGATCGTCCCGATCATCGTCGGCAGCGCACTGAAACTGAGCCCCGAACAGCTCGTCTACCTGATCAACGCGGACCTCTTCACCTGCGGTATCGCCTCGATCATCCAGGCCTGGGGCATCGGCCGCGTCGGCGCCCGCCTCCCCCTGATCCAGGGCGTGACCTTCACCGCGGTCTCCCCGATGATCGCCATCGGCCTCGGAGCCGGCGGGGGCACCGCCGCCCTCCTGCTGATCTACGGCGCGGTCATCACCGCGGGCATCGCGACCTTCGCCTTCGCCTGGCTGCCCGCCCAGGCCTTCCGCACGGTCATGAGGCTCTTCCCGCCGGTGGTGACGGGCACGGTGATCACCGTCCTCGGCATCGTCCTGCTGCCCGTGGGCCTCAACGACGCGGCCGGCGGCCTCGGGAGCCCCGACTTCGGAGACCCCAAGCACTTCGCCTACGCCGGCGGCACCATGCTCTTCATCCTGATCCTGATGAAGATCGGCCGGCCCTTCCTCTCCAGCATCGCGATCCTCCTCGGCCTGATCGGCGGCACCGCGGTCGCCTTCCTCCTCGGGGACGCCAAGTTCGGCGGGGTCGGCGACGCGGACTGGATCGGCGTCACCACCCCCTTCCACTTCGGTATGCCGAAGTTCGAGTGGTTCCCGATCCTCCTCATGCTCATCGTCATGCTGATCACCATGGTCGAGACGACCGGCGACACGTACGCCGTCGGCGACATCGTCGGCAAGGAGGTCGACAGCGAGACCGTCGCCCGCGCCCTGCGCGCCGACGGCGCCGCCACCGCCCTCGGCGGCGTGCTGAACTCCTTCCCGTACGTGGCCTTCGCCGAGAACGTCGGCCTCGTCAGGATGACCAAGGTCAAGAGCCGCTTCGTGGTCGTCGCCGCGGGCGTGTTCATGATCATCCTCGGTCTGCTCCCGAAGGCCGCCGCGATCGTCGCCTCCGTGCCCCACGGGGTCCTCGGCGGCGCCGCCACCGTGATGTTCGGCATGGTCGCCCTCGCCGGCATCCAGACCCTCGCCAAGGCCGACCTCAAGGAGGAGAAGAACGCCCTCGTCGTGGGCGTCTCCCTGGCCTTCGCCCTGCTCCCCGCCACCGTGCCGGTGCTCTTCAGCGACAAGCACATGGACACCGACCTCGCCTCGCTGCTCAACAGCGGCGTGACCCTCGGCGCCACCGCCGCGATCGTCCTCAACCTGCTCTTCAACGGGCTCGGCAAGGACCCGGCACCCGCCGCCGCCCCCGCCGTGCCCGCCCAGGGCCCCGCCCCGGCCGCCGAAGCCCCTGCCGACGAAGCCCCCGCCCCGGCCGCCGCAGCCGCCCCGTCCGCCGCCCCCGCGGGCGGCGGAGCCCCGGACGCCGACGCGGCGGGCGACCCCGCCAGGACGCCGGCCCCCTGATCCTCCCAAGGGGCGACGGCCCCCGACCGGCTCCCCCGGCCGGTCGGGGGCCACCGCTGCGCACGGGGCTGTCAGTGCCGTACGGGACAATGGGCCCATGAGTCTGTTCCGCGACGACGGCATCGTGCTGCGCACCCAGAAACTGGGCGAGGCGGACCGGATCATCACGATCCTCACCCGCGGCCACGGCCGCGTCCGCGCCGTCGCCCGCGGCGTACGCCGGACCAAATCCAAATTCGGCGCCCGGCTCGAACCCTTCTCCCACGTGGACGTGCAGTTCTTCGCCCGCGGCAGCGAGCTCGTCGGCCGCAGCCTCCCGCTCTGCACCCAGACCGAGATCATCGCCCCCTACGGCCGCGGGATCGTCACCGACTACGCCCGCTACACCGCCGGCACCGCGATGCTCGAAACCGCCGAGCGCTTCACGGACCACGAGGGCGAACCCTCCGTCCAGCAGTACCTCCTCCTCGTCGGCGCCCTGCGCACCCTCTCCCGCGCCGAGCACGAGCCGCACCTGATCCTCGACGCCTTCCTCCTGCGCTCCCTCGCGGTCAACGGCTACGCCCCCTCCTTCGAGAACTGCGCCAAATGCGGAATCCACGGGCCGAACCGCCACTTCTCGGTCTCCGCGGGCGGAGTGGTCTGCGGGGACTGCCGGGTCCCCGGTAGCGTCGTACCCTCGGCAGAGGCCGTCGCCCTGCTCAGCGCCCTGCTGACCGGCGACTGGGCCGCCGCGGACGCGTGCGAGCCGCGGTACGTCAGGGAGGGCAGCGGACTGGTCTCCGCCTACCTGCACTGGCACCTGGAGCGCGGGCTACGCTCCTTGCGATACGTAGAGAAATAAGGAGCGCAGCGCCATGGCACGACGCGGGATCCTGGGACGCACCCGCCGCGAGTACCTCACTCCCGAACCGCACCCCTCCGGCGAGCGCCCGCCGAAGATCCCCGGGGAGCTCGTCCCCAACCACGTCGCCATCGTCATGGACGGCAACGGCCGGTGGGCCAAGGACCGCGGGCTCCCGCGCACCGAGGGCCACAAGGTCGGCGAGGGCGTGGTCCTCGACGTGCTCAAGGGCTGCCTGGAGATGGGCGTCAAGAACCTCTCCCTGTACGCCTTCTCCACCGAGAACTGGAAGCGCTCGCCCGACGAGGTCCGCTTCCTCATGAACTTCAACCGCGACGTGATCCGCCGCCGCCGCGACGAGATGAACGCGCTCGGCATCCGCATCCGCTGGGTCGGCCGGATGCCGAAGATGTGGAAGTCCGTGGTCCAGGAGCTCCAGATCGCCCAGGAGCAGACCGTCGACAACGACGCCATGACCTTGTACTTCTGCGTCAACTACGGCGGCCGCGCCGAGATCGCGGACGCCGCCCAGGCCATCGCCCGCGACGTGGCCGCCGGCCGGCTGGACCCGTCGAAGGTCAACGAGAAGACCTTCGCGAAGTACCTGTACTACCCCGACATGCCGGACGTGGACCTCTTCCTGCGCCCCAGCGGCGAGATGCGCACCTCGAACTACCTGATCTGGCAGAGCAGCTACGCCGAGATGGTCTTCCAGGACGTGCTGTGGCCCGACTTCGACCGCCGCGACCTGTGGCGGGCCTGCCACGAGTACGCCAGCCGCGACCGCCGCTTCGGCGGCGCCCTGCCGAACGAGATCCCCGGCCAGGGCCAGCCGAAGGGCTGACCGGCAGCGGATGTGCGCGAGCCCCCCGCCCGTGGGTACGGGCGGGGGGCTCGCGCATCGCCTCCGGGCCGGCGGTCAGGCCGCGGGCTTGCCCTTCGCGCAGTCCGCGCAGGTGCCGAAGATCTCCACGGTGTGGGCCACGTTCACGAAGCCGTGCTCCGCGGCGATGGCGTCCGCCCACTTCTCCACGGCCGGACCCTCCACCTCGACGGCCTTGCCGCACATCCGGCACACCAGGTGGTGGTGGTGCTCGCCGCTGGAGCAGCGGCGGTAGACGGACTCGCCGTCACTGGTCCGCAGCACGTCCACCTCGCCCGCGTCGGCCAGCGACTGCAGGGTCCGGTACACGGTGGTCAGGCCCACGGAGTCGCCGCGGTGCTTGAGCATGTCGTGCAGCTCCTGGGCACTGCGGAACTCGTCCACCTCGTCCAGGGCGGCCGCCACGGCGGCCCGCTGCCGGGTCGATCGGCCTCGCACTGGCGCGGTCTTCGTCTCGCCGGGCGCAGTCCCCACCGGTTCCTCCTCACATCGGCCGAAGGGCCATTGTGCCAGTCCCGCCGCCGCGCGCAGGCCCGGCGGGCGGGCGCTGCGGCGGTGCGGCTCAGACCCTCACATCGTCCCGCGTGCAGTGCTCCCCGGCCCCCCGGGCGCTCCTGGCCCGCCTGCGGGCCAGCGGTGCGGACACCGCGGAGAGCACCAGGAACACCCCGATCGTGAGCAGGACGATAGCGGCGCCCGAGGGGGCCTCGACGTAGTACGTGCCGACGGTGCCGGACACGGAGACGGAGACGCTGATCGCGATGGCCAGGGCCAGGGTGGCGGTGAACCCGCGGGTCAGCCGCTGGGCCGCCGCGACCGGCAGCACCATCATGGCGCTGACCAGCAGCAGGCCCACGATCCGCATGGCCACGGTGACGGTGACCGCGGCGGTGACCGCGATGAGCAGGTTCAGGGCGCGCACCGGCAGCCCGGTGACCTTGGCGAACTCCTCGTCCTGGCAGACGGCGAACAGCTGCCGGCGCAGTCCGATGGTGATCGCGACGACGAAGGCCGTGAGCAGGGCGATGGCGGTGACGTCCTCGGCCGCGACCGTGGTGATCGAACCGAACATGAAGCTGACGAGGTTGGCCGTGGAACCGCCCGGCGCCAGGTTGATGATCATGACTCCGCCGGCCATGCCCCCGTAGAAGAGCACCGCGAGCGCGATGTCGCCGCTGGTCTTGCCGCGGGAGCGGATCAGCTCCATGCCGACGGCGCCGACCACGGCGACCAGGGTGGCCATCCAGACCGGGCTGGTCTGGAGCAGGAAGCCGAGGGCGACGCCCGTCATCGCGACGTGCCCGATGCCGTCGCCCATGACCGCCTGCCGGCGCTGGACGAGGTACGTGCCGATGGCGGGCGCCGCGATGCCGACCAGGAGGGCGGCGATCAGGGCCCGCTGCATGAAGGCGGGTTCGAGGAATTCCATCAGCTCAGCAGTCCCGTCCGGAGCGGCTCGGCATCGTGGGCCGCATGGGGGTGTACGTGGTCGTGGCCGGGCAGGGCGTGCTGGCCCACGGCCTCCGGGGGCGGGCCGTCGTGGACGACGCAGCCGTCGCGCAGGACGACGGCCCGGTCGATCAGGGGCTCCAGCGGGCCCAGCTCGTGCAGGACGAGCAGCACGGCGGCCCCGGCCGCGACCTGCCGGCGCAGGGCGTTCGCCAGGACCTCCTGGTTGCCGAGGTCCACGCCCGCCATCGGCTCGTCCATGATCAGCAGTTCGGGCTCCACGGCCAGCGCCCGCGCGATCAGCACCCGCTGGTGCTGGCCGCCGGAGAGGGCGTTCACCGAGGTCTCGGCGCGGGGGAGCATGTCCACGAGCGCGAGCGCCCGGTCCACGGCCTCCCGGTCGGACCTGCGCAGGAAACCGAAGCGGGAGCGGGCCAGCCGCCCGGCGGTGACCACCTCGCGGACGGTGGCGGGGACCCCGCTGGCGGCGGTGGTGCGCTGCGGTACGTACCCGATGCGCGACCAGTCCCTGAACCGCTTGAACGGGGTGCCGAAGAGGGACAGCTCGCCGCCGGTCAGCGGCACCTGGCCGACGACGGAGCGGACGGCCGTGGACTTGCCGGAGCCGTTGGCCCCGAGGAGGGCGACGACCTCGCCGCGGCGGACGGTGAGGTCCACCCCGCGCAGGACGGTGCGCGAGCCCAGCGAGGCCGTGGCCCCGCGCAGGGATATGACGGGCTGCTCCGCTTCCGCGGAGCCCGCCCGGTCCGCCGGTGCCGTGGACTTCATGGCCTGCGCCTCCGTCGCTGCTGGGGTGGTCACTTGGCGCCGAGCGCCTTCTCGAGGTTCTTCAGGTTGGCCCGCATGACCTCGAAGTAGTCCTTGCCCTGGGACGTGTCCGTGATGCCTTCCAGGGGGTCGAGTACGTCCGTCTTGAGGTTGAGGTCGCCGGCGAGGGCGTCGGCGGTCTTGGGGCTGGCGAGGGTCTCGAAGAAGACGGTGGTGACCTTCTCCTTGCGCGCCAGGGCCTGGAGGTCCTTCATCCGGGCCGGGCTGGGCTCGGACTCGGGGTCCACGCCGCTGATGCCCTCCTGGTCGAGGCCGTAGCGCTCGGCGAGGTAGCCGAAGGCGGAGTGGGTGGTGATGAAGGTGCGGGTGGCCGTGTCCTTCAGGCCGGAGGCGAACTCGCCGTCGAGGGTCTTCAGCCTGGCGACCAGGTCGGCGGTGTTCTTCTCGTAGGCGGCGGCGTGGGCCGGGTCGGCCTTCGCGAAGGCCTTGCCGACGCCCTGGGCGACCTCGGAGTACTTCACGGGGTCGAGCCAGACGTGCGGGTCCTCGCCGGCCTCGCCGTGGCCGTGGTCGTGGCCGTCGCCTTCGGCGTGGCCCTCGTGCTCGCCGTGGCCCTCCTCGGCGTGGCCGTCCCCGCCCGCGGTGCCGTGGGTCTCCATGGTGGTCAGCGCGGCCGCGTCCACCTTCGCGCCGGCGCCGGACTGCTCGACGGCCTTGTCCACGGCGGGCTGGAGGGTCTTCAGGTAGAGGACCACGTCCGCCTCGTCGAGGGCGGCGGTCTGCCGGGCGGTGATCTCCAGATCGTGCGGCTCGACCCCGGGCTTGGTCAGCGAGCTGACCGCCACGTGGTCCCCGCCTATCTGCTCGGCGAGGAACTGCACGGGGTAGAACGACGCGACGACGTCGAGCTTGCCGTCCTTGTTCCCGCCCGATGCGGTAGCCCCGGAGCAGGCGGTGAGGGCCGTGCCACCGAGGGCGACGGCTCCGGCGAGGGCGGCGGCGGGTATCAGTCGTCGTACGTTCATGACACTCATTTTCATCAAAAATGGAAACGGTTGTCAAAACCCCCGTCGGGCAGGGCTGCCTCGCGCGCGGTATAAGAGGAACCGATTTGAAACCGGGGGTGATGCCGCCGGTACGCTAAAGGCTTCTCCGTTCGTCCTCGTAATGAAGAGAGCACCGTGGCCGCCGACAAGATCGACACCATCGTCAGCCTCAGCAAGCGCCGTGGCTTCGTCTACCCGTGCAGCGAGATCTACGGCGGTCAGCGTGCCGCCTGGGACTACGGGCCGCTGGGTGTCGAACTGAAGGAGAACATCAAGCGCCAGTGGTGGCGTTCGATGGTCACCGCGCGCGAGGACGTCGTCGGTATCGACTCCTCCGTGATCCTCGCCCCCGAGGTCTGGGTGGCCTCCGGTCACGTCGCGACCTTCTCGGACCCGCTGACCGAGTGCACCGCCTGTCACAAGCGCCACCGCGCGGACCACCTGGAAGAGGCCTACGAGGCCAAGCACGGCCGCCTGCCCGAGAACGGCCTGGCCGACGTCAACTGCCCCAACTGCGGCAACAAGGGCCAGTTCACCGAGCCCAAGCAGTTCTCCGGCATGCTGGAGACCCACCTCGGCCCGACCCAGGACACCGGCTCGAAGGCCTACCTGCGCCCCGAGACCGCCCAGGGCATCTTCACCAACTTCGGCCAGGTGCAGCAGACTTCCCGCAAGAAGCCGCCGTTCGGCATCGCGCAGATGGGCAAGTCCTTCCGGAACGAGATCACTCCGGGCAACTTCATCTTCCGGACCCGCGAGTTCGAGCAGATGGAGATGGAGTTCTTCGTCAAGCCGGGCGAGGACGAGCAGTGGCAGGAGTACTGGATGCAGCAGCGCTGGGACTGGTACCTCGGCCTCGGCATCCGCGAGGAGAACATCCGCTGGTACGAGCACCCGAAGGAGAAGCTGTCCCACTACTCGAAGCGCACCGCCGACATCGAGTACCGCTTCAACTTCGGCGGCAACGAGTTCTCCGAGCTCGAAGGCGTGGCCAACCGCACCGACTTCGACCTCAAGGCGCACTCCGAGGCCTCGGGCCAGGACCTGTCCTTCTTCGACCAGGAGGCCGGCGAGCGCTACGTGCCGTACGTGATCGAGCCCGCGGCCGGTGTGAACCGCGCGATGCTCGCCTTCATGCTCGACGCGTATGTCGAGGACGAGGCGCCCAACGCCAAGGGCGTCATGGAGAAGCGCGTCGTCATGCGCCTCGACCCGCGCCTCGCGCCGGTCAAGGTCGCCGTGCTCCCGCTGTCTCGCAACGAGAAGCTCTCCCCGAAGGCCAAGGGCCTCGCGACCGACCTGCGCAAGAACTGGAACATCGAGTTCGACGACGCGGGCGCCATCGGCCGCCGCTACCGCCGCCAGGACGAGATCGGCACGCCGTTCTGCGTCACCGTCGACTTCGACACCCTGGACGACAACGCGGTCACCGTGCGCGAGCGCGACACCATGAAGCAGGAGCGCGTCTCCCTGGACCAGATCCAGTCCTACCTGGGCGCCCGCCTGCTGGGCTGCTAGTCCCCGGGCCTGCGGGCCCCCTCCGGGCCTGCGGGCCCACCCGGCTGTACGAAACCCCCGGCTCCGTCCTCGGAGCCGGGGGTTTCGCCGTGCCGGGGGATTCCCTTACGGCTTGGAGGGGTTCGGCTGCGGCCGCCGGGCTCAGGGGCGCAGGCCGCGCACCACCAGGGAGGTGACCGCCTCGAACTCGGAGGCGATCTCCGGGCGGGCCCACTCCGGCGCGTACTGCGGATCGTGGAACCGCGAGGTGGCGTCGAAGACCGCCCGGGCCGTCGCCGGCACGTCCCCGGCGGCGAACTCGCCCGCGGACGCGCCCTGCGCGATGATCCGGCCGAGCTGCCCGATCAGCTCGTCGAGGTGGGCGTCGACCACGGAGCTGTTCTCGGCGAGCAGCACGGTGTACGTGGCGAACAGCTCGGGGTCGTCGCCCGCCTTGTGCCGCTTGGCGTCGAACAGGGCCTCCAGCCAGGACTCCAGCTTGGAGGGCGCGGCCTCGGCCGGTGCCGCCGCGATCTCCTCCAGCCGGCCCGCGGTCCTGTCCAGCCAGCGGCTGGTCACGGCCTCGCGCAGGGCGGCCTTGGAGGGGAAGTGCCGGTACACCGTGCCGTGGCTGACGCCCAGGGCCCGGGCCACGTCCACGACGGTGGCCTTCGCGGGGCCGTAGCGGCGCAGCACCTCCTCGGTGGCTTCGAGGATGCGCTCGGGGGTCAGGGCTTCGGCGGCTGGCATGGCACGACCGTACCCGGATCTCAGTGCTCGCTGTCCAGGTGGGCCATCTGCGCCGCGGGATAGCGCTCGCCCGCCGCGGAGTCCGCGGGGACGGCCGCCTCGATCGCGGCGAGGTCGGAGGCGTCCAGCGCGAGGTCCAGGGCACCGAGTGCCTCGGCGAGGCGGTCGGGGCGGCGGGCGCCGATCAGGGGCACGATGTCCGAGCCGCGGGACAGGACCCAGGCGATGGCGGCCTGCGCGACCGTGACCCCGCGGGACTCGGCGACCTTGCGCAGGGCCTCGACCAGGTCGAGGTTGCGGTGGAGGTTGTCCCCCTGGAAGCGGGGGCTCATCCCGCGGAAGTCACCGGCGGACAGGGCCCGGTCCCGGGTGAAGTGCCCGCTGATCAGGCCGCGGGAGAGGACCCCGTACGCCGTGACGCCGATGCCGAGCTCGCGGGCGGTCGGCAGGATCTCCGCCTCGATGCCGCGGGATATGAGGGAGTACTCGATCTGGAGGTCGGAGATCGGGGCGACGGCGGCGGCGCGGCGCAGGGTGTCGGGGCCGACCTCGGACAGGCCGATGTGCCGGACGTGTCCCGCCTGGACGGCCTCGGCTATCGCGCCGACGGTCTCCTCGATCGGTACGGCCGGGTCGACGCGGGCGATGCGGTAGACGTCGATGTGGTCCCGGCCGAGGCGCTGGAGCGAGTACGCGAGGAAGTTCCTGACGGCCTCGGGGCGGCCGTCGTAGCCCGTGAAGCCGCCTTCCACCGTGCGCAGGGCGCCGAACTTGACGCTGGTCAGGGCCTTGGCGCGGGCGGCGGGCGGGGCGGAGCGGAGGGCTTCGGCGATGAGGAGCTCGTTGTGCCCCATGCCGTAGAAGTCGCCGGTGTCGAGCAGGACGTCCGTGCCGTCGGGGGCGGCGGCCAGGGCGGCGTGGATGGTCGCGATCGACTCGGTGCGGTCGGCTTCGCCGTAGAGGGCGGACATGCCCATGCAGCCGAGGCCGAGGGGGAAGACGGTGGGGCCGGTCGAACCGAGGGTTCGCGGGGTGTGGGGGGCCTGGGGGGTCTGCGTGTGCGTCGTCATGCAATGAGAATGGCATGACCGATGACAGATTTCAATATCTGTCACTCCGTGGGTTGAATGGTCCACCGGTGGGGTGGGGGGGTGGGTGGGTCGGTGTGCGGTGGGTTCGGCCGCTGCGCGGGGCTTTCCCCTACCCGCCCCTTCCCGAAGCGGGGGCTCCGCCCCCGCACCCCCGCGCCTCAAACGTCGGCGGGGCTGGATGTTGCCGGGGTGGGTGGGTCGGGTGCCGGTGGGGGGTGGGTTCGGGGCTCCGCCCCCGCGCCCCCGCACCCCCGCGCCTCAAGCGCCGGCGGGGCTGGGATTCGCCGGCGGTGGATGGGTCGGGTGCGGCCTGGGGGGTGGCCGGGGGTGCTCAGTTCTGGGGGCGGTCCGGGGGTGCTCAGTTCTGGGGGTGGTGGAGGGGGGAGGGGTGGGGTGGGGTGCCGGTTTCCGGAAGGGGGGTGGGGGAGTGGCGGGGGGTGGTGAGGAGGGTGACGGTGGTGATGAGGGCGCCGCAGGCGGTGATGATCCACCAGGCGGGGCGGGCGGCGGTTTCGAAGGAGGCGGCCAGGGTGGTGGCGGCTTGTGCGGGCACGGGACCGGAGGCCGCGGTCCAGGGGCCCGAGGCCAGGACGGCCCCGATGACGGCTACGCCGAGCGCGCCGCCCGTCTGGCGGCTGGTCGAGGCGACCGCCGCCGCCACCCCCGCCTGGGCCCTCGGCATGCCGGACACCGCGGCCACCGTGATGGGGGCGTTGACCAGGCCGAAGCCGATGCCGAAGAGGGTGAGGGCGCACAGGAGCAGCGCCGGACGGCTCGCCGCGTGGAAGACGGCGAAGAGCAGGCCGCTCGCGGCGGTCGCCGTGCCCGCCGCGAGCAGCGGCAGCCGGGGGCCGACGGCTGCGACCAGCCGCCCCGAGAGGGGGGAGCAGACGATGGCGGCGCCCGCCATGGGCAGCAGGGTGAGCCCGGCCCGCAGGGCGCTGTATCCGCGTACCTCCTGGAGGTACAGGGTGGTCAGGAAGAGCAGGCCGGACAGGGCCGCGAAGGCGCAGACGGCGGTCACGGTGGCACCGCTGAAGGGCGGGCTGCGGAAGAACCGCGGGTCGATGAGGGGTTCGTCGCGGCGGGACTCGTACGCGACGAGCCCAGCGACGGCGCCGGCCGCCACCCCCGCGCAGGCCAGGGTCTGCGGGGTCGTCCACCCGGCCGCCGGGGCTTCGATGATCCCGAAGGTCACGGCGGCCAGCAGGGTCGCGACCAGCGCCTGGCCCACCGGGTCGGGCCGGCGCGGGCGCGGGGCGCGGGACTCCGGTACGTACCGCAGGGTCAGGGCGAGGGCGGCGAGGCCGACCGGGAGGTTGACCCAGAAGACGGCCCGCCAGCCGACCGTGTCGACCAGCAGCCCGCCGACGAGCGGGCCCAGTGCCATCGACAGTCCGGCGACGGCTCCCCAGGCGCCGATGGCGCGCGCCCGCTCGCGGGGCTCCGTGAAGGTGTTGGTGATGATCGACATCGCGACGGGGTTGAGCATCGAGCCGCCCACGGCCTGCACGGCCCGGAAGGCGATCAGCCAGCCCAGCCCGGGGGCGAGGGAGCAGAGCAGCGAGCCCAGGGTGAAGAGGACCAGGCCGGTTGCGAAGACCCTGCGGCGGCCGATCCGGTCGGCGGTGGACCCGGCGAACATCAGCAGCGAGGCCAGGACGAGCGTGTACGCGTCCACCGTCCACTGCATGCCCGCGACGGAGGCGCCCAGTTCGCGGCGCATCGACGGCAGGGCCGTGTGCAGCGCGGTGGTGTCCAGGCTGACGATCAGCAGGCTGGTGCAGCAGATCGCCAGGACGAGGATGCGCCGCCGGCGGCTCGACTCGGTCACTTCTCGATAGTACGCCTAACTAAGGAAATGGAGGATGGGGGAGAATGGGGGGATGACCACGCTCCCCCCCGCCCTCTCCATCGGCCCGCACACCGTGCAGCCGCCGGTGGTGCTCGCGCCGATGGCCGGCATCACCAACGCCCCGTTCCGTACCCTCTGCCGCGAGTTCAGCGGCGGCAAGGGGCTGTACGTGAGCGAGATGATCACCACGCGGGCGCTGGTCGAGCGCAACGACAAGACCATGCAGCTGATCCACTTCGACGCCGCCGAGACCCCGCGCTCGATCCAGCTGTACGGGGTCGACCCCGCCACGGTCGGCAAGGCGGTCCGGATGATCGTCGAGGAGGACCGGGCCGACCACATCGACCTGAACTTCGGCTGCCCCGTCCCCAAGGTCACCCGCAAGGGCGGCGGCTCCGCCCTGCCCTACAAGCGGAACCTGCTCCGGGCCATCCTGCGCGAGGCCGTCGCCGGCGCCGGGGACCTCCCGGTCACGATGAAGATGCGCAAGGGCATCGACGACGACCACCTCACCTACCTGGACGCGGGCCGGATCGCCGTGGAGGAGGGCGTGACCGCCGTCGCCCTGCACGGCCGCACCACCGCCCAGCACTACGGTGGCACCGCGGACTGGGAGGCCATCGCCCGCCTCAAGGAGCACGTGCCGGAGATCCCCGTGCTCGGCAACGGCGACATCTGGTGCGCCGAGGACGCCCTGCGCATGGTCCGCGAGACCGGCTGCGACGGCGTGGTGGTCGGCCGCGGCTGCCTGGGCCGCCCGTGGCTGTTCAACGACCTCGTGGCCGCCTTCGAGGGCCGGCCGCAGGACTACTACGCCCCGAACCTCCGCGAGGTCGCGGCGGTCATGCTGCGGCACGCGACCCTGCTGGGGGAGTGGATCGGCGACGAGACCCGCGGAGTGATCGACTTCCGTAAGCACGTGGCCTGGTACCTCAAGGGCTTCTCGGTCGGCTCCGAGATGCGCAAGAAGCTGGCGGTCACCTCCTCCCCGGCCGAGCTCGACGCTCATCTGAGCGAGCTGGACCTGGACCAGGCCTGGCCCGAGAGCGCGGACGGCCCCCGGGGCCGTACGTCCGGAAACAACCGGGTTGTCCTCCCGGACGGCTGGCTCAAGGATCCGTACGACTGCGCAGGGGTGAGCGAGGAAGCCGAACTGGACACGTCCGGGGGCTGAACGGCGGGCGTGATATGCGCCACGCATGCGAGGGGTTGCGCTCAGATGAGCGCCTTCACCGCGGATGCACTTCTCAAAGGGTGGCACTGGGTGCCACCCTTTGTTCGTTCAAGAAGTGAACGCAAATGTATCGATGATCGCTCACCTGAGCGTGTTCAGGCCTGTCCCGGGGGTCCGGGCTTCGGAAGGTGAACGATCTTTCTCGGTTCTCGCTACCGTTGAGTTACTTTCGATCTGCTGGCGGACGGGTGGTTGAAGCCCCATGACCGCCAAGTGGACGTACCGCAACGCCTTCGATCTGGGTATGTTCCTGGCCGTCAGGGCAGCCACCGAGTCCTCGAGGAGTCGAGACCCGTGTCGGAAAACAAAGATCAGAAGTTCGTCTACGACTTCACCGAGGGCAACCGGGACCTCAAGGACCTTCTCGGCGGCAAGGGTGCCAACCTCGCCGAGATGACCAACCTGGGTCTCCCCGTGCCCCCCGGCTTCACCATCACCACCGAGGCCTGCAAGGTCTACCTGGAGAGCGGCGAGGCCCCGGCCGCGCTGCGCGACGAGGTCAGCGCCCACCTGGACGCCCTCGAAGCGACGATGGGCAAGAAGCTCGGCCAGTCGGACGACCCGCTGCTGGTCTCCGTCCGCTCCGGCGCCAAGTTCTCGATGCCGGGCATGATGGACACGGTCCTCAACATCGGCCTCTCCGACGCCTCCGTCGAGGGCCTCGCCGTCCAGGCGAAGAACGAGCGCTTCGCCTGGGACTCGTACCGCCGCCTGATCCAGATGTTCGGCCGGACCGTCCTCGGCGTGGACGGGGAGCTCTTCGAGGAGGCCCTCGAGGAGGCCAAGGCCGCCAAGAAGGTCACCGTCGACACCGACCTCGACGCCGCCGACCTCAAGGCCCTGGTCGCGCAGTTCAAGGAGATCGTCAAGGCCGAGACCGGCCGCGACTTCCCGCAGGACGCCCGCGAGCAGATGGACCTCGCCGTCCACGCCGTCTTCGACTCCTGGAACGGCGACCGCGCCAAGCTCTACCGCCGCCAGGAGCGCATCCCCGGCGACCTGGGCACCGCGGTCAACATCTGCTCCATGGTCTTCGGCAACCTCGGCCCCGACTCCGGCACCGGCGTCGCCTTCACCCGCGACCCCGCCAGCGGCCACGCGGGCGTCTACGGCGACTACCTCCAGGACGCCCAGGGCGAGGACGTGGTGGCGGGCATCCGCAACACCGTGCCGCTCGCCGATCTGGAGCAGATCGACAAGAAGTCGTACGACCAGCTCATGGGCATCATGGAGACCCTCGAGACGCACTACAAGGACCTGTGCGACATCGAGTTCACCATCGAGCGCGGCCAGCTGTGGATGCTGCAGACCCGCGTCGGCAAGCGCACCGCCGGCGCCGCCTTCCGCATCGCCACCCAGCTCGTCGACCAGGGCCTCATCGACGAGGCCGAGGCCCTCCAGCGGGTCAACGGCGCGCAGCTCGCCCAGCTGATGTTCCCCAAGTTCGACGAGACCGCCGAGGTGGAGCAGGTCGGCCGCGGTATCGCCGCCTCCCCGGGCGCGGCCGTCGGCAAGGCCGTCTTCGACTCGTACACGGCCGTCAAGTGGTCGCGCTCCGGCGAGAAGGTCATCCTGATCCGCCGCGAGACCAACCCCGACGACCTCGACGGCATGATCGCCTCCGAGGGCATCCTGACCTCGCGCGGCGGCAAGACCTCGCACGCCGCCGTCGTCGCCCGCGGCATGGGCAAGACCTGTGTCTGCGGCGCCGAGGAGCTCGACGTCGACACCAAGCGCCGCCGGATGACCACGTCCTCGGGAGTGGTGGTCGAGGAGGGCGACGTGGTCTCCATCGACGGCTCCACCGGCAAGGTGTACCTGGGCGAGGTACCGGTCGTACCCTCCCCGGTCGTCGAGTACTTCGAGGGCCGGATGCACGCCGGCGCCGACGACGCCGACGAGCTGGTCCAGGCCGTCCACCGGATCATGGCGTACGCCGACCGGGTCCGCCGCCTGCGGGTGCGCGCCAACGCCGACAACGCCGAGGACGCGCTGCGCGCCCGCCGCTTCGGCGCCCAGGGCATCGGCCTGTGCCGCACCGAGCACATGTTCCTCGGCGAGCGCCGCGAGCTGGTCGAGCGCCTGATCCTCGCGGACACCGACTCCGAGCGCGAGCAGGCACTCAGTGCCCTCATGCCGCTCCAGAAGAAGGACTTCGTCGAGCTCTTCGAGGCGATGGACGGCCTGCCGGTCACCGTCCGCCTGCTCGACCCGCCGCTGCACGAGTTCCTGCCCGACATCACCGAGCTGTCGGTGCGCGTCGCCCTCGCCGAGGCCCGCAAGGACCCCAACGAGAACGACCTGCGCCTGCTCCAGGCCGTGCACAAGCTGCACGAGCAGAACCCGATGCTGGGTCTGCGCGGGGTCCGCCTCGGCCTGGTCATCCCCGGCCTGTTCGCCATGCAGGTGCGGGCGATCGCCGAGGCCGCGGCCGAGCGCAAGAACGCCAAGGGCGACCCCCGCCCCGAGATCATGATTCCGCTCGTCGGCACCGTCCAGGAGCTGGAGATCGTCCGCGAGGAGGCCGACGCGGTCATCGCCGAGGTCGAGGCCGCCACCGGCACCGAGCTGAAGCTGACCATCGGCACCATGATCGAGCTCCCGCGGGCCGCGCTGACCGCCGGCCAGATCGCCGAGGCCGCGCAGTTCTTCTCCTTCGGTACGAACGACCTGACCCAGACGGTGTGGGGCTTCTCCCGCGACGACGTCGAGGCCAGCTTCTTCACCGCGTACCTGGAGAAGGGCATCTTCGGGGTCTCGCCCTTCGAGACCATCGACAAGGACGGCGTCGGCTCGCTGGTGCGGCACGCCGTCAAGCAGGGCCGCGCCACCCGCCCCGACCTCAAGCTCGGCGTCTGCGGCGAGCACGGCGGAGACCCGGAGTCGGTGCACTTCTTCCACGAGGCCGGCCTCGACTACGTCTCCTGCTCGCCGTTCCGGATCCCGGTGGCCCGCCTGGAGTCCGGCCGCGCCGCCGCCTCGAACGCGGCCGGCAGCGACAGCCGCTGACGCGGCGCGCCGAGCGCCCCGCAAGGCCCCCAGACGGCGCCCGCCCCGGGAGACCCTGACCTCCCGGGGCCGGCGCCTCCCACTCCGGAGCCGTCGCCGGCCCACCTCAACCCTCACCGAGGGGCCGGCGGCGGCTCCGGCATGTCCGATTTTGGTTGATCGTTCATTAACCGGAATTCACTCTCCGGCCGTACGCGCCCGCACACCAGCAGGCGGCGGACGGATCCCCACCCGTCCGCCGCCTCCTGTCAATCTGCCGGACACGTCGGCGCATCCCAAGGCGACCGACCGCCAGGCTCCGCAAAGCCCCCCACGGCCTTCGCGGAGCGTTTCCGGTCGCCCCGGAGTGTGCCCGGCGGAGTACAGCATTTCGCTTGTCACGCCCCTGCCGAAAGGGGTTTCAACTGTGGCCGAAAGGGCGTGGTGACGTCGCGTGACGGTGTGCATACTCGTGGGGCGGGGGGATTGCGGTTGCACAGGTGGGGGTTCGGTGCTGCGTATCCATTTCACTGGAGTGGACCTGGCACGGGTGCGGATGGCGGGAAGACCCGATGCGTTGTGGGAAACGATTCTGAGTTTCCACCGATTAAGAGACCGTCGGGATGTCCGGCTGTTCGGCGATTGGCGTACCGAAACCCGTACCCGGTTGAATGCTGAAACACGCCTCCTGGGCGCGTTGATACCTACTCGTGGGTACTTCCCGGACTTCCTCACCCCGGTCGAGGGCCGGTACGGCATGGACCTGGGGCTGGACGCGGTCGAGGGCACGAAGGCGCACCGGCTGCGCCGGGAGACCGCCCTGCTGACCGGGCCGGGCCGGGTGCTGTCCGGGCGCATCAGGGAGTTCGCGGAGGGCGGGCCCGGGCAGATGACCCGGCTGGTCGGCGAGCTGCGCCGGTACCACCGGGCGGCCGTGGAGCCGTACTGGCCGCACATCCAGGCCCAGGTGGAGGCCGAGCGGGCCGCCCGCGGCCGGGCCCTGCTCGACGGCGGCGCGGACGAGCTGCTGGCCTCGCTGCCGACGATGATGCGCTGGCGGGCACCGGTGCTGGAGTGCGACTACCCCGTGGACCGGGACGTGCGGCTGCGCGGGCGCGGGCTGCTGCTCCAGCCCTCGTTCTTCTGCCGCCGGACCGCGGTGACCCTCCACGACCCCGAGCTGCCCCCGGTGCTGGTCTACCCGGCCGCGGCGCAGTTCGCCTCGGCGCACCCCGGTGCGGAGCCGGGCCGGCCGGCGGAGGAGTACCGCCAGCGCACCCTCGGCAAACTCGTCGGGCACACCCGGTCCGTGGTGCTGCGGGCCATAGGGGACGGGGCGACCACCAGCGAGCTGGCGCGCCGCGCCGGGGTCTCGCTGGCCTCCGCGAGCCAGCACGCCTGCGTGATGCGGGAGGCGGGCCTGGTGACCACCCTGCGGCACGGCAGCGCCGTCCTGCACACGGTCACCCCGCTGGGCGCGGCCCTCCTGCGGGGCGGGGCCGTGGCCTCCTGAGGCACCCGCCGCGCGCCGCCCGGTGGTGCCCCGCCGGGCGGCGCGCGGAAGGCCCCCGGCCCCGGGGGGTACCCGGGGCCGGGGGCCTTGGACGTCCCGGCCGCGGCCGGACTTTGCGGTGGCAGCGGGTGCGGCCCGCCGCGGATCAGGTGCGGAAGGGGCCCGTCACCTCGTAGGTGATGCCGCCGGAGGAGCTGCCGCTCGTACCGCGCTGGCTGGAGAAGTACAGGCGGTTGCCGGCCGGGGAGAAGGCCGGGCCGCAGATCTCCGAGGAGGACTGGCCGGTGATCCGCAGGAAGGGCGCGACCACGTCGTCCGGGGTGATGACGCAGATCTCCATGTTGCCGCCGTCCTCGGCCACGTACAGGTCGCCGTACGTGGAGCCGGTGACGTTGTCCACACCCGTCAGGGGGGCGCCGCCGGAGACCAGGGAGTCGTCGTAGGCGAGCTCGTAGGTGCTGTTCAGCAGGTTGAGCTGCCAGACCCGGTTGTCGCCCTTGGTGGTGAACCACACGGTGTCGTTGGCGTAGTGGCAGCCCTCGCCGCCGTTGAACTTCTTCGAGCCCGAGACCTGGCTGCGGGTGGCGGTCGGGGAGCCGTCCGGGTCGGGCACGGTCTGCCAGGTGAAGGAGCCGGAGGAGGCCGTGCCCGCCTTGAGGACCTGGAGGGTGCCGGAGGAGAGGTTGCCCCAGGTGGTCGGGATGAAGCGGTAGAAGCAGCCGCTGGACTCGTCCTCGGTCAGGTAGATCACCTGGCGGACCGGGTCGGCGGCGGCCGCCTCGTGCTTGAAGCGGCCCATGGCGGGGCGCTGCACGGCGGCGTTCACGCCCCACGGGTCGGTCTCGTAGACGAAGCCGCGGTCCACCTCCTCGCAGGACAGCCAGGTGTTCCACGGGGTCTTGCCGCCCGCGCAGTTGGTGCGGGTGTTGGAGAGGATCCGGTACGCGCCGGTGACGGTGCCCGAGGAGTTGAACTTCACCGCGCTCGCGCCGCCGCTCGGGTTGATCTCGGAGTTGGACACGTAGATCCACCCCGAGCCGTCGGCGAAGCAGGCTCCGCCGTCGGGGGCGCTGTGCCAGGTGTACGAGGTGCCGCCGACGGTCTGCCCCGAGCGGGCGATCACCCTGCTGGTGAACCCGCTGGGCAGTTGGATCCCGTTCGCGTCCGCCGCGCCGAGCGCTCCGTAGGGCCCGGGGCCGGGCTGGGCGGGGGCTGCGTACGCGGCCCCGCGCATCAGCGTGCCGCCGAAGGCTGCGGCCGAGGTGCCGATCGCGGCACCGCGCAGGAAGGTACGACGTTCCACGGTCACTCCATGGGGGAGACAGGCCCCGCGGCCGGGTGGTCGCGGGGTCGCGCCGAGGAACATAGGAGTGCCGAATTGACGGCGCGTCAACGGTACGTGTCGCGCCGGGGGCCGGGGGGAGTCCTCCGGGCGGCGGGGCGGCGGCCCGTCGGGGTCCCCGCCGCCGGGGCGCCGCGGCCGACGGGGACGGGGAGGCGGACCGGGTTCTCGCGGCCTCGCCTCGCCTGCTCTGACCTGCGGTTTTTCGGGTCGGGCAGAATTCTTGGAAAAAAATTGCCAGGAACCGATGAGTTCCGTGGTGCCAAGGGGTCTACCCCTCGAACGCAGCACCGGCAAGGCCGGGCACGCACCGAGAGAGAAGAGACGCCATGTCCGCCACCATGATCTTCGTGAACCTGCCGGTCAAGGACCTGGAGGCGAGCAAGGCCTTCTGGGGCAAGGTGGGCTACTCCTTCAACCCCCAGTTCACCGACGAGACGGCCGCCTGCATGGTCATCAGTGACACGATCTTCGCGATGCTTCTGACCGAGCCCAAGTTCCGGGACTTCACCAAGAAGGACATCGCGGACGCCACCCGCACCACCGAGGCGATCATCGCCCTGAGTGCGGACGACCGCGAGGGCGTCGACCGCCTGGCCGACGCGGCCCTCGCCGCGGGCGCCACCCAGACCCGCCCGGCCGACGACTACGGCTTCATGTACGCCCGCTCCTTCGACGACCTGGACGGGCACCAGTGGGAGGTCGTCTGGATGGACGTGGAGGCCGCCGCGGCCCAGGGCTGAACCGGCGGCCGGCGCCCGGCCGGGGAAGGCGGCCCGGCCGGGCCCCCGTCACCCGGTCGGGGCCGTGCGCACCCGGTAGACCGGCACCGCCACGTCCTCGTCGTCCAGGCACCGGCCCGACTCCAGGTCGAAGCGCTGCTTGAGGAGCGGGGAGGCGACGAAGGGGCGGCCGGAGGCCGAGCCGAGGAGGCCGCGGGAGAGCACCTGCGCCCCGGTGAAGGGGTCCTGGTTCCCGATGGCGTACGGGCGTCCCGCGCGGTCCACGAAGACCGCCGCCTGGCTGCCGTCGGGCAGCAGCGCCGCCACGCCCCGGCCGGGGGTGACGGCGGTCAGCTCGCAGACCGTCAGCCAGTCGTCTTCGAGGCACAGTTCGATGGTCATCGGGCGGAGCTTCCTTCCAGGGAGCGGCGCGGGCCCGGGGTCAGCACGGTCAGGTCCGGCTTGACCTGGTCCCGCTCGGGGACGAAGCGCACGGAGGGGTCGGGCGCGCCGGGGGCGTTGACGAAGGACACGAAGCGGCGCAGCCGGTCCGGGTCGCGGAGGGTCTCCGCCCATTCGTCGCGGTAGTGCGCGACGTGGTCGGCCATCAGCGCCTCCAGCTCCCCGCACAGCCCGAGCGAGTCGTTCACGACCACGTCGCGCAGGTGGCCGAGGCCGCCCTCCAGCCGCTCCAGCCAGGTCGAGGTCCGCTCCAGCCGGTCGGCGGTGCGGATGTAGAACATGAGGAACCGGTCGATGAGCCGGACCAGCTCGTCGTCCGTGAGGTCCTGGGCGAGCAGGTCGGCGTGGCGCGGGGTCGCGCCGCCGTTCCCGCCGACGTACAGGTTCCACCCGTTGGCGGTGGCGATCACCCCGAAGTCCTTGCTCTGCGCCTCCGCGCACTCGCGGGCGCAGCCGGAGACCGCCGACTTCAGCTTGTGCGGGGCGCGCAGGCCCCGGTAGCGCAGCTCCAGCTCGATGGCCATCCGGACGCTGTCCTGGACCCCGTACCGGCACCAGGTCTGCCCCACGCAGGACTTCACGGTCCGCAGGGCCTTGCCGTACGCGTGCCCGGACTCGAAGCCGGCGCCGACGAGCCGGGCCCAGATCTGCGGGAGCTGGTCCACGGCGGCCCCGAACAGGTCGATCCGCTGCCCGCCCGTGATCTTCGTGTACAGCCCGAAGTCCCGGGCCACCTCGCCGATGACGATCAGCTTCTCGGGGGTGATCTCCCCGCCGGGGATCCGCGGCACCACCGAGTACGAGCCGTTGCGCTGCATGTTCGCGAGGAAGTGGTCGTTGGTGTCCTGGAGGGCGCCCTGCTCGCCCGCGAGGACGTAGCCCTCGGCGCCGATGGTCGGGGCCAGCGAGGCGATGATCGAGCCCACGGCAGGCTTGCAGACCTCGCAGCCGTCCCCGCCGCGCGCCGCTGCCCGCCCGTGGCTGTCGAGCAGCCCGGCGAAGGAGGTGACGCGCAGGGTGCGGACGATCTCGTACAGCTCGGCGCGGGTGTGCGGGAAGCAGCCGCACAGCCCCTTGTCCCCGGCTGCCGGGAGCAGCTGGCCGATCACCTTGATGCAGGAGCCGCAGCCGGTGCCCGCCTTCGTGCACTTCTTGACCTCGGGCAGGGAGGTGCAGGCGGCGACGGCCTTCTTGGTGACGTTGTGGCAGGAGCAGATGACGGCCTCGTCCGGCAGGGAGGCCGGGCCGAGGGCGGCGGGGGCGCCGGTCCCGGCGGGCAGCACCAGCTGCTCGGGGGCCACGGGCGGCACCGAGCCGGTGAGCGGGCGCAGCAGCCCGTAGGAGTCGGCGTCGCCGACCAGGACCCCGCCGAGGAGGGTGCCGTCGGCGGCGACGACCAGCTTCTTGTAGACCCCGGAGCGGGAGTCGGAGTACACCACGTCGAGGCAGCCCTCGGCGGCGCCGTGGGCGTCTCCGAAGGAGGCCACGTCCACGCCGAGCAGCTTGAGCTTGGTGGACAGGTCGGCGCCGGTGAAGCGGCGCTGCTCCAGCCCGCCCGCCAGGTGGTCCGCGGCGGTCTGGGCCATCTCATAGCCGGGGGCGACGAGCCCGTACACGCGGCCGTCGGAGGCGAGGGCGCATTCGCCGATGGCGTAGACGTGCGGGTCGGAGGTCAGGCAGTGCCCGTCCACGGTGATGCCGCCGCGCTCGCCGACCGCCAGACCGCAGTCCCGGGCCAGCTGGTCGCGGGGGCGGACCCCGGCGGAGAAGACGACGAGCTCGGTGTCGACGGTGGAGCCGTCGGACAGCTTCATCCCGGCGACGGAGCCGTCGGGCCCGGTGACGATCTCCTGGGTGCCGACCCCGGTGTGCACGGTCAGCCCCATGCCCTCCACGGTCCGCAGCAGGGCCGCGCCGCCGCCCTCGTCGACCTGTACGGGCATCAGGCGGGGCGCGAACTCCACGATCCGGGTGCCCAGGCCCAGACCCTGGAGGGCGCCGGCGGCCTCCAGCCCGAGCAGCCCGCCGCCGACCACGGCCCCCTGGGAGCGGCCCTGCGCGTACTCCTCGATCGCGAGGAGGTCCTCGATCGTGCGGTAGACGAAGCAGCCGGGGGCGTCCTTCCCGGGCACCGGCGGGACGAAGGGGTACGAGCCGGTGGCGAGCACCAGCCGGTCGTACGCGAAGACCGCGCCGGAGCGGGCGGTGACGGTACGGGCCTGCCGGTCCACGGACTCGGCGGGGTCGCCGAGGTGCAGCTCGATCCCGTGCTCGGCCATGAACCCGGCCGGGGTCAGGGACAGGTCCTCGGCGGTGCTGCCGGAGAAGTATGAGGTCAGGTGCACCCGGTCGTAGGCGGGCCGGGGCTCCTCGCACAGGACGACGATGCGGTGGGTCCGCCCCGTGACTCCGCGTTCGGCGAGCGCTTCGAGGTAGCGCTGACCGACCATGCCGTGCCCGATGAGCACGATCGTTCGGGGGTGGGTCATGTCAGGAGCCTCCGTCGTCGGTGAGCAGGTGGAGCAGCGGATTCCGGGGGGAATCCGGAAGCGGTTCGTCGTCCTCCCAGGTGCGGGCGAGGGCGCCCACCGAGGAGAGCTCGCCCAGCAGCACCCCGCCGACCAGCCGGTCGCCGCGCAGGACGACCTTGCGGTAGGTGCTGCGGGTGGCGTCGGCCAGGCGCAGGACGTCGTCGCCGGGGCGCGGGACGGTCTCGCCGAAGGCGGCCAGGTCCAGGGGGCGCTCGCCCGCGACCAGGGTGAGGCGGGTCAGGGCGCGGGTGCCGCTGTAGCGGGGACCGCCGGGGGAGGGGCGGGTACCGGCGCGGTCTGCACGGTCTGCACTGTCTGCGGGCGCTGCCGGGTCCGGCGCGCCTCCCGCCAGCACGGCGGCGAGGGCGTCGGCCTGCTCCAGGGCGGGGCCCGCCAGCCCGTAGACCCGGCCGCGGTGCTCGGCGCAGTCCCCGACGGCGTGCACGTGCGGATCGCTGGTGCGCAGCTCGTCGTCCACGAGGATCCCCTCGCGGACGGCCAGCCCGGCGGCCCGCGCCAGTCCGGTGCGGGGCCGCACCCCGCAGGCGAGCACGACCAGCTCGGCGTCCAGGCGCAGCCCGTTGGCGAGCTCGGCCCCGGTCACCCGGCGCGGGCCGGGCCCGCCCGCCGTGGTCAGGCCGCGCACGCGGCACTCGGTGTGCACCTCCACGCCCAGCGCGCCGATGTGCCCGCGCAGCAGGGCGGAGGCCTCCTCGTCGAGCTGGCGCTCCATCAGCCGGTCGCCCTGCTGGGCCAGGACCACCTGGGCCCCCCGCTCGGCGAGGGCCCGCGCGGCCGAGACCCCGAGCAGCCCGCCGCCGATGACCACGGCGCGCAGCCCGGGCCGGACGGCCTCCGACAGGGCCAGGCAGTCGGTCATGGTGCGGAAGGGGTGCACGCCCTCCGGCAGCTCGCGCCCGGCGCCGGAACCGGGCCCGCCGCGGCCCGCCGGGGGCTCGAACAGCCCGCGCAGCGGGGGCAGCACCGGGTTCGAGCCGGTGGCGAGCACCAGGGAGTCGTACGGCAGGACCGCTCCGTCGTCACAGTGCACGGCCCGGTCCGCGCGGTCGATGCGGACCGCCCGGACCCCGCGCCGCAGCGCCGGGCCGGCCGCCGGGAGCGCGGTCACCTCGGGCCCGTAGCGGCCCGCGAGCACCTCGGCGAGGAGCACGCGGTTGTAGGGGACGTGCTGCTCCTCGCCGAGCACGGTCACGGAGGCGGCGGGGCCGAGGCGCTGGGCGAGCCGCAGTCCGGCCAGGCCGGCGCCGATCACCACCACGCGCGGTTGCGGGGTCATACCGGTGAGCCTGCGGCCGGGCTGTTTCCCGGGGGGAACCCCCCTGTTACCCGTACGGAACGCTGACCTCACCGGGGAGGGGCCGGGCTGTGAGCCCGCGGCGCCGGAGCCCCGGTGGGCGGAACCTCAAGTCCCGCGCAAGTTTTCGATGATCGATGGATTCTGCACCTAACTACTCCGTAGGGTCGCGGGCGTGCCTGACATATCGCTGACGATGCTGCTCGTGCTGTGCCTGGCCGCGGCCGCCGCGGGCTGGGTGGACGCCGTGGTCGGGGGCGGCGGGCTGATCCTGCTGCCCGCCCTGCTGGTGGGCCTGCCCGCGGGGGTCTCCCCGCAGCACGCCCTCGGTACGAACAAGGCCGTGGCCATCGTCGGCACCACGGGAGCCGCGGTCACGTACGTGCGCCGGGCCCCGGTGGACGTGCGCACCGCCGTCCGCGTCGGGCTCGCCGCCCTGGGCGGCTCCACGGCCGGGGCCGCCTGCGCCGGACTGCTCAGCCGGGACGCGCTGCGGCCGCTGATCATGGTGGTACTGGTGGCGGTGGCCGCCTTCGTGATCCTGCGGCCCGCCTTCGGCACCGCCGCGGCCGCGGGCCCCGCGTCCCGCCGCCGGCAGATCGCCGCGATCCTCCTCGCCGGTGTGGGCATCGGCTTCTACGACGGCATGATCGGACCGGGTACGGGCACCTTCCTGGTGCTCTCCCTGACGGCGCTGCTCCACCTCGACCTGGTGACCGCCTCCGGCACCGCCAAGATCGTCAACGTCTGCACCAACGCGGGCGCGCTCGCGATGTTCGCCTGGCAGGGCCAGGTGCTGTGGCAGCTGGCCGGGCTGCTCGCCCTGTTCAACCTGGCGGGCGGGATGCTCGGGGCGCGTACGGCGCTGAAGAAGGGCACCGGCTTCGTCCGCGGGGTGCTGCTGGCGGTGGTCGGCGTGCTCGTGGTCAAGCTCGGCTTCGACCAGTGGGGCTGACGGGGGCCGTGGGGCGGGCGGGGGCGGCAGCGCCTGCTCCGGCTCACCGGGAGCCGGTCAGCCGGGCGAAGACGACCACGTTCCCGCGGTACGCCGAACCCGTCCCCGCCGCGGCGTCCGTCCGTCCGCCGCCGCACGTGATCACCCGCAGCTCGGCGCCGTCCGAGGGCCCGTACACCTTCCGGTCCGGGAAGTCCCGGGCCTCGTAGACCTCCACCGCGTACACGGTGAACACGGCGGTACGGCCGTCCCGGCGCAGCACCTCGACGGTGTGCCCGCGGCGCAGCGCGCCCAGTTCGTAGAAGACGGCCGGTCCGCGGGCGTGGTCCACGTGGCCCGCGACGATCGAGGTCCCGGCGGCCCCGGGCGGGGTGCCGTCCCGGTACCAGCCGGCCAGTCCGGGCTGCTCCGGGGGCGGTACCTCCAGGCGCCCGTCGGGCTGGAGCCCGAGTCCGGCCAGCGGGGCGTCCACCCGGATCGCGGGGATCCGGATCCGCTCGGGGGCGGCGGGCTCCAGCGGGGGAGCGGCCGGCGGGTGCGGGGCCGGGCGCGCGGGGCCGGTGCGGCCGGGGGCCGCGGGGCCGGCGGCTGCGGGGTCGGACGGGGTACCGGTACCGGGTTCGGCGGTGCGTGCGGGGCCGGCCGCGAGGGCTTCGGTGACCGGGGGCTGCGGGGGCTCCTCGCGGGCCCCGGCGCCCACGCCGATCAGCCAGATGCCCGTACACGCGGCGAGGGCGGCGAGCCCGCCGTGGCGGGCGTTGCGGTTGCCGCCGCGCGGGCCGGAGGTTCCGGAGGTGCCGGACATGGGAGGCCCCCTGGGACGGGTGGATGGTGCGGACGTGCCGTCGGGTGGTGCCGGCGGTGCCGCCGGGTGCTGCGGATGTGCCGTCGCCCGCCCGCACGAGCGGGGGGACCTCGGGGGCGGGCGACGGGGGCGGTGCCTGCGGACCTCGGAGGTGTCCGTCAGCCCTGCGCGCCGCTCGCCCGGCGGCGCAGGACCCAGGTACCGCCTACGGCCGAAGCGGCCAGCAGGGCCGCTCCCGCCGCGATCGTGACGGGGTCGGCGGACTCCTCGGTCCCACCGCCCGCGCCGGTCTGCACGTGGCCCCGCGGGCCGCGCTCGGTGACGGTCAGGTCGCCGGTGGCGAACTTGCCGTTCGCGCAGGTGACCCCGATGCCGTAGGTCCCGGGCCGGGTGTCCCCGGCCACGGTGAAGCGGCCCACGACGTCCTCCTTGTGCGTGCCCGGGGCCAGCTTGAAGCGACCGCCGCCCACGGTGCTCGCGTCCCCCTCCGCGGAGCCGCCCGGGCCGCACGCCGTGGTGTTCACGGTGACGGTGGTGCCGGGTGCGGCGGACCGCGGGGAGACCTCCAGGTGCCCGAACTCCGCGGCTGAGGCGAGGGCGGCAGCGGCGAGGGCGGCGGCCGGACCGAGCAGGGCTGCGGTCAGCAGGGTGCCCGTCGGCAGGGGCGCGGTACGGCGGCGCATGGTCGCTCCTCGGGATACGCGGGGCTCGTGTCTCCGAGGTAAGTCCCCGCGCGGCCCGCACGCCTGCTGACGTACCGTCAGGTCTGCTCTGACGCTACTCCGGACGGGCTGCGCGCGGGCCCCGGGCCCCCGCATCTGCGCTCGTCAGAGCCCTGCCGGGCGGTACCGCGGCCATCCGGGGCACGCCCGCACCGTCCGGGTGACGGGTCACGCGCCCTCGGCGCCGCGGGCAGGGTGACGGCGCCCGGGCCCCGCCCCCCGGCGGGTTCGACGGGTCCACGCGGGCGCCGATGACCTGGGCCTGGCCCAAGGCGGTGGTCAGGCCCGGCCCCGTGCCCTGGCCGCGCTCCGGAGCACCCGTCAGGAACCGCTGCGGGCCCCTGCGGCGACCGACCGTAGGCCGGGCTCCGTCACGGTCGCCGGGAGGTCGTGCAACGGCGGCGCATACGATGCCCCGGCACACGTGAATCGGGACTTCCGGCAGGGCCGGACCTCCCGTCGTACCCGAGGGAGGAACCCGTGGCATCGGTCGAACGGCCGGAACCGGCAGCCGTCGGCCCGGCGCCCGCCGCGCAGGTCCTGGCGGTCCTGACCACCGTCGATTCCGCGGACGCGGCCCGCGCCCTGGCCCGCGGAGCGGTCGCCGCCCGGCTCGCCGCCTGCGCCCAGGTCGGGGGCCCGGTCACCTCGGTGTACCGCTGGCAGGGCGCGGTCGAGACCGCCGAGGAGTGGCAGGTGGCGTTCAAGACCACCGCTGAGGCGTACGGGCGCCTGGAGGCCTGGCTGCTGTCCGAGCACCCGTACGACACCCCCGAGGTCATCGCCACCGAGGTGGTCCGGGGCAGCGCCGCGTACCTGGAGTGGGTGGCGGCGGAGGCGAGCCGGTGACCGCGCCCGCGCCCGATCCGGCACCGGCACCGGCACCGCAGCCCGTACCGGCGTGCGTACCCGTACCGGCACCGGCGTCCCGGCCCGTACCCGCGCCCGCGCCCGTACCGGCATCCGCCCCCGCCAGCCCCCCTCCCCCCGCCGAGCTGCCGTTCTTCGTCTACGGCACCCTGCGTCCCGGCGAGGTCAACCACGGCCTGTTCCTGCGCGGGCGCACCGCCGCCGAGGTGCCCGCGCGGCTGCCCGGCGCCGCCCTGTACGACGGGCCCGGCTACCCCTACGCCGTCGCCGCGGACGCCGGTTCCGTCACCGGGGAACTGGTCACCGCGGCGCCCGGCCGGTACGCCGGGCTCGTGACCGCGCTCGACGGGCTGGAGGAGTGCTTCGGCCCCGGCCACCCGCGGAACCTGTACGACCGGGTGGCCCGCGAGGTCCTCCTCGCCGACGGCACCCCCGTGCGGGCCTGGGTCTACCTCGCCGCCGCCCCGCTGGCCGCCCGCCTGGCCCGCACCGGCACCCCGATCCCCACCGGCGACTGGCTCCGCCGCTGAGCGCCGGCCGGTCAGCCGGGTACCGGCAGCCGTACCCGGGGTCAGACCGGCTGCACCCGCACCGCGCACACCTTGAACTCCGGCATCCGCGAGACCGGGTCGAGCGCCGGGTTCGTCAGGGAGTTGGCCCGGCCCTCGCCCGGCCAGTGGAAGGGCATGAACACCGTGTCGGCCCGGATCGCGTCCGTGATCCGGGCCGGGGCCACGGCCCGGCCCCGCCGCGAGACCACCGCGACCGGCGCCCCGTCCACGGCCCCGATCCGCTCGGCCAGCCGCGGGTGCAGCTCCACGAAGGGCTCCGGCGCGGCGGCGTTCAGCTCCGCCACCCGCCGGGTCTGCGCCCCGGACTGGTACTGGGCCACGACCCGGCCCGTGGTCAGGATCAGCGGGTACTCGGCGTCCGGCACCTCGGCCGCGTCCCGGTGGGCCACCGGCACGAACCGGGCCCGCCCGTCCTCCGTCGCGAACCGGTCCAGGAAGAGCCGGGGCGTGCCCGCGCTGCCCTCGGGGCAGGGCCAGAAGACCCCGTCCTCCGCGGCGATCCGCCGGTAGTCGATCCCCGAGTAGTCCGCGGGCCCGCCCGCCGAGGCCCGGCGCAGCTCCTCGAAGACCTCCTCCGGGTCGGTGGGGAAGCGCTTGTCGGCGTTCTCCACCCCCAGCCGGCCGGCGAGCCCGTGCAGCACCTCCAGATCGCTGCGGACCCCCGGCGGGGGAGTGAGGGCCTGCCGGCGCAGCAGCACCCGGCCCTCCAGGTTCGTCGTGGTGCCGGTCTCCTCGGCCCACTGGGCCACCGGCAGCACCACGTCCGCGAGCGCCGCCGTCTCCGACAGCACCACGTCCGCGACCGCGAGGAAGTCCAGCGAGCGCAGCCGCTCCTCGACGTGCGCGGCCCGCGGGGCCGACACCACCGGGTTCGAGCCCATCAGCAGCAGGGACCTGACCTCCCCGCCGAGGGCGTCGAGGAGCTCGTACGCGCTGCGCCCCGGCCCGGGCAGGCTGTCGGGGTCCACACCCCACACGGCGGCTACGTGCGCGCGCGCCGCCGGGTCGGTGAGCTTGCGGTAGCCGGGCAGCTGGTCGGCCTTCTGGCCGTGCTCGCGGCCGCCCTGCCCGTTGCCCTGGCCGGTGAGGCAGCCGTACCCGGACAGCGGGCGGCCCGCCCGGCCGGTGGCCAGGCACAGGTTGATCCACGCGCCGACCGTGTCGGTGCCCTTGGACTGCTGCTCGGGGCCGCGGGCGGTGAGCACCATCGCCGACTCCGGCGCGCAGAACATCCGTACCGCCTCGCGGAGGCTGGGCACCGGCACGCCGGTGAGCCGCTCCACGAGCTCGGGCCAGTGCGCCATCGCCGAGGCCCGCGCCTCCTCCCAGCCGGCCGTACGGGCCGCGATGAACTCCTCGTCCGTGCGGCCCTCGGCCACCACCAGGTGCAGCAGGCCCAGGGCGAGGGCGAGGTCCGTACCGGGGCGGGGGGCGAGGTGCAGGTCGGCCTGCTCGGCGGTGCGGGTGCGGCGCGGGTCGACGACGATCAGGGTGCCGCCGTTCTCCCTGAGCTCGGTGAGGTAGCGCAGGGCCGGCGGCATGGTCTCGGCGAGGTTCGAGCCGACGAGGACCACGCAGCCGGTCCTGGGGATGTCCTCCAGGGGGAAGGGCAGCCCGCGGTCGAGCCCGAAGGCCCGCTGGTGGGCGGCGGCCGCGGAGGACATGCAGAAGCGGCCGTTGTAGTCGATCTGCGAGGTGCCCAGCGCGATCCGGGCGAACTTCCCGAGGGTGTACGCCTTCTCGTTGGTGAGCCCGCCCCCGCCGAACACCCCGACCGCGTCCGCTCCGTGTGCGGCGCGGGTACGGGCCAGGCCCGCGGCGACGGCGTCGAGGGCCTCCTCCCAGCCGGCCGGCTCCAGCCGCCCCGTGGCCCGGTCGCGGACCAGGGGCCGGGTCAGCCGCACCCGCGAGGAGAGCAGCGCGGGCGCCGTCCGGCCCTTGCCGCACAGCGCCCCCCGGTTGACCGGGAAGTCCACCCGCTCGCCGACCGTCACGCCGCCGTCCGGGCCGCCGTCCGGGCCGGGCCCGGGCAGCACGTCCATGCCGCACTGCAGGGCGCAGTACGGGCAGTGGGTCGGGGTGCGGCCGGTGACGCTGCCGGGGCCGTCGGCGGTGGAGGCGGCGGGGCGGGCGGCGCGGTCTTCGGGGAGCATGGCGCCAGCGTGGGCGGCGGGTGTTACACGGGCCGCCGCACCGCGTTACGAACCCCGCACACCTCCCTCAGCGCCCCGCACCCGCCCCGGTGAGCCCGGGCCGGCGGGCCGCCCCCCGCCTTCCCCGTACCCCTACTGCCCTGTGACGTGCCCTACTGCCCTGTGAGCTGCGCGATCGTCTTCCCGGCGGTCCAGCCGCCGTCCACGGCCAGCTCGGCGCCCGTCATGTAGCCCGAGGCGTCCGAGAGCAGGAAGGCTACGGCGGCCGCGATCTCCTCGGGTACGCCGACCCGGCCCATCGGGGCCCCGGGGTAGTTGCCCTCGCCGGTTCTGATCCCGACCGGCTCGGTCATGGGGGTGAGGGTCATGCCGGGGTGGACGGAGTTCACGCGGATCCGGGACTCGGCCAGCTCCACCGCCCCGATCTTCGACAGCCCGCGCACTCCCCACTTGGAGGCCCCGTACCCGGAGGTCAGCGCCAGACCGGTGAGGCCCGCGGCCGAGGAGACGTTCACGATCGAGCCGCCCCCGCCCGCGCGCATCAGCGGTACGGCCGTCTTGATGCCGATGAACACGCCGAGGAGGTTGACCTCCAGGACCCGCCGGAAGTACTCGGTGCTCTCGTGCTCCAGCGGCGAGGCCGAGGCGATCCCGGCGTTGTTGACCAGCCCGTCCAGCCTGCCGAACTCCGCCAGCGCGCAGTCCAGGGCGGCCTGCCACTGGGCCTCGCTGGTGACGTCGTGCTCCACGAAGCGGGCGCGGTCCCCGAGGGCGGCAGCGGTGGCGGCCCCCTCGGCGGCCAGCACGTCCGTGACCACGACCCGGCCGCCGCCCTCCACCACGGCCCGCGCCGCCGCCGCACCGAGGCCGCGGGCCCCGCCGGTGACGACGACGACCTTGCCGGTCAGATCCACAACAGCCACGGGGCACCTCATCGGGCAGACGGGACGGGAGGGACGGCACTGCGATCCGTATGCCTATTAGTCATATGGCCGCACCGCGCCAGTCTGCCAGAGCCCCGGTGACGGTGTCAGCGCCCCGGCGCCCCTCCCGGCGCCCGCTGGCCCTCGGCCTCCCCGGACCGGCGCCCCGCGGCGGCCAGCGCCCGGGCGACCCCCTCCTCCCGCTGCCCGAGGAAGTGCGGATCCGGTTCGAGGGCCGCGTCCAGAGCCGCCTTGCCCGCGGCGAACACCTCGCGGGCCCCGCCGTAGTACCAGGTCGCGTCGTGCACGTCGGTGACCCCGACCCCGTACGAGTCCACCCCCGCCGCCTGGCACAGCGCGACCGCCCGCCGGATGTGGAAGCCCTGGCTGATCAGCACGGCCCGGTCCACACCGAAGATCTTCTTGGCCCGGACGCACGAGTCCCAGGTGTCGAAGCCGGCGTGGTCGCTGACCACCCGGTCCGCCGGGACGCCGTGCTCGGTCAGGTACGTGCGCATCGCATCGGGCTCGTCGTACTCGGTACGGCTGTTGTCCCCCGTCACCAGCACCACCTTGACCCGGCCGTCCCGGTACAGCTCGGCGGCGGCATCGAGCCGGCGGGCGAGGTACGGGGTCGGGCGGCCCTTCCACAGACCCGCGCCGAACACCACCGCCACCTCGGACGCCGGTGCGTCCGCCGTGCTCCGGAGCCGGTCCTCCGCCACCGCGTGGGTCCAGGCCGAGGGCAGCAGCGCCAGTACGCACAGTCCCATCACGGCCTGGACCGCCCTGCGCCGTCCCCGAATCCCCACCGGAACCTCCCCACCCGAGGGGCCCCGAGCCACCGCGCCCGCCCACCACCCCCCACTCACGATTCACAAGACGCCCCCACACCCCCCACGGTTGCCCTCGCCCCCGACCCACCTGAGCGGCCCCTGCCCCCGACCCGCCTGAGCGGCCCCTGCCCCCGACCCGCCGCGCGGTGCCCGACCCCAGCTCCCGCCGCGCGGGGCGCCCCCCCCCTGCTCCCGCTGCGCGGGGCCGTCCCCCACCCCGCCCCTTCCCGAAACCGGGGCTCCACCCCGGACCCCGTTCCGTGCGCTCCGCGCCCGGTGCGCTCAATCGCCGCGCGGGCTGGATGAACCGGGCTCGGCGCCGGACCCCGTCCCGTGCGCTGCCCGCCTGGTGCGCTCAATCGCCGCGCGGGCTTGATTTCCCCGAGCCGGAATCGGACAGCAGCAACATCCAGCCCCGCCGGCGTTTGAGGCGCGGGGGTGTGGGGGCGGAGCCCCCGCTTCGGGAAGGGGCGGGTAGGGGAAAGCCCCGCGCAGCGGCCGAACCCACCGCACCCCGCCCCGCACACCGACCCCCCCACCCGCACCCCCATCCCCGCCACTGACACCCGCCCCGCCCCCTCCGTGAGCCGCCCGAAAACCCCCGTCACGCCCACGCAACGACCCCGCAACCTCCCCCCGGCACGATCGGACATCCGAATCCCCCTCCGGACCGGAATGCCATACGAGACCCGCAACACCTCAGCCCCCGGCACCCGCCCAGCCCCCGCCAGGCCGCCACCCCCGCCCCGCCCCCGCCAGGGCCCCGGCCCCGCCGAAAGGAGCCCCGATGCCCACCCTCGTCGCCGTAGCGCACGGCAGCCGGGACCCCCGCGCCCTGCGGACCGTGTCCGCCCTGCTCGGGCTCGTCCGCGAACTGCGCCCGCAGCTGGACGTACGGCTTGCCCACATCGAGCTGAACGAGCCCCTTCTCGACCCCGTCCTGGAAGGACTCACCGACCCCGAGGCCGTCCTCGTCCCCCTCCTCCTCGGCCGCGGCCACCACGTCAAGCACGACCTCCCCCGCGCCGCGGCCCGCGCCGAATCACGCGCCCAGGCACAAGCCCAGGCACAAGCCCAGGCACCCACCCCCGCCCCCACCCTCCGCATCCACGCAGCCGCCCCCCTCGGCCCGCACCCCCTCCTCGCCGAGGCCCTCCTCGACCGGCTCCTCGACACCGGCTGGAGCCCCGGTCCAGGCGCCGCCGTCGTCCTGGCCTGTGCCGGCTCCCGCGACCCGCACTCCGCCGACGACGCCCGCGCCACCGCCCTCCTGCTCTCCGAGCGGCTCGGCGGCCTCCCCGTGGTCCCCGCCTTCGCCTCGGCCGTGTCCGCGACGGTCCCCACCGTGCCCGCCGCCCTCCGCTCGCTCGCCGCCCGCGGCTACCACCGCACCGCGCTGGCCTCGTACTTCACCGCTCCCGGCCGGTTCGCCACCGAGTGCGCCGCCGCCCTGCCCGGCGCCGCCGCCGCACCGCTGGGCGCCCATCCCGCCCTCGCCCGGCTGGTCCTGCACCGCTACGACCGGGCCCTGGCCGCCCGCCCGAACCGGGCCGCGCACCCCGCCGGGCACCCCCGCACCCCCGCCGCCCCCCACCTCCTCGCCTCCGCCTGACCACCGCGCCTGCGCGCATACGCCCCCGGACCCCCGACCCGTCCGGTTACCGTCGGAGGCATGGAAGGCACCGCACGCGAAGCGCTCCACGAGTCCCCGTCCCACACCACCCCCGCCCCACCCGCCCCACCGGCCCCACAACGCGTCACCCCCACCCCCCACACCACCCCAGCCACCCCCACCCCCGCGCCCCCCACCTACGGTCCCGCCGACACCGACCGCTGGGTCCCCGAACCCGACAAGCGCCCCGGCCGCACCGCCTTCCAGCGCGACCGCGCCCGCGTGCTCCACTCCGCCGCGCTCCGCCGCCTCGCCGGCAAGACCCAGGTCGTCACCCCCGGCACCAGCAGCCAGGACTGGGACGCCAGCCCCCGCACCCGCCTCACCCACTCCCTGGAGTGCGCCCAGGTCGGCCGCGAGCTCGGCGCCGCCCTCGGCTGCGATCCCGACCTCGTCGAAGCCGCCTGCCTCTCCCACGACATGGGCCACCCGCCCTTCGGGCACAACGGCGAGGAGGTCCTCAACGAGTTCGCGAAGGACTGCGGCGGCTTCGAGGGCAACGCCCAGTCCCTGCGGCTGCTCACCCGCCTCGAGCCCAAGCGGTTCGTGCACTCCGCCGAGACCGGCGGACCCGTCAGCGTCGGCCTCAACCTCACCCGCGCCTGCCTGGACGCCGCCACCAAGTACCCCTGGCCCCGCGGCGGCCACCCCACCGACCCCGCCTCGGTGAAGTTCGGCGCCTACGAGGACGACCTGCCCGTCTTCGCCTGGCTCCGCGAGGGCGCCCCCGCCGACCGCAAGTGCTTCGAGGCCCAGGTCATGGACTGGTCCGACGACGTCGCGTACTCCGTCCACGACTTCGAGGACGGCCTGCACGCCGGGCACCTCGACCCCAACCTCCTCTTCGCCGACCCCGAGCGCGACGAGATCTGGCGCGTGGCCATCGGGCGCTACGTACCCGCGGGCACCGACCCCGAGGAGCTGCGCGAGGCCCTCGACCGCCTCATGGGGGAGGAGTGGTGGCCGCACGGGTACGACGGCTCCGCCGTGGCCCAGGCCCGTCTGAAGGACGCAGCGAGCCAGCTCATCGGCCGGTTCTGCCTCGCCGCCGAGACCGCCACCCGCGAGGCCTTCGGCCCCGGCCCGCTGACCCGGTACGCCGCCGAACTCGTCGTCCCGCGCGCCACCCGCAACGAATGCGCCGTCCTCAAGGCCGTGGCCGACCTCTACACGATGCAGCGCGAGGAGCAGGAGCGGCAGCGCGCCGAACAGCGCATCGTCCTGGCCGAACTCGCCGAGGCCCTCCTGACCCGCGCGCCCGAGGGGCTGGACCCCCAGTTCAGGGCCCTGTTCGACGCCGCGCCGGACGACCGGGCCCGCAAACGCGCCGTCGTCGACCAGATCGCCTCCCTCACCGACGCCTCCGCCCTCTCCCTGCACGCCCGTCTCACGACGCGCCGGGGGGTGAGGTGATCGGGCCATTCCCCCTTCACGCGGCAGGCTCGTTGCGGGACGCTCGCATGTGGTCGCACATGGCCCACAGGTTATAAGGAGGCATCAGGTGGTCGACGCACACCGGACATTCGTCATCGTCGGCGGGGGACTGGCCGGAGCAAAGGCAGCCGAGACGCTCAGGTCCGAGGGGTTCACCGGCCGGGTGATCATGATCTGCGACGAGCGCGACCATCCCTACGAACGGCCGCCCCTGTCCAAGGGCTTCCTCACCGGGAAGAAGGGCCGCGACTCCGTCTTCGTCCACGAGCCGGCCTGGTACGCCGCCGCCGACGTCGAGCTGCACCTCGGCCAGGCCGCCGTACAGCTCGACCGCAAGGCCAAGACCGTCCTCCTGGGCGACGGCACCGTGGTCCCGTACGACCGGCTCCTGCTGGCCACCGGCGCCGAGCCGCGCCGCCTGGACGTCCCCGGCACCGACCTCGCGGGCGTCCACCACCTGCGCCGCCTCGCCCACGCCGAGCGGCTGCGCCGGGTCCTGGCCTCCCTCGGCCGCGACAACGGGCACCTGCTGATCGCCGGTGCGGGCTGGATCGGCCTGGAGGTGGCCGCCGCCGCCCGCGGCTACGGGGCCGAGGTCACCGTGGTCGAAGCGGCGCCCACCCCCCTGCACGGGGTCCTCGGCCCCGAGCTCGGCCGGCTCTTCGCCGACCTGCACGCCGAGCACGGCGTCCGCTTCCACTTCGGCGCCCGGCTCACCGAGATCACCGGCCAGGACGGCATGGTCCTCGCCGCCCGCACCGACGACGGCGAGGAGCACCCGGCGCACGCCGTGCTCGCCGCCATCGGCGCGGCCCCCCGCACGGCCCTCGCCGAGACCGCGGGCCTCGCCCTCGTCGACCGCGAGCACGGCGGCGGGATCGCCGTCGACGCCTCCCTGTGCACGTCCGACCCGGACATCTTCGCCGTCGGCGACGTGGCCGCCGCCCACCACCCGGTGCTCGGCACCCGGCTGCGCGTCGAGCACTGGGCCAACGCCCTCAACGGCGGCCCGGCCGCCGCCCTCGCCATGCTCGGCCGGCACGTGTCCTACGACCGGGTGCCGTACTTCTTCTCCGACCAGTACGACGTCGGCATGGAGTACTCCGGGTACGCGCCGCCCGGCAGCTACGACCAGGTGGTGATCCGCGGCGACGCGGCCAAGCGCGAGTTCATCGCCTTCTGGCTCTCCGAGGGCCGCGTCCTCGCGGGGATGAACGTGAACGTGTGGGACGTCACCTCCGGCATCCAGGCCCTGATCAGGTCGGCCGCACCCGTGGACCAGGAGGCGCTGGCCGACCCCTCCGTCCCCCTCGCCGCCCTCACCGGCTGAGCGGGGACGGCCGGCCGCGCGGGGCGCCCGGGAGGATTGTCGGAGCACGGCCGTAGACTTCACGCGTGGCTGGCAGGATCAATGACGACGACGTGAAGGCGGTACGGGACGCGGTCCCGATCGACGCCGTGGTGTCCGAGTACCTCCAGCTGCGCAACGCCGGCGGCGGCAACCTGAAGGGCCTGTGCCCCTTCCACGACGAGAAGTCCCCGTCCTTCCAGGTCAGCCCCAGCAAGGGGCTGTACCACTGCTTCGGCTGCCAGGCGGGCGGGGACACCCTCGACTTCATCATGAAGATCGACCACCTGTCCTTCTCGGAGGCCGTGGAGCGGCTGGCCGGCCAGGCCGGCATCACCCTGCGGTACGAGGAGGGCGGGTACACCGCCGGCACCAGCGGCCGCGGCGAGCGGATCCGCCTGGTCGAGGCCCACAAGGCGGCCGCGCAGTTCTACGTGGACCAGCTGGACGGGCCCGAGGCCGAGATCGGCCGCCGGTTCCTCGCCGAGCGCGGGTTCGACCAGGCCGCCGCGGCCCACTTCCAGGTGGGCTACAGCCCCGCCGGCTGGGACCACCTCACGCGCTTCCTGCGCGGCAAGGGCTTCACCGACAAGGAGCTCATCACCTCCGGCCTGGCCCAGGACAGCCGCAGCGGAAAGCCCATCGACCGCTTCCGCGGCCGCCTGATGTGGCCCATCCGCGATATCACCGGCGAGGTCGTCGGCTTCGGCGCCCGCAAGCTCCGCGACGACGACAACGGCCCCAAGTACCTGAACACCCCCGAGACGGCGATCTACAAGAAGTCCCAGGTCCTCTACGGGATCGACCTGGCCAAGAAGGAGATCGCCCGCACCAGCCGGGCCGTCGTCGTCGAGGGGTACACCGACGTCATGGCCTGCCACCTGGCGGGGGTCACGGACGCCATCGCGACCTGCGGCACCGCCTTCGGCGGCGACCACATCAAGATCCTGCGCCGCCTCCTGATGGACAACGCCACCGCCGAGGTGATCTTCACCTTCGACGGGGACGTGGCCGGCCAGAAGGCCGCCCTGCGGGCCTTCGAGGACGACCAGAAGTTCGCCGCCGAGACCTCCATCGCGATCACCCCCGGCGGCATGGACCCCTGCGAACTGCGCCTGGCCGAGGGCGACGGGGCCGTGCAGAACCTGGTGGAGTCCCGCACCCCCCTCTTCGAGTTCGCGATGCGGCACATCGTGTCCCGGCACAACCTGGAGAACCCGGCCGGCCGCGCCGCCGCCCTGGACGAGGCCGCCCCCGTGGTCGCCAAGATCAAGAACATCGCCATCCAGCACGAGTCGGCGGTCCAGCTCGCCGGGATGCTCGGCATCCTCGACGAGCAGTTCGTGGTCAAGCGGGTCGCCCAGCAGGCCCGCTGGGCCCGCGAGCGCGGCGGCAAGGCCCCCGCGGGCCCGCAGCGCCGCGGCGGGCCCGACCAGAGCCCCGCGCCCGCCCAGCAGGCCCCCGCCCACGCCCCGGGCCCCGCCCTCAACCTCCGCAACCCGGTCCACCTCACCGAGCGCGAGCTTCTCAAGCTGGCCCTCCAGCGCCCCGACCTGGTCGCCCCCACCTTCGACGCCTACGGGGCCGACGAGTTCACCGCCGCCCCCTACGCGACGGTCCGCCAGGCCATCGCCGAGGCCGGCGGGGTCACCGCGGCCGGCGAGGACTACCTCGCCCGGGTCCGCGACACGGCCCCCGACGACACCGTCCGCAAGCTCGTCACGGAGCTCGCCGTCGAGGCCATCCGCGCCAAGACCGTGGACGAGGCCTACGCGGGCGTCCAGCTGGTCCAGGTCCGCCTGCGCGCCGTGGACCGCCGCTTCCAGGAGGTCCAGGGCGCCATGGCCCGTATGGCCAGCCACGCCTCCGCCGAACAGGCCGCGGCCCTCCAGCAGGAGCTGTGGGTCCTCCAGCAGTACCGCCAGTCCCTCCGCAACCGGGGCGCGGAAGCCCTCTGACCGCCGTCGGACGGCACCGCCGGAGCGCGGCGGACCGTCCCGTGGACCCCGTACGCGTTCGATACGGCGCGATCTTGTCGGACACGCGTACGAGCGGCATCGGGCTTCGGTCCGGTGGGTAACCATCCGGTCACACAGCGGACTCAGAAAGTCCTCGCACGCCCCTCGTGGCAGCGATGTGTCGTACCCCACACTGAAGAGCGGTGCCTGAGTCCTCGGAGCCCTGGAGGTCGCCCCCGTGCAGACCCAGACCCTGACCGAAGCCGTGCCCGCCCGGAGCCGGGCGGAGGAGTACCCCGAGACCGGCAGCGGACCGGGCTCCGGCCCGGACCCCGAGCCGGAGGCCGCGGCCGGGGGCGAGTCCGCCGAGGCGGCCGCAGCGCAGTCCGCGGAGCACGAAGCACCGGAGCACGAAGCACCGGAGGACGCAGCAGGGGAAGCGGCGGAGGACGCCGCGGAGGACGAGGCGGACGGCGAGGGGGAGGCCGGGGCCGGGCTGCTGGACCGGGTGCCCGCCCCGCGCCGCCGGGCCGATACCGCCGGGCCCACCTCCGACCTGTTCCGCCAGTACCTGCGCGAGATAGGCCGCATACCCCTGCTGACCGCGGAGGAGGAGGTCGAACTCGCCCGCCGGGTCGAGGCCGGCCTGTTCGCCGAGGAGAAGCTCGGCACCGCCCGCGACCTCGACACCCGCCTCGCCCTCGACCTCGACAAGCTCGTCGTCATGGGCCGCATGGCCAAACGCCGCCTCATCGAGGCGAACCTCCGGCTCGTCGTCTCCGTGGCCAAGCGGTACGTGGGCCGCGGCCTGACCATGCTCGACCTGGTCCAGGAGGGCAACCTCGGACTGATCCGCGCCGTCGAGAAGTTCGACTACGCCCGCGGCTACAAGTTCTCCACGTACGCCACCTGGTGGATCCGCCAGGCCATGTCCCGCGCCCTCGCCGACCAGGCCCGCACCATCCGCGTCCCCGTGCACGTGGTCGAGCTGATCAACCGGGTGGTCCGCGTCCAGCGCCGGATGCTCCAGGAGCGCGGGTACGAGCCCACCGCCGAAGAGGTCGCCGTCCACCTGGAACTGACCCCCGAGCGGGTCAGCGAGGTCCTCCGGCTCGCCCAGGAGCCCGTCTCCCTCCACGCCCCCGTCGGCGAGGAGGACGACGTCGCCCTCGGCGACCTCATCGAGGACGGCGACGCCGCCTCCCCGGTGGAGTCCGCCGCCTTCTTCCTGCTGCGCGAGCACCTCGAAGCCGTGCTCTCCACCCTCGGCGAGCGCGAGCGCAAGGTGGTCCAGCTGCGCTACGGGCTCGCCGACGGCAGGCCGCGCACCCTGGAGGAGATCGGCCGGATCTTCGGCGTCACCCGCGAGCGGATCCGCCAGATCGAGTCCAAGACCCTCAACAAGCTGCGCGACCACGCCTTCGCCGACCAGCTCCGCGGCTACCTCGACTGACCCCGGCACCCGGCGCGGCCCCGGCGCGGCCCCCGGCGCGGCCCCGGCGCGGCCCCCGGGGCGGCCCCGGGGCACCCGCCCGGCCCGCCGGGGTGGCTCAGTCCACCTCGGCCACGGCCTCCGCGAACTGCGCCGCGTACAGGCGCGCGTACGCCCCCTGCGCCGCGAGCAGCTCCGCGTGCGTGCCCTGCTCCACGATCGAGCCGTTCTCCATCACCAGGATCACGTCCGCGTCGCGGATCGTGGACAGCCGGTGCGCGATCACGAACGAGGTCCGGCCGTGCGCCAGCCGCGCCATCGCCTTCTGGATCAGCACCTCGGTACGGGTGTCCACCGAGCTCGTCGCCTCGTCCAGCACCAGGATCACCGGATCCGACAGGAACGCCCGCGCGATCGTGATCAGCTGCTTCTCACCCGCGCTGACCCCCGAACCCTCGTCGTCCAGCACGGTGTCGTACCCGTCCGGCAGGGTCCGGATGAACCGGTCCGCGTGCGCCGCCCGCGCCGCCTCCTCGATCTGCGCCCGCGTCACCGCCTCCCGCGCCCCGTACGCGATGTTCTCCGCGATCGTGCCCCCGAACAGCCAGGTGTCCTGGAGCACCATCCCGATCCCCGACCGCAGCTCCTCGCGGGTCATCTTCGAGATGTCCACCCCGTCGAGGCAGATCCGGCCGCCCGTCACCTCGTAGAACCGCATGAGCAGGTTCACCAGCGTGGTCTTCCCGGCACCCGTCGGCCCCACGATCGCCACCGTGTGCCCCGGCTCCACCGCCAGCGACAGGTTCTCGATCAGCGGCTTCTCCGGCTCGTACCGGAAGGCGACCTCCTCCAGCGTCACCTGCCCCTTCAGCTCCGCCGGCCGCTCCGGCAGGTCCGCGTCCGGCTCCTGCTCGGCCGCGTCGAGCAGCTCGTACACCCGCTCCGCCGAGGCCACGCCGGACTGGACCAGGTTCGCCATCGAGGCCACCTGCGTCAGCGGCATCGAGAACTGCCGCGAGTACTGGATGAAGGCCTGCACGTCACCGATCGACAGCGTGCCCGAGGCCACCCGCAGCCCGCCGACCACCGCCACCAGCACGTAGTTGATGTTCGAGACGAACAGCATCACCGGCTGCATCAGACCGCTGACGAACTGCGCCTTGAAGGAGGCCCTGAACAACGCGTCGTTCGACTCGGCGAACACCTGCGCCGACTCCTCCTGCCGGCCGAACACCTTCACCAGCGTGTGCCCCGAGTACATCTCCTCCACGTGCGCGTTCAGCGCCCCCGTGGACTTCCACTGGGCCACGAACTGCGGCTGCGACCGCTTCCCGATCTTCGCCGCGATCACGATCGACACCGGCACCGTCACCAGCGCCACCAGCGCCAGCAGCGGGGAGATCCAGAACATCATCGCCAGCACGCCGACGATCGTCAGCAGCGAGTTCAGCAGCTGCCCCATCGTCTGCTGGAGGGTCTGCCCGATGTTGTCGATGTCGTTCGTCGCCCGGCTCAGCACCTCGCCGCGCTTCTGCCGGTCGTAGTACGACAGCGGCAGCCGCGCCAGCTTGTCCTGGAGCTCCTCGCGCAGCCGGTAGACCGTGCCGTTCATGACGTGGTTCGACAGCCGCGTCGCCACCAGCATCAGCAGCGCCGCCAGGCCGAAGGCCGCCAGCGCCCACAGCACCGTCGTGCCCACCGCGCCGAAGTCGATGCCCTCGCCGGGGGTGAACTGCGTCCCCGAGAGCATGTCCGCCGTGCCGCCCTCGCCCCGGGCCCGCAGCCCCTCCAGGGCCTGCTCCCGGGTGATCCCCGCGGGCATGTCCCGGCCCACGATCCCCGCGAACACCAGGTCGGTGGCGTGGCCGAGGATCTTCGGCCCCATCACCGTCATCGCCACGCTGCCGACCACGGCCGCGACCATGCCCCACAGCCGGCCCCGGTCCACCGCCAGCTGCTTCAGCAGCCGCCGGCCGGAGCCCTTGAAGTCCAGGGACCGCTGGGCCGGCCCCATCATCATCCGTCCACCGGGCCCGCTCATGCGGCCTCCGCCTCCGTCAGCTGGGAGAGCACGATCTCCCGGTAGGTCTCGTTGCCCGCCATCAGCTCCTGGTGCCGGCCCACGCCCACGACCCGGCCCTCGTCCAGGACCACGATCCGGTCCGCGTCGCGGATCGTCGACACCCGCTGGGCCACGATCACCACCGTGGCCTCCTGCGTCTCCCGCGCCAGCGCCGCGCGCAGCGCCGCGTCCGTCGCGTAGTCGAGGGCCGAGAACGAGTCGTCGAACAAGTAGATCTCCGGCCGCTGCACCAGCGTCCGCGCGATCGCCAGCCGCTGCCGCTGCCCGCCGGACACGTTCGTCCCGCCCTGGGTGACCGGCGCGTCGAGCCCGCCCTCCAGCCGCTCCACGAACTCCCTGGCCTGGGCCACCTCCAGGGCCCGCCACAGCTCCTCGTCGCTCGCGCCGGGCCGCCCGTAGCGCAGGTTCGACGCGACCGTCCCGGAGAACAGGTACGGCTTCTGGGGGACCAGGCCCACCGTCCGCGCCAGCAGCGCCGGCTCGATGCCCCGTACGTCCTCCCCGTCCACCAGCACCGTGCCGCCCGTCACGTCGAACAGCCGCGGCACCAGCCCCAGCAGCGTGGACTTCCCGCTGCCCGTGGACCCGATCACCGCCGTGGTCTCCCCGGGCCGCGCCAGCAGGTCCACGCCCACCAGCACCGGCGCCTCGGCCCCCGGATAGCGGAAGTCCGCCCCGCGCAGCTCCAGCGAGCCCTTCACGGCCAGCTCCCGGACCGGATCGGCCGGCGGGACCACGCTTGACTCGGTGTCCAGCACCTCCTGGATCCGCTCGGCGCACACCTCCGCACGCGGCACCATCATGAACATGAAGGTGGCCATCATCACGGACATCACGATCTGCATCAGGTACGCCAGGAAGGCCGTCAGCGCGCCGATCTCCATCCCGCCGCTGTCGATGCGCTGGGCGCCGAACCAGACCACCGCCACGCTGGAGACGTTCACGACCAGGATGACCGTCGGGAACATCAGCGCCAGCAGCTTGCCCGCCGCCAGGGAGACCCCCGTCAGCTCGGCGTTCGCCTCCCGGAAGCGCTCCTTCTCGTAGCCGTCGCGGACGAAGGCGCGGATCACGCGGTTGCCGGTGATCTGCTCGCGCAGCACCCGGTTCACCGTGTCGAGCCGGCTCTGCATCTGCCGGAACAGCGGCCGGGTCCGGAGCACGATCGAGCCCACCGCGATGCCCAGCACCGGGACCACCGCGAGCAGCACCGTCGAGAGCTGCACGTCCAGCGACAGCGCCATCACGATCCCGCCCACGCACATGATCGGCGCCGAGACCATCAGCGTGAACGACATCAGCGCCAGCATCTGGACCTGCTGGACGTCGTTGGTGGTCCGGGTGATCAGCGAGGGGGCGCCGAACTGGGTCAGCTCGCGCGCCGAGAAGCTCTGCACCCGCGTGAACACGGCCGCGCGGACGTCCCGGCCCAGGGCGGCGGCCGTCCGCGCGCCGAAGTAGACGGCTCCGGTGTTGCACACCAGCTGGACCAGGCTGACGGCGAGCATCAGCGCGCCGAAGCCCAGGATGTAGCCGGTATCGCCCTTGACGACACCGTTGTCGATGATGTCGGCGTTCAGAGTGGGCAGGTAGAGGGTCGCACTGGTCTGGAGGAGCTGGAGCAGCACCAGCAGGGCGATGGGTTTCCGGTACGGGCCCAGGTGGGTCCGCAGAAGTCTCATGAGCACGCGCAGGCTCCGGGTCGGCAAGATCGGGGTTTCACCCCATCTTCAACCAACCCGGTGGCCGATCCGCATCCTTTTTCGCAAAGCCGGTCCAAAGCCTGACCGGGCGTACGAATCCCCCGCGGGGCCGCCCTCAGAAGGCGCCCGGGTGGACCTGCTCGCGCGTGGCGACGTACTGCTGGCGCACGGCCTGCCAGGCCGCGAGCTCCTCGCCCGCCTCGAAGACCTGCACCGCGGCCCCGTGCCAGGCCGGCGGGGTGTGCGGGGCGAGGGTGCCCTGCTGCACTCCGAGGGCCCAGGCGGCCTGCCGGGCCGCGCCCAGCGCCGCGTAGTCCGCCGGCTGGGGGACGACGATCTGCGTGCCGAAGAGCCCGGGCGCCGCGGCCTGTACGGCGGGCAGCTCGGCCGCCGCCCCGAGCAGGAACACGCGGCGGATCTCCACCCCGCGGGTGCGCAGCACGTCGAGGGCGTCGACCAGCCCGCACAGCATCCCCTCGAACGCGGCCCGGGCCAGGTGCTCGGGCTTCATCGAGTCCCGGCGCAGCCCCATGAGGGTGCCGGCGGTGTGGGGGAGCTCCGGGGTCCGCTCGCCCTCCAGGTACGGGAGCATGACCAGCCCGTGGGCCCCGGGGGTCGAGCGCAGTGCGAGCTCCGAGAGCCCGTCGAGGTCGGTGCCGAGGAGTTCGGCGGTGCCGCGCAGGGTCCGTACGGCGTTGGAGGTGTGCACGACGGGCAGGTACATCCCCGCCGCGTCGGCGAGGCAGGTGATCATCCCGTCGGAGTCGGCGAGCGGCGCGTGGTGCACGGCCATCACCGAGCCGGAGGCGCCCAGGGAGACCACGGCGTCCCCGATGCCCAGCCCGAGGCCGAGCGCGGCCGCCATGGTCTCGCCGGTGCCCGCGGAGATCAGCAGGCCCTCGGGGGTGGTGCCGGCGGCCTCGGCCGGGCCGAGCACCTCGGGCAGCACCGCCCGGTGGCCGAGCGCGAGCTCGACCAGGTCGGGGCGGTAGGTGCCGGTGGCGGGGGACCAGTAGCCGGTGCCGGAGGCGGCGCCGCGGTCGGTGGTGCGGCGGGCGGGCCGCCCGAGCAGCTGCCAGACCAGCCAGTCGTGCGGCTGCATCAGCACGGAGGTGTGGCGGGCGGCCTCGGGCTCGTGCCGGGCCAGCCAGGCGAGCTTGGACACCGGCTGGGAGGGCTGCGGTACGCAGCCGACGGCCTCGGCCCAGGCCTGCCGGCCCCCGAGCGCGTCGACCAGGTCGAGGGCCGCGACCTGGGCCCGCCGGTCGTTGCCGACCAGCGCCGGGCGCACCAGGGCGCCCTTGGAGTCCAGCGGCAGCAGCCCGTGGGGCTGGGCCGAGACGCCGATGGCCTGGACCCCCTCCAGGAGCCCGCCGCCGGCCGCCTCGCCCAGCGAGAGCAGCCAGGACTGGGGGTCGGTCTCGTAGGGCTGGCCTGGTGGGGCCTCGCCCTCGGGCTTGGGATGGGGGGCGTACCCCTGGCGCAGCACGGCACCCGTGTCCGTGTCGCAGACGACGATGCGTGTGTAGGCGGAAGAGCTGTCCAGCCCGGCGACTATCCCCATGCGGAGATTGTGCCGCACGGGGGCCGTGGTGCGGCCGTCAGGTGTTGCTGGTTCCCCAGTCGTCGTCGAAGCCGTTCGAGGAGGCCTTGGACGAGCGCAGCGCGCGCACCCGCTCCCCGAGGGAGTCGGGGATGGCGTCCCCGACCCGGTCGCTGACCGCGTGGTACGCCTTGCCCGCGAACTGGCTCGCGTTGTGCCCGGCCGTCTCGGCCGCGTTGCGGACCGCCGGGTTCTGCGAGAACTCGCGCAGGGACTTCTTCATCTCCTCGTAGCGCTCCCGTCCCGCACGGGTCCCGAGGACGTACCCGACGGCCAGTCCGACGACGAACGTGAGCTTGTAACGCATGGCTGCCACCCTTCGCTGTGTCGGTGCCCGGCGGCCCTCCGGTACCTCCGTCGATACCGATTGGCGGAGCACCCCCCTGCTTGCGCTAATCTATGTCTCGCAACGGGCACCCGCCCCCCGGCAAGCCGGAGGAAGGGCTGTTCGGTGCAACGCAGCAATCCCCTGTAGCTCAATTGGCAGAGCAGCCGGCTGTTAACCGGCAGGTTACTGGTTCGAGTCCAGTCGGGGGAGCGCGATCCCCTGTAGCTCAATTGGCAGAGCATTCGGCTGTTAACCGGAGGGTTGCTGGTTCGAGTCCAGCCGGGGGAGCCACACGAAAGAGGACCCAGCGGGTCCTCTTTCGCGTTTTTCCCGACGGTTCGTGGAACCGGGCAGCGCTGGATGCGGTCTCCTAGGACAAGCGAAGCCGATCATGCGGGGCATCCGGAGCAGGAGATCGTATGAGCGGCTATGCTGCGGCAGACGGCGCGCACACATGTACGCGCCACGCCGTAGAGGGGCGGTAGCTCAGCCGGTTAGAGCAGCGGACTCATAATCCGTCGGCCGTGGGTTCGAGTCCCACCCGCCCCACTGCAAGCCGCAGGCGAAGAATCGTTCTCGCCTGCGGCTTTTTGCGTTCCCCGGGGTGCCGGGCCGGTGGGGCGTGGCGGCGGGGCGGGGTGCGCGGGATGTCGCCGGTCCGCGGGTGTCGCGGGTCCGCGGGCGCCCCCGCCGGGGTGGGGTGGGGGCGCCGGGGTCAGGCGGCCTCGGTGGCGTCCGCCAGATGGTGGAGGACGTCCGAGAGCTTCTCGCGGCGGGCGAAGACGGCGCGCTGCAGGTGCGCCCCCGAGCCCTCGCGCAGCAGCCGCGCCAGGGTGTCCGAGGCGTGGTCGAGGTCGCCCGCCGCCGCCAGGGCCGGGGCCAGCAGGTCCAGGAGGGTGCCCGCCAGGGTGGCGGCCGGCACCTCGGCGCCCGTGTACGGGTCCAGCCCGAACCCCTCCAGCCCGTCGCGGGCCGCGCGCCAGCGGGCCAGGCGCAGGACGTCGTCCCGTACCGCGGGAGGCGGCGGACCGCCCTCGGCCAGCTCCCGCAGGGCCGTGGCCACCAGGGCCCGGCCCAGCGCGGCCTGCATGACCGCCGCGTCCAGGTCGGGGGACATGTCGGGGGCCCGGATCTCCAGCGTGGGCCAGGTGCCCGAGGGGCGCAGGTCCCAATAGACCATCTTCGGGTCCAGCGCGGCCCCCGAGGCCAGCAGCATCTCCACGGCGTGCCGGTAGTGCGCGGTGGAGGTGAAGTGCGGGGGGAGCCCGGCTGAAGGCCAGGCGCCCCAGGCCAGCGCCCGCCAGCTGGCGTGGCCCGTGTCCCGCCCGTCCCAGAACGGCGAGTTGGCGCCCAGCGCGATCAGCGTGGGCAGCCAGGGGCGGACCCGGTTGGCCACCGCCACCGCCGTGTCCGTGTCCATCGTGCCGACGTGGATGTGCCGGCCGCAGCCGATCAGGTTGTCGGTCAGCGCCCCGAAGCGCTCGAACTGCTCCCGCTGGCGGGGCTCGTCGTGGTTCAGTGCGAGCGGGCCCCGCCGCGCCAGTACGGGGGACGGGCTCGCCAGCAGCCGGCAGCCGTGCTCGCGCGCCGCCTTGCACAGGATCCGGCGCAGCCCGGCGAGCTCGCCGCGCAGCTGGTCGGCCGTATCGGCGACCGGGGTCGCCACCTCCACCTGGTAGCGGGTGCCCTCCGAGTGGAGCTCGCGCCGGATCCCGCCGGCGGAGGCCAGGACCTCGGGCGCGGCCGGAGCCAGCTGCCAGGTGCGGGCGTCGACGAGGAGGAACTCCTCTTCCACGCCGAGGGTGAGGGGGACGGTGCCGGTCCGCTGGACGCCGGTGCCGACGGTCCCCGAAGTGCTCTTGCCAGGTTCGATCACTACGCCTCCCTGGACATACGAGTCGTTTCATCATGAGCCGACCAAGGGCGGCAGGCGAACGCCGTTTCGGTCAATCCCCGGTAAACACAGGCGAGTTCCTTCGTGCCGGGACCGCCTGCGGCGGAGCCCCTGCGGCAGGCCGGGCACCGGGGGCCGCAGGGGCCGCTGGGGGCGTGGTTACCATCCCGTGTGCACCCAGAGACCTCGGACAGACAGCCCTCGAAGCGACCGTCCCCGGACGGACAGCCTTCGGAAAGACCGTCCTCGGACGGGCAGCCTTCGGACGGACAGTCCTCGGGCGGGCAGCCTTCGGACGGACAGTCCTCGGGCGGGCGGTCCTCGGACGGGCAGCCTTCGGAGGAGGCGGGTGGGCGGGACGCGGATCGGGGCGGCGGCGGTGAGGGCGGGGGTGGCGGGGGCGGTGGTCGGCGGGGCCGGATATTCGCGGACCTGACGCCCCTGCGGGAGTCCGCGCACTACCGGCGGCTGTGGATCGGCAACACCATCTCCTGGCTCGGCCAGGGCATGACCGCCCTCGCGATCTCGCTCCAGGTCTACGACATCACCGGTTCCAGCTTCGCGGTGGGCCTCGTCGGACTCTTCTCGCTCGTACCGCTCGTCGCCTTCGGCCTGTACGGCGGCGCCATCGCCGACACCGTGGACCGCCGCCTGCTGGGCCTGTGCGGTTCGGCGGGCGCCGCCGTGCTCTCGGTCGCCCTCGCCGCGGCCGCCCTGCTCGGCTACCACGAGGTGTGGTTCCTGTACGCGATCGTCGCCCTCCAGGCGCTCTGCTTCGCGCTCATCTCGCCCGCCCGCAACGCGATGATCCCCAAACTGCTGCCCCCGGAGCAGCTGCCCGCGGCCAACGCCCTGGGATCGGTCACCAACACCACCGGCATGATGGCCGGGCCCATGCTCGGCGGGCTCATCGTCGGCTGGTGGGGCTACCAGGCCGCCTACCTCATCGACGCCGTCACCTTCGCCGCCGCCCTGTACGCGATGTGGCGGCTGCCCCCGATGCGGCCCGACCGCGGCGGGGACAAGCGCGCGCGGGCCTCCGTCCTCGACGGGCTGCGCTTCCTGGCCACCCGCCCCAACATCCGGATGACCTTCTTCTCCGACATGTGCGCCATGGTCCTCGCGCACCCGCGGGCGCTCTTCCCGGCCGTCGCCGTGCTCTGGTACGACGGGGACGCCACGACCGTCGGCCTGCTGGTGGCGGCCCCGGCCGTGGGCGCGCTCCTCGGCGGGCTGTTCTCCGGCTGGCAGGGCCGGATCCGGCGGCACGGCCTGGCCATCCTCCTGTCGGTCGCGGCCTGGGGCACCGCGGTGGCCGTCTTCGGGCTCACCCGCAACCTCTGGCTCGGCCTCTTCTTCCTCGCCCTCGCCGGCTGCTCCGACACCGTGTCCATGGTCTTCCGCACCACGATGCTCCAGGCGGCCACCCCGGACGAGATGCGCGGCCGCCTCCAGGGCGTCTTCATCGTCGTCGTCGCGGGCGGCCCCCGCCTGGGCGACTTCCTCGCCGGCTCCGCCGCCGACCTGACGTCCCCCGAGATCGCCATCACCGGCGGCGGCATCGCCTGCGTCCTCGCGGTAGCCCTCCTGTCGCTGCGCTGGCGCACCTTCGCCCGGTACGACGCGCGGCATCCGGTGGGGTGAGGGGGAGGGGGTACGGGGATCAGCTCCGGGCCGGGGTCTCGCCCCCCGCCCCGGCGTTCCGCCTGCCCGGTGTTTGCCCACCACCCCCGGGGTGGGCCGGGGTACGGGGATCAGCACTCGGCCGGGGTTTGGTAGGTGGCCGGTGCTGTGGTGAGGGGGCGGGCCACCCCGGGTCCCTTCCCGGCCCCGCTATCCAGCCCCGTCAGGGGTCCCTCGGACCCCGACCCCCCAGCCTCGCCAGGGGTCCCACCCGACCCCGACCCTCCAGCCTCGCCGGCGTTTGAGGCGCGGGGTCTGGGGCGGAGCCCCAGTTTCGGGAAGGGGCGGGTAGGGGAACCGGCTCCGCGCAGCGGCCCCCCGACCCCCGGCCCACCTCTCTAGCCCCCGGTCCGGGTCGGAGAGGTTCTCCGGTGTCTGCTCGCATGTCTGAGGGTGCGGCCGTCCCGCGGCACCCTGTCAAGGGCGCTGCGCGTCGCTGCGCGATGGCCCTGCGGGCCACCCTTGACAGGCCACCACGGGACGTCAAGTCCCAGACTTGCCAGCAGCCACAGGAGAAGAAGCAGCAGGGGGACCTGGGACACGGGCGGTCAGTGTCGGCCAGGCGCATCCCGTTCCGCTGGGCGGAAAGACCACAGGCCGCGGAGGATCGCTACACAGCCGCGGCCGTCTCAGCGGCCTCCGGGCCGGCTCCGGCTGGGCATGGGCCGCCTACGACCGCGACGCGCTCCGGCCGTCCGGCGGCCGCGGGCCGTCTCGTGTGCTGCGAGTCGCTGGAGGGGACTCGGGGCACAGGCCCGGAAGGCAACCGCCCCGCCGCGCTGCCTCCCGTGCTCTGCGATCCGTGGGGTGGGACTCAGGGGGTGGGCCGGGTGCCGCGGCGGGTTCAGACGATGCCGCGGGAGAGGTTCAGGGTGGTGAGGTCCTGGGGGCGGAGGCGGAGTTGGTCGGCGGTCAGGGGGGCCGCTTCCGGGGGGCGTTTGAGGATGGCTGCGGCCAGTTCCGGGGCGATGACCGAGAAGTAGGAGTCCGGGGTGGTCCACATGTTGTCCGGTGCGGCCAGGGCCAGGGCGCCGCCCGAGCCGCCCTCGCCGATCAGGAGGGTGGTCACGGGGACCCGTGCGGCGGCCACCGCCGCGAACGTGTCCGCGATGGCCGGGCCCGCGCCCGCCCGTTCCGCCTCGGCGTCGTTGGCGGCCCCCGGGGTGTCCACCAGGGTCAGTACCGGGAAGCCCAGCCGGTCCGCGAGGCGGATCAGCCGGGACGCGGTGCGGTAGCCGGCCGGGCGGGTGGCCGTACCGCACTGGGCGGCGTACGCGATGGTCCTGCCCTGGCGCAGGCCGAAGCCGCACAACATGCCCGGGTCCGTGCCGCCCGCCCGGTCCCCGGACAGCGGCATCCGCAGGTCGAAGTACGCGTCCAGGTAGGCCCGGGCGCGGGGGCGTTCGGGGGCGCGGGCCTGGCGTACGGCTTCCCAGCCGGTCTCCGGGAGGGCGGACGGGCCCAGTGCGGCCGGGGGGTCGGCTGGGTCCGGGGGGCCGGCGTGCGCGGGGCGGGGGGTCAGCAGGTGCAGCCAGGCGGCCAGGGCGGCGGGCATGTCCGCGGGGGGTACGACGGCGTCCACGTGCCCGGCGGCGTACTGGCCCTCGGCCGTGTAGGCCGACGGGTCCGCGTCGGCGGGCCGTACCCGCGAGCCGGCGAAGCCGACCTGGGCCCCGGGCAGCGCGAGGACCACGTCGGCGCCCGCGCCGAGGGTGGCCCAGCCGCCGCCGGTGGTGGGGTCGCGCAGGACCGCGATCTGCGGGAGGCCCGCCTCCCGGGTCAGCACGCACTGGCGGGCCACGCGCTGGAGCTGGGTGAGGGCGAGCATCCCCTCCTGCATCCGGGAGCCGCCGGTGGCGATGAGGGAGACGAGGGGGAGGCGGTGCGTGCGGGCGTGGGTGTACGCGGCTTCCAGGCGGTCTCCGGTGCGGTGGCCGAGGGAGCCGCCGAGGAAGCCGAACTCGAAGGAGATCAGGACCGCTTCGCGGCCTCCGATCCGGGCCGTCCCGCAGACCGCGGACTCCGGTTCGCCGGTGCGCTCGGCGGCGCGGGCGCGCGATGCGTCGTAGCCCGGCCAGCCCAGGGGGGCGTCGGGAAGCTCCGAGGGGGAGGAAGGGGAGGGGGTGAGGGAGGTGGGGAGGGGGGTGAAGGTGCCCGGGTCTGTTACGGCGGCCAGGGCTGCGCGGGCGGAGAGTCTGGTGGCGGGCTGCTCAGGCACCGGGGGCTCCCGGGGCGGTGAGGGCGCGCTTCAGGACCTTGCCGAGGTCGTTGCGGGGGAGGGAGTCCAGGTAGTGGACGGTGCGCGGGCGCTTGTGCGGGGAGAGGCGGGCGGCCACGTGGTCGGCCAGTTCGCCGGCGGGGGGCGGGGACTGCGGGTCCGCCGGGACGATCCAGGCGACCACCCGCTCGCCGAGGTCGGGGTCCGGGGCGCCGGTGACGGCGGCCTCGCGGACCCCCGGGTGGTCGAGCAGGGCGTTCTCGATCTCGCCCGCGCCGATCTTGAACCCGCCGCTCTTGATCAGGTCGGTGGCCTTGCGGCCGACGATGCGGATGTTGCCGTAGCGGTCGCGGGTGGCCATGTCGCCGGTACGGAACCAGCCGTCGGGGGTGTGGGCCTCCGCGGTGGCCGCGGGGCGGTTCAGGTACTCCGTGAAGAGGTTCGGGCCGCGCATCTGGATCTCGCCGATGGGTTCGGCGTCCGGTTCCGCGCCGGGGTGCGCGTTCTCGGGGAGCGGGGTGTCCGTCTCGTCCACCAGGCGCAGTTCCACGCCCCGGACCGGCAGGCCGACCGTGCCCGGGAGGGCGTCGGTGGTGCCCTCGCGGGCGGAGGCGCGCTGTGAGCAGATCATCAGGGTCTCGGTCATGCCGTAGCGCTCGATGACCCGGCGGCCGGTGGCGGCGGTGATCCGCTCGTGGTCGTGCAGCGGCAGTCCGGCCGAGCCGGAGACCAGCAGCCGGGCCCCGGCGAGGGCCTTGGCGAGGGCCGGGTCGCCGTCCAGGGCTCCGGCGAGGCGGTGGTACATCGTGGGGACGCCGAACAGCATCGTGCCGCCCTCGGCCAGGGCGCGGCCGACGCCCTCCGTGGAGAAGGCGCCCAGGTGGTGCACGGATCCGCCGCGGCGCAGCGGGCCGAGCACGCCGAGGACGAGGCCGTGTACGTGGAACAGCGGCAGGCCGTGCACGACGGTGTCGGCCTCGGTCCACTCCCAGGCCTCCTGGAGGGCGTCGAGGGTGGCGGCGAGGGCGCGGCGGGGGACCACGGCGCCCTTGGGCGGGCCGGTGGTGCCGGAGGTGTAGATGACGAAGGCGGGGGAGTCGGCTGCGGCTTCGGCGGCGGCGGCCGGGGCGGCGGGCTCCGCGGCTTCCGTGTCGATGTCCGTACGGGGCAGGTCCGCGAGGCGTCCGGGCAGGACGGCGTCCGGTGCGGCCAGGACGAGGGCGGGGGCGCTGTCGGCCAGGATGTGGGCCAGTTCGCCGTCGCCCGTCTTCGGGTTCAGCGGTACGACCGGCACCCCGGCCAGCAGGGCGGCGACGGCCCCGACCGCCGTCTCCAGCGTGGGCGTGGCCCACAGGGCCACCCGCTCCGCGCCCGCCAGCCGGGGGGCGAGGGCGCCTGCGGCCGCCGCGAGCCGGCGGTAGGTCAGGGTGCGGTCGCCGAACCTCAGCGCGGTGCGGTCCGAGGGGGCGGCGAGGGCGGGGAAGAGAGGAGTGGCCACGGATTCACCCTACGGGGACCAGGGCAGCGGGAGTGCGATCTTCACGGCATAGACGGCGACCAGGCCGTACCCGATCCGGAAGGTCCAGGCGCGGGCGGCGGCGGAGATCCGGGCCCCGGTGAACGAACCCGCGAGTACGAGCAGTTGCTGCCAGCAGAAGGAGGCGGCGAACACGGCCCCGGCGAACACCGCCCCGGCCGCGCCGCCGGACAGGGCGGCGCCTTGCGCGGTGGTCAGGGCGGCGAAGTACAGGGCGGTGGTGGGGTTCACCGCGGTCAGGGCGGCGAAGCGGGCGAAGGTCGCCCCGGGGGAGGGGAGGGGGGCGGGCAGGGGCGTGGGGAGGGCTGAGGGGGCTGAGGGGGAGGGCTTGGAAGCGGAGGGCTGGGGGGTGGTTTCGGCTCCGGTGGGTGGGGACGGGGGTTCCAGCGGGGCTCCGGCGGGGTGCGCGTGCGGCTCTAGCGGGGTGGCCGCGGCGGGGACGATGGCGTCGGGGGCGGCGCCCGGGAGGGCGGGCCGGAGGCCGTGGGCCGCGATGGCCAGGAGGATCAGGGCCGACAGGAGGCGGACCCAGGCCTCGACCCCGGTGAGGGCGGCGGAGACCAGCGGGCCGAGGGCCGTGGCGAGGACGGCGTACCCGAGGTCCACCACCGCCACGGCTGCGGCGGCGGCCATCGCGGTGCGGAGCGGGCCGCGCATGCTCTCCTGGATCAGCAGGACCCCCATGGCGCCCAGCGGCACGGCCACGCCCAGGCCGGCGGCGGCGCCCGCCACCGCGGTCGTCATCAGTTCGCTCATGCGGGCCAGTAGGCGGCCGGGGCAGGGGACTACGGGGTCGAATACCGGCCCGTACTGCGAGAATCGCGGTATGGACCGGATCGACAGGGAAATCCTCGGTGTACTTCAGCAGGATGCGCGGATCTCGTACCGCGATCTGGGGGTCCGCGTGGGGCTCAGCGCGAACGCCGCGGCCGACCGGGTGCGCAGGATGCGGCGGGACGGGGTGATCCGCGGGTTCACGACGCTGGTGGACCCGGCGGCGGAGGGCGGGGGCTGGCTCGTCGTGTTCATCGACGTGACGCTGCGGCTGGACGCGACGAACGAGGAGTTCGAGCGGGCGGTGGGGCGGCTGCCGGGGATCACGGAGGTGGTGCACGTGACGGGGGAGCACGACTACCTCGTACGGGCCAGGGCAGCCGATCCCGCTGCGCTGGACGGGCTGCTGCGGCGGCTGAAGCGGGAGGCCGGGGTCGCGCACTCCAACACCCGGATCGCCCTCAGGGCCGCGACCCGGCCCGCGCCGTAGCCCCGGCCGGGCGTCGGACCCGGTTCCCGCAGCGGGACGGGGTTACAGCGGTGACTCCCACGTCAGGGTCGTGCCGCGGGCGCCGGACCCGGTCCGGCCGTCGTCGGTGACGGTCAGCCGGACCCGGCCGGCGGCGGCCCCGCCACGGGAGCCCGCCGACTGCGCGGACTCCGCAGCCACCGCCACGTCGATCGCCGTGACGCCCGGCTGCCGGTGTGCCGCTGCCAGGGCGCCGCGCAGGGCCGCGAGGAGTTCCGCGGCCACCGGTTCCGTGACCAGCGCGTCCACCGGCCCCGAGAAGTGGACGGAGGGCTGGAAGCCCAGGACGGCCGCCGCTCCGCCCGTCTCCCGCAGCACCCGCCCCCGGAAGGTCGCCGGCGCGTCCGCGGGCGGCTGCTGGAGGGCGAAGATCGCCGTACGGACCTCCTGGATCGTGGAGTCCAGCTCGTCCACCGCCCGGCCCAGGTCCTCGTCCACCGTGTCGGCCACCGGCGCCGCGGCGCCCCGCCGCCGGGTCGCGTCGAGCATCATCTCCGTGGCGAACAGCCGCTGGACGACCAGGTCGTGGAGGTCCCGCGCGATGCGGTCCCGGTCCTCGTAGACCGCCAGCTGCTCGCGGTCGTGCTGCGCGTCGGCGAGGACGAGCGCCAGGGCCGCCTGGGAGGCGAACTGCGAGGCGAGCAGCCGGTCCACGGCGTCGTACGGGCGCCCGCCCCGGCGCCGCGGCAGGGCCAGGGTGCCGATGAGCTGACCCCCGCTCTGCAGCGGCAGCAGCATGCTCGGGCCGAAGCGCTCGCGCACGTGCGTGGTCATCCGGGGGTCGGTCGACGAGTCCTCGACGAAGACCGGCTCCCCGCCGAGCAGCTGCTCCAGCACCGGGCTGCCCGGGGCGATCGTGGTGCCGACCAGGTCGCCGGGGTCTTCGCGGGTGGAGGCCGCCACGATCTCCATCCCGCCCTCGGGCGTGGGCTGGAGGACCACCCCGGCGGCCGCGTCCGCCAGCAGCCTGGCCCGTTCGGCCACGCACATCAGGGCGTCCTGCGCGGGCCGCCCGGCGAGCAGGGTGGTGGTCACGGCGGCCGCGCCCTCGATCCAGCGCTCGCGGCGCCGGGCGGTCTCGTACAGCCGGGCGTTGCCGATCGCTATGCCGGCCTGCGAGGCCAGGACCCGCAGCATCGCCGCGTCGTGCTCCGTGAACCGCGCGCCGTCCTGCTTCTCGGTGAGGTACAGGTTCCCGAACACCTCGGTGTGGACGCGGATGGGGACGCCGAGGAAGGTGTGCATCGGCGGGTGCCCCGGGGGGAAGCCCACGGCGCGCGGATCCCGGGTGACGTCGTCGATCAGCAGCGGCCGCGGGTCGCCGACCAGGGCGCCGAGCACGCCGGAGCGGCCGTCGGGCAGCCGGTGGATCCGGGCGCGCTGCTCCTCGGTGAGGCCGGAGGTGATCAGTTCCGTCAGGCGGCTGCGGTTGCCGCTCGCGGTGTCCGGGCCGGTGGCGGGCGGTCCGGGGCCGTCGGCGGGTTCGATCACGCCCAGGGCCCCGTACCGGGCCCCGCACAGCTCCCGCGCCGAGTCGACGATGTGCTGGAGCGTGGCGCGCAGCTCGAGCTCCGTACCGACGCTGAGCACGGCGTCGAGCAGCAGCGGCAGGCCCTGTACGGCCGCTGCCGCTGCTGCCCGTCCGGCGGGGTCGGCCCGGCCGCCCGTACCCGGGTCCGGGGGGCCGTCCCGTCCGGGGGTGCCGTGCGCCGGGGTCATTCGGACAGCGGGTCCAGGACCATGGGGGCGATCTTCCCTTCGAGCATCGCGCCGAGACCGAGTACGGCGCACACGTCGGGCCGTTCCGCGATGGCGACCGGCATCCCGGTGGCGTCGCGCAGCATCTGGTCGAGCCCGGGCAGCAGGGCGCTGCCTCCCACCATCATGATCCCCTTGTCGGTCAGGTCGGCGACCAGGTCCGGCGGGCACTCGCGCAGCACCTTGCCGATGCCGTCGAGCACGGCGGTCAGCGGGGTGTGGATGGCGTTGCGGACGGCGGCCGTGTCCACCTGGACGGAGCGGGCCAGTCCGGTGGCCACGTCGCGGCCGTGGATCTCGGTGGAGGCGGGGCCGTGCGGGGTGAGGCCGTTGCCGTGCAGGGCCAGCTGCAGGGGGCGGACGGCCTGGCTCGGCAGCATCAGCTCGTGCTGGTGGCGCAGGTGCTGGACGATCGCGTGGTCGATGGCGTCGCCGCCGACCGCGACCCGCTCGGCCGTCACGATCGAGCCGAGGGAGAGCACCGCGATCTGGGTGGCCGCCGCCCCGCACACCATGATCATCGTCGCGGTCGGCTGCTCCACGGGCAGTCCGCAGCCGACGGCCGCCGCGATCAGGGTGTCGACGAGCTCCACCCGCCGGGCGCCGAGCCCGACCAGGGTCTCCACGGCGGCACGCTGGGCGAGCGGGTCGGCGTCGTGCGGGGTGCAGGCGGCGGCGCGCAGCCGGGGCTTGCGGCGCAGGGCCCGCCGGAGCTTCTCGCCGAGCAGGTGGCGCAGCATCCGCTGGGCCATCTCGATGTCGACGACCGTCCCGCCGGAGACCGGGCGGACCACCCGGATGTACTCGGGGGTGCGGCCGGTCATGCGCTCGGCGAAGGAGCCGACGGCGATGAGGGCGCCGGTGCGGGTGTTGACCGCGGCGACACTGGGCTCGTCCACGACCAGTCCGGCGCCCTTGACGTAGACGCGGGTTCTCGCCGCCCCCAGGTCGACGGCGACGTGGCAGCGGCGCAACTGCTCAAGGCTGACGGTCACGGCGGTTCCTCCCGAGGCGCTGGCGCTTGCTTGGTGAAGCTTGGTGCGGGGCGACCGGCGATCACCGGTCACATTTCGCATCTTTTCGGGCAAATCGGACATGGTGCGCGCTGGGGTGGTCCGGTTGGGGGCACCGGACGGTGTGTCGGGTGGGGTGGGAGGTGCTGCACGGGGGTGGTCTTCTGGCGTGTCAGGTCCCACCATGCGGCTACTACTCGCGCGTAACCAGGTAAAGGGGAAGCCGTGCTGACGGTCCGCCAGAGAATAAGCGCCCTGTTCGTGCTCCTCGCGGCGCTCCTCGCGCCGATGCCCGCCCAGGCCGCCGAACGGGTGGCCGGCACCGTCGCTGACCAGGCATCATCCGGCAATCCGGTGGTGTTCGTACACGGTTACAACGCCGACCCGGGGGTCTGGGGCGGGCTCCGCGCCGACCTCCGCGCCGCCGGGTACCCGGACTCGCGGCTCTTCTCGTGGGGTTACGACACCCACCAGTCCGTCAACGAGGTGCTGGCCGGGCGCTTCGCCGCGTACGTCGACCAGGTCCGCCGCGAGACCGGCGCCGACCGGGTCGACGTGGTCTCGCACTCCTTCGGCTCCCTGGTCAGCCGCTGGTACGTCAAGCACGGCGGCGGCACCGCGACCGTCGAGCGCTGGATCTCCCTGGCCGGGCCGAACCACGGCACGTACATCAGCTGGGGCTGCGTGATCTGGGACCAGGCCTGCCGGGACATGAGCCCGGGCTCGTACGTGCAGCGGAAGCTGGCGGAGGGGGACGAGACCCCCGGCGCGGTCAGGTACGCGACCTTCTGGTCCGACTGCGACGAGGTGATCAACCCGGACAGCAGCGTCCCCCTGTCGGGGGCGGCCAACACCTACGCCGGCTGCCTCAAGCACAACGACTTCCTCGGGGACGACGGGGTCTCGGCCGGGGTGCGGGCCTTCCTCGCCTCCTGAGGAGCCGGGACCGGGCGGGCCGGGCGGGCCGGCGCCGGACGCCGTCACCCCGTCCGGCCCCCGTCCGGGAAGGTCAGCCGCTGGAGCAGGCCCCAGGTGAACTCGGCCACGACCGGCCGGCCGCCGTCGGGGTCGGCGAAGGCCAGCTGCCAGCGGGTGGGGGCCGTGCCCTCCCTCGGGCGGACCGGGGCGAAGGCCCGCGCGACCTCGTCCACCGTGCAGCTCCACGGCTCCAGGTCGGCCACCGAGGCGGGCTGCGGGCCGGCGGCGCCCGGGGCGCGGACCAGCCACTCGTTCCAGACCGACCCGCCGGGGCCCGCCGTCACCTCGAACCGCAGGTCGGGCCAGGGGGCCACGGGCCAGAGCAGCACCTCGCAGGCGAGGTCCCCGAGGGTCCGCCGGGCCGTGGACTCGGGCGGGCCGAGTACGGAGCGGTAGCGGGCCAGGGCCCCGCGGGAGCGGGGCGAGCGCACCATCGCCTGCCAGCGCTTGTTCGCCTCCCGCTGGTCGGCGGTGGAGGCCCCGAGCCGGATCCGGGCCTGCTCGGCCAGGTCCGGCTGGAAGTCGGCCATCCGGCGCAGCAGGACGAGCGCGAAGGCCCGCGGGCCGAAGGAGCCGGAAGGGCCGGAAGGGCCGGAGGATCCGGAGGGAGGGGGCCCGGGGCGTCCGGCGGGCCCGCCGGGGCCGGTGTCTGGGGGGTTCATGGGCCCAGCCTGCCCGCTGTGGGCCCGGGGAAGTCCACACAGGATCCTTACAGGCCCGGGACACCGTTGTGGCCTGCGGGCGCATAGCCTGCGGGCGCCATGGACTACTGCCACGCATGCCGGCGGCACCTCAACGGCGCACTGGCCTGCGCCGGCTGCGGTACCCCGGTCGACCAGCTCAGCGCCGCCCCCGCATACTCCGCCGCCGCGCCGCCCGCCCCCGCGTTCACCGCTCCGGCGGGCTCCGCCGCCCCGGACCCCGCGGAACTGGATCCCGTACTGCTCTCCGCGGCCCCGGGCGGGGGCCGCCGGGCCGCCGCCGGGCGCCGCCGGGTCGCGGCCCACCGCAGGCGCCGCCGTACGGCCCTCACGGCCGGACTCGGCCTGCTCCTCGCGGCCGGGGGCACGCTCGCCCTGGCCCGGCTGACGGCCGAGGGGCCCTCCGTCGACCGGGCCGCGACGGTCGTGCGCCAGGAGCAGGGCCTCGGCTCGGAGCAGCCGGTGGCCCCGCAGACCCCCGCGGGCCACACCTCGGCCCCGGCGGGTCCCGGCACGGCCGAGCCCGCCCACAGCCCCGACGGGGCCGGTACGTCCGCACCCGGCCCGACCGGCGGGGCGGAGCCCGGGCCGGAGGCCCCCGAGGGGGCGGCGCTGCCCGGCGGGGCGGAGCCGTCCGGCGGGGCGGAGGGCTCGGATCCGGAGGACGGGGAGTCCGCGGAGCCGGGCGGCTCCGGCGGCCCGGAGGGGCCCGGCCCCGGAGCCCGGCCGCCGCAGGTCAGCGCGGCCCCGCCCGCCGGTCCCTCCCCGAAGGCCCCGAAACCCCCGAAGGCCACGGACGATCCGCAGGACCCGCGGCCCGGGACCCCGCCCGGACAGGCCACCCGCACCCCCGAGCCGGACCCGGAGCCCGCACCCGAGCCGGACTGCGAGTGGTTCCTCTGGTGGTGCGTCTGACCCGCCGCGCGGTCCGGTCTGGGGTCAGCCCGCGTCCAGCATCCGGCGCAGGAGGTCGCGCAGGACCGTGCGCTCGGCCGTGCTGAGCCCGGCCAGCGGTTCGCGGGCGAAGTCCAGGGACTCCCGCAGCTGCTCCGCCGTGCGCAGTCCGTCGCCCGTGGCGGCGGCCAGTTTCACGCGGCGGTCGACGGGGTCGGGGCGGCGCTCCACGAGGCCGCGGCCCTCCAGCCGGTCCACGATCCCGGTGATGTTCGACGGCTCGCACTTCAGGGTCTGGGCGATCCGCCGCATCGGCGTCGGCTCGGCCGCCAGCAGCCCCAGGACGCGCGCCTGGGCGCCGGTCAGCTGGTGGCTCGCGGCCGCCTGCTCGTACTCCTCGTGGTAGCGCGCCACCACGGATCCGATGAGCTCGACGACCTCGGCGGTCAGGGGGTCGGTGCGTCTGGTCATGGATCCAGGGTACCCATTTACTTGACAACATGAAATATCAAGGCGCATGGTTGTTTCACTTGCTGAAGTAAAACATCCGAGGAACCCCCGGGAGCAGCCATGTCCACCCCGTCCACCACCGCCGAGATCCCCGCCGTCAGCCGCGAGTGGCACCTCGTCGCCCGCCCGCAGGGCTGGCCGACCGCCGGTGACTTCGCCCTGCGCGAGGTGCCCGTGGAAGCCCCCGCCCCGGGCCGGATCCTGGTGCGCAACCTCCACATGTCCGTGGACCCGTACATGCGCGGAAGGATGAACGACACGAAGTCGTACGTGCCCCCCTTCCGCCTCGACGCCCCGATGGACGGCGGCGCGGTCGGCGAGGTCGTGGCCTCCGCCGCCGAGGGCTTCGAGGTCGGCGACCAGGTGCTGCACGGCCTCGGCTGGCGCGAGTACGCCGACGTGGACGCCGCGCACGCCACGAAGGTGGACGGTTCGCTGGCCCCGCTCTCCGCGTACCTGGGCGTGCTCGGCATGCCGGGCCTGACCGCGTACGCCGGGCTCTTCGAGACCGCCTCCTTCAAGGAGGGCGACGCGGTCTTCGTCTCCGGCGCCGCGGGTGCGGTCGGCAGCCTCGTCGGCCAGTTCGCGAAGATCAAGGGTGCCTCCCGGGTCGTGGGCTCCGCGGGCTCGGAGGACAAGGTCAAGACGCTGACCGGCAAGTACGGCTTCGACGCGGCCTTCAACTACAAGGACGGCCCGGTGGCCGAGCAGCTGCGCGAGGCCGCCCCCGACGGTGTCGACGTGTACTTCGACAACGTGGGCGGCGAGCACCTGGAGGCGGCCATCGGCGCGCTCAGGGTGGGCGGCCGCGCGACCCTGTGCGGCGCCATCGCGCAGTACAACGACACCGCTCCGGCGGCCGGCCCGAAGAACCTGGTCCAGGTCATCGGCAAGCGCCTGCGCCTCCAGGGCATCCTCGTGAACGACCACGCGGGGCTCCAGCAGCAGTTCGTCCAGGACGTCGCCGGATGGCTGCGCTCCGGTGAGCTGACGTACGACGAGACGGTCGTCGAGGGCATCGAGAACGGCGTCGACGCCTTCCTCGGAATGCTCCGCGGGGAGAACACCGGAAAGATGGTCGTCTCCTTCACCCGTTAGGCTCCTCCCAGACCGTCGCGATCGTGGGCGCGAGTCGCGGCGACAACCAGGAGGATCCGTTACATGTCCATCCAGCAGTCCGAGGTGCTCTACACCGCTGTCGCCACCGCCGAGAACGGCCGCGACGGCCGCGTCGCCAGCGACGACGGCCAGCTCGACGTGGTCGTGAACCCGCCGAAGGCCATGGGCGGCAGCGGCGCCGGCACCAACCCCGAGCAGCTGTTCGCCGCCGGTTACAGCGCCTGCTTCCAGGGCGCCCTCGGCGTCGTCGCCCGCAACGAGAGCGCCGACATCACCGGCGCGACCGTCACCGCCGAGGTGGGCATCGGCAAGAACGACGACGGCTTCGGCATCATCGTCAAGATCGTCGCGTCCATCCCGACCGTGGACCAGGAGCGCGCGAAGGACCTGGTCGAGAAGGCCCACCAGGTGTGCCCGTACTCCAAGGCCACCCGCGGCAACATCACCGTCGAGCTCTCGGTCGCCTGATAGGCGCCCGGCTCCCGCGCGGGCCGCACCCCCGATCCCGGGGGTGCGGCCCGCGGCTTTTCCGCCCCCCTCTAAGCTGGCCCGATGCGTGATCTTCTGGGGGGTTTCCGGTACCTGGCGGCCGGACAGCGCTGGGTGCTCGGCCACGGCCGCTGGCTCGGCTTCGGACTGCTGCCGGGCCTGGTGTCGCTCGTGCTGTACGCCGGTGCGCTCGTCGGGCTCGGATACGGGGCCGACGACCTGGTGGCCTGGTCCACCCCCTTCGCCGACGGCTGGTCCGCGTTCTGGCAGGACCTCTTCCGGGGCTTCCTGACCGTCCTGTTCTTCGGCCTCGGCCTCTTCCTCGCGGTGATCACCTTCACCGCGGTGACCCTCCTGATCGGCCAGCCCTTCTACGAGTCGCTGTCCGAGGAGGTCGACCGCTCCGAGGGCGGCGAGGCCCCGGAGTCGGGCCTGCCGCTCTGGCGCGAGCTGCTGGTCTCGGCGGGCGACAGCCTGCGGATCCTCGTGCGGGTCCTGTGCTACGGGATCGTGCTCTTCGCCCTCGGGTTCATCCCCGTGCTCGGGCAGACCGTGGTCCCGGCCCTCGGCTTCGCCGTCTCCGGCTTCTTCCTCACCCACGAGCTGGCCTCGGTGGCCCTCCAGCGCCGCAAGGTCGACCTCTCCGGGCGGCTGCGGATGCTGCGCGGGCGCCGGATGCTGGCCCTCGGCTTCGGCATCCCGCTCGTCCTCGCCTTCCTCGTCCCGCTCGTGGCCGTGTTCCTGATGCCGGGGGCCGTCGCGGGCGCCACCCTGATGGCGCGCGAGCTCACCGGCGAGGCGGCGCAGGGCGGCGGGGCCGACGGGTCCGACGACTCCGACGATGCGGGAGACTCCGGCCGCTCCGGCCGCCCGTAGCACCGCGGTCCCGTACGCCCGTCAGGCGATCTCCGCCGTGACCACCGAGGGCGTGCGGGCGTCGGCCTCCGCGAGCAGGGTGCCGTCCGGGCCCCACACGGCCGAGACCCCGCAGCCCGTCCACGGCCCCGCCCGGCCGACGTGGTTGGCCAGCACCGTGTACATCCCGGTGCTGCGGGCCAGCGCCGGATAGACGGAGGCGCGCTCGCCGACCCCGCCGCCCGTGCCGTACAGCGAGCTGGCCAGGTGCACCCGGCAGCCGTCGGCGGCGCCGCGGGAGGCCAGCTCGGGGAAGTGGTTGTCGTAGCAGACGGCCAACGAGAAGCGGATCCCGTCCAGTTCGAAGCGCCCGTCCTCCCGGCCCGCCGCGAACAGCCCCTGCTCCTGCTCGTACAGGTGCTGCTTGGCGTACGAGGCCAGCAGCTCCCCGTCCGCGCCGTGCACCAGCGTGGTGATGGCCGGGAGCGGGCCGTCCGAGGCCGCCGCGCAGTTGACGGCGGTGGCGATCCCGGCGGAGCGCAGCGGGTCCAGCCGCGGGTCGTCCGGGCCGGTCCACAGCCCGGGGCCGGCGCTCAGGGCGGCGGGTTCGTACCCGGTGACGGCGAGCTCCGGGAAGACGACCAGCGCGGCGCCGGCCGCGCGCGCGAGCCCGGCCAGCCGGGCCAGTTCGGCGACGTTCGCTTCGACGTCCCCCGGTACGCAGGTCAGTTGGGCGGTGGCGATCCTCATGCGCCCAGGGTGCCCGAGGCGGGCGGGCCCCCGTGCAGCAGGGCCGCGAAGGCCCGGAAGGCCGCCGGCATGTCCAGGGCCTCCGGGTCGAGCAGCCACTGGTACTGGAGCCCGTCCATCACCGCGGTGACCAGCGGGGCGGCCTGCTCCGGGGTGAGGCCGGAGGGCAGCTGCGGGCCGAACTCGGCCCGCAGCAGGGCGGCCATGTCCGTGCGCACCTGCGCGTACCGCTCGGTGAAGAACCCCCGGGCGGGGTGCCCGTCCGTCACGCTCTCCCCGAGCAGCGCCGAGAAGGTCTGCACGATCCCGGGGCGCATGGCGTTGTAGTCCACGAGGGCGGTGAGCAGGTCCAGCCGCCAGGTCCCCCCGGCCGGCCGGGTCCCGCCGGTGTCCCAGCGGTCCCGCTCCTCCAGCACCGCGACGAGCAGCGCCTCCTTGGTGGGGTAGTAGTGCAGCAGCCCCTGCTGGGTCAGCCCGACCCGCTCGGCCACGGAGGCCAGCGACGCGCCCCGGTAGCCGCGCTCCGCGATGACCTCCAGCGCCGCGCGCAGGATCTCGCCGCGCCGCTCCTCGCTCCGCGCCCTGGCCATCAGCCCGCGCACCCCTTCCGTCCGCCGGTCCGCCGCGGCGGACCCGGTCCGGCCCGCCCTCCAGGAGGACCGTACGGCATCTCGATATTACGAAAAGATAACATCACCTACCGTTCTACAGGCAATCGCGCCACGATGGGCCCACCCGCACAGCACCCAGCGAGGAGGCACGACGTGGCAGGCGACACCACCCACACCGGCGAGGACGGCCGCGCAGACCGGGCCGAGCAGGCCCGCACCGAGGCCGTCGAGGCGGCCCTCGGCAAGCTCGACCTCGACACCAAGGCCCGGCTGCTGGCCGGACAGGACATGTGGTCCCTGCCGGCCCTCCCCGAGATCGGCCTGCGGTCCCTGGTCATGTCCGACGGCCCGATCGGGGTCCGCGGGGTCCGCTGGACCGCCGACGACCCCTCCATCGCCCTGCCCTCCCCGACCGCCCTGGCCGCCACCTGGGACCCCGCCCTCGCCCGCCGGGCCGGCCGGCTCCTCGCCCAGGAGGCCCGCCGCAAGGGGGTCCACGTCCTCCTCGCCCCCACCGTCAACCTGCACCGCTCCCCGCTCGGCGGCCGCCACTTCGAGTGCTACTCGGAGGACCCGTACCTCACCGGCGAGATCGGCTCCGGCTACGTCGGCGGGGTCCAGGAGGGCGGGGTCGGCACCACCGTCAAGCACTTCGTCGGCAACGACGCCGAGACCGAGCGCTTCACCGTCGACAACACCATCGCCCCGCGCCCCCTGCACGAGCTCTACCTGGCCCCCTTCGAGGCCATCACGGCCAACGCCCACCCCTGGGGCATCATGACCGCGTACAACCGGATCAACGGCCAGACGATGACCGAGCACCGCTACCTCGTCAACGAGGTCCTGCGCGGCAGCTGGGGCTTCGACGGGGCCAACGTCTCGGACTGGATGGCCGCCCGCTCCACCGTCGGCGACATCGAGGGCGGCCTCGACGTGGCCATGCCCGGCCCCCAGACCGTCTACGGGCCCGCCCTCGCCGAGGCCGTCAGGGCCGGCCGCACCGACGAGTCCGCCGTGGACGCGGCCGTCCGCAACGTCCTGCGGCTCGCCGCCCGCACCGGCTGCCTCGAAGGCGCCCCGCCCGCCGTCGCCGAGCCCCCCGCCCCCCTCGACGGCGAGGCCCTCGCCCGCGAGATCGCCCGCCGCGCCTTCGTCCTCGTACGCAACGGCCAGCGCGACGGCGCCCCCGTCCTGCCCCTCGCCCCCGGCGGCACCCTCGCCCTCTCCGGGGCCGCGGCCCGCGACGCCCGGGTGCTCGGCGGCGGCTCCGCCACCGTCTTCCCCGCCCGCGTGGTCTCCCCGCTCGACGGACTCGCCGCCGCCCTGCCCGCCGGCGCCGTCTCCTACGCGCTCGGCGCCGACCCCAGCGAGGAGCCCACCCCCGCCGACAAGGGCTTCGAGCTGCGCGCCGTCTGCCGCGACGCGCACGGCGCCGTGATCGGCGAGGGCACCCTGCCCTCCGGCCAGGTCCAGTGGATCGGCGACGACCTGCCCGCCGGAGCCACCTACGACACGATGGCCAGCATCGAGGTCACCGGTACCTTCACCCCCCGCGAGAGCGGCGAGCACACCTTCGGCACCCGCGGCCTCGGCGCCTTCGCCCTCAGCGTCGGCGGCACCCTCCTGTGGGAGGGCGTCCAGCGGATGGGCGACGAGGCCGACCCCTTCGAGGCCTTCTTCGGGGCGCCCAGCGAACGCGGCCGCGCCACCCTGACCGAGGGCGAACCCGTCGAGGTCTCCCTGCTCTACCGGGTCCCGGACCTGTCCGCCGCACCGCTCAAGGCGATCATGTTCTCGCTGCTCCACCTCGGGCCGCGCCGCGACCCCGACGAGCTGATCGCCGAGGCCGTGGAGGCCGCCCGCGCCGCGGACACCGCCGTCGTGGTCGTCGCCACCACCGAGCGGGTGGAATCGGAGGGCTTCGACCGCCAGGACCTGGCCCTGCCGGGCCGCCAGGACGACCTGGTCCGGGCCGTGGCCGCCGCCAACCCCCGCACCGTCGTGGTCGTCAACGCCGGCTCCCCGGTCGAGATGCCCTGGCGGGACGAGGTCGCCGCCGTCCTGCTGACCTGGTTCCCCGGACAGGAGGGCGGGGCCGCCCTCGCCGACGTGCTCCTCGGCGCCCACGAGCCCGGCGGCCGGCTGCCCACCACCTGGCCCGCGGCCCTCGCCGACGCCCCCGTCACCGGGGTCACCCCGACCGACGGCCGACTCGACTACGCCGAGGGCCTGTTCATCGGCTACCGGGCCTACGACCGGCACGGCGTCCGCCCCGCGTACTGCTTCGGCCACGGACTGGGCTACACCGACTGGGAGTACGAGTCCCTGGAGGTCACCGCCGGGACCGCCCGCGTCCGCGTCCGCAACACCGGCACCCGCCCCGGCCGCGAGGTCGTCCAGGTCTACCTGGCCCCGCAGGGCGGCGGCGGACCCGAGCGCCCCGACCGCTGGCTCGCGGGCTTCGGCAGCGTCGAGGCGGGCCCCGGCGAGAGCGCCGAGGCCGTGGTCGCCCTGCCCGCGCGGGCCTTCGAGGTCTGGGACGAGGAGGCGGGCGCCTGGTCGAGGCCCGCAGGCGCCTACGAGGTGCGGGCGGGCCGCTCGATCGCCGACACCCGGCTCACCGCCGTCCTCGAGGTCTGACCGCCGCAGACCGCCCCGGACCGGACCGGGGGTGGGCCCTGACACCCGCCCCCGGTCCCGATTCCGTACGCGCCGCCCGTACCCGCGCCCGTACCCGCCGCCCTCAGGCCGGCGGGCCCGCGGCCGTCACCTGCCGGTGCGCCAGCTCCGCGAGCCGCGCCTGCCCGTCCCGGCCCGGGTGGAACCAGTCCCACCGGCTCAACTGGGCCGCCGTGAACGGGTACGAGAACACCCCGTCCCCGTCGTACCGGCACAGCGGATCCCTTCCGCAGACCTCGCGCAGCGCCTTGTTGTACGCCACCACCCGCGCCCGCACCGCTGCCCGGCGGGCCACCGCGGCCTTGTCCACGGCCTCCGGCTCGGCCAGCATCGAGGGGCAGATGCCCAGCTTCCACACCTGCTGCGCCAGCGGGCTCGCCCGTCCCGTCTCCCAGAGCCGCATCAGGTCCGGCACGCTGGAGACGTAGACCTGCGTCTCGGGCAGCACCGACCGCAGCCGCTCCATCCCCCGCTCGAAGTCCGCCCGGAACTCCGCCACGGGCGTCATCGCCGAGGCCGAGGCCCGGCAGGCGTCGTTCGCCCCCGTCATCACCGTCACCAGCTCGGGCCGCTGCTGCGCGGCCTGCCCCATCTGGTGCGGGAGGTCCGCCATCCGCGCCCCGGTCCGCGCGAAGTTCCAGCTGCGCCCGGCGGCCCCCGCCGGCCCGAGCAGCCGGCTGGCCAGACTGCGCACCGCGGGATCGCCGCCGGTGGCCCAGGAGGCCTCCGGACAGTCCGCCAGTACCGAACAGGCATCGAAACCACGGGTGATGGAGTCACCCACAGCGGCGATCGACGCCGGCTTCGGATTCCACAGCGGGGCGGGCTCCGCCGCCTGCCGCTGCCCCGGCCGCTCCGCCCGCCCGGCGGCCGCCGCGGTATCCGGCTCCCCCTGCGCGGAACACCCCGCGAGCCCCGCGACCAGCAGGACCGCGGCCGCCGTGGCACGGGACCCGGCCGTGCGCCGCCGGCGGTTCCGCATGGTGCTGCGCATCGGGTGTTCCCCTCCCTGGCCGCCCGGCGGTCCGGCGCGGCGTCCTGCTGAGTGAAAGCTCGGTGTTTGGATGCTCCTGGACCGACCGTACGTCACACCTGGGCCCCCGGCGCACGGTAGCTTTTCCCCGGGGCGTTTCGGCCGCCACCGTCTGCCGGCACAACCACTGGCACAATGTCAGATCGGTTCCGGTAAATTACATCACGTCACATACTGTCCGTTTTCAGGAGATTCACTCCCGATGTTGTTTACCATGGGTGACCTCGGGAGCGGCACCGGAACGAGGCCGCTGGGGAAGGCGAACCTCGTCCCACACTGGAGGTCCCGGTGACGACACGTGGAGTTCTGTACGTGCATTCCGCGCCCCGCGCGCTCTGTCCGCACGTGGAATGGGCAGTGGCGGGTGTGCTCGGAGTGCGCGTGAATCTCGACTGGATCAGACAGCCCGCCTCACCCGGCACCTGGCGTGCCGAGTTCTCCTGGCAGGCCGAGGCCGGTACGGCCTCCAAGCTCGCCTCCGCCCTGCGCGGCTGGCACCTGCTCCGCTTCGAAGTGACGGCCGAACCCTGCGCCACCGCCGAGGGCGAGCGCTACAGCTCCACCCCCGACCTCGGCATCTTCCACGCCGTGACGGGCATCCACGGGGACATCCTGGTCCCCGAGGACCGGCTGCGGGCCGCCCTGCTGCGGGCCGCCGAGGGGGAGGGCGACCTGGAGGCCGAGGTCTCCCTGCTGCTGGGCAAGCCCTGGGACGACGAGCTGGAGCCCTTCCGGTACGCGGGGGAGGGCGCGCCGGTGCGCTGGCTGCACCAGGTGGTCTGAGGAACGGCGAAGGGGCCCGCCCGGCGGCTGCCGGGCGGGCCCCTCCTGCGTGCTCAGCCGCTTCAGAGGGTGCGGAACGCCAGGGTGACGTTGTGGCCGCCGAAGCCGAACGAGTTGTTGATCGCGGCGATCTGGCCCTCGGCGGGCAGCTTGCGCGGCTCGCCCGTGACGATGTCGGCGTCGATGTCCTCGTCCAGGTTGTCCACGTTGATCGTGGGCGGGGCGAGGCGGTGGTGCAGCGCCAGCACGGTGGCGACGCTCTCGATGCCGCCGGCGCCGCCGAGCAGGTGGCCCGTCATCGACTTGGTGGCGGAGACCGCGACGTGGTCGAGGTCGTCGCCCAGCACCTTGCGCAGGGCCTTGATCTCGGCGCTGTCGCCCTGCGGGGTCGAGGTGGCGTGCGCGTTGACGTGCACGACATCGGCGGGCTTCAGGCCGGTGTTGTCCAGCAGGTTCTGCACCGCCGCCGCGACACCGCGGCCGGTGGGCTCGGGCTGGGCGATGTGGTGGCTGTCCGCGGACAGGCCCTGGCCCAGCGCCTCGCAGTAGACGCGGGCGCCGCGCGCGGCGGCGTGCTCCGCGGACTCCAGGACGATCACGCCGGCGCCCTCGCCGAGGACGAAGCCGTCACGGTCGCGGTCGTAGGGGCGGGAGGCCTTCTCGGGCTCCTCGTTGTTCTTGGACATCGCCATCATGTTGGCGAAGGCCGCGATCGGCAGCGGGTGGATCGCCGCCTCGGTGCCGCCGGCGACGACCACGTCGGCGCGGCCGGTGCGGATCATCTCGATGGCGTAGCCGATGGCCTCGGCGCCGGAGGCGCAGGCGCTGACCGGGGTGTGCACGCCCGCGCGGGCGTTCACCTCCAGGCCCACGTTGGCCGAGGGGCTGTTCGGCATGAGCATGGGGACGGTGTGCGGGGAGACCCGGCGCACACCCTTCTCCTTCAGTACGTCGTACTGGTCGAGCAGGGTCGTGACGCCGCCGATGCCGGAGGCGATCACGGTGCCGAGGCGCTCGGGGGAGACGGCGGAGTCCTCGCCCGCGGGGGCGTCGAACCCGGCGTCGGCCCAGGCCTCCTTGGCGGCGATCAGCGCGAACTGCGCCGAGCGGTCCAGCTTGCGGGCCAGCGGGCGGGGCAGTACCTCGCCCGGGTCCACGGCGGCCTGGGCGGCGATCTTCACCGGGAGTTCGGCGAAGCGCTCGCCCTCCAGGGGCCTGACCCCGGAACGGCCCGCGAGCAGGCCTTCCCAGGTCGATGCGCTGTCGCCACCCAGCGGAGTGGTTGCGCCGATACCGGTGACGACCACGGTGCGATTGGTCGGGCTCACAGGAATTCTTTCTCCACGTGTAAGGGGGTGCTGAATTGTCACGGCGCCACCGCCGGGTGGCGACAAACGCTCGGTAGGGCTCAGCCCTGGTTCTTGAGGATGTACTCCGCGGCGTCGCCGACGGTCTTGAGGTTCTTGACGTCCTCGTCCGGGATCTTGACCTCGAAGCGCTCCTCGGCGGCGACGACGACCTCGACCATGGACAGCGAGTCGACGTCCAGGTCGTCGGTGAACGACTTGTCGGCCTCGACGTCCTCGACCGGGATGCCGGCGATCTCGTTCACGATCTCCGCGAGACCCTCGATGATCTCTTCCTGCGTGGCGGCCATGTGGCGCTCCTTCGATAGCTGTTGAAAGGTGGTGCGTCGTGCAGTGCGGTGTCCGGAAGATCCGGAGTGCCTAGGGGAGGGTAACGACCGTGGCGGCGTATACGAGACCCGCCCCGAAGCCGATGACGAGAGCGGTGTCCCCGCTCTTCGCCTGACCGGTGGCCAGAAGCCGCTCCATCGCGAGCGGAATCGAGGCGGCGGAGGTGTTGCCCGTCGTCTCGACGTCGCGGGCGACCGTGACGTGCTCCGGCAGCTTCAGGGTCTTCACCATCGAGTCGATGATCCGCATATTGGCCTGGTGCGGGATGAAGACGTCCAGGTCCTCGGCCGAGATGCCGGCCGCGTCGAGGGCCTGCTGGGCGATCTTCGCCATCTCGAAGACGGCCCAGCGGAAGACCGCCTGGCCCTCCTGCGTGATGGCGGGGAACTTGTCCCCGGTCTGGTACTCGTCCCAGGGGACGGTCTGCTTGATCGTCTCGGACTTGTCGCCCTCGGAGCCCCAGACGGTCGGGCCGATGGCCGGTACGTCCGAGGGGCCGACGACCACGGCGCCGGCGCCGTCGCCGAACAGGAAGGCCGTCGCGCGGTCCTCCAGGTCGGTCAGGTCCGAGAGCCGCTCCACGCCGATGACGAGCACGTACTCGGCGGAGCCCTCGACGACCAGGCCCTTGGCCAGGGTCAGGCCGTAGCCGAAGCCCGCGCAGCCCGCCGAGATGTCGAAGGCGGCCGGCTTCTTCGCGCCGATCCTGTCGGCGATCTCGGTGGCGACGGCGGGGGTCTGCTTGAAGTGCGAGACCGTCGAGACGATCACGGCGCCGATCTGCTCGGGGGAGACCCCGGCGTCGGCGAGGGCCTTCCCGGAGGCCTCGACGGACATGGCCGCCACGGTCTCCTGGGGGGAGGCCCAGTGGCGGGTGGCGATGCCGGAGCGGGAGCGGATCCACTCGTCGGAGGAGTCGATCGTCTCCAGGATCACCTCGTTGGGGACGACCCGGGTCGGGCGGTAGCCGCCGACCCCGAGGATCCTGGCGTACGGAGAGCCCTGGGCAGGCTTGATCTTCGACATGCGGTGTGGGCTCCTTCTCTCAGCCGGCGTGCTCGGCGACGAGCGCGGCGGCCTTGTCGAGGTCGTCCGGGGTCTTCAGCGCCAGCGTCGCGACGCCCGGCAGGGCGCGCTTGGCCAGGCCCGTCAGGGTGCCGCCGGGGCAGACCTCGACGATCGCGGTGACCCCGAGCTCCTTGAAGGTCTCCATGCACAGGTCCCAGCGGACCGGGTTGGCCACCTGGCCGACCAGCCGGGCGACGACGTCGGCGCCCGTGGAGACGGTCCGGCCGTCCTTGTTGGACACGTAGACCAGGGCCGGGTCGGCGGGCGCGAGCGCTGCCGCGGCCTCCTCCAGCTTCGCGACCGCGGGGGCCATGTGGTGCGTGTGGAAGGCGCCCGCGACCTTGAGGGCGACCACCTTGCGGACGCCCTCGGGCTTGTCCGCCTCCAGCGCCGCGATCTGCTCCAGGGTGCCGGCGGCCACGATCTGGCCCGCACCGTTGATGTTCGCCGGGGTCAGGCCCAGCTTCTCCAGGTGCGGGACGGTCACCTCGGGGTCGCCGCCGAGCAGGGCGGCCATGCCGGTCTGCGTGACGGCGGCGGCCTCGGCCATCGCCAGTCCGCGGGTGCGCACCAGGGACAGCGCGTCGGTGTCGGACAGCACGCCGGCGTACGCGGCGGCGGTGATCTCACCGACGCTGTGGCCGGCGACGGCGCCGAAGGAGTCCCGGGAGTCCAGGGCGGCGGCGGAGAGCAGGCCCGCGGCGACGAGCAGCGGCTGGGCCACGGCCGTATCGCGGATCTCGTCCGCGTCGGCCTTCGTGCCGTAGTGGGCGAGGTCGAGCCCGATGGCGTCCGACCACGCGGCGACGCGGTCGGCGGCGCCGGGGAGGTCGAGCCAGGGAGTCAGGAAGCCGGGCGTCTGAGCGCCTTGGCCGGGAGCGACGAGTACGAGCACCCTCACACTCTCTCTTGTGGACGGTCCGCAGCGCCCGTGGGGACAGGGACGAAGAACCGTCGGGGGAATTGTTGATGTCCGACAAAAGTCTAGGGCTGGAGATCGCCCTCGGCCAGACGCCCCAGGATCAGGGCGATCCGCAGCGTGAATGCCGAGCGGACGTCGGAGGGTGACCAGCCGGTGACGTCAGTCACACGTCGGAGCCGGTACCGCACCGTGTTCGGGTGGACGAAGAGCATCCGGGCCGCGCCCTCGAGGCTGCTGGCCTGCTCCAGGTAGACGCTGAGGGTCTCCAGCAGGGCCGAGCCGGCCTCTTCGAGCGGTCTGTAGATCTCCTCCACCAGCAGCTCGCGGGCCGAGGGGTCTCCTGCGATCGCGCGCTCCGGCAGGAGATCGTCTGCCGACACCGGGCGGGGGGCGTCCTGCCAGGCGGTGCAGGCCCGCAGTCCGGCGGCCGCGGCCTGGGCGGAGCGGGTCGCCGTCAGCAGGTCGGGCACCACGGGGCCGGCCACGACGGGCCCCCCCGCGAACGGCCCGATCAGGGACTTCGCCACCTGTACGGGCTGGTCGCTGCCGCCCGCGATGACCACGAGCCGGTCCCCGAGCACCCCGGTCAGGACCTGGAGCTTCGCGTGCCGCGCGGCCCGCCGGATCGCCTCCACGGTCAGCTCGCTGTCCCCCTCGGGGGCCGTGCCGAGCACCACGCAGACGTGCTCGGGGGAGTTCCAGCCCAGGGCCGCGGCCCGGGACAGGGCGCCCTCGTCGGCCTCGCCGGACAGCACCGCGTTGACCACGAGGGACTCCAGGCGGGCGTCCCAGGCGCCGCGGGCCTCCGCGGCCTGGGCGTACACCTGGGCGGTCGCGAAGGCGATCTCCCGGGCGTAGACGAGCAGGGCCTCGCGCAGGATGGACTCGTCGCCGGGGGCGGCGACCTCGTCGATCGCGGTCTCCATGACCTCGATCGTGGTCCGCACCATCTCGACGGTCTGGCGCAGGGTGATGGCCCGGGTCAGCTCGCGGGGGGCGGTGCCGAAGACGTCGGTGGAGATCGCCTGGGGGGTCTCGGGGTGCCGGAACCACTCCGTGAACGCGGCGATGCCGGCCTGCGCGACCAGGCCGATCCAGGACCGGTTCTCGGGCGGCATGGCCCGGTACCACGGCAGGGTCTCGTCCATGCGCGCGATGGCGTTGGCGGCGAGCCGGCCGGAGGACTTCTCCAGCCGCCGCAGCGTGGCGGCATGGGGGTGGGCAGGCTGGACCGGAGCCGCGGAGGACACCGGTGGGGGCTCACGATCAGGTTGGGGCACGGGGACAAGACTGCCTTATCCGGCCGCTCCGGCGGACTGCCGGGGCTACGGTGACCCCATGATTGACGTACGGCGAGCCGCCGACCGGTACGAGGGCGGGGACCGGGGGGCCGGGATCACCACCCGGCACGCCTTCTCCTTCGGGAACTTCTACGACCCCGACAACATCCGCTTCGGCCCGGTCGTCGCCTGCAACGAGGAGGGCCTCGCCCCCGGCGCGGGATTCGACGAGCACCCGCACAGCCACACCGAGATCGTCACCTGGGTCGCCGAGGGCGAGCTGACGCACCGCGACAGCGCCGGGCACGCCACGGTCCTGCGCGCCGGGGACCTCCAGCACCTGAGCGCGGCCTCCGGGGTCCGGCACGTGGAGCGCAACGACGGCGGGGTCCCGCTGCGGTTCGTGCAGATGTGGCTGGCCCCCGCCGAGCCCGGCGGGGAGCCCTCGTACGGGGTCGTGCGCGCGATGGCCGACGGCAGCCCGTACGCCCTGCCGGCCGCGGGCGCCGTGCTGCACGTCCGGCGTCCGGGTGCGGGGGAGCGGGTGGCCGTACCGGCGGCCCCGCGGGCGTACGTGCACGTGGTCCGCGGGGAGCTGGAGCTCGCCGGGGCCGGGGCGGGCGGGGCGGCCGGGGGGCTGCTGGGGTCCGGGGACGCGGTGCGGGCCACCGGCGCGGACGGGCTGGAGCTGCTGGCGCGCACGGACGCGGAGCTGCTGGTGTGGGAGCTGACCTGAGCCGGCCCGCCGCGGGGGCGGCGGGCCGGGCGGGGAACGGCTCCCGGGCTACTTGAGGTAGACGATGCCGTCCGTGGTGAGGGTCGGGCGGCCGGCGGTGCCGACCACGACGATCTTCAGCTTGTGCGTGCCGCTCGTCGCCCAGGACTTGGTGAAGATCGCGTCCCGGTACTTCGTGGTGGCGGACTTGAGGTCGACGGTGGCGGTCTTCACCCCGTCCACGTAGACGTGCGCCTGGCCCGAACCGGAGGCGCGGGAGACCGTCCAGGCCACCGAGCGGCCGGTGAAGGTCCAGGTCAGGCTGGAGCCGGCGGTTCCGCTGGAGAGCGAGGCGCCGCCGAGGTAGCTGGTGGAGGTGCGGCTGGTCCACGTGCCGGTCCGCGCCGCCGCCGTCTCCTGGAGCACCACCGGGGTGGCGGTGCCCGTGGCGGTGGCGGTGTTCCCGGCGTGGTCGGCGGCCGTCATGCTCCAGACGGAGGCCGTGCCGGACTTGGCGGTCTGGGGGCTGCTCGCGGTGGTCGCCGCGAAGGTCCCGGCCGCGGGCGCGGTCAGCCGGACCTCCTTCAGCGCGCCGGTGTCGGCGGCCTTCCAGGACAGGGTGACGGGGACGGCGGCGGTGTTCACCGTGCCGGTGCGCAGGGTCAGCGAGGGCTTCGCGGTGAAGGTGGGCGCGGTGGTCTCGGCGACCACGGTGACCGCGGGGGACATGCTCGTCCTCCCGGACTGGTGGGTGGCGCGGACCTGCACCTGGTGGCTGCCCAGGGCCAGGTCGGCGGCCGCGGAGGTGGCCGAACCGGCCGTGGCGGCAACGGACTTGCCGTCGACGAGCAGCTCGTGCTTCGCGATCAGCGAGGCGGGGGTGGTGCTGGTCCAGCCCACGGTGACCCTGCCCTTGGTCCAGTACTTCGAGGCCGAAAGCCCTGCTCCCGTCACGGACTTGACGGTCAGTCCGGCGACCGGGCCGCCCGCCCAGGCGCGGACCGCGGGCAGTTGGCCGTACAGCAGGGTGCCGGGGCATTCGGTGGCGTAGCCGTCGCGGTGGCCGGAGACCCGCTGGAAGGTGGCGCTCTGGCCGGCGGTGTACTTGCCGTTGTTGACCGCGGCGGTCATCGACACGGTGCTCTGGGGGTCGTACCTGTACTGGCCGAGCTTCCACGCGGCGACCCGGGCCACCGCCGTCTTGGCGGCGGCGGAGGCGTCCTCCTGGGTGTAGCTGCCGATCACGGCGATGCCCGCGGTGTCGGTGTTCCAGCCCAGGGTGTGCGCGCCGGTGACGGGCAGCCCGGTGCCGCCCTTGCGGCCCTCGAAGACGGTGCCGCACTTGTCCACGACGAAGTTGTAGCCGATGTCCTTCCAGCCGTTCGACTTCACGTGGAGGGTGTGCAGGCCGCGCATGATCGCCGCGGAGTCGGTGCAGTCGTACGCGTTGTTCTGCGCGGTGTGGTGGACGAAGACCGCCTTGACCTCCTTGCCGTATCCGGGGGCCTCGTCGTTCAGGCTCTCGTCGGCCCCCCACTGGGCGCGGGCGACGACGGGCGGCTGCGGCACGGTGGAGACCGGGGCGGTGGGCGGCGGGGAGGTGGGCGCGGTGGGGGTCGGGGTGGCGGGTGCCGTGGCCGAGGGGGAGGCGGTGGCCGCCGTGGCGGTGGCCGAGGGGCTCGGGTCGGCCGCCGGGGTCGTCGCGGTGCCCGCGGGCGGGGTGGGCTCCCCGGCCGGAGCGGTCGCGGCCGGGTCGGTGGCCTGCGGGGGCGTGGCCTCCGGGGAGGCGGTGGCGGTCGCCGTGTCTACGGAGAAGGCCGCGGGGCCTGCGCTCAGCACCCGGGAGGTGCCGGGGTCGACCATGTCGAGGCGCAGCCCGGCCGGGAGGGCGGAGCCGCCCGCGACGCGGACCTCGACCCCGTCGGAGGGGCCGGTCCAGGCGGGTTCGGAGACCCCGCGCAGGCCGGTCCGGGACCGGCCGTCGGCGAAGGACTGGCCCTCGGAGCCCAGACCCAGCCAGGAGGACCACTCGCCGGTGCGGGTGGAGCGGGTGCGCACCTCGATCTCGCCGTCCACCCGGCGGGCGGGGTCGTTCCAGGAGACCGCGAGCATGCTGAACCGCCGGGTGCCCTCGTCCTTGTACGAGGCGCTGGTCCCGGAGGTCTCCAGGGCGGCCGTGCGGACCTTGGAGACCACGGGTCCGGAGACCACGCCCGGCGGCTTCTCGTCCGTACGGGCGCCGGAGCCGTCGAGCACCCCGGTCACGTCGAGCCCCGTCACCCCCTGGAAGGCGAAGGCTCCGACGATGCCGGCGGTGACGGTCGCGGCCGTCACCCAGATTCTGCGCGTGCGCACCGGTGGTCTCCGTGTCCCTGGTGGATTGAGAAACGGAATCTACCGATCGATTTGAGCCAGGCAAGCGGGATGAACCGCCTGTAGCGGACAGTTCATCAGGAGGTGTGATGTGATCTACATCTCAGCGGGCCGCGGCGAGCTCGGCGAGCACCGCGTCGGTGAACTGCGGCCAAACCTCCACCGCCCACGGGCCGAACGCCCGGTCCGTCAGCGCCACGCAGGCGGCCCCCGCCTCCGGGTCCACCCAGAGGAAGGTCCCGGACTGGCCGAAGTGCCCGAAGGTGCGCGGCGAGGAGCCCGAGCCCGTCCAGTGCGGGCTCTTGCCGTCGCGGATCTCGACGCCCAGTCCCCAGTCGTTGGGCACCTGGTGCCCGTACCCCGGCAGGACCCCCTTGAGCCCCGGGTGCACCACGGAAGTGGCCTCCGCGAGCGTGCGCGGGTCCAGCAGCCGCGGGGCCTGGAGCTCGGCGGCGAACCGGGCCAGGTCCTCGACGGTGGAGACGCCGTCCTTCGCGGGCGAGCCGTCCAGCGAGGTCGCGGCCATGCCGAGGGGCTCCAGCACCGCCTGGCGCAGGTACTCCGCGAAGGGGATGTCGGTGGCCTTGGTCAGGTGGTCGCCGAGCACCTCGAAGCCCGCGTTCGAGTACAGCCGCCGCTCCCCGGGCGGGGCCATCACCCGGTGCTCGTCGAAGGCGAGCCCGCTGGTGTGGGCGAGCAGGTGCCGCACGGTCGAGCCCTCGGGGCCGGCCGGCTCGTCGAGTTCGACGGCCCCCTCCTCGTACGCGACCAGCACGGCGTACGCGGCGAGCGGCTTGGTGACGGAGGCCAGCGGGAAGCGGTGCCCGGTCGGCCCGTGGCTCCCGGCGAGGCTCCCGTCGGCCCGCACGACGGCCGCAGCGGCGGTCGGCACCGGCCAGTTCTCGATGATCCGCAGGCTCTCCATGCCGCCGAGCCTACTTCCTCGGCCGGCACCCGGGCCGGGCCGCCCCCGGGCCCGGCCCGGTCCGCCGGGATCCGGCAGGCGCGGCCCGCGGCCCGGCCTACAGCCCGGCCTACAGCTCGGCCAGGAGCTCGGCCTTCTTCGCGCTGAACTCCGTGTCCGTCAGCAGGCCCGCCCCGTGCAGCTCGCCCAGGTGCCGGATCCGCTCGGCGATATCGGCCGGGTCGCGGCGGGCCGGGGGCACGGCCGCCACCGGCAGGGCCGGCCCGCGGCCCCGGACGGCGCGCAGCACGGCCGCGGCGAACGGCAGCGACTCGTGCACCGAGCCGTACCCGAGGGCGAACAGCACGGCCGCCGGGTCCTGGTCCGGAGGTACGGCCCCCGCGGCCGTACCGTCCGCGCCCCCGGCGCCGCCCGCGCCCTCCGCCCCGCGCGCCACGAGTCTGAGGTGGCCGCCGGCCGACTCCGGCGTGCGCCACTGCACCCCGCACAGCTCGTCGAGCCCGAAGTGCTGGTCGCCCGCCTTCCACTTGCTGCTCGACGCGCCCGTCCGCGACCAGCGCAGGCTGACCCGCGAGCCGTCGAACACGGCCTTCGCGTCGTACCCCTTGAACTGCAGCGGCGCCGCCGGGGTCGGCTCGGGCGCGGGCACCAGGAACCGGGCCGCCGGCTCGGCGGCCTCCGGTCCCAGCGCGGCGCGCAGCTCCCCGGCGTATCCCGCGGCGGCCGCGGCCCGGTCGGCGGGCAGCACCAGCCGGTACGGGTCGCAGATCTCGCGCAGCTGTCCGGCGGCGGCCTCCATCAGGGGGTCGGCGCCGCGCCGCGGCACGGCGTGGAGCACGACGGTGTCCCGTTTCCCCGGAGTGAGCGCCACAGCGGTCAACGCGCTGTACGGAATGCGCCGTTGGCCCAGCGCGTTCCACAGCCGCGGTGTGCGGATCCCCCGTTCGAAACGGATGAGCACCGAATCCGAGTGAAACTCCCACACGGCATGATTTCCGGCCAGTACTTCACCCATGCGGCTCATCGTAAGCGGCCTCCCTCCCCCGCGTCCCCCTCGCTGACGGAGGGGATTCTCCTGGATCTACGCGTGTCAGTGCGCTTCTCCGCCGGAAATTCCATGGAGACAGGCCCCGTCGTCCTGGATACAGACGGCCGAAGCGAATGAGCCGGTTCCGATTCGCGCGAGGTTGTCGACGGCCACCGTCCCGGGTTCGAAGTACCCCGTGTGGCCCCGCGCCCCCTCCGCGGACAGCAGCCGCGCCCCGAAGGCCGGGTCCACCGGGTCCGCCCCGTGGCCCACCCCCGCGAACTCCAGGTACGGCACGTCGGCGATCCAGTCCCCGCGGTCGCGCATCGCCCAGATGCGGGCGGAGCCGCCCAGCGCCGCGGCATTGGGCGCCCGCATCCCGGGACTGCCCGCCACCGCCAGGTCCGTGACCCGCTGCGGCAGCCTGCGGGCCGCGACCCCGCACACCACGGAGCCGTAGCTGTGGCAGAACAGCGCCACCGGGGAGCGCCCCGGCAGGGCCCCCACCAGGGCTTCGAGCCGCTGCGCGCCCTCGACCGCCAGCCGGCCCGTGGCCGCGTCCACCCCGACCCCGGCCGGGGCCGTGTAGTCGGCCCAGGCGATGACGGCCGTGCGCACGCGGGGCGCGGCCGCCCGCTCGGCCCCGTACAGGGACGCGGCCATGCCCACGGGGGCGGAGTAGCGGCGCGCGGTCCGCTCGAAGGTCAGCAGGTCGGTGTCCACGCCCGGGACGACCACCGAGACCCGCTCGGCGCGGTCGAGGTCGCCGAAGACCTCCGCGACCCGCCCGGCGCCGGTGGGGTCGAAGGCGAGCACCTGCCGGCCGGGCGCGGCCAGGGAGGCGAAGCGGTGGGCGCGGCGGGTGGCCTCCTCGCGGGCGGCGGGGGCCAGCCGGAAGTCGCGCGCGCGGGCCAGCTCCGCCCGGCGGGCCTGGTGCAGGGCGCGCAGGTTGGCGCGGTAGCGCACGGCCGGGGGCGCCCCGGTGAGGTTCCCGACGGCCAGCGGGTACGCCTCGGTGAGCCGGGCGCGGGCGCCCGGGTCGAGCCGGGCGAAGAAGGCGGCGACCACCGGTGCGGGGGAGTCGGAGGGCGGCAGCGCCCGGCCGTCGATCCGGCCGCGGTCCCACAGGGCGCGGGCGGCGGCGAGCGGTGCGCCGTCCTCGTCCGGGCGGTGCAGTGCGGTCCAGCCGGTGGTGGTGAGCATGACGAACACCACCGCGAGCGCGAGGAGGGCGCGCCAGGCGGCGGAGGCGGAGACGGGGGGCTGCGGGGGCCGGCCGGGGCCGGCGGGGCCCGCGGGGTGCGCCGTGCCGGAGGGGTTCACTGCCGTTCACCCTAGGAGACGCGTCCGGCGGTCGGCACACCGGGTGAGCGGGGTCACGGCCGTGTGGGGGTGAGAGCGGGCCTTTTCGGGCGATCCTCCGAGCGCGGGGGCGCGCTACCGGCGCGGAACGTCACGCTCCGTGTGTGCCGGGCGGGGCGGAGGTCCCGGCAGCGGGCCGCCAGTCCGCGGCGAGGGCGGGGGAGAGGATGTCGAGGCAGTCCTCGGTGATCCGGCGGATGGCCGCCACGCTGGCGTCCCCGCCCTGCCCCCACAGCCGTCCCGTCACCCGCATCACCCCCGAGAAGGCGGCGACCGCGACCCGCGGCCGCAGGTCGGCGTCCGGGTCGAGGCCCTCGCGCTCGGCGACGATCCGCGCGATCTCCTCCTCCAGCTCGGTGGAGCGGCGCAGGTGGACGGCGATCAGTGCCGGGGTGGACTCGATGACCTGGTACGCCCGCATGTGCAGGTCCACCGGGACCACGTCCCCGATGGCCTCGTCAATGGTGTCCCAGGCGGCGAGGACCGCGGAGCGCAGGGCGGTGAACGGGTTCTCGGCGGCGGGGCGGGCCCGCAGCGCGGCCAGGAAGTGCGACTCCACGAGGTCCTGGACGGCGAAGGCGACCTCCTCCTTGTTCGCGAAGTAGCGGAAGAAGGTGCGCTGCGAGACCTCGACGGCCTCGCTGATCTCGTCGACCGTCGTCTGCTCGTACCCCTGGGCCGTGAACAGCTCGAGGGCCGCGCGCAGCAGGGCGTCGCGGGTCCGGCGCTTCTTGCGTTCGCGCAGTCCCTGCGGGACGGGCACCGCGCCCGGGGTGCCCGCCGCGCCGGCCGCGGCCGTACCGCCGGTCCGCTCGTCCGTCATCACTGCCGTGTGGCTCCTCTCTCCGCCCCGTGCCCGCCGGTGGGCCGCCCCGTGAGCGGGCTCACCCTACCGGCGCCCGGGATGACAGCTTCTGCCTCATTGGTCCGTTTGAGAAATGTCAGTCGCTGTCACTAGCCTTTCGCCATGACTCGGCAGACGACCGTCGCGGATGTCGCGACCTCGAAGACCCCCGGTCCTCCCGCGCCGGCCTCCGGGCTGCGCGGCCATCCGTGGCTCACGCTGTTCGCCGTGGCGATCGGCGTCATGATGGTCACCCTCGACGGCACCATCGTGGCCGTCGCCAACCCCGCCATCCAGAAGGACCTCGGCGCCACCCTGGCCGAGGTGCAGTGGATCACCAACGGCTACCTCCTCGCCCTCGCCGTCTCGCTCATCACCGCGGGCAAGCTGGGCGACCGCTTCGGCCACCGGCAGACCTTCCTCATAGGCATCGCCGGCTTCGCCGCCTCCTCCGCCGCGATCGGCCTGTCCGGCAGCGTCGAGCTCGTCATCGCCTTCCGCGTCCTCCAGGGCGTCTGCGGGGCCCTCCTCATGCCGGCCGCCCTCGGCCTGCTGCGGGCCACCTTCCCCGCCGAGAAGCTGAACATGGCCATCGGCATCTGGGGCATGGTCATCGGCGCCTCCACCGCCGCCGGCCCCATCGTCGGCGGCGTCCTCGTCGAGCAGATCAGCTGGCAGTCCGTCTTCTTCATCAACGTGCCCGTCGGCCTGATCGCCCTGGTCTTCGGCATGGTGATCCTGGTCGACCACCGGGCCGAGAACGCCCCGCGCTCCTTCGACCTCCCCGGAATCGTGCTGCTGTCGGGCGCGATGTTCCTGCTGGTCTGGTCCCTCATCAAGGCCGCCGAATGGGGCTGGGGCGACAGCCGCACCCTGCTCTTCCTCGGCAGCGCGGTCGTCTGCTTCGTCCTGTTCGCCGTCTGGGAGACCAAGGTCGCCGAACCGCTCATCCCGCTCGGCCTGTTCCGCTCCCTGCCGCTGTCCGCCGGTACGGTCCTGATGGTGCTGATGGCCTTCTCGTTCATGGGCGGGCTGTTCTTCGTCACCTTCTACCTGCAGAACGTGCACGGCATGAGCCCCGTGGACAGCGGACTGCACCTGCTGCCCCTCACCGGCATGATGATCGTCGGCTCCCCGCTGGCCGGCGCCGCCATCACCCGCGTCGGCCCGCGGATCCCGCTGGTCCTCGGCATGGTCGCCACCGCGGCCGCCTGCTTCGGGATGGCGCAGCTCACCCCCGACACCGGCACGCTGACCATGTCCCTGTGGTTCGCCCTGCTCGGCGTCGGACTCGCCCCCGTCATGGTCGGCGCCACCGAGGTCATCGTCGGCAACGCCCCGCTGGAGCTCTCCGGGGTCGCGGGCGGCCTCCAGCAGGCTGCCATGCAGGTCGGCGGCAGCCTCGGCACGGCCGTCCTCGGCGCCGTGATGGCCGGAGCGGTCTCCGACACCTTCCCCGAGAAGTGGGCCGCGGCCGAGCTGCCGCCCCTCGACCCGCAGCAGCTCGAACTGGCCGAGAAGGGCGTGCAGGTCGGCCTGGCGCCCGTGCCGCCCGGCGCCCCGGAGCAGGTGGTGCAGGCGATCTCCACCGTCGCCCACGACACGTTCGTCTCCGGGATGAGCCTCGCCTTCACCGTTTCGGGTGTGGTGGCCGTGCTCGCCGCGGTCGTCGCCTGTTTCACCAAGCGGGGCGCCAACGCCGCCGCGGGGGCCGGGGCCGGCGGCCACATCTGACCCCGCCCGACCGGTCGCGGGACCGCCCCGAACCGGGCCGGACCCGTCAATTCCGTACGTACGACAGCCCCGCCGGGACCGCCCGGCGGGGCTGTCCCCTATCAGGGTGGATCCGCCCGCGAGCCCTTCCGCTGGGGCATCGGCGCAGGTCAGCGTGGGGACAGCGGCACAGCCCCACGGCTCCCCGGTCCACCGGACCACCCGTGCGGGCGAGCTGCCGTACGAGGAGTTGACCGGGATGAACACGATCTCCGCCCACCGCACCACCGTCCGCGGGAACGCCGTCCGCCGGACCGCAGAACGCCGGACCGCCGTACGCCGTCCCGCGGCCCACCGCGTCCCGACCGCCGCGGCCGCCCTGGCCCTGGCCGCCACCGCCTTCGTACCGACCTCCGGAGCGCACGCGGCCCCGCCACCGCCCCCGCTCCCGTCCTGCGCGCCGGGCGCCCTGTGCCTCTGGGCGAAACCCGGGTTCACCGGCGGCCGGCAGGTGTACGAGCTGAGCACCCTGGACGTCGACAGCTGCACGCCGCTGCCCGCGGGGAAGAGCGCCGAGGCCCTGGCCAACCGGACCGGGCGGCCCGTGACCACCTACCAGTCGGCGGACTGCGCCGAGACCGGCGAGTTCCAGACCTACCCGGGCGACGGGGTCTGGCTGCCCCAGTCCCCGTACCGGATCCGCGCGGTCAAGATCTGGGAGAACTGACCGGCGGGGCCGCGGGGGCGGCCGAGGCGGAGGCGGGCTGAGGCTGCGCGGGGAGCGCGGAGGGGGCGTTCCCCGACAGCCGGGCCACCTCCGCCCGCAGGGCCCGGACCTCCTCGGTCAGGGTCTCGATCGCGGCGGTCTGGAGCCGCTCCTCCAGGTCGTCCCGCTCGAAGCGGGCGATGAACCAGGCGGCGATATTGGCCGTCACCACACCGAGCAGCGCGATCCCGGAGAGCATCAGCCCCACCGCGAGCACCCGCCCCAGGCCCGTGGTCGGCGCGTGGTCCCCGTACCCGACGGTGGTCATGGTGGTGAAGGACCACCACACGGCGTCCCCGAGGTTCTTGATGTTCCCGTCGGGGGCCTCGCGCTCCACGCTCAGCACCGCCAGCGACCCGAACATCATCAGGCCCGTCACCGCGCCCGCCACGTAGACGGTGAGGTTGATCTGCGAGGCCATCCGGGCCCGCCGGCCGACCAGCAGCAGGGTGGACACCAGCCGCAACAGCCGCAGCGGCTGGAGCAGCGGCAGCGCCACGGCGCACAGGTCCAGCCAGTGCGTGCGCACGAAGCGGAGCCGGGACTCCGCGAGGATCAGCCGGACCAGGTAGTCCAGCGCGAAGGCGCCCCACACCACCCACTCCACGAGCAGGCAGGCGTCCTGCACCGCCCGGCTCGCGTCCGGCACGACGATGGGCACGGCGTACGCCACGGCAAAGGCCGCGGCGAAGCCGAACAGGGGGTACTGGGTGCGCCGCTCCCACCGGAGCCGCGCGGGCTGAACCTTCATCCGGGCATCGTAGGCGCCGCCCCGCCGCCCCCGACCGGGGGGCGCCGGGGCGGCACCCGCCCGTCAGCCGCCGTACCGGGCGAGCGCGACGAGCCCGTCGAAGGCGGCGGGGGCGAGACGCAGGCGCGGCCCGGCGGGGACCTTGCTGTCCCGCACGAGTACGACGCCGGCGGTACGGGCCAGGTTGGTGGCGACCTCGACGCACTGGCCGCCGTTGCCGCTGTAGGAGGACGTGAACCAACGGGGGGATTCGGTCGTCACGGGCTGCCCTTTCGTAACTGCGCGATCATGGCTACGGAGGCTGCTTGGGACAGCGCTTCGGCCTGTAGCTGATGGTAGGCGGTCAGGATGGGAAGCACCGAGGCACTTTCCCTCTCCAGGTGCCCTCGCTGCGCGGACTCCGCGTACGACATCAGCGACCGGTCCGGCAGCGTCAGAACCGTCACGGGCAGGCTGAACGGGCGGCGTGCTCCCATCTGGAACGGAGCCACCTGGAGCACGGTGTTCGGGCGTTCGGCGAACTCCAGCAACCGATCGAATTGGGCCTCCATGACCGCCCGTTCACCCATGGGCCGGAGCAGGCACCCCTCGTCGAGCACCGCGAAGAGAAGGGGTGCGGGCGAGCGGACGAGCGCCGCCTGCCGTTGGGAGACGAGGGCGACCCGCTCTTCGGCCTGCTCGGGCGTGATGGCCTCTCTACGTACGGCGTCCGCTTCCAGCGTTGTGGCGTACTCCGGGGTTTGCAGCAGTCCCGGGATGACGCCCACCTCGTAGAGCCGGATCTCCGCAGCCCGCGACTCGTGCGCAACGTACTCCGGGAACCCTTCGAGCAGAGCCGTGTGCCTGACGGCCCGGCTCTGGCGTTCGAGCCTGTCCCCTGTGCCGAAGACCTTGTCAGCACCTGCTGCGAAACGGGTGGTTGGAGGTCGCCTGCCGGTTTCCACGGCAGAAATATGCGTGGCCGAGCAGCCCATGCGCTCGGCCAACTCGTCCTGCGTCCAACCGCGTCCGTCCCGCAGGCTGCGCAATCGCAGGCCGAACGCCGCGCTCGGTGATTTCTCGGGGTCGAGTTCCTTCCGGTTCAAGAGGCTCTCCCAACTATCCGTTCAAAGTGCGCAGGTTGAAGACAACCCGACCCTAGGCCACGCTGAGAACTCCTGGTAGCGAAACCGCTACAGAGAGGAGTCCTGGCGCATGTCCACGCACGGAACGAACCCCGGGGACGACGACACGTTCGAGTACGCCACCTATTCCCCGGCCCCCGGGGACTGCCCGAGCTGCGCGATGCCGATCCCCGCCGGGCACCTCGCCCGGCGGGGGACGCTCGCCCGGCCGGGGGAGGAGCCGGTCACCGCCTACTGGCACACCCGGTGCGTGCGGGCGGACGGGTCTCGGCTGTGACGGTGACGCGGCAGGGCCCCGCACCCCCCTCGGGGGAGTACGGGGCCCTGCCGCGGTCCGAGTGCTACGCGTCGCCGCCCGCGGCGCCCGGGTCGGCCGCCGCCACGTCCAGCAGCTGGTAGCGGTCGATGGCCTGCTTCAGCACCGACCGGTCGATGCGGCCCTGCTTCGAGAGCTCGGTCAGCACCGCCAGGACCACCGACTGGGCGTCGATGTGGAAGTACCGGCGGGCCGCGCCGCGCGTGTCCGCGAAACCGAAGTCGTCCGCGCCCAGCGAGGCGTACGGGCCCGGGATCCAGCGCGAGATCTGGTCCGGTACCGCCCGCATCCAGTCCGAGACCGCCACGAACGGCCCCTCGGCCCCGGAGAGCTTCCGCGTCACGTACGGGACGCGCTGCTCCTCCTCCGGGTGCAGCAGGTTGTGGCGCTCTGCGTCCACGGCGTCGCGGCGCAGCTCGTTCCAGGAGGTCGCCGACCAGACGTCCGCGGAGACGTTCCACTCCTCGGCCAGGAGCCGCTGGGCCTCCAGCGCCCACGGCACGGCCACGCCCGAGGCCATGATCTGCGCCCGGGCGCCGCCGGGGGCGCCCGTCGAGACGCGGTGGATGCCCTTGAGGATGCCCTCGACGTCCACGTCCGCCGGCTCGGCCGGGTGCTGGATCGGCTCGTTGTAGACGGTCAGGTAGTAGAAGACGTCCTCGGCGTCCGGACCGTACATCCGGCGCAGGCCGTCCTTGACGATGTGCGCGATCTCGTACCCGTACGCGGGGTCGTACGCCACGCAGCCCGGGTTCGTGGAGGCCAGCAGCTGGGAGTGGCCGTCGGCGTGCTGGAGGCCCTCGCCCGTCAGGGTGGTCCGGCCCGCCGTGGCGCCCAGGACGAACCCGCGGGCGAGCTGGTCGGCCATCTGCCAGAACTGGTCGCCCGTGCGCTGGAAGCCGAACATCGAGTAGAAGACGTAGACCGGGATCAGCGGCTCGCCGTGCGTCGCGTACGCCGAGCCCGCCGCGATCAGCGAGGCCGTGCAGCCGGCCTCCGAGATGCCGTCGTGCAGCATCTGGCCGGTCGGGGACTCCTTGTACGCGAGGAGCAGCTCGCGGTCGACGGCCTCGTACTGCTGGCCCAGCGGGTTGTAGATCTTGGCGCTCGGGAAGAACGAGTCCATGCCGAAGGTCCGGTACTCGTCCGGGGCGATCAGCACGAAGCGCTTGCCGATCTCCTTGTCCCGCATCAGGTCCTTCAGCAGGCGGACGAAGGCCATGGTGGTGGCGATCGACTGCTGGCCCGAGCCCTTGCGGACGGCCGCGTAGGTCTTGTCGTCCGGCAGCTGCAGCGGCTTGGCGCGCACCACGCGGGTCGGTACGTACCCGCCCAGCGCATTGCGCCGGTCGTGCATGTACTGGATCTCCTCGGAGTCCCGGCCCGGGTGGTAGTACGGCGGGGCGCCGCCCTCCAGCTGCGCGTCCGTGATCGGGATGTGCAGGCGGTCGCGGAAGCGCTTGAGGTCGTCGACCGTCAGCTTCTTCATCTGGTGCGTGGCGTTGCGGCCCTCGAAGTTCGGGCCCAGGGTCCAGCCCTTGACCGTCTTCGCGAGGATCACCGTCGGCTGGCCCTTGTGGGCGCGGGCCGCCGCGTACGCCGCGTAGATCTTCTTGTGGTCGTGCCCGCCGCGGCCCAGGTGGAGGATCTGGTCGTCGGACATGTTCTCGACCATCGCGCGCAGGCGCTGGTCGTCGCCGAAGAAGTGGTCGCGGATGTACGCGCCGGTCTCGGTGGCGTAGGTCTGGAACTGCCCGTCCGGGGTGGAGTTCATCCGGTTGACGAGGGTGCCGTCGCGGTCCTGCGCGAGCAGCGGGTCCCAGGAGCGGTCCCAGATCAGCTTGATCACGTTCCAGCCGGCCCCGCGGAACTGCGACTCCAGCTCCTGGATGATCTTGCCGTTGCCGCGGACCGGGCCGTCGAGGCGCTGGAGGTTGCAGTTGACCACGAAGGTCAGGTTGTCCAGGCCCTCGCGGGCGGCGAGCGACAGCTGGCCGAGCGACTCCGGCTCGTCCATCTCGCCGTCGCCGAGGTACGCCCAAACGTGTGACTTGGAGGTGTCCGCGATCCCGCGCGCCTCCAGGTAGCGGTTCATCCGGGCCTGGTAGATCGCGCCGAGCGGGCCGAGGCCCATCGAGACCGTCGGGAACTCCCAGAAGTCCGGCATCAGGCGCGGGTGCGGGTAGCTCGACAGGCCGTACGGGGCCTTCGACTTCTCCTGGCGGAACGCGTCGAGCTGCTGCTCGGAGAGCCGGTCCAGCAGGTAGGCGCGGGCGTAGATGCCCGGGGAGGCGTGCCCCTGGAAGAAGATCTGGTCGCCGCCGTCGCCCTCGTCCTTGCCCCGGAAGAAGTGGTTGAAGCCCACGTCGTAGAGGGAGGCGGAGGAGGCGAACGTGGCGATGTGGCCGCCGACGCCGATGCCGGGGCGCTGTGCGCGCGAGACCATCACGGCGGCGTTCCAGCGGGTGGCGTTGAGGACCTTGCGCTCGATCTCCTCGTTTCCGGGGAAGAACGGCTCGTCCCTGGTCGCGATGGTGTTCACGTAGTCCGTGCTGCGCATCTCGGGCACGGCCACGCGCTTCTCGCGGGCCCGCTCGATCAGCCGCAGCATCAGGTAGCGGGCCCGCTCACGGCCCCGCTCGTCGACGGCGGCGTCCAGGGAGTCGAGCCACTCCCGGGTCTCCTCCGGATCGAAGTCCGGGACCTGGCTCGGAAGGCCGCCAATGATGATCGGATTGCGATCGGATGCGGAAGCCACGCTGTTCCTTCACTGTCGGGGGAGTCGTGTCCTGGGTCACACCGCCTCCCATCGTGTACCGCTGTGCCGGGAATCGTCATCTTTACCGCTAGGTAACTCCTGGAAAAGATCCATCCGGGCGGAGGAACGGGGCGGTAGGCGGACGGTCCGGACAACTGGCACCTTACGCCCGAGCGGCCCAGGGGCTTCGCAAGGCCGTTCGTCCCCCAAAGAGGTACGAAAGTCCTCAAGGGCTGCCCGTCGCGCCGCAATGGTGTGGCATGAATCACCGGAGGCCATCACGAGAGTGCCAGGAGTTGCGGCGAGACGGCCCCAATCGTCACCGTTTAGACGGTCACGGCCGTCGGGCTACTTGCGCGATCCGCCGCGCCCGTGTGGACTACGCCCAATGCTGCGCGTACGCGCGCGGCCAGAAGACATCACCGAACACGAGCAGGAGGCAACCCGTGAGCGCGACCGCGGACCACGCGGAGACCAGCCTGGCCGCCCGGCTGGGCTTCCAGTCCGACCAGGTGGTCCAGGAGATCGGCTACGACGACGACGCCGATCAGGACTTCCGTGAGGTTATCGAGGACCAGATCGGCAGCGACCTCGTGGACGAGGACTACGAGGACGTCGCAGACGCCGTGGTCCTCTGGTTCCGGGAGGACGACGGCGATCTGACGGACGCCCTGGTCGATGCCACCGAGCTGGTCGACGACAATGCGCTGATCCTGCTGCTGACGCCCAGGACCGGCCGCCCCGGCTACGTCGAGGCCAGCGACATCAACGAGGCGGCCCAGACCGCCGGCCTCTCGACGAGCAAGCCGGTCAGCGTCGGCAAGGACTGGACGGCGAACAAGCTGGTCACCCCGAAGACGGCCAAGTCCGGCAAGCGCTGACCAGCGCGGCAGCCGAAGGACGCGCAGCCCCCGCCGACCCCCCGGTCGGCGGGGGCTGCGCGCTTCCGGGGCGGGCGCTCGCCTAGGCTGGCCCCACCCGAACAGCCCAGCGAAGGGATGCGAGAGATGGCGATCGAGGTCGGCAGCAAGGCCCCGGACTTCGAGCTCAAGGACAACCACGGCGCCACCGTGCGGCTCTCCGACTTCCGCGGGGAGAAGAGCGTCGTCCTGCTCTTCTACCCCTTCGCCTTCACCGGCGTCTGCACCGGCGAGCTCTGCGAGCTGCGCGACCAGCTCCCGCGCTTCCAGAACGACGACGTCCAGCTCCTGGCCGTCTCCAACGACTCCATCCACACCCTGCGCGTCTTCGCCGAGCAGGAGGGCCTGGACTACCCGCTGCTGTCGGACTTCTGGCCGCACGGCGAGACCTCGCGGGCCTACGGGGTCTTCGACGAGGACAAGGGCTGCGCGGTCCGCGGCACCTTCGTGATCGACAAGGACGGCATCGTCCGCTGGAGCGTCGTCAACGGCCTGCCGGACGCCCGCGACCTGAACGAGTACATCAAGGCCCTCGACAGCATCTGATCCTGCGCGGGAACCTGGGAAATGCCTGGCAAATACCGGTACGGACCGGGAACCCGTCACTAGGATCGGACCGTTGATCCGGTTAGCAACAGCAGGACGGGGCCACCGCCCCGCACAACCAATGGAGGACCCGTGGGAGTCAGCCTCAGCAAGGGCGGCAACGTCTCTCTGACCAAGGCCGCCCCCAACCTGACGGCGGTCATCGTCGGCCTGGGCTGGGACGCTCGTACCACCACCGGCGTCGACTTCGACCTCGACGCCAGCGCCCTGCTGGCCAACGACCAGGGCAAGGTCACCAACGACGCCAACTTCGTCTTCTTCAACAACCTGAAGAGCCCCGACGGCTCCGTCGAGCACACCGGTGACAACCTCACCGGTGAGGGCGAGGGCGACGACGAGCAGATCAAGGTGAACCTGGCCGGCGTCCCCGCCGACGTCCACCGCATCGTCTTCCCGGTCTCGATCTACGAGGCCGAGAGCCGCCAGCAGAGCTTCGGCCAGGTGCGCAACGCCTTCATCCGCGTGGTCAACCAGGCGGACAACGTGGAGCTCGCCCGCTACGACCTCTCCGAGGACGCCTCGACCGAGACCGCCATGGTCTTCGGCGAGCTGTACCGCAACGGCGCCGAGTGGAAGTTCCGCGCCATCGGCCAGGGCTACGCCTCGGGCCTGCGCGGCATCGCGCAGGACTTCGGCGTCAACGTCTGAGCCGCGCCGCAGCAGCAGGACCGTCCGGCGCCGTGCACCCCGTGTGTGCGGCGCCGGACCGCTTTGCACACCCGTCACACTCAGTCTTCCGGGGAGGACCAAGAATGGGCGTCACACTCGCCAAGGGGGGCAATGTCTCCCTCTCCAAGGCCGCACCGAACCTGACCCGGGTGACCATCGGGCTCGGCTGGGACGTGCGGTCCACGACCGGCGCGGACTTCGACCTCGACGCCAGCGCCCTGCTCTGCCGGGACGGCCGGGTGCTCGGGGACAACTACTTCGTCTTCTACAACAACCTCCGCAGCCCCGAGGGCTCCGTGGAACACACGGGCGACAACCTCACCGGTGAGGGCGACGGGGACGACGAGTCGATCAACATCGACCTGACCCTGGTGCCGGCCCATGTGGACAAGATCGTCTTCCCCGTCTCCATCCACGACGCCGACGCCCGCCGCCAGACGTTCGGCCAGGTCACGAACGCCTTCATCCGGGTGGTCAACATGGCGGACGGCCAGGAGCTCGCCCGCTACGACCTCTCCGAGGACGCGTCCAGCGAGACCGCGATGATCTTCGGCGAGGTGTACCGCTACGGGGGCGAGTGGAAGTTCCGTGCAGTGGGGCAGGGGTACGCGTCGGGTCTGCGGGGCATCGCTCTAGACTTCGGGGTCAACGTTTCGTAAAGCGCCCCGCAGGCGCGGGGGGACCCGTACACAACGATGGGATGCCAGTGGTTCTGAAAACCTTCGGCTGGTCGTTCGCCGTGACGGCGGCCGGCCTTGCCTTCGCCGCGTGGCAGTGGGGGTGGGAGGCCTTCGGGATCGTCCTGATCCTGTCGATCCTCGAAATCTCGCTGTCCTTCGACAACGCGGTCGTCAACGCCGGAATCCTGAAGAAGATGAACGCCTTCTGGCAGAAGATCTTCCTCACCATCGGCATCCTCATCGCCGTGTTCGGCATGAGGCTGGTCTTCCCGGTCGCGATCGTCGCCATCAGCGCCAAGGTCGGCCCCATCGAGGCGGTCCAGCTGGCCATGGACAACCCCGAGCGCTACGAGGCGCTGGTCACGGACGCCCACCCGGCGATCGCGGCCTTCGGCGGCATGTTCCTCCTGATGATCTTCCTCGACTTCATCTTCGAGGACCGGGACATCAAGTGGCTCGGCTGGCTGGAGCGCCCGCTGGCCAAGCTCGGCAAGGTCGACATGCTGTCGGTCTGCATCGCCCTGATCATCCTGCTCGTCACGGCGATGACCTTCGCGACCAACGCCCACACCAGCACCGGGTACGCGGACAAGTCCGCGACCGTCCTGCTCTCCGGGGTCGCCGGCCTGATCACGTACCTGATCGTCGGCGGCCTCTCCTCCTTCTTCGAGAACAAGCTCGAGGAAGAGGAGGAGCGCGAGCACGAGGCCGAGGAGAAGGCCAAGGCCGAGGGCAAGGAGGTCTCCGCGCTGGGCCTCGCCGGCAAGGCGGCCTTCTTCCTCTTCCTCTACCTGGAGGTCCTGGACGCCTCGTTCTCCTTCGACGGGGTCATCGGCGCCTTCGCGATCACCAACCACATCTTCTGGATGGCGCTCGGCCTCGGCATCGGCGCCATGTACGTCCGGTCGCTCACGGTCTACCTGGTCCGCCAGGGCACCCTGGACGACTACGTCTACCTGGAGCACGGCGCGCACTACGCCATCGGCGCCCTCGCCGTCATCCTGCTCATCACCATCGAGCACGAGATCAGCGAGATCATCACCGGCCTCATCGGCGTGGTCCTGATCGCCGCGTCCTTCCTCTCCTCGGTGCAGCGCAACCGGCGGCTGGAGGCCGCCGGGGAGAGCGCCGACGAGGGGGCCAAGGCCGGGGTGTGACCCGGCCGCGAATGCGGAACGCTTCCTCCGGGGGGCGGCCGGGCGGGTCCACGGACCCGGCGGCCGCCCCCCGGCCTTTATGCATCCATACGATCCTGGGGGGCAGGGATGGGGTTCTTCGACGGCCTGCGCGGCGCCCGCGCGGCACAGTTCCAGTCGGGCAGCGCATCGTCCAACGCGATCGAGCTGACCAAGAGGCAGCCCGCGGTCTCGCTGACCAAACAGGGGGCGGTGACCGGCAACCTCCGCGTGAACCTCTCCTGGCGGATGCGCACCTCCGACTTCGGGGGCCGCTCGGGCCAGAGCGGGCAGCTCCTCCGCCATCCGTTCAAACTCTTCAAACCCGAGATCGTGCAGGCCCACACCCAGGGCATGGTCAACGTGGACCTGGACATCGGGTGCCTGTACGAGCTCATGGACGGCAGCCGGGGCGTGGTCCAGCCGCTGGGCAACTTCCTGGGCGACCTCAACGCCCCGCCGTACGTGAAGCTCAGCGGGGACGACCGCTTCGGCGCCCCCTCCGGCGAGACCCTGTTCGTCAACCTGGACCACGCCGACAAGATCAAGCGCCTGCTGGTCTTCGTCTACATCTACGACCAGACCCCGGCCTTCGACCGCACCCACGCCCTGGTGACCCTCTACCCCAGCACGGGCCCGCGGATCGAGATCGCCCTCGACGAGCGCCAGCCGCAGGCCCGCTCCTGCGCGGTGGTCATGCTGGAGAACGTGCGGGACGAGCTGGTCGTCCGGCGCGAGGTCCGCTTCGTGTACGGCTTCCAGGCCGAGCTGGACCGGCTCTACGGGTGGGGCCTGCAGTGGGGGCGGGGCTACAAGACCACCAAGGCGTGAGCCGGCGCCCCGGCGGGCGGCTCAGTGCCGGATGAACTGCGGGCCCTGCGGCGGCAGCCGGAAGACGCCGCCCGGGGCCGGCGCCGGGGCCGGGAAGCGGACGGGCGGGCCGGCCGGCGCGGGCGGGTTCTGCGGGCCCGGGGGCAGCTGCGGGCCGCGCTGGGCGATGGCCTGGGTCGGCTGCATGGACTGGGTGTGCACCGGGGCCCCGGCGGCGCCCGCGTCCCCGGCGCCCGCCGCCGCGTCGCTTCCGCCGCCGTTCTCGTCCACCGAGATGCCGTGGTCGGTGGCGAGCCCCACCAGCCCGTCGGAGTAGCCCTCGCCGAGGGCGCGGAACTTCCACCCCTCGCCCCGGCGGTACAGCTCCCCGCAGATCAGCGCGGTCTCCGCCCCGGTCTCGGGCCGTACGTCGAAGTAGGCCAGCGGCTCCGAGCCGCCCGTACCCGTGGCGTCGTACAGCAGTACCCGCAGGTCGCGGACGTGCTCGAAGGGCACGTCCTCCGCCGAGGCCACCACGAGCACCCGGTCGACCACGGGCGGTACGGAGGCCAGGTCGGCCTGGATGGCGTCCGTGACCTCCTCGCCCAGCAGCTTCTTGCCGAGCCGCCAGACCGCGCCCGACGGGTGCCGGGGCTGGTTGTAGAAGACGAAGTCCTCGTCGGAGCGCACGCGCCCGTCCCGGCCCAGGACCAGGGCCGAGGCGTCCACGTCGGGCACCCCCGGGCCGTTGGTCCAGCGCAGCACCGCCCGGACCGCCGTGGGCGTCACGGGGATGTTGGAACCCTTCTGCATCGCGTGCGTCATGCCGGTCATCCTGCCCTCCCGGAGCGGGGCGGGACAATGCGACCCCCCTGTCCGGCCCCTTGTCCTCGGAGCGGGTCCTGGGCATGGTGCAAGAGGGTTACCCGAATTTCATTAACTTGAGGAACTCTTGACACTCATTCGTACGTACTATTACCGGCCATGCCAGTCGGGCCGCCACAGCAGTACGGGGGAAGCACATGCGTCATTTCGGGCACGTGGCGCCTGCCATCCGCAGGGAGCTCTTCCACCAGGAGCCCTGTGAGTTCACCGCCGCCTCCCCGGCCCGCATCCTGGCCGCCGCCCTCGGCGCCACGCTGTACAGCCCCGCCACCCGCCCGCAGCTCGCGGACGACGTGCGCAAGCAGGCCGCCCGCGGAGTGGTCTCGATGGTCCTCTGCCTGGAGGATTCCATCGGCGACGCCGAGGTGGCCGGGGCCGAGGAGAACCTCGTCCGGCAGTTCGCCGAGCTCGACCGGGAGGGCGGGGAACTCCCGCTGCTCTTCGTCCGGGTCCGCCGTCCCGAGCAGATCGGCGACCTCGCCGCCCGCCTGGGCCCCTCTGTCCGTCTTTTGGCCGGATTCGTACTTCCGAAGTTCACGAAGGACCGCGGCGGGCCCTTCCTGGACGCCGTGGCCGCAGCGGAGGCCGCCTGCCGGCGCCGCTTCTTCGCCATGCCCGTACTCGAGTCCCCCGAGCTGCTCCACCTGGAGACCCGGGCCGAGGCCCTCGCCGGGATCTTCCGGCTCGTGGACCGGCACCGGGACCGGGTCCTCGCCCTGCGCCTCGGCGTCACCGACTTCTGCTCCGCGTACGGGCTGCGCCGCACCCCCGACATGACCGCCTACGACGTCCGGATCGTCGCCGGGGTCATCGCCGACGTGGTGAACGTGCTCAGCAGGGCCGACGGCACCGGCTTCACCGTCACCGGACCGGTCTGGGAGTACTTCCGCAGCCAGCAGCGGATCTTCAAGCCCCAGCTGCGCCGCAGCCCCTTCCTGGACGGCCAGGCCGAGGAACTGCGCACCGCCCTCATCGAGCACGACCTCGACGGGCTCCTGCGCGAGATCGAACTCGACCGGGCGAACGGGCTGCTCGGCAAGACCTGCATCCACCCCGCACACGTCACGCCCGTGCACGCCCTGTCCGTGGTCTCCCACGAGGAGTTCAGCGACGCCCAGGACATCCTGCGGCCGGAGCGGGGCGGCGGCGGAGTGCTGAGATCGGCTTATACGAACAAGATGAACGAGGTGAAGCCGCACCGGGCCTGGGCCGAGCGCACCATGCTGCGCGCCGAGGTCTTCGGGGTGGCGAAGGAGCAGGTCGGGTTCGTGGACCTGCTCACGGCCGGGCTCTCGGTCTGAGCCCGGGGACGACGAGGGAAGAGACAGTCATCAACGACGACACGGTGTGGTCGGGCACGTGGGTCGCCCAGCGGCTCGGCGTCCGCCTGGAGCAAGCCGAACGGGACCGGGAGGGTCCGCGGCTCGCGGACCTGCTCGGGCTGGCCCTGCGCCGCAACCCCAAGCGGGCCCATCTGCTGGTCTCCCGGGTGCTCGGCAAGCACGTGCCGCAGTCCCCGGAGACGGTCTACCGGGCCGGGCACGGGCTCGGCGTCCGCGTCGCGCGGCTGCTCGGCCCCGCCGAGGCCGCGCGCGCCGTCGTCCTCGGGTACGCGGAGACGGCGACCGGGCTGGGCCACTGCGTGGCCGACGGCCTGGGCGGCCCGGCGGTCTACCTGCACTCGACCCGGCGCCCGGTCGCCGGAGTGGACCCGGCCGGCGGTTTCGAGGAGTCCCACTCCCACGCGACCTCCCACCTGCTGCTCCCCGAGGACCCGGCCCTGCTGGCCGGAGACGGCCCGCTGGTCCTCGTGGACGACGAGTTCTCCACCGGCAACACGGTCCTCAACACCGTCCGCGACCTGCACGCCCGCTACCCGCGCGAGCGGTACGTGATCGTGGCCCTGGTCGACGTCCGGGCCCCGGCCGACCGGGCCCGCCTGGACGCCTTCGCGGCGGAGCTGGGCGCCCGCATCGACCTGGTCGCCCTGGCGACGGGCACGGTCCGGCTCCCGGAGGGGGTGCTCGCGAAGGGCACGGCCCTGGTCGAGGAGTACGACGGGCACGAGGAGGCCGCGCCCGCGCCCGCGCCCGTACCCGCGCCGCAGGTCGAGCGGGTGGACCTGGGCTGGCCCGCCGGGCTGCCCGACGGCGGGCGGCACGGGTTCACCGCCGCGCACCGCGAGGCCCTGGACCGGGCCCTGCCGCAGTTGGCCGGGCGGCTCGCCGCCGCCCTCGGGCCCCGGCCCGGCCGGGTGCTCGTCCTCGGCAACGAAGAGCTCATGTACGCCCCGCTGCGCCTCGCGCAGGAGCTGGAGCGCTCCGGGGCCGCCGCCGAGGTCCGCTTCTCCACCACCACGCGCTCGCCCGTGCTGGCCGTGGACGACCCCGGCTACGCCATCCGCACCCGGCTGGTCTTCCCCGCCCACGACGACCCGGCCGACGGCCCCGGCGAGCGGTACGCCTACAACGTGGCCGGCGCCGGCTTCGACGCGGTCGTCGCCGTCGTGGACTCGGCGGGGGACACCCCGGCCCTGCACGCCCCCGACGGACTGGCCGCCCGGCTCGCCCCGCACACCGGCCGCGTGCTGCTGGCCGTCGTACCCGCGTACGCCCCGACCGGCGCCCGCGCGGGAGCGCAGCCCGCACCCGGTGCCACCGCCGGCGCCCCCTCCCACCGGCAGGAGCCGAAGATGCTGCCCGAGCCGCTCCGCGGACCCGACTTCTCCTCCTACCCCGCCGAGGACGTCGGCTGGCTGCTCCAGGACCTCTCGGCCGTCGCGCTGGAGGCCCCCACCGAGGAGCGGGAGGAGGCCATTCAGGCGGGCGGCGCCCACTACGCCGAGTCCCTGCCCGTCGAGTACCAGCCCAGCCCCCAGTACCAGGAGCTCTACCGGGCCGCCCTCGACTCCTCCGCCCGCCGCATCGCGCAGGCCGTCGGCACCGTCACCGAGACCGTCCTCGCCGAGCGCACCCCCTCCCCGGTGCTGGTCTCGCTGGCCCGCGCCGGCACCCCCGTCGGCGTGCTGATGCGCCGCTGGGCGGCGTACCGGCACGGGCTCGACCTGCCGCACTACGCCGTGTCCATCGTGCGCGGCCGCGGCATCGACGCCAACGCCCTGCGCTGGCTGGCCGCCCACCACGACCCGGCCGACGTGGTCTTCGTCGACGGCTGGACCGGCAAGGGCGCCATCACCCGCGAACTGGCCGCCGCCCTCGGGGAGTCGGAGGAGTTCGCCGCCTTCGACCCCGCGATCGTGGTCCTGGCCGACCCCGGCGGCTGCGTGGACACGTACGGCACCCGCGAGGACTTCCTCATCCCCTCCGCCTGCCTCAACTCCACCGTCTCCGGGCTCATATCGAGGACCGTGCTGCGCGCCGACCTGGTCGGCCCGCAGGACTTCCACGGGGCGAAGTTCTACCGCGAGCTCGCGGACGCCGACGTCTCCGTCGCGTTCGTGGACACCGTCGCCGCACTCTTCCCCGAGGTCGCCGACCCCGTGGCCGCCGAGGTCAAGGAGCTGCTGGCCGCGGACCGTTCGCCGACCTGGGAGGGCTGGGCGGCCGTGGAGCGCATCAGCGAGGAGTACGGCATCCACGACGTGAACCTCGTCAAGCCGGGGGTCGGCGAGACCACGCGGGTGCTGCTGCGCCGCGTCCCCTGGAAGATCCTCGCCCGCCGCGGAGCGGGCGCCGACCTGGGGCACGTACGGCTGCTCGCCGAGCAGCGCGGGGTGCCCGTCGAGGAGGTGGACGGCCTCCCCTACACCTGCGTGGGACTCATCCACCCCCGGTACACACGGGGCGCCACGGGCGCCGACGGAAAGGCGGTGGTCACGAAGTGACCGTCCTGATCGCGAGCGATCTCGACCGTACGCTCATCTACTCGACCGCGGCGCTGGCGCTCGGCATGCCCGACGCCGCCGCACCCCGGCTGCTGTGCGTGGAGGTCCACGAGAGCAAGCCGCTCTCCTACATGACCGAGACGGCCGCCGGACTGCTCGCGGAACTCGGCGCGGCGCCGGGCGTGGTGTTCGTCCCGACCACCACCCGCACCCGCAAGCAGTACCAGCGCATCCGCATCCCCGGCCCCGTCCCGCAGTACGCGATCTGCGCCAACGGCGGGCAGCTCCTCGTCGACGGGGAGCCCGACCGCGACTGGCGGCGGGCGGTCAGCGGCCGGCTCGCCAGCGAGTGCGCCCCGCTGGAGGAGGTGCGCGCCCACCTGCGCGCCACCGCCGACCCGGCCTGGCTGCGCAAGGAGCGGGTGGCCGACGACCTGTTCGCGTACCTCGTCGTCGAGCGGCCGCTGCTGCCGCCGGACTGGGTCAAGCAGCTCGCCGAATGGGCCGGGGCCCGCGGCTGGACGGTCTCCCTCCAGGGCCGCAAGATCTACGCCGTACCGCGCCCGCTCACCAAGAGCGCGGCCATGGCCGAGGTGGCCCGGCGCACCGGCGCCGCCCTCACCCTCGCCGCGGGCGACTCCCTCCTCGACGCCGACCTGCTGCTGGCCGCGGACCGGGCCTGGCGGCCGGGCCACGGGGAGCTCGCAGACGCCCACTGGAGCGCGCCGCGGGTCACGGCGCTCGCGGAGCGGGGCGTGCTCGCGGGCGAGCAAATCGTGCGCGAGTTCGCCCGTGCCGCGTACGCGGACGGGGTGTGCTCGGCAGACTGAGCCCATGACCAAGGGCAACTCTACGAAGATCACCGATGAGCTGTACGCCTACATGCTCGACCACAACCCCCCGCTGGACGAGGTCCAGCGGGGGCTCGTGGCGAAGACCTACGAGAAGTTCCCCGACGTGGCCGGGATGCAGTCCGCGGAGGAGCAGGGCCCGCTGCTGGCCTTCCTCGTCCGGCTGACGGGGGCCCGGCTGATCGTCGAGATCGGCACCTTCACCGGCTTCTCCACCCTCTCCATGGCCCAGGCCCTGCCCGCCGACGGCAGGCTGATCGCCTGCGACATCTCCGAGGAGTGGACGGCGTACGGCAGGGAGGCCTGGGAGGCCGCGGGGGTGGCCGACCGGATCGACCTGCGGATCGCCCCGGCCCTGGACACCGTCCGCGCCCTGCCGGCCGAACCGCACGTGGACATGGTCTACCTGGACGCGGACAAGGAGAACCTGACCGCGTACTGGGAGGAGCTCGTCCCGCGCCTGCGCCCCGGCGGCCTGATCGTCACCGACAACACGCTCTTCCACGGCCGCGTCCTCGACAAGGACCCGGCCCCCTCGGCGGCCGGTGTCCAGGCCTTCAACGACCACGTCCGGGCGGACCCCCGCATGGACAGCGTCCTGACCGTCATCTCGGACGGCCTGACCCTCTCCCGCAAGCGCTAGCCGCCGCTCCCGGACCCCGGCGGGGTCTCAGCAGCACCCGCCCCCGCCGCAGCAGCCCCCGCCGCCACCGGCGGGGGCCGCTGCCGCGGCGGTCCCGCCCACGGCCACGGCGGACAGCAGCTTCACGGTGTCGCCGTGCCCCTGCGGGCAGTCGGCAGGAGCCCCGGACTCGGCCATCGGCCGGCTCAGCTCAAAGGTGTCGTCACAGGTCCGGCAGCGGTACTCGTATCGAGGCATGCCCCCAGGCTACGCAGTCCCGCCCACCCCGGGATACGCCCCTGCCGGCCGGGACGCGAAAGGCCCCCCGCCATGATCGGCGAGGGGCCTTTTGCACTGGTGGGCGCGGACGGTTTCGAACCGCCGACATCTGCTTTGTAAGAGCAGCGCTCTACCCCTGAGCTACGCACCCGTGGATGAGTGGACAGCCTACATGGAGGGGCAGGTGCCGACGCAAACTCGTTCAGTTGGGGGAGAATGGAGCGGGGCATGGCGGATGCGGCGTGGCACGGGAGAGGGATTGTGACGGCTACTTCCCGGCGGTGGTTCGGTGGGCGGGACGAGAGCCGGCGGGCGGAAGCGCAGGCCGCCAAGGACGCTGCCGCCGCCGCCTTCTACGAGCTCGACACGGCCCAGCGGGACCTGCGGATCTCCATCGAGACGATCACGGCCGTGGACGGCGGCGCGGGGGCGCGGCAGGCGGTGGACGGGTTCGCGGCGCTGGGGCGGCGGATCGACGAGGTCAGCCGCGCGTACATCGAGTCGGTGGACCGCTACGACCTGGACCGCGCGGAGTTGGAGGCGTCGGTCGCGGCGCGGGCGAGGGAGGAGCTGAACCGGGCCAAGGAGGAGCTCGTACGGGTCAAGGGGGAGCTGGAGCGCTTCGAGGCCGGGCTGCGGCCGCTGCTCGACCGGGCCGAGACGGAGCTGGCGCGGCTGGCGCCGGCCCGGGAGCGGGCGAAGGCCGCGCTGCTGGCGGCGAGCGACGCGCTGGACGCGGTGCGCGCCTCGGGGATGCGGGCGGACGAGCTGGCGGCCCGGCTGGCCGCGCTGGCCCCGGAGTTGACCATGCTCAACCAGGGCGCCGGGCAGCACGGGGTGCAGGAGACGATCCAGCGGGCCGACCGGATGCTGCGCGAGGCGGAGGCGATACGCGCCGAGGCCGAGCGGCTGCCCGAGCGGGCCGCCGAGCTGGACCGCCGGCTGGTGAGCCTGCGGACCCGGACCCAGGCGCTGGAGACGCGGGCCGGGCAGGTGGAGCCGGTGCTGAGCGAGTTGCGGCGCCGGTTCAGTGCGGCCTGCTGGCAGGACCTCCAGCGGGTGCCGGACCAGGCTGCCGGCTCCGTCCGGCAGGCGGAGGACCGGCTGCGCGAGGCCGCGAAGGCCCGGGACGAGCAGCGGTGGGCGGATGCGACGGCGCTGCTGGGGACCGTACGAGCGCTGCTGGACGGGATGGACGAGGCGGTGTCGGCGGCGGGGGACCGGCTGCGGGCGCTGGAGGCGGTGGCGCGGGACCCGCAGCAGGAGGTCGAGCGCACGCGCTTCGCGATCCGGGACGCGCAGCGGCTGGCGATGGAGGGCCGCAGCGTGCCCGACCCGCGGCACGCGGGCCCGCTGGACGCGGCGGTGGCGCGGGTGGACCGGGCGGTGGCGGCCCTGGACGGCCGGCACCCGGACTACTGGAGCTTCCTCCAGGAGATGCGGGGGATCCGCGAAGCGGTGGGCCGGGTCGTGGCGGACCTGCGGGGGCGGCGCGCGGGGTCGTGACGGACCTGCGGGAGCGGCGCGCGGGTCCTGCGCCCCGTACCCCGTGCGCCCCGTACCCCGTGGGCCCCGTACCCGTGCGCCTCACCCCCCTGGCATGCGACCCGTCCGTCTCCCCGCCGGGCTTGTCCGGGGGGCGGGGCGGGCGGATGCTGGGAGGGAGCAGAGGAGGCTGGTCATGGCCGCCCATGTATCCCACCGGCCCGGGCTCTCGCGGCTCCCGCACCCCTCGCGGTTCTCCCGCTTCGCCCGGCAGGCACCGCCCGCGCCCCAGACGCCCCCGGCGACCGGTCCCCCCGCCCCGCACGCGGCCTACGGCTGCCACGAGGCCCACGACCACTACGCGCCCTACGTCCCCCACGAGCCCTACGGCCCGCCCCGGGACCCCGAGCCCTCCGTGGTCTCGCGCCTCGCCCACCGGGTCGCGAACCCCGTCCGGGCCGGTCTCGACGAGCACCTGCCCGCGGACCACCGCCTGAGCCGGGTCTACCGGATCGGCGCCGGGCTGACGGGACTCCTCCTCCTGGTCTTCGGCATCCTGGGCCTCACCGACAACATCGGCTTCTTCGACACCGGCGGCGACCAGGTCCTCGGCCTGAACACCAACGGCGCCCTGAGCGTGCTCTCCCTCTGCGTCGGCCTGCTGCTGCTCGCCTGCATGGCCGTCGGCGGCAACTTCGCCTCCACCCTCAACATCGTCCTGGGCCTGGCCTTCATCGCCAGCGGCTTCCTGAACCTCGCCCTCCTGGACACCGGCCTGAACTTCCTCGCCTTCGAGATCCAGAACGTCCTGTTCAGCTTCGTCGTCGGCGTGATGCTGATGTGGTTCGGCATGTACGGCCGCGTCGGCAGCGCCCTGCCCCACGACAACCCGTACTGGCAGGCCCGCCACCCCGACGAGGCGGCCCGCGAACACCGCACCAGAACCCGCACCCCCTCCGGCCCCCGACCCTCCACCCGCCCACGGCTCCCGTAGCGAGCGCTGCTCTTACAAAGCAGATGTCGGCGGTTCGAAGCCGTCCGCGCCGACGTCCCGCAGCGCCCGCGAAGCCGAGGTGATGAACTCCACCTGCCGCCGCCGCAGATCGCCCTCGGCCGCCTCCAGCGCCCGGCCGGCTCCTGCCGCCCCCTCCACCTGCCCGATCATCGCCCTGAACGTGGCCTCGCTCCCCTCGGCCAGGCCCATCGCGGCCGCCGCCACGTCCTGCGGGCCCCAGAACAGCAGCAGCCGGGCCTCGTAGAACAACTCGTTGACGGCCCCGCCGACCCGGACCAGGGCCTCCTCCGCACCCCCGGCCCCCGACCGGACCGCGGCCACCCCGTCCGTCACCTCGGCCATCCGCTGCAGGACCAGCGCACACACCTGGTGCCGCTGCTCGCGCACCCAGTGCCGGTGCTCGGCCGCCTCCTGCCCCCGCACCTGCGCCTGCACGCCCTGGAACGCCTTCTCGGCCCCGATCCGGGCCCCGCGCACCGCCGCGAACCCCCCGGCGGCGGCCCCGCCGAGCGCCCCCACCATCCCCGCGACCCCGGTCACCACGGCCACCACACCCGCATCCATGCGCACCTCCGCCAGCAACCCCCACCGCCGGACAAACCCCCCGCCCTGCGCACCGTACCCCCGGGCACGCCGAAGGCCCCGGACCTCGATCGGCCCGGGGCTGCCGGGGGGAGTTGGGTGAGTAGGGGAGGGGGTGGGGGGAATTCGGGGGGTGGTGGGGCGCGGGGAGGGATACTCGGGGTATGTGCCGGAGTATCAAGACCCTGAGGCCCCCGCTGCTGCCGGAGAAGGCCACCGAAGAGGAGATGAGGGCCGCCGCCCTCCAGTACGTGCGGAAGGTGTCGGGGTTCCGGGCGCCCGCCGCGCACAACCGGGAGGTGTTCGACGCCGCCGTGGAGGCGGTCACCGAGGCCACCCGGATGCTCCTGGAGGGGATCGAGGTGCGCGGCGGCGGGGCGGCCCGGAAGCCGGTTCCGGCGGAGGGCTGAGTCCTACGCCGTGGGGCCCGGGGAGCGGCGGCGGAGGGTGTAGAGGCCCGCGGCCACGGCTGTGGCCACCAGGCCGCCGCCCACCAGGATCTCCGTCGGGCTCATACCGCCGAAGCTGCCGCCCAGGCCGCCGCGGGCCGCGCCCGGGGTGACGTACAGGGAGACCGCGACCTGCCGGCCGCCGCAGTCGAAGGTGACGCGGTGGGTGCCGGGGGAGGTGTTGCGGAAGACCGTTGCGCCGCCGAAGAGGTTGCTGGCCTCCAGGTTGCCCGGGGTCAGCTGGACCTCGCCGAAGGCGTTGGACGAGGCGCGGCCCGTACGGGTGCCGCAGCCCGCGATGTTGAGGGCGACCCGGCCGCCCGGGGCCACCGTGCTCGGGGACACGCTGGCGAGGGGGGCCGGCGAGGTCTCCGGGGCGGATGCGGTGGCGAAGGCCGGGGTGGCGGCGGGCAGGAAGGCTGCGGCGGTGAGTGCGGTGGCGGCCGCGGCGCTGCTCAGGCGCATGGCGGAACTCCTCGGGCTGCTCGGGCTCGGCTCGTGCTCGACAACGGCGCGCGGACGGATCCCGGGCGGATCCGGCGGTGCGCCGTGTTCTGGACGCTAGGAGTCCGGGCTGCTTCCGGCGATCGGGGCCGGGTGAACGGGTGAGGGGTTCGTTCCTTCGGGGGAGGGGCCGCCCCTCCCCCGAAGCCGCAGGGGGCGGTTTACGTCGCCGGGGCCGGAGCCGGGCGGCGGCGGACCAGGTAGGCGGCGAGGGCGCCGGCCCCGAAGAGGGCCAGTACCGAGACGGCCGTACCGAGCCAGGGGGCGCCGAGCCACTGGGTGCCGAAGTACCCGAGCCCCACGCTGTACGCCGCCCAGGCCAGCCCCGCCAGGGCCGACCAGGGCAGGAACTCCTTGATGCGGCGCTGTGCGGCTCCCGCGCCGAGGGAGACCACCGAGCGGCCGGCCGGGGCGAAGCGGGCGATGACGACCAGGGCCCCGCCGCCGCGGCCCAGGGCCTGGCCGAGGCGCTGGTGGGCGCGGGTCAGCCGCCGGGAGCGGGCCAGGGCGCGCTGGATGCGGGTGCCGCCGCGCCGGCCCAGCCGGTACGCGGCCAGGTCCCCGAGGACGGAGGCGGTTGCCGCGCACAGGAGCAGGGCCAGGATGTCGGGGCCCGGTTCGGGCACGGTGGCGGCGGTGCCGGCGGCGGCGGTGGCCGCGGCCGCCGTGATCACCAGGACCCCGCTGGGCAGGACGGGCAGGAAGACGTCGAGCACCACGGAGAGCGCCACGACGGCGTAGATCCACGGGCTCGTGGTCAGCGAGCCCAGCGCATCCAGAGGATCGAGCAAGACGGAACCCCCCGGTCCGGTTGACGGGTGACGTGCATCGGCGGAACTCGCCGCGACGTCGCGGGGGAGCGGCAGGGGCGGCCTTGACTGCCGTACAGCGTACGCCGGGGGTTCGGGCACCCGGCCGCCGGGTCCCGCCGGTGTGTCAGGTAGTGGACAGGTAGCGGTTGGTTTGTCGTCGTCTTCCCGTGGGGGCGGGTCCCGGGAGGGCGGCGCACCGCCGTGGCCCCAGCCCGGTTCGAGCCCGATTCGAGCGGGCTTCGAGGGTGCACCGGGGGAGGGGCCGGGGGCTCAGGACAGGTCGCGTTCCTCCGCCGTGAGCAGGCGGGCGCGCTTCCGGTCGCCGCGCGGGCCGCGGTGGGCCTGGTCCAGGCGCAGCCGGGCCGTGCGGCCGTCCAGCATCAGGGTCATCAGCTGGTTGGCGAACCAGGGGCCGCCGGTGCGCCGCCAGGACAGCGGCGGCCGGCCCGTGCGGCCGTGCCCGCTGAGCACCCGGCCCAGCCACCGGCCCGCCCGGCTCCAGCCGAAGCGGAAGCCGAGCTTCACGGCCGGGTGGATGGAGTTGTGGACCGGGGAGCAGGTCAGCTGGTAGATCCGCGAGCTGGTCGCGGTCCGCGGTTCGGCCACGTACGCGTGGTGCACGTCCCCGGAGAGCACGCAGACCGTCGCCGGGGCCTTCGGGCCCGTGCCCACCTCCTCGATGAGGTCGGTGAGGGCGGCGAAGGAGGGCGGGAAGGCCGCCCAGTGCTCCAGGTCGCTGCGGCGCCGCAGGTCCTCCGCGAACCTCGCCCAGCGCTCCCCGCGCTCGCCGCGGCACAGCGCGGCGTTCCACCCCTCCGCGTCGTGGACCAGCGGCGGGAGCAGCCAGGGCAGCGAGGCGCCGATCAGGAGGTGGTCGTACGTGCCGTGGCCCGCCAGGGCGTTGTCCCGGACCCACTGCTGCTCCTCGGGGTCGAGCATGGCCCGGCTGCCCTCGTCCAGGACCCGGGCGCAGCGGGTGTCGACCACGAGCAGCCGGGTGGTGCCGAAGTCGCGCCGGTAGCTCCAGCGCACCGCGGCCGGGTCGGCGTCGGCCTCGACGGCGAAGCGGCGCAGGGCGTCGGTGCCGTCCGCGTCCCGGCTGACCAGGGCGTAGAGGGGGTCGGCGGCCAGGGCGGCGGGGGAGAGGTTGCCCAGGTGCTGGTAGACCCAGTACGACATGAGCCCGCCGAGGACCCGCTCCTGCCACCAGGGCAGGGCGCGGCGCTCCGCGACCCAGGAGGCGCTGGTGTTCCAGTCGTCGGACAGGTCGTGGTCGTCGAAGATCATGCAGCTGGGTACGGTCGACAGCAGCCAGCGGATCTCGGGGTCGAGCCAGGACTCGTCGTACAGCCGCGTGAACTCCTCGTAGTCCGCGACCTGCGCGCCCGGGGCCTCGCGCAGGTCGCGGCGGGCGGCCAGCCAGGCCTTGGTCTCCCGGGAGAGCTGGTCGGCGTACACCTGGTCCCCGAGGAGCAGCAGCAGGTCCGGGCGGTCGGCCCCCGGGTCCTCGGCCAGCCGGGCGGCGAGGGTGTCCAGGGCGTCGGGCCCGTGCGGGCCGCGGCCGTCGGCGGGCGGGGCGGCCTGGCGGCAGGAGCCGAACGAGACCCGGAGCGGGGGCGCGGCGCGCCCGGGGCCCAGGGGGACCGGGGTGCTGATGGTGCTCGCGGGGAACCGGCTGTCGGGCAGGGGCCAGACCCGCCGGCCGTCGAGCAGCACCTCGTACTCCGTGGTGCCTCCCGGGGTCAGCCCGGTGACCGGGATGACGGCGTAGTGGTGGCCGGCGATCTGGAAGGTGCGCACCGATCCGCCGGCGCCGTCGGCGCAGCGGACCTCGGCCGTGCAGGGCCGGTCGGCCTCGACCCACACGGTGGCGGTGCCGCCGGTGTCCCAGTCCACGTACCTCAGCAGTGGTCCCAGGCGCAGACCGCCCATCCGACTCCCCCTTCTCCGTGTCCCCTTCGCATCAAGGTACGACGGGGAAGGGGGAGTTGGTTCCGGAACGGCGGGGGAGATCAGCAGCCGTTCAGCACGCTGGTCAGGGCCGACTTCTCGGCGGAGTCGATGGTCAGGCCGTAGTACTGCTTCACGTTGACCCACGCGCGGGCGTACGTACAGCGGTACGAGGTGCGGGAGGGCAGCCACTCGGCGGGGTCGAGGTCGCCCTTGGCCTGGTTCACGTTGTCGGTGACGGCGATGAGCTGCGGGCGGGTGAGGTCGTTGGCGAGCTGCTGGCGCTTGGCGGTGGTCCAGGAGCTCGCGCCGGAGCGCCAGGCCTCGGAGAGGGCGACGACGTGGTCGATGTCCAGGTCGGAGGCGACGGTCCAGGTGGCGCCGTCGTACTCGGAGAACCAGCTGCCGCTCACGGAGGCGCACGCGGAGTCGGTGACGACGTTCACGCCGTCGCGCTTGAGGACGGTCTCGCGGGTGTTGCAGGTGCCGGAGACGGTGCTCCAGTGCGGGAAGAGGTCGCGGCTGTAGCCCGCGGAGGAACCTTCCGCCTGGGGGGTGACGGTCGCCAGGTAGGAGCGGGCGGCGGCCGCGCTCATGGGGGTGGGCATGGCGGCGTGGGCGGCGGGGGCGGTGGCGAGCGCGGTGGCCGCGAGGCCGGCGGATGCCGCGAGCATGCCAAATCGACGCGCGTAGACAGCAGACATGTGAACTCCTGGGTGCGGGGGGTCCGGCCTGTGCGGCCCCGGCGGGGCGCGGCCATCGTCACGGCGCCGGATGTCCCGGGGATGGGCGCCGGGTAACAGGGTGGCGACGTGGGCACGTCAGATCAACCCGTCCAACCCCTCGGCTTTAAGCGGAAGTTGAGATTCCGGGCGCGGGGCGCGGCCGCGGCTGCTGCGGCGACTGCTGCTGCGGCACGGTCGCCGCGGTGCGGTTCGGGAGGATCCGGGACCAAGGGCCCGTTCCGGCCGCGGCGGGGTGTGGCGTAACCTGTACGGAGCAGAAGGGGAGTAGCTCTTCGCCGGACCGTCGACATACTGCTGGGTCACCCAGCCGGCGCCCGGAGGCAGGCCGCGCAAGCGGTCGGCCAGCGAGACCTTCGGCCGCAGCGTCCTCGTACCCGTGTACCCACAGGGCGCCGCCGTGCCGAAGCGACCCCTGGAACAGCCCGGTCTCTCGGTTCGACGGCTCCTGCCCGACCGATTGAGGTTTCACCCCGTGATCAGCTTCACCATCATGGCCATCGCCTTCGGCGTCGTCTTCCTCGCCGAACTGCCCGACAAGACGGCGCTCGCCGGGCTCATGCTCGGCACCCGCTACCGCGCCTCGTACGTCTTCGCCGGCGTGGCCGCCGCCTTCGCCGTGCACGTCGCGCTGGCCATCGCGGCGGGCAGCGTGCTGACGCTGCTGCCGCACCGGCTGGTGCAGGCGGTCGTCGGCGTCCTCTTCCTGGTCGGGGCGGCGGTGCTGCTGCTGCGCAAGGGGGAGGACGAGGAGGAGGTCAAGGCTCCGGCGGACCAGTCCTTCTGGAAGGTCTCGGGCGCGGGCTTCATGCTGATCCTGGTCGCCGAGTTCGGCGACCTGACCCAGATCATGACCGCGAACCTGGCCGCCCGCTACGACGACCCCGTCTCGGTCGGCCTGGGCGCGGTACTGGCCCTGTGGGCCGTGGCGGGCATCGGCATCCTGGGCGGGCGGACGCTCATGAAGTACGTACCGCTGAAGCTGATCACGAAGATCGCGGCGGGCGTGATGGCGGCGCTGGCCGTCTTCAGCCTGTACGAGGCCGTCGCGGGCTGACGCCGGTGCGCGGCCGCCGGGGGCCGCGCACGCCGGAAGCCGGGCCGCCGCCGTCGGCGGGGCCCGGCTTCCGGCGTGTCCGCAGCCGCCGTCAGGCCGCGGCCGGGGTCACCGTCAGGCGGATGGCGCCCTCGGCCGTGGCCTCCACGCGGACCGAGCGCAGGTCGGGTACGTGCACCGTCGGCCCGTGCGCGCCCGCGCGCGGGCCGATGCCGACCACGCGCATCCCGGCCGCCCGGCCCGCGGCGATGCCCGCGCCGGAGTCCTCGAAGACGATGCAGTCCGCCGGGTCCACGCCCAGCTCGGCCGCGCCCTTGAGGAAGCCCTCGGGGTGCGGCTTGCTGGACTCGACGCTCTCGGCGGTCACCCGGATGCCGGGCATGGGGAGTTCGGAGGCCGTCATGCGGGCCGTGGCCAGGGCCTCGTCGGCGGAGGTCACCAGCGCGTGGGGCAGGGCGTCGAGCGCCGCCAGGAACTCGGGCGCGCCCTCGACGGGGACGACCCCCTCGACGTCCGCGGTCTCGCGGGCCAGCATCACGGCGTTGTCGGCGTGGTTGAGCTCCATGGGGCGGTCCGGGAGCAGGATGGCCATGGTCGCGTAGCCCTGGCGGCCGTGGACCACCTTGAGGGCCTCCTGCGGGTCCAGCCCGTGCTCCACGGCCCACTGCTGCCAGCAGCGCTCGACCACCGCGTCGGAGTTCACGAGGGTCCCGTCCATGTCGAGCAGGAGGGCCTTGGCGGTCAGGACGACGGGGGTGGCGGTGCTGGCCGGCATCGGCGGGGCTCCAGACGGGCGCGAGAAAGAGAACAAGTGGTTCCGTCCACCGGTCAGGGAGTGCGGACGGAACCACTTTGTTCCTTCACGATACAAAACCCGGGGCGGTCTGCGCCAGTACCGCCGTGTCCCCGAAGAGGGCGGGGTCGGTGCCCAGTGCCGGGCGCAACTCGTCGAACCAGGTCGCCGTGGGGGACCAGGCGGCGAAGAACGGGCGCCCGGAGTGCTCGGGTTCACGGGACTGGAGGAAGCTGCACACGAAGACCTTCTCGCCCGCGACCTCCGCCTCGCCGTGGACCAGGACCTTGCCCGGGGTGGCGGACATCACAGGCCCGCGGGCCGTGCGTGCCAGCCCGGAGACCTGCCGCAGGGCCTCCTGGTACACGGCCAGGGCGCGGGTCAGCGGCAGGGCGAAGTACTCGCGCGCACCCGTGTCCCGCTCCACGAAGGTGTAGTACGGCTGCACGCCCAGCCGCACCATCTCCCGCCACATCGAGGCCCAGACCTCCGGGTCGTCGTTGACGTGCCGGACCATCGGGGCCTGGGCGCGCAGGACCGCGCCGGTCCCGCGCAGCCGCCCGATCGCGCGGCGCACGGCCGGGGTGGACAGCTCCCGCCCGTGCGAGAAGTGGGCCATCACCGCCACCGAGCGCCCCGCGGCCACGCACTCGGAGAGCAGTCGCAGCAGGTCGTCGGCGTCGGGGTCGGTGAGGAAGCGGTACGGCCAGTAGCTGAGGGCCTTCGTGCCCAGGCGGATATTGCGCACGTGCCCCAGGGCGGGGGACAGCAGGGGCTCCAGGTAGGCCCGCAGGTGCTCCGCGGACATGATCATCGGGTCTCCGCCGGTGACCAGGACGTCCGTCACCTCCGGATGTGCCGCCAGGTACTCCACGGCCGGGCCCGGCCCCGCCACGTGCTGCTTGAGCTCGGGCATCCCCACGAACTGGGCCCAGCGGAAGCAGTAGCCGCAGTACGTGTGGCAGGTCTGGCCGTGCGAGGGGAACAGCAGCACCGTCTCCCGGTACTTGTGCTGGAGACCGGGCACGGACGCGCCGCCCATCCGCGGCACGTTCAGCTCCAGCTGGCCGCCCGGGTGCGGGTGCAGCAGCCGGCGCTGCCGGTCCGCCTCGGCGCGCACCACCTGCCGCGGGGCCCCGGCCGCGACCAGGTCGCTCATGACCGCGAACATCTTCTCCGGCAGCATCGCCCGGTGCGGGAACGTGAGCCGGAAGATCGGGTCCTCGGGCGCCGCACCCCAGTCGATCAGCTCGTCCAGCACGTAGTTGTTGACCTTGAACGGCAGGACGGAGGCCACCACGCGCATCTCGTGGCGGGTCGCCTCGTCCAGCCGGTCGACCTGCGGGAGGAGGGCGAGCCGCTCCCCGGGCACGGCGCGCATCACTGGCCTGTCCATGGGGTCCAGCCTGCGCCGCCCGGCCGGGCACCCTCACCCGAACGCGGCCGTTCGGGTGAACGCCGGGCCGCCTGCCTGCGGTTCCGCACCGCGGCACCGGCCGGACCCGTGAGGCCTACGGCTCGTGGGTCAGGGTCTCCAGGGCCTCGCGGGTGGCGGGGCCGTAGACCCCCTCGGGATCGTCGGTGATATTCGCCCAGCGCTGGAAGTCGGCCACCGCGCTCTCCAGGTAGCGGCCGTACCTGCCGTTGGACGGGCCCCAGTAGAACTGCATCTGGCCCAGGCGCTCCTGGAGCTCCCTGACCTCGGAACCGCTGTCCCCGCGCCGCAGGACCCCGCCCTCGGGCTCGGCCGGGCGGGTGCTCGGGGCGCGGGTGGGGACGGCGGCCGAGGGCGAGGAGACGGGATCCGTGCCGGCCGGCCGGGTCGCCCCCGCCGAAGGGGAAGCGGAACCGGAAGCGGACGCAGATGCCGAGGCCGACGGGGAGGCGGAGGGCGAGGCCGGAGCGGAGGAGGCGGGGGCGTCGGCGGAGGCGCTGGGCTCGCCGGCCTCCCCGGAGGGCGGGAGGGTGTCCGGGGCCAGGCTCACGGCGGCTGACGACAGGCGCGGATCCGGCAGGGCCCGGTCCCCGTCCCCGTCGCCGCCCGAGAGCAGCCCGGCCACCAGGGCGCCCGCGCCGATCACGGCCACCGCCGCACCCGCGGCCAGCGGCAGCCCGCGCCGCCGCGGACGCCCCGGCCCACCGCCCGCGCCCCGTCCGGAGCCGTAACCGGAACGCGGTCCGGGACCAGCCCCCGGACCCGGCCCGGCCGGTACGGCCCGCAGCTGCACCGTCTCGTCGACGATCAGCCCGCCGGGCCCGTACGCCCCCTCGTCCCAGCCCTCCGGCCCGGATATGCCCGCCGCCGCGGCCGCCGGCACCGGCGGAAGCGGCTGTGTCAGGAACCCGCCCTCCGGGCCGCCCGGTCCGGGCTGTCCCCCCGGGCCCCACATCCCGGACGCCCCGGCCGACGGCGCGACCGCACCGGGCGGCTGGACCACCCCCAGCAGCCCGTGTACCCCCGCGCCGGACGCACCGCCCCCACCCGGCCACTGCTCCCCACTCGGCCACTGCTCCCCACCCGGGTACGGGTCCGCCGCCGGGTACGGGTCCGCAGTCGGGTACGGACCCCCGCCCGGGTCCCGATTCCCAGCCGCGTGCGGATCCCCGCCCGGGTGCGGGCCGGTCGACGGGGCGGCGGTGCCGGTCGGGCGGCCCAGGTAGGGGCGGACCCGCAGGTGGTCGAAGCCGGGTGCGGACACACACCCGCAGCCGCCCGCGGCAGCACTGCATTCCGGACAGCGCTGTGCGCTCACTGATGGATCCCCTCCCTGGGCAACTGCCAGCGATTATGCAGACCTCAGCAGGTCCGCCCAACCCTCCCGAGAGGCCATATCCGGACACACCACTCAGGATGGAACCGTGAACCGGCCCCGAGGAGGAGTTCATGGCCCAGGAAGTGACCGCCACGGCCGCGGACCCGGGTCCCGGGCCCGGCGCGGAGCACACCCGGCGCAGCGTGCTGATCGCGATCGGCGCCCTGCTGCTCGGCCTGCTCCTCGCCGCCCTCGACCAGACGATCGTCTCCACCGCGCTGCCCACGATCGTCAGCGACCTCGGAGGCATGGACCACCTCTCCTGGGTGGTGACCGCCTACATGCTCGCCTCCACCGCGGCCACCCCCCTGTGGGGCAAGCTCGGTGACCAGTACGGCCGCAAGAAGCTCTTCCAGACCGCCATCGTCATCTTCCTCATCGGCTCGGCCCTCTGCGGCATCGCCCAGGACATGTCCCAGCTCATCGGCTTCCGCGCCCTCCAGGGACTGGGCGGCGGCGGCCTGATGGTGCTGTCCATGGCCATCGTCGGCGATATCGTCCCGCCCCGTGAGCGGGGCAAGTACCAGGGCCTCTTCGGCGCCGTCTTCGGGGCCACGAGCGTCCTGGGCCCGCTGCTCGGCGGCCTGTTCGTGGACCACCTCAGCTGGCGCTGGGTCTTCTACATCAACATCCCCATCGGCATCGTCGCCCTCCTGGTCATCGCCGCGGTGCTGCACATCCCGGCGCGCTCCTCGCAGCACACCATCGACTACCTCGGCACCTTCCTCATCGCGTCCGTGGCCACCTGCCTCGTCCTCGTCGCCTCCCTCGGCGGTACCTGGGGCTGGAGCTCGCCCGAGATCATCGGCCTGGCCGTCCTGGGCGCCGTCCTGCTGGTCGCCTTCGTCTTCGCCGAGAAGCGCGCCGCCGAACCCGTCCTGCCCCTCAAGCTGTTCGCGATCCGCACCTTCACCCTGTGCTCGGCCATCAGCTTCATCGTCGGCTTCGCCATGTTCGGCGCGATGGTCTACCTGCCCACCTTCCTCCAGGTCGTCCAGGGCGTGACGCCCACGATGTCCGGGGTCCACATGCTGCCGATGGTGCTCGGCATGCTGATCTCCTCCACCGGCTCGGGACAGATCGTCAGCCGCACCGGGCGGTGGAAGGTCTTCCCCATCGCCGGCACCGCCGTCACCGCCCTCGGCCTGCTCCTCCTCCACCAGCTCCACCGCACCAGCTCCACCTGGGAGATGAGCGTCTACTTCTTCGTCTTCGGCGCCGGGCTCGGCCTGGTGATGCAGGTGCTCGTCCTCGTCGTGCAGAACGCCGTCCCCTACGCCGACCTCGGCGTCGCCACCTCCGGAGCCACCTTCTTCCGGTCCATCGGCGCCTCCTTCGGCGTGGCCATCTTCGGCACCGTCTTCACCAACCGCCTGGACGACAAGCTGAACGAGACCCTCGCCGGCCGGCTGCTGCCGCCGGGCGCCGCACCGGCCCAGCTCGAAGCCGACCCGCGGGCCATCGAACTCCTGCCGCCCGCCCTGCGCCCCCGGGTGCTGGACGCCTACTCCACCGCCATCACCGACGTCTTCCTCTACGCCGTCCCCCTCGTGCTCCTCGCCTTCGTCGTCGCCTGGTTCCTCAAGGAGGACAAGCTGCGGGCCTCGGTGACCGCACCGGACGTCAGCGAGACCCTCGCCTCCAACCCCGTGCAGCGCAGCTCCCGGGAGGAGGCCGCACGGGCCCTGTCCGTCCTCGGCTCCCGCGAAGGCCGCAAGCACATCTACGAGAAGATCACCGCGAAGGCCGGGTACGACCTGCTCCCGGCCGCCAGCTGGCTGCTGCTGCGCATCAACCGGTACGGGTCCGCGGACCCCGCCGTGCTCGCCGAGCGCACGTCCGTCCCCCTCAAGGTGATCACCGACGCCGCCCGCCAGGTGGAGGGGCGCGGCCTCGCCGTGCGCGACGGGCTGCCGCTGGTGCTCACCGACACGGGCCGCGAGGCCGCCGGGCGGCTGTCCGAGGCCCGCCGGGAGTCCCTGGCGGAACTGCTCGGGGACTGGTGGGGCCCGGACCGGCCGACCGACCTCGTGGAACTGGTCGAGGAGCTGAACGCCGAACTGTGCGGATCGGACGCCGAGGAGCCGTACGACACCCTGCCCCGCCGGGACCACGCGGCCCACTGACACCGGCGGCCCCCCGCGGCCCCCGCGGTCAGGAGGCGGGCAGGCGCTTCTCGAACCAGTGCTGCGCGTACGGCCCGGCGTTGTACGCCGGTATCTCCTCGAACCCGTGCTTCGCGTAGAGCCCGCGGGCCTCCACCAGGTCCGTGCGCGTGTCCAGCCGTATCCGCTCGGCGCCCAGCTCCCTGGCCGCCGACTCCAGGGCCGCCAGCAGGGCCCCGCCGCCGCCCGTGCCCCGCCGCGCGGGGCGGACGAAGACGCGGGTCAGCTCCGCCGTGACCGGATCGAGCATCCGCAGCCCGGCGCAGGCCGCGGGCCGCCCCTCGAAGCGGCCGACGACGAAGGCCCCCGTCGGAGCGGCCAGGCCGTCCGCGGGATCGTCCGCGAGGCCCTGGTCCACTTCCGCCTCGGTCGCCGTCCGCCCCCAGTACCGGCCCGCGACCTCCGCGTAGTACTCCCTGCGCAGCGCCGTGGCCTCCGGTGTGCCGAAATGCTCCGGGACCACGCTCCAGCTGCCGGTTTCTGCTCTCGTGCTGCCGGTTTCCGTCCTCATGACGGCACCCTCCCTCCCCCTTGCCCCGCCGGTCGGGACCACTTGCGGCCATTGTGGACGGAACCGTCCGGGCCCCGCGTGGAATATCCACACTCACGGGCGGATGATGAGAAAAGGTGTAAATCCTATGAGCGAAGGGTGTGGCCGCCATGTCGCAGCATCCGGACGCAGTCCTCGTGCGCAAGGGCTACGAGGCATTCGGCAACGGGGACATGGGCGCGCTCGGCGCCATGATGACCGCCGACGTCATCCACCACGTGCCGGGCACCCATCCGCTCTCCGGGCACCACAAGGGCCGCGAGAACGTGCTCGGACTGTACGGCCGGCTGGCTGCCGAGACCCACGGGTCCCTCACGGTCGAGCTGCACTCGGTGCTCGCGGACGGCCGCGGCCACGTCATGAGCTTCCACACCTTCCGCGCCGACCGCGGTGACCGGGGCCTGGAGATCCACCAGGGCCTCTTCTTCACCATCGTCGGCGGGAAGATCACGGACATCGACGAGTGCACCGAGGACATCGACGAGGAGGACACGTTCTGGAGCGGGGCCGGGGAGGCCTGAGGGCCGGGCGTACCGGGGCAGCCCCACCGGCTGCGGGGCTACCCGTGAGCAGTGCGGGGCTGCCCGTGGGCGCGCACCGGAGCCGGGTCAGCCCTGCTTCGGCGACGCCTGCTGCACGACCTCGAAGGACCACAGCGTGGAGCCCGAGGCGGCCGGCTTCGGCCGCTCGCCGCCCCCCTCCGCCCCCGCACCGCTGCCGCCTCCGCTGCCGCCCTGGTGGGCCGCCTTCATGGGGCCCTCCATCCACGCCTGGAAGGCCGCCTCGTCACGCCAGCGGGTGTACACCAGGTAGGTGTCCGTGCCCTCGATCGGGCGCAGCAGCTCGAACCACTCGAACCCGTCCGAGTTCTCCACGGAGCCCGCGCGCGCCGCGAAGCGCTTCTCCAGCACCTCGCGCTGTTCGGCCGGGACGGTCAATGCGTTGATCTTCACGATGCTCATGCCGCCATCCTGCCAAAGCCCGGATCAAGGCCGCGTGTGAACCGGGGGTGTGATCCGCCGCACTAGGGTCGTCCGGGTCGCAACGGCGACGAATCGGTGGCAACGGGGTGAATGCGGCGGGAGGCCGGCGGCGCGTGGCGAATGCGGCGGAGCGACCTGGCGGGTTCGGCGTACCGGTCCCGGTCCCGGTCCTGGCGGTGGTGGTGTGCGGGCTGGCGGCGTGGGCCGTGTTCCGGTACGGGGACGGGGGTGCCGCGGTCGGCTCCGGTTCGTCCCTGTACGGACTGCTGCTCCGGCTCGGGCTGTCCGGTCCCGGTGGGGTGCTGCTGTACGCCGTACTCGCCGCCGTCGTCGGCGTGTTGGGGTTCCGGCGGGCCGTGGGGCGCCTGCGGGACGGGCAGGTGGTGCTGGCCTCGGGCATCGCCGGGTGCACTGTCGGCGCGGTGGCCCCGGTCGGGGGGCTGTGGCAACTGCTCTGGCTGCTCCCCACCTTGGCGGGCCGGGTCGGGGTCCGGGCCGCCGACCGGCGCGTATGGCTCTGCACCGTGGTGCTGGTGACGGCCCTGCCGGGTGAGGTGCTGCTGCCGAACCTGGCCGTGCTGGCGCCCGTACGGGAGAGCCTGCCGCTGGTCGCGGGGCTCGCTGCCGCCACCGCCGTGCCGTTCCTGCCGCGCAGTTCGCCGCACTGGGGCCGGTGCGGGTCCGGGGCCGGGTCGGGGGCCGTGCCTGCGGCCGTCCCACACCGGCCTCTGCTGCGGCGGGTGTTCAGCCGGCCGAACCTCCTGATGGAACTGCTGCTGATCCGCGTGGGCTACTCGCTCTACTCGCACATCCGGGCCGCCGCGCCGGGGGGCCGGGGGCGGGCGGAGGGGAACGCGCACCGGATCCTCTCCGTCGAGCGGACCCTCGGCATCGATATCGAGTACGCCGTCAACCAGGCGGTCGTGGGCCACCCTTGGGTGGAGGGGTTCTTCAACTTCTACTACACGTCCTTCCACTTCACCGTCCCGCTGGCGGTGCTCGGGCTGCTGTACTGGCGCCGGCCGGCGGACTACCGGTGGGCGCGGGCCGCCCTCGCCCTGGCCACCGTGCTTGCGCTGGGCGGGTTCTGGCTGTGCCCGCTCGCGCCGCCGCGGCTCATGCCGGGGCTCGGGTTCGTCGACACCGTGCACGGTCCGCAGGACCTCGCGGATCCGCAGTACGGGGCGCTGACCGCGATCTCGAACCAGTACGCGGCCATGCCCTCGCTGCACTTCGGGTGGTCGCTGTGGTGCGGGGTCGTGGTGGCCGTCCTCGCGCCGCGGGGCTGGCAGAAGCTGCTGGGGGCCCTGCATCCGCTGATCACGCTCTGCACGATCGTCGCCACCGCGAACCACTGGGTGCTGGATGCCGTCGGCGGGGCAGTTGTGGTGGGGGCCGGGTTCGGGCTGGTGCGGGTGGGGTGGGGGGCGCGGAGGGATCCGGTGGGGGTGGCGGTGGCGGTGGGTGTGGCTGGTGTGGCCGGGGTGGGGGTTCCGGAGCCTCGGGGGGTGGGTGCGGGGGCTGCCGCGATGCGGGCCGGGCGTTCGGGTGCCGGCGTCGGATCATGAGTGCGAAGCGGGCGGGGTGGGCAGCGGGGGCGGTGCGGGGGTGACCGGGGGGTGTACGGCCGGAGGGGCGCCCGGGCCTTGGCGGCTCGTGGCGCCCCTCCGGGGGATCGTCGCTGTCTGACAGGATCGCCCGGTTTGGGGGTGGGCGCCACTCGGGGGGCGGGTTGGTCCGCTGCGCGGGGCTTTTCCCCTACCCCCTCCTTCCCGAACTGGGGCTCCGCCCCAGACCCCGCGCCTCACACGCCGGCGGGGCTGGATTTGGTCGGTGTGGGTGGGTGGGGTGGGGGCGGGGATTGGGGCCGGTCAGGTGTGGGTTACCTGGAGTTCCTTGATGCCGTTGAGCCAGGCGGCGCGGAGGCGGCGGGGGGAGGGGCCGGTGAGGCGGAGGTTCGGGAGGGTGTCCGCCAGGGCGTTGAAGATGAGGTCGATCTCCATCACGGCCAGGGATTTGCCGAGGCAGAAGTGCGGGCCGCCGCCGCCGAAGCCGAGGTGGGGGTTCGGGTCGCGGGTGATGTCGAAGGTGCCCGGGTCCTCGAAGACCTCGGGGTCGTGGTTGGCGGAGGAGTAGAACATCCCGACCCGGTCGCCGGCCCGGATCTTCTGACCGCCGAGTTCGGTGTCGCGGGTCGCGGTCCGCTGGAAGGAGACCACGGGGGTGGCCCAGCGGACGATCTCCTCGGCGGCGGTGGCCGGGCGCTCGGCCTTGTACAGCTCCCACTGCTCGGGGTGGGTGAGGAAGGCGTGCATGCCGTGGCTGATGGCGTTGCGCGTGGTCTCGTTGCCCGCGACCGCGAGGACGAGTACGAAGAAGCCGAACTCGTCGGAGCTGAGGTTGCCCTGCCCCTCGGCGGCGACGAGCTGCGTGACGATGTCCTTGGCCGGGCACTGCTTGCGGTCGGCCGACATGTTCATCGCGTACGCGATCAGGTCCATGGCCGACTGGGCGCCGACCTCCTCCGTGATGGCGTACTCGGGGTCGTCGTACGCGATCATCCTGTTCGACCAGTCGAAGATCTTGGACCGGTCCTCCTGGGGGATGCCGATCAGCTCCGCGATGGCCTGGAGCGGCAGTTCGCAGGCGACCTTGGTGACGAAGTCGAAACTCCCGCCGTCCGCCCCGGCCTTGGCCTCCGCCACGATCCGCGCCGCGCGCTCGCGCAGGGCCTCCTCCAGGCTGCGGATGGCCCGCGGGGTGAAGCCGCGCTGCACGATCTGCCGTACGCGGGTGTGCTCCGGCGGATCCATGTTCAGCATGATCAGGCGCTGGGCATCTATGGCATCGCGCTCGATGTGCTCGTTGAAGCGGATGATCGCGGTGTTGGTGGTGGAGGAGAAGAGTTCGGGGTGCGTGGAGACGTACTTGACGTCCGCGTGCCGGGTGACGGCCCAGTAGCCCTCGTCGTCGAAGCCGGTGATCCCGCGCGGCTGGGGGCACCACCACACCGGGGCCGTCTGCCGCAGCTGTGCGAACTCCGGGAGCGGGACGCGGTCTTGGAGGAGGTCGGGGTCGGTGGCGTCGAACCCTTCGGGCAGCGCGGGGCAGGACATCGGCAACTCCAAGTCTGACGGCCCATCAGAAGGTGGCTTGAAGGTAGTAACGAGTTCTACAAGTGGCAAGGGTTCGCGCACCGGCTGTTGCGTGCAGGAATCGTGCAGGGCGGATGCAAGGCCCTTGCGTAGCGGGGGTTGCGGTCATAAGACTGCGGGGAGAACTAGAACGCGTACTAGTTCGGGGCGCCGCGCATCCACCCCCGGACCTGACACACCCCGCCGCGGGCCGCCGGGACGGCCCGCCGCTGTGGAGGAGAGGACGAGCTCATGGCCGCGGAACCCGTCATCGTCGAAGCCGTACGCACCCCCATCGGCAAGCGCGGGGGGGCGCTCGCCAACCTCCACCCCGCCTACCTCCTGGGCGAGACCTACCGCGAGCTGCTCGCGCGCACGGGCATGCAGCCCGACTGCGTCGAGCAGATCGTCGGCGGTACGGTCACCCACGCCGGCGAGCAGTCCATGAACCCGGCGCGCAACGCCTGGCTGGCCATGGGCCTCCCGTACGAGACCGCCGCGACCACGGTCGACTGCCAGTGCGGCTCCTCGCAGCAGGCCAACCACATGGTCGCCAACATGATCTCCGGCGGGGTGATCGACATCGGCATCGCCTGCGGGGTCGAGGCCATGAGCCGGGTGCCCCTGGGCTCGGGGTCCAAGCACGGGCCGGGCAAGCCCTTCCCGGACGAGTGGAACGTCGACCTGCCCAACCAGTTCGAGGCCGCCGAGCGCATCGCCCGCAACCGCGCACTGACCCGCGAGGACGTCGACCGGCTCGGCCTGCTCTCGCAGCAGCGGGCGGCCGCGGCCTGGGCGGAGGAGCGGTTCAAGCGGGAGACCTTCGCCGTGCAGGTGCCGACGACGGAGGAGGAGCAGGCCGCGGGGCAGGGCATGTGGCGGCTCGTCGACCGCGACGAGGGGCTGCGCGATACGTCGATGGAGGCGCTGGCCCGGCTCAAGCCGGTCATGCCGACGGCCGTGCACACCGCCGGGAACTCCTCCCAGATCTCCGACGGCGCCGCCGCCGTGATGTGGGCCTCGCGCAAGATGGCCCGGGCCCTCAAGCTCAGGCCGCGGGCCCGGATCGTGGCCCAGGCGCTCGTCGGCGCCGACCCGCACTTCCACCTCGACGGCCCCATCGACGCGACGCGGGCGGTACTGGGCAAGGCCGGGATGTCGCTGAAGGACATCGACCTGGTCGAGATCAACGAGGCCTTCGCCTCGGTGGTGCTCAGCTGGACCCGGGTCTTCGACCAGGACCTGGAGAAGGTCAACGTCAACGGCGGGGGCATCGCCCTCGGCCACCCGGTCGGCGCCACCGGCGCCCGGCTGATCACCACCGCCCTCCACGAGCTGGAGCGGCGGGACAAGGAGTTCGCGCTGGTCACGATGTGTGCGGGCGGGGCGCTGGCCACCGGCACGATCATCCAGCGGCTCTGAGCCCTTCGCAGGGGCCCCTGGGGATGGGGGAAGGCCCCGGCGGCCGGCCTGGGGAGGCCGGCCACCGGGGCCTTCGAATGCCGTGGGGGCCACTGGGGCCGCCGGTGCCGTGCGGGCTGCTGGGCCGCCGGCACCGCGTGGGTACGGGGGCCGCGGGGGCTGCGTACTGCGTGCCGCGGGTGCGGGGGCGGTGTCGCGTACTGCGTGCCGCGCCGGGCCGGCTCAGTACCAGTGGTGCTGCTGCCAGAAGTTCCAGGCGCCGACCGGGGAGCCGTAGCGGGAGTTCATGTAGTCCAGGCCCCACTTGATCTGGGTGGCCGGGTTGGTCTTCCAGTCCGATCCCGCGCTGGCCATCTTCGAGGCCGGCAGGGCCTGGACCAGGCCGTACGCACCGGAGGAGCTGTTCGTGGCGGTGTGGTCCCAGCCGCTCTCACGCGAAACGATGTTGTTGAACGCGGCGAACTGCGCGGCCGGCATCATCTGCCGGGCGATCGCCTTGGCGTCCATGGGGGCCGCCTGCGCCGGGACGGCGGCGAGCATGCTGCCGACGGCGGTGAGGCCGACGACGGTGCCGGCAAGGGCCTTCTTGGAAGCGGCGATGCGGCGGATGGCGGAGATGGTCACGGAAAGCCTTCCGTAGGGGACAGGGACGGTCGCGGTGCATGCCGGGGACATGCGTGATCCACTCACGCGGAGGAGAGGGAATCGCCGGCCGGGGCGGTGGGCCCCGCTGCCTTGCGACATCACCAGTTAGCCAGGCCGCCGCGGGGCTGGCAAAGCCCCCCTCCTACTAGGGGGGATCGCAGCGGGGGCCGGTGGGCCGGGGTTCCGGGTGCGGGGGTTTCCGTGCAGGTCGGGGATGGTGTGAGGGGTGGACAAGGGGGGTCGGGGAGGGGGCCGTGGGACTACTATCCCGGCTCGTATGTGACCTAGGTCCTGTGGGGCGCCTCACCGCCAGGAGGCCCCGATCTCACGTTCCGTGTCCGGATGTACCCCTTTTGGGGTGGTCCTCAATGCCGGATTTGCCCGCATATTCGAAGGTGGCGGGGGCGTCGAACGCCGCTTTCCGAGTCGCGCGCCGCAGCGCCCGCAGCAGCGGGGCCCCCAGCGCCGCCGTCAGTACGACGGTCAGCGCGGCCCGGCCCAGGTCCCAGCCCAGCGAGGTGGTCACGTAGAAGACCCCGAAGCGGACCAGGTTCGCGGGCAGCGGGTCCCCCGGGTGGAAGGACACCCCCTCGCCCATGCCCTGGAGCAGGGCCCAGCCCTGCAGGTTCATCACGAACCCGTACGCGAAGGAGCCCGCGAACCCGTACGCCGCCAGCAGCGCCAGCTCCGCCCGGCCCCGGATCCGCCCCGCACCCGGCAGCAGGCCCGCGCCCAGCGCGAACCAGCCGAGCGCGAGCATCTGGAACGGCATCCACGGCCCCACCCCGCCGGTCAGCAGGGCCGAGGCGAACATGGTCACCGCGCCCAGGACGAACCCGAAGCCGGGGCCGAGGACGCGGCCGCTGAGCACCATCAGGAAGAACATCGGCTCCAGGCCGCCCGTGCCCGCCCCGAGCGGGCGCAGTGCGGCGCCGACGGCGGCGAGCACGCCCAGCATGGCCACGGCCTTCGCGTCCATCCCGTCGTCCGCGATGGTCGCGACCACGACCCCGACGAGGAGGGGGAGGAGCGCGGCGAAGAGCCAGGGGGCGTCGGCGGAGTGGGTCAGGTCCGACTGGCGGTCGGCGAGGAGGGGCCAGCCGAAGGCGGCGATGCCGATGAGGGTGACGAGGGTGAGGGCCGCGGCGGCGCGGGGGCCGATGCGGAGGGGGCGGACGGGGTGGGTGGGGTGAATGGGGTGGTTGGTGGGTGTGGGGGTCATCGGGGGGCTGCTTCCAGGGCGCGGGCCACCTGGGCGACCGTGAGCCAGTGGCCGGGGGCCAGGATCTTGGCCACCTGCGGGGCGAAGGCGGGTGAGGAGACCACCACCTCGGCCGTCGGGCCGTCCGCGACGATCTCGCCGCCCGCGATGATCACCACCCGGTGGGCCAGCTCGGCGGCGAGCTCCACGTCGTGCGTGGCGAGCACGATGGCGTGGCCCTCGGCGGCGAGGGTGCGCAGGATGCCGACGAGACGGGCCTTGGCGGCGTAGTCCAGACCGCGGGTCGGCTCGTCGAGCAGCAGGAGGCCGGGGCGGCCGGTCAGGACCAGGGCGAGGGCGAGCGCGAGGCGCTGCCCCTCGGAGAGGTCGCGGGGGTGGGTGTCGTCCGGGACGTCCGGGAGCAGCTCGGAGACGAGGGCGCGGCAGGTGCCGGGGGGTGCGTCGGCGTCGGCGTCGGCGGCCTCGCACTCGGCGGCGACCGTGTCGGCGTACAGGAGGTCCCGGGGCTCCTGGGGTACGAGGCCGACGTGGCGGATCATCTCGGCGGGCGGGGTGCGGTGGGGGGTGCGGTCGGCTACGCGTACGGAACCGGCGGCCGGTTCCACCATGCCGACGAGGGCGGCGAGGAGGGTGGACTTGCCGGCGCCGTTGCGGCCCATGAGGGCGACGGTCTCGCCGGGCTGGACGCGGAGGTCCACGTGGCGGAGGACCTCTGCGCGGGTGCGGCGGACGGTGAGGTTCTTGGCTTGGGCCGCCGGGGGCCCTGCGGGGGGCTGGGGGGTGGTGTTGGGGTGGGACTCGGGTCCCGGGCCGGTTGCCGCTGCCGTTGGTGTCGCCGTGCCGCGGGTGCGGCGGAGGCGGTGGAGGGCGCGGGTCAGGGGGGTGGGGCGGGTGTTGGGCCCTGCGGGGCTTTCCCCTACCCGCCCCTTCCCGAAACCGGGGGCTCTGCCCCCGGGCCCCCGCGCCTCAAACGCCGGCGGGGCTGGATTCGGCTGGGCTGGGTGGGGAGGGGTGGGGGTGGGATGGGTGGGTGGGGGTGCCTGGGTGGTGTCGGGCGCCGGGGTCGGACGAGTGGCGGCCGTGTCGGGCGTCGGGGTGGGGGGAGTGGGGGCCGTGTCGGGTGTCGGGGTGGGGGGAGTGGGGGGTGTTGGGGGAGGGAGGGTGTTCAGGTGGGTGCGGAGGGGGGTGGCCTGGCGGCGGGCGTCTCGGATGGAGAGGGGGAGGGGGGTCCAGTCGGCCAGGCGGCCCAGGGCTACCACCGGCGGGTGGACCGGGGAGATCTCCATGATGTCCGCGGGGGTGCCGAGGACGGGCGGGGCTCCCGGGGCGGGGAGGAGGATGACGCGGTCCGCGTACTGGACCACGCGTTCCAGGCGGTGCTCGGCCAGCAGGACCGTCGTACCCAGGTCGTGGACCAGGCGCTGGAGGACGGCGAGGACCTCCTCGGCTGCGGCCGGGTCCAGGGCCGAGGTCGGTTCGTCCAGGACCAGCACCTGCGGGTGCGGGGTCAGGACGGAGCCGATGGCGACCCGCTGCTGCTGGCCGCCGGACAGGCTCGCGAGGGGGCGGTCGCGCAGTTCGTTCAGGCCGAGGAGGTCGAGGGTCTCCTCCACCCGGCGGCGCATCACGGCCGGGGGCAGGCCGAGGGACTCCATGCCGTACGCGAGCTCGTCCTCGACCGTGTCCGTGACGAAGTGGGCCAGGGGGTCCTGGCCGACCGTGCCGACCACGTCCGCGAGCTCGCGCGGCTTGTGGGTACGGGTGTCCCGGCCCGCGACGGTGACCCGGCCGGTGAGCCTGCCGCCGGTGAAGTGCGGGACCAGGCCGGACACCGCGCCGAGGAGGGTGGACTTGCCCACCCCGGAGGGGCCGACGAGGAGGACCAGCTCGCCTTCCGGGACGGTGAAGTCCGCCCCGGAGAGGGACGGGCCGGCGGCGCCCTCGTAGGTGACGGATACCTGCTCGAAGCGGATCACTGGGGGGCACCCTTCTCGGAGCGCGGTGCGGGTGGAGCGGAGGGGGAGAGGGGGATGGGGGCCACGAAGGCGGGGAGGAGGCCGATCAGGACGGCGGCGGCCGGCCAGAGCGGGAGGGACGGTGCGGTCAGGGGGAACACGCCGGGGTGGAGGGCCGCGTAGTCGGTGGTGTTCGCCCGGATCATCAGGGCCGCGACGGCCGCCCCCGAACCGGCGACCAGCCAGGCCCGCACCCCCCACCGGTCCGGCCGGTAGCGGGTGCGCAGGCTGCGCCGGCCGCCCAGCCGCAGGCCGGCCAGGGCGAGGGCGGTGCCGACGATCAGTACCGGGAGGCCGAAGCCGGCGCCCTGGGCGGCGAGCAGCCCGTACGTGCCGGCGCACACGCCGATGAGCCCGCCGAGGGTCAGGACGGCGGTGGTCCGGCGGACGGCGGGCGGGACGTGGGCGGTGCGGCCGTAGCCGCGGGCGTCCATCGCGGCGGCCATCGCCACGGAGCGTTCGAGGGCGCCCTCCAGTACGGGCAGGCCGATCTGGGCCACGGCCCGCACCCCGCCGGTGGGGCGGCCGCGCAGCCGCCGGGCGGTGCGCAGCCGCAGGACGTCGGCGACCAGGTTCGGGGCGAAGGTCATCGCCACGACCACGGCCACCCCCACCTCGTACAGCGCGGCGGGCAGGGATTTCAGCAGGCGGGAGGGGTTCGCGAGGGAGTTCGCGGCGCCGACGCAGATGAGGAGGGCGGCCAGCTTGGCGCCCTCGTAGAAGGCGAACAGCAGCTGCTCGGCGAAGACCCGGCCGCCGAAGCGGATGCCCGCGGCCCAGTCGGGGAGGGGGATCTCGGGGAGGGTGAAGAGGAGGTGCGTACCGGGTACGGCGGAGCCGAGGAGTACGGAGAACACCATGCGTACGGCGATGACGAACAGCGCGAGCTTGACGAAGGCCCCGTACGAGCGGGACCAGGGGGCGTCGGTGCGACGGGCGGCGACCACGTACCCGGCCACGCCGACGATCAGGCCGAGGAGGAGGGGGTTGGTGGTGCGGGAGGCGGCCGTGGCCAGTCCGAGCGCCCACAGCCACCAGGCCCCGGCGTGCAGCGCATTGGCCCGGGTCGCGACGGGCGCGGCCCAGCGGCTCGCCCGGCGCGCCCGGCCCGCCGGTTCCGTCCGGTCCGGCTCGTCCGCCGGGTCGGGCTGGTTCGCCTGGTTCGGCCGGTCTGACTGGCTCGCCCGGTCTGATGTGCGAGGGGGCCCGCTGGTCGGCGTGCCGGTCCCTCCGCCGGTCGGTCCGTCCGTCGACCCGTTGGCCGGGGTGTCGGCCCGGGTGTCGTCGGGGCCGTCGGTGCGGGGGTGGGGGTCCGGGGTGGGGTCCGGGTGGGCGTCCGTGCCCGGGGTCATCGGTTGCGGCGGCGGGACTGGAGGAAGGCGGCGGTGCCCAGGGCGAGGACGGCGGCTGCGCCGGCCAGGAGGCCGAGGGAGGGGCCGCCGTCCCCGGAGTCCCCGGCGGCGGCAGCAGAGGGCGTGGCCTGGGCGGACGCGGCGGGGTCCGCGTCCGGGCGGGCGGCGACCTGGTCGCCGCAGCCCTGCCGCGGGTAGCCGGAGATCGCGCACAGCAGGGCCGAGCTGTCGTAGCGGAGGGGTTTCGCCACCGCGGCCAGCGCCTGCGCGGTCGTCGCCGCCGGGTCCACCGACGCGCACAGCGTGCGCGAGGCGGGCTGCGGCGGGGCCTCGCCCTCCGGGGCGTCCTGCGGTTCGCCGAAGTCGATGACCAGGGCGATGCGCTTCTTGCCGGGCTGGGCGGGGGTGCCCCCGCAGATCTCCGTGAAGTCGGCCGCTGCCCGCGGCTTCGACGCGTCCGTCGAGTCCTCGCTGACGGCGAAGCGGAAGCCCTGCACCTCCCCGTCCGCCGGGCGGGCGAGGGAGGGGCCCTGGGTCGCGTACGTCCACGTCCCGCCGGAGCCCTCCCAGAAGGACCAGTAGCGGTAGCCGGCCGCCAGCGCCGGGCCCGCCCCGAGGAGGGTGAGCAGGGCGCCCGCCGCCAGCAGGGCGGACAGGAGCTGGGCCGCGGGGCGCGGCCGCTTCACGGGGTGGGTCACAGGTCGTTCTTCTTCTTGCGGTTGCTCATCAGGAAGCCGATGCCGATACCGGCGAAGGCGCCCGCGCCGACCATCCACCAGATGTTCTGGCCGCCGGAGTCCGCAGAGGAGTCGGACGAGGATTCGGCCTCCTTCTCCTTCTTGTCGGGGGTCGCGGGGGCAGCGGCAGCCGGGGCCGGGCCCTCGGCGTTCAGGGCGGCGACCAGGTCCGTGCCGCCGAAGGACTTCGGGTCGGCGCCGCCCGCGTGGGCGGCCAGGACCAGCTGGGCGTACGCGGCCGGGCCGGCGGTCTTCGCCCAGGCCGCGCCGTTCTTCTCCAGCCAGGCCAGCGGCTTGGCGGCCGCCGCCTTGTGGCCGCCCGCGGCGAGGGCGACGACCGCGTCGGCGGTGTTGCCGAAGTCGGGCTGGTCGGTGGCGCCCGGCATGGCGGACATCAGGTGGTCGCCGGTCTTCGCCATCGTGGCGCTGAGGTAGTCCGCCGCGCCCATCGCGGACTGCGCCGCGCCCTTCGGGGCCGCCTTGCAGGCCACCGGGTTCGCGGTGACCGGCACGTCCGCGGCCGGGGCGGCCACGACCAGGCCCTTGCCGAGGACGCCGAGCGCGGCGGCGGCCGTCGCGTCGGGGTTGGCGACGAGCTTGCCCGCCTTGTCGGGCTGGTAGGCGAAGGCGCCCATGTCCGCGGGCACCGAGAAGCCCTTCTCGGGGCAGGTCAGCTGGAGGCCGGTCAGGGCGTCGTACGCGCTCTTGCCCGCCTTCGACTTCACGGCCGCCGGCTGCCCGCCGGCCGCGGCCAGCGCGCCCGCGACGACGGCGGTCGAGTTCGCATCGCTCGCCGCGCCCGGGCCGGGGGAGTAGGCCCAGCCGCCGTCGGCGTTCTGTACGGACTTCAGCCAGCCGACGGCCTTCTGCACGGCCGCTTCGTGCCCGCCGAGGGCGGCGAGCGCCTGCACGGCGGCGGCGGTGGCGTTGGAGTCCGCCATGGTCTTGGCGTCGCAGGCCTTCGAGGCGTCGGCGCGGAAGGCGGCGAAGGAGCCGTTGGCGCACTGCTGGCCGGTCAGCCAGGCCACCGCCGGGGCCGCGGGCACCAGGCCGACGGTGTCCTGGGCGAGGAAGGCCAGCGACTGCCGCCACACGCCGTCGTACGTCGGGTCGGTCTTGCCGTACAGGCCGGACGGGACGGCCGGCGTCGGTGAGGGCGCGGAGGGCGCTGCGAGGGCGGCGGGGGCGGCGGCCACGCAGAGCACGGCGGATGCGGCGAGCGCGGCTGCGCTGCGGCGGACGTTCATGGCGGGCGGGTGCCTCTCCTGCTGGGGAGCGGAGCAGGCGCGCGCGGGCACCCGGCTCCGGCTCCGTAGACCTCGACGGTGCCGGCCGCCGGTGTTCCGGCGGCGCGAGCCGCTTACTTCCGGACCGGGCGTTCCGGCTGGCCGCGGGAGCGGCTCACGGTTGCGGGTCAGCGCCGGATTCACACCGGCTTCCCCCGGAACGGAAGGTTGACGACCGGTTCACTCTACCGGCCCGTAGGAGTCCGGTCCGGGCCCGGCGGGCCCGCCGCAGCCCCGCCCGGCCGCGTCCCGGGGCCCCGCGCGCCCCGTCCGCCGGACGCGCGCCGGCCGTCCGCGGGATTCCGGTACGGCCGCCCGTACCTCCCGCCCGCACCCCCTTCCGGCGGACCCGGAAGGGCTGCCCGGGCGCGCCCGCCGCGCCGGCTCGGACCGCCCCGTACGCCCGCCCGTACGCCCGGCTCACACCGCCCGGTACGCCACCGGTGCGCTGCCCGGGACGGCCTCGGCGCGGCCGAGTTTCACCAGGCGGCGCAGGTGCGCCTCCGCCTCCGAGACGGCGATGTTCCGGGAGCCGTACGGGATCTGCTCCCAGGGCCGGTTCCACTCCATGCGCTCGGCCAGGGCCCAGGGGGTGAGGGGTTCGGACAGCAGCTCCGTGAGGCCGCGCAGGCGGTCCTCGTGGTGGGCGAGCAGCTCGCGGACCCGGGCGGGGGCGTCGGTGAAGGCGTGCTGGTGGGCGGGGAGCACCTCGGCGGGCTCCAGCCGGCCGATCCGCTCCAGCGAGTCGAGGTAGTCGCCGAGGGGGTCGGTGACCCGGTCGTCCTCGGGGTCCTCGTACAGCCCGATGTGGGGGGTGATGCCGGGCAGGAGGTGGTCGCCGGAGAAGAGCCGCCCGTTGCCGGGGAGGTTCGCGGGGTGGGCCTCCTCCAGGTGGAGGCAGACGTGCCCGGGGGTGTGGCCGGGGGTCCAGACCGCGCGCAGCCGGCGGCCGGCCAGCGGCAGCAGTTCGCCGGGGACGATCTCCCGGTCGGGGAGGGCGGCCCGCATCCCGGGCAGGGTGCGCAGCCGGCCGGACCCGCGGGCGGCGCGCAGCGGGGCGAGGTGCTCCTCGGGGGCGCCGGCGGCGGCGAGCTTGTCGCCGAGGTAGTCGAGCCACAGGGAGGGCTCGGAGGTGCGGGTGCGGCGGACCACCTCGGCATCGGCGGCGTGCATGGCGATCCAGGCGCCGGAGGCCTCGCGGACCCGGCCGGAGAGGCCGTGGTGGTCGGGGTGGTGGTGGGTGATGACCACGCCGTGGATGTCGGAGACGTCCGCCCCGAGGGCGCCGAGGCCCGAGGTGAGGGCGTCCCAGGAGTCGGGGTCGTCCCAGCCGGTGTCCACGAGGACGGGGCCGCGGTCGGTTTCGAGGAGGTGGACGAGGGTGTGGCCGAGGGGGTTGTCGGGGATGGGGACGCGGATGCCCCAGACGCCCCCGCCGTGGTCGGTCACCTGTGACGCCTCAGACATGCGGCCCCGCTTCCGTTGGCGTGCCGGTGCCCGTTCGCTCCGGCGAGAACGTGTTCCTGGCACCAGTAGTAGCCCAAGTCGACCATGTTGCGCATCCGTTGTGTCCTCTAACTAGAACTGGTATCAGTTCTGGAACATTGCCGTGGTCGTCAGGGTGCGCGCAGCGCAGGAGGCAACAGCCATGACCGAGCTCGTGGAACACGGAAAGCTGTTCATCGGCGGCGAGTGGGTGGACCCGCTGGGCAGCGGCACCATCGACATCGTCTCGCCCCATACGGAGCAGGTCATCGGCCGGGTCCCGCACGCCTCCCGGGAGGACGTGGACCGGGCCGTGGCCGCCGCCCGCGAGGCGTTCGACCACGGGCCGTGGCCGCGGATGGCCCTCGACGAGCGGATCGCGGTCGTCGGCCGCATCAAGGACGCCATCGCCGTCCGCCACGAGGAGATCGCCCGCTCGATCAGCTCCCAGAACGGCTCCCCGTACTCCTGGAGCGTCCTCGCCCAGGCCCTCGGGCCGATGATGGTCTACGACGCCGCGATCACCGTCGCCCGCGACTACCCGTACGAGGAGCACCGGCAGGGCGCCCTCGGGCCGATCCTGGTGCGCCGCGAGCCGGTGGGCGTGGTCGCCGCCGTCATCCCGTGGAACGTGCCGCAGTTCGTGGCGGCGGCCAAGCTCGCGCCCGCCCTGCTCACCGGCTCCACGGTGATCCTCAAGCCCTCGCCCGAGTCCCCCCTCGACTCGTACATCCTGGCCGACATCGCCCGCGAGGCCGGGCTGCCGGAGGGCGTGCTGTCGATCCTGCCCGCGGACCGCGAGGTCAGCGAGTACCTGGTCGGGCACCCGGGCGTGGACAAGGTCTCCTTCACCGGTTCGGTGGCCGCGGGCCGCCGGGTCATGGAGGTCGCCGCCCGCAACCTCACCCGCGTCACCCTCGAACTGGGCGGCAAGTCCGCCGCAGTGGTCCTCCCGGACGCCGACCTCGCGACCACCATCCCCGGGCTGGTCCAGTCCGGCTGGATGAACAACGGCCAGGCCTGCGTGGCCCAGACCCGCGTCCTCGCCCCCCGCAGCCGCTACGGGGAGGTGGCCGAGGCCCTGGCCGCGGCGGCCTCGGCCCAGGTGGTCGGCGACCCGCTCGACCCGGCCACCCAGCTCGGCCCGCTGGTGGCCCGCCGCCAGCAGCAGCGCTCGCTGGACTACATCCGCATCGGACAGGAGGAGGGCGCGAAGGTCCTCGCCGGCGGCGGGGTCCCGAAGGGCCTGGAGCAGGGCTGGTACGTCGAGCCCACCCTGCTCGGCGGGGTCGACAACTCGATGCGGGTGGCCCGGGAGGAGATCTTCGGCCCGGTGGTCTGCCTGCTGCCCTACGGGGACGAGGAGGAGGCCCTGCGCATCGCGAACGATTCGGAGTTCGGGCTCAGCGGCAGCGTGTGGACCGCGGACGTCGAACACGGCATCGACTTCGCGCGCCGGGTGCGCACGGGCACGTACAACGTGAACACCTTCAGCCTCGACATGCTCGGGCCTTTCGGCGGGTACAAGAACAGCGGCGTGGGGCGGGAGTTCGGCCCCGAAGGACTGAGCGAATACCTGGAGCACAAGATGATCCACCTGCCCGCCGGCTATGAGCCCGGGACCGGTGCCTGATGGGTGACCGCTGGCACATAGAAGTGGACCGCGGGGTCTGCATCGGCTCGGGGATGTGCGTGAGCCTCGCCCCCGGGGGCTTCACCCTGGACTCGGCCCGGCAGTCCCACCCCGCCTCGGCGGACGCGGACGCCAACGAGGACGTCCTGTCGGCAGCCGAGGCCTGCCCGGTGGAGGCCATCATGATCTCCCTCCGCGACTCGGGCGAAGCGGTCTTCCCTCCGGAGGAGTAGGGGCAAAGGGGAGCAGGGGGCCGGACCTGCACCCGGGGCGCGTGCCGCACGTGCGGAACCGCCGGGCCCGACGGGCCCGGCGGTTCCACCGTCCCGGGCCGCCCCGGGCCGTCCCGGCCCGCAGGAGGCGTGTGGCACACTCCTGCGACGGTCCTCCGGCGTGCCTTGCCGGGGGTGTGGCAAAGGGTGTGGATCCGCATGTACGGGAAGAAGTGGGCGGTCGCGGCCGTCGGAGCGGTGCTGGTGGGCGGGCTTGCGGGGTGCGGGGGCGGGGGCGCCGCGCCCGGTGCCGAGAAGGGCTCCGCATCCTCCTCCGCCCCGGCCGCCTTCGGACGGGCCGAGGTGCAGGCGGAGTTGGACGCCGCCGCGCAGAAGGCCGGGCTGCCGGACTCCGGGCGCCGCTCGCCGATGCCCTCGGGCACTGCGGCCCTGCCGCCGGGCGCCACCGAGAAGCAGCAGCTGGAGGCCCGCGCCGCGTCGTGCACGGCGGTCTGGCAGTGGGTGGACCTGGGCGGCGCGTCCGCGGTGGCCGACCCCGCGGCGAAGTACGAGGCCGCCGTGGCCGCCCTGGTGGAGAAGGGCTGGGCGGACGGGGTGCGCACCGAGCAGGAGCCCGTACCGGGTCAGCGCTCGGTGTCGGCCGTGCTGAAGAAGCGGGGCTGGACGGCGTACGCGAACAGCCACACGATGAAGCCCGGCGGCATGGTGTCCTTCACGGCCACCGAGGACACCTGTATGCGGGGCTTCTCCTCGAAGGAGCTGGAGCTGCTGTTCGGCAAGGACATGCCGGGCATCGGCAGCGGGAACTCCGACTGATCCCGGCCGAATTCCGGGCGGGGATGCCGTCCGCGGGCCGTCGCCGTCAGCCCCTCGGCGCGCCCGCCGCGCCCGGCGCGGCCGGGGCCGTCAGGTCGATCAGCCGGCAGACCGTCTCGATGTCGATCTTCACCTGGGCGATCGAGGCGCGCCCCGAGAGCCAGGTGATCAGCGCCGAGTGCCAGGTGTGCTCGATCACGCGGACCGCCGAGAGCTGCTCGGCGGTCGGCGGGGCCTCCAGGCCCATCGCGTCCAGGATGATCGCCGTGGTCAGCCGGGAGACCGTGTCCACCTCGGGGCTCACGCTGCGGTCGGCGAAGGTCAGCGCGCGCACCATCGCGTCCGCGAGCTGCGGTTCCCGCTGGAGGGCGCGGAAAGCCCGCATGAGCGTCTCCGCGACCCGCTGCGCCGGGTCCTCGCCCGCCGGCGGCCGCTTCCGCAGGGTCGTGTGCATGTGCTGGAGCTGGTCCTGCATGGTCGCGACCAGCAGGTGCACCTTGGAGGGGAAGTAGCGGTACAGCGTCCCGAGCGCCACGCTCGAGGACTCCGCGACCTCGCGCATCTGCACCGCGTCGAAGCCGCCGCGGCTGGCCAGTTGGGCGCTCGCGTGCAGGATCCGCCGCCGCCGCGCCTCCTGCCGCTCGGTCAGGGGCGGGGACACGGGGACGGCGGCTGCGGTGGCGGCGGTGACGGCCTTGGCTTCCCCGGTCATGTGTCCCATCTCGTCGCGTAGTCGCGCGCGTCCTGTGGCCGCGCCTGCCCTGCCGCGCGGCTTCCCCGGGCTCCCCGGCCGCCCCGCAGGGGGCACAGCATGGCAGGAGCTGCGGTGGTGGCGCGAATCACCTGCTCCGCCTCTTACGGTGTGGTTTCCGGCCGGTAGATTCAATGCTCTTCGACGGATCAGGTCTGAAACTTGTTCTAGAATATCCGAGCGGTTACGCTCCGCCGAAAGTGCAGTGAGAAGGGGGCCGGGAGTGACCGCTGAGGCCATGGTGACGAGCCCTTTCGAGGGTTCCGCCACTGACGGCGACCGCCCGCTGCGCATCGCGCTCCTCACGTACAAAGGGAACCCGTTCTGCGGGGGCCAGGGCGTGTACGTCCGCCACCTCTCCCGCGAACTCGCCCGCCTCGGCCACACCGTCGAGGTGATCGGCGCCCAGCCCTACGCCGTACTCGACGAGGTCACCGGCGGCGCACCCGGCGGCGGCCTCAGCCTCACCGAGCTGCCCAGCCTCGACCTCTACCGCCAGCCCGACCCGTTCCGCACCCCGCGCCGCGGGGAGTACCGGGACTGGATCGACGTGCTGGAGGTCGCCACCATGTGGACCGGCGGCTTCCCCGAGCCGCTGACCTTCTCCCTGCGGGCCCGGCGCCACCTCGCCGCCCGCCGGGGCGAGTTCGACGTCGTCCACGACAACCAGACCCTCGGCTACGGGCTCCTCGGCGACCTCGGCGCCCCCCTGGTCACCACGGTCCACCACCCCATCACCGTCGACCGCCGCCTCGACCTCGCCGCCGCGAAGGACCGCAGGAAGCGCGCCTCCGTACGCCGCTGGTACGCCTTCACGCGGATGCAGAAGCGGGTCGCGGCCCGGCTGCCGTCCGTGCTGACGGTCTCCGGCTCCTCCCGGCAGGAGATCGTCGACGACCTCGGCGTCCGCCCCGACCGCATCCACGTGGTCCACATCGGCGCCGACACCGAGCTGTGGTCCCCGGACCCCGCCGTCGCCGAGGTGCCCGGCCGGATCGTCACCACCTCCAGCGCCGACGTCCCCCTCAAGGGGCTCGTCCACCTCGTCGAGGCCCTCGCCAAGGTGCGCACCGAGCGCCCCGACGCGCACCTCGTCGTGGTCGGCAAGCGCGCCGAGCGCGGCCCGGTAGCCCGCGCCATCGAGGAGTACGGGCTCCAGGACGCCGTCCGCTTCGTCAAGGGCATCAGCGACGAGGAGCTCGTGGACCTGGTCCGCAGCGCCGAGGTCTCCTGCGTGCCCTCCCTGTACGAGGGCTTCTCGCTGCCCGCCGCCGAGGCCATGGCCACCGGCACCCCGCTGGTCGCCACCACGGGCGGCGCGATCCCCGAGGTCGCCGGAGCCGACGGCGAGACCTGTCTGGCCGTGCCGCCCGGCGACGCGGGGGCCCTGGCCGCCGCCCTGGGCCGGCTGCTCGGCGACGCGGAGCTGCGGGCCCGGCTCGGCGCCGCGGGCCGCGCCCGGGTCCTGGAGCGGTTCACGTGGGCCAGGGCCGCCGAGGGGACCGTCGCGCACTACCGCGCGGCGATCGCCGCCGCGGCGGCCGGCGGACGCCGCTGAGCCCCACCGGACCGGCCCGCACGGGCCCGTCCCGGGAGCCGGTACCCCCGCCGGCGCCCCGCGCTGACGCACCACCCTCACCACCCCCTCGACCTCGGAGGCAGGCCCCCGTGCTGACCGTCGATTTCTCCCGGTTCCCGCTCGCAGCAGGCGACCGCGTGCTCGATCTGGGCTGCGGCGCAGGCCGGCACGCCTTCGAGTGCTACCGGCGGGGCGCCCAGGTCGTCGCGCTCGACCGCAACGCCGAGGAGATCCGCGAGGTCGCCAAGTGGTTCGCCGCCATGAAGGAGGCCGGCGAGGCCCCCGCGGGGGCCACCGCCACCGCCATGGAGGGCGACGCCCTGGCCCTGCCCTTCCCCGACGCGTCCTTCGACGTCGTGATCATCTCCGAGGTCATGGAGCACATCCCGGACGACAAGGGCGTGCTCGCCGAGATGGTCCGCGTCCTCAAGCCCGGCGGCCGCATCGCGATCACCGTGCCCCGCTACGGCCCCGAGAAGGTCTGCTGGGCCCTCTCGGACGCCTACCACGAGGTCGAGGGCGGCCACATCCGCATCTACAAGGCCGACGAGCTCCTCAAGAAGATGGAGGGCGCCGGCCTCAAGCCCTACGGCACCCACCACGCCCACGGGCTGCACTCCCCGTACTGGTGGCTCAAGTGCGCCTTCGGCGTGGACAACGACAAGGCCCTGCCCGTCCGCGCGTACCACAAGCTGCTGGTCTGGGACATCATGAAGAAGCCCCTCGCGACCCGCCTCGCCGAGCAGGCCCTCAACCCCGTCATCGGCAAGAGCTTCGTGGCCTACGCCACCAAGCCCCACCTCCCCTCCGGCGCGGCCCAGTGAGTACGCCCGGCCGTACGGAGCACCTGGTCCTGCCCGGGGTCCTGACCGCCGAGCAGGCCGCCGAGACCGTCGCCGGCATCCTCGCCGTACAGCGCGGGGACGGGGCCCTGCCCTGGTTCCGCGGCCACCACCTCGACCCGTGGGACCACACCGAGGCCGCCATGGCCCTCGACGCGGCCGGCGAGCACGCCGCCGCCGAGCGGGCCTACGACTGGCTCGCCCGGCACCAGAACCCCGACGGCTCCTGGTACGCCGCCTACGCCGACCGGCCCGCGGGCGTGGACACCGCCGCGCCCCAGGACGCCGGCAAGGAGAGCAACTTCACCGCCTACATCGCCGTGGGCGTCTGGCACCACTACCTCGCCACCGGCGACGACACCTTCCTCGACCGCATGTGGCCCGCCGTCTACGCCGCCGTCGAGTTCGTCCTCGGCCTCCAGCAGCCCGGCGGCCAGATCGGCTGGAAGCGCGAGGCCGACGGCACCCCCGTCACCGACGCCCTCCTCACCGGCTCCTCCTCGATCCACCAGGCACTGCGCTGCGCCCTGGCCATCGCCGCGCACCGCGAGGAGCCGCAGCCCGACTGGGAGCTGGCCGCGGGCGCCCTCGCGCACGCGATCCGCCGCCACCCCGAGCGCTTCCTCGACAAGGACCGCTACTCGATGGACTGGTACTACCCGGTCCTCGGCGGGGCGCTGACGGGCGCGGAGGCGAAGGCCCGCATCGAGGAGCGCTGGGACGAGTTCGTGGTCCCGGACCTCGGGGTGCGCTGCGTCCTGCCGAACCCGTGGGTCACCGGCGGCGAGAGCTGCGAACTCGCCCTCGCCCTCTGGGCGACGGGGGAGTCCGACCGGGCCCTGGAGGTCCTGCGCTCGATCGCCCACCTGCGGGCCGAGGGCGGCATGTACTGGACGGGCTACGTCTTCGAGGACCGGGCGGTGTGGCCGCAGGAGCTGACCACCTGGACCGCGGGCTCGCTGCTCCTGGCGGTGGCCGCGCTCGGCGGGGACCCGGCCACCACGGCCGTCTTCGGCGGCGCGGAGCTCCCGGCGGGGCTCGACCCCGACTGCTGCGGCTGAGGCCGCCGCCCCGGCGCGCCTTGCCCGTACGGGTCCTCACCCGTACGGGCTACCCGCCCCCGTCCCCCGGGTGGCGGACCGGGTGGGGCCGGGTGAGGCTGCGGGGAGTGCACCCCGTGCACCCCGCCCCGGCAGCCGCCCGGGGGGAACCGCGCCGGAGGTTTCGCCGTGCCCGTATCCCGTACCGCACCGATCCGCCGGGCCCTCACGGCCCTGCTGCTGTCCTTCGCCCTGATCGGGGGCGCGACCGCCTGCGGAGGCGACGACAAGGACACGGCCTCGGGCGCGACGCCCAGCAGTTCGGCGGAGCAGCAGAAGTTCGCGAAGACGAGGTTCGTGGCGAACGCGGGCCTCGCGGCCGGCGCCACGTACCAGTGGATCGTGAAGCCCTACCGCGACGGCAAGTTCAAGCAGGGCGCGGACGGCCGGCGGCTCGCGCTGGTCAAGGCGGGCCTCGCGGGCGCCTTCACGTACAACCGGCTCAAGGCCGCCGTGAACAACGCCAAGGGCGACGAGCTGCTGTCGAAGGCCGTGGCCCCGCTGACGGCGGGCATCGACTCCCTCAAGGACCTGGGCACGAAGCTGCGCAAGGGCGAGGCGAGCGAATCGGATGTCGGCGCCTTCGAGAAGGTCATCAACGACATCAAGAGCGCGGGCAGCAGCGCGGGCGCCGAGGTCAAGGACCAGGTGCCGAGCGCCTCCCAGCTGGGCGGCTGAGGGAGGCGGAGGCGGGTACGGGGCCGCCGGACCCGGGTGGGGGTCCGGCGGCCCCGGCGCGTGGGTCCGCGGCGGCCCGGCGGGTCCGGTGCCGTCAGGAGTTCAATTCGGCCAGGACCCTCAGCGTGTGGGGGTCCGGGGCGGTGACCAGCAGGTCGGTGACCGGCCCCTTGCGCCACAGCTCCAGCCGCTCCGCGATCCGCTCCCGCGGGCCGACCAGCGAGATCTCGTCGGCGAAGGCGTCGGGTACGGCGAGCACGGCCTCCTCCCGGCGGCCGGCGAGGAAGAGCTCCTGGATCCGTCGGGCCTCCTCCCCGAACCCCATCCGGGCCATCAGGTCCGCGTGGAAGTTGCGGGCCGCGTGGCCCATGCCGCCGATGTAGAAGCCCAGCATGGCCTTGACCGGCAGCAGCCCCTCGGCCACGTCCGCGCACACCTTCGCCCGCGCCATCGGCGCGATCATGAACCCGTCCCGGAGCCCCTCCAGGGAGGCCTGGTAGACGTCCGGGCGGAACGGCGACCAGTACAGGGGCAGCCAGCCGTCGGCGATCCGGGTGGTCTGGGCGATGTTCTTCGGGCCCTCGGCGCCCAGCAGGACCGGCAGGTCCGCGCGCAGCGGGTGGGTGATCGGCTTGAGCGGCTTGCCGAGTCCGGTGCCGTCGGCGCCCCGGTACGGGTGGCTGTGGAAGCGCCCGTCGAGGACGACCGGGCCCTCGCGCCGCAGCACCTGGCGGACCACGTCCACGTACTCGCGGGTCGCCGTCAGCGGGCTCGCCGGGAAGGGGCGCCCGTACCAGCCCTCCACCACCTGGGGGCCCGACAGCCCGAGCCCGAGCACCATCCGCCCGCCGGAGAGGTGGTCGAGGGTGAGGGCCTGCATGGCGGTGGCCGTGGGGGTGCGGGCGGCCATCTGCGCGAGGGCGGTGCCGAGCCGGATCCGCGAGGTGTGGGCGGCGATCCAGGTCAGGGTGGTGAAGGCGTCCGAGCCCCAGGCCTCGGCGGTCCACACCGAGTCGTAGCCCAGGTCCTCGGCCTCGGTGGCGAGGTCGAGGTGGTCCGCACCGGGGCCGCGGCCCCAGTAGCCGAGCGCGAGTCCGAGGCGCATGGTCCCCTCCGGTGGTCGGTCCGGCGATGGTCCGGGCGGCGGTCCCGCCGTTATCTGACGGCCCGTCAGGGGACTGTAGGGCAACGGCCCCCAGCCCGGAAGGGCGGGGGGCCGTTCGTCGTACGGGGCCCGGCCTGACCGGCCGCGCCGGATCAGCCGCGCCGGATCAGCCGCGCTGGATCTCCGAGGTGTCCTGGAGGACGCCGCGCCGCCCGTCCTGGGTCTGCGCCACCAGGCCCGCGGGCCCGTGCTGCGCCACGGCCAGGTACCAGGTGCCGGGCGCCAGCTCGGCGATCGCCGCACCGGAGCCGTCCTCCGCGTACAGGGGGCGCGCCACCGGCACCGCGAACCAGAACGCCGCGAAGTCCGCCGCGGGCTGCGCGTCCGGGTGGCCGCCCGGCTGGCCGTGCGGACCGGGCTGGCCCGCCGGGCCGCCCTGGCTCGCCTCGTAGCCGTACCCGCCGCCCGGCTGCCCGGCCTGGCCGGGACCGCCCGGGTAGCCGTAGCCGCCGGGCTGCCCCGGACCGCCCTGGCCCGGCTGTCCGCCGTACGGGGCCACGGGCTGCGGACCGGGGGCCGGCAGCAGCGCACCGGCGAGCGCGGGCACCCGCGAGCCGACCAGCGTCACGGCGGCCAGCGCCAGCGTGGCCAGGAAGGCGAGGTACGCGCCCGCGCCCAGGTCCACGCCCTCGGGGCTGAGGATCAGGGACCACAGCGAGGACCAGAAGGCGACCACGGCCAGCGCCGCGCCCCAGCCGTCCAGGCCCAGCGGGCCCAGCTTGCGGCCCTCGGGCAGGAAGCGGCCGGCGAGCAGCAGCCCGGCGCCGATCAGCCCGATGAGGAAGATCGACGGCAGGACCAGGTAGATCTTGTCCGTGTCCCAGGCGTTGGGGAGGCTGTCCTCACACGCGTCGATCCCCTTGCAATCCGCGGTGAAGTAATTGAGGAACGAGGCGATGAACAGCAGAACCGCTGCTCCGATCACCACGCCGTCGCCTCTTGTGAGGGAGCGGATGTTCACTTGGTGTCCTCTTCGGTCTCGGTCGTCGTCGTCTCGTGGTGCCTCGGGCGCGGTCGCGCGCGGACGGGCGGCACCATGGTACGGATGCCGGCCGCCGGCGGCGGCCCGGGGCACCGGGCCGCCGGGCCGCGCGCCGGGGAAGCACCCCCCGACGGGGCAGGACTACCCGCCGAGGAAGCCGACGATGCCGTCCGCGATGCCCTGCGCCGCCTTCTGCCGCCACTGCGGACTCGTCAGCAGCGCCGCGTCCTTGGCGTCACGCATGTTGCCGCATTCGACGAACACCTTGGGGCGGGTCGAGAGGTTGAGGCCGCCGAGATCGCTGCGCACGACCAGGCCCGTACCGCCGCCGACGTAGTTGGAGGGCGCCATGCCGGTGGTGCGCACGTAGTTGCCCGCGATGCGCTCGCCCAGCTCGCGCGAGGGGCCGACGATCGCGACGGTGTCCGCGGCCCCGCCCTTGACCCGGGCGGGCAGGATCACGTGGAAGCCGCGGTTGCCTGAGGAGGAGCCGTCGGCGTGGACGGAGACGACGGCGTCGGCCGCGGCCTCGTTGCCGATCCGGGCCCGCTCGTCGATGCACGGGCCGAAGGGGCGCTCGGCCTCGTGGGTGAACACCACGCGGGCGCCCTGGCGTTCCAGCTCGGCGCGCAGGCGGCGGGCCACATCGAGGGTGAACTCGGCTTCCTTGTAGCCGGAGTTGGTGGTGGTTCCGGTGGTGTCGCACTCCTTGCGGCCGGTGCCGATGTTCACGAGCGAGTTGATCTCGCGGGAGTGCTGGAAGTTCCCGGGGTTGTGCCCCGGGTCCACGACGACGGTACGGCCGGCGAGGGGGCCGGCGCCTTGGGCGGGGGCGCTGCTGCCCGAGGCGGCCGGGGTGGCGGCCGTGGCCGGTACGGATGCGGGCGCGGGTGCGGACGGGGAGGCCGCTTCCTCCGTGCCCGCCCGGGCGCTGGCCCCGGCCTTGGCGTCGGCGGTCGGCAGCGGGAGCACCGGGGGCCGGCTGCCCTCCGGTCCGGCATCGCCGAACACCGAGGCCAGCAGCCAGCCGGCGAGGCAGACGGGGGCGAGTACGGCCACGGCGACGGCGGCCGTGGAGCGGCGGCCGAAGCGGTCGCGGCCGGGGGCGATCGAGGTGGAGGACTCCGGGGGCGGGGGGCTCTCGTCGTACGGCACGACGTGATGCTAATCCTCCCGGCCCGGACCCGGGTCCCCCCGCGCCGCCCTCGGCGCGCCGCCCCCGCTCCCGCTGGCGCGGGGCCTGTTCCCCTACCCGCCCGTTCCCGTTCCTGGGGCTCCGCCCCAGACCCCGCGCCTCAAGCGCCGGCGGGCTGGGTGTCGGGGCTCCGCCCCGGACCCCGCGCCTCAAGCGCCGGCGGGGCTGGATGTGGCTGATGGGGCCGGGAGGGCTGATGGATTTGCGGAGCAAAATCCAGCCCGCGCGGCGTTTGAGCGCACCGGGCGCGGAGCGCACGGTTCGGGGGTCCGGGGGCTTGCCCCCGGTTTCGGGAAGGGGTGGGTAGGGGAACAGGCCCCGCGCAGCGGGACCCGGGGTCAGAGGCCGGGGGCCGTGCGGCGCAGGACGCGGAGGGAGTCGGTCACCGAGACCTCGGTGAAGGCGCCGGAGGCCAGCGCGCGGCAGTAGATCCGGTACGGGGCCTGCCCCCCGTCCGCCGGGTCCGGGAACACGTCGTGGATGACCAGCGCCCCGCCCACCGCAAGGTGCGGCACCCACCCCTCGTAGTCGTTCACGGCGTGCTCGTCCGTGTGCCCGCCGTCGATGAAGAGGAGCCCCAGCTCCCCGCCCCACACCCGCGCCGCCTGCGGCGACCGCCCGACCAGGGCGAGCACGTGCTCCTCCAGCCCGGCCGCGTGCAGGGTCCGCCGGAAGGTCGGCAGGGTGTCCATCAGCCCCACCTCCGGGTCCACGACGGTCGGGTCGTGGTACTCCCACCCCGGCTGCTGCTCCTCGCTCCCGCGGTGGTGGTCCACCGTGACCGCGACCAGCCCGGCCGACCGCGCGGCGTCCGCGAGCAGGATGGTGGAGCGGCCGCAGTACGTCCCGACCTCCAGCAGCGGCAGCCCGAGCGCGGCGGCCTCCACGGCGGCGGCGTACAGCGCGAGCCCCTCCCGGACCGGCATGAACCCCTTCGCCGCCTCGAATGCGGCGAGGATCTCCGGCTGGGGTGCGGCGGCCGTGGGTGCCATGGGGTGCCTCCGGGGTCAGGGGTCGGGGCCGGTCGGGGGTGACGGGGCCCTCATGCTGCCCTACCGCCCGGTAGTCCTCCACGCCGGGGCGGCGCCCGCCGGGTCGGGCCGCCGGGCGGACACCCCGTATCTGACCTTCCGTCAGAATGAAACGTGTTCTACTCTGCCGCGCATGGGCATCGGAATCACAGCGGAACAGCGGGAGTTGGCCGAAGCCGTGCGCGGCTGGACGGCGCGGACCGTGCCGCCCGAAGACGTGCGCAAGCTGCTCGACTCCCCGCCCCCGGCCGGGGGCCGGCCCGGCTGGTGGGACGCGCTGGCCGCGCAGGGCCTGCTCGCCCCGCACCTGGAGGGCGGCACCCTCCTCGATCTCGCCGTCGTCGTCGAGGAGGCCGCCGCCGGGGCCCTCCCCGGCCCGTTCCTCGGCAACGCCTGCGCCTCCGTGGTACTGGCCCGCGCCGGCCGCCCCGACCTCGCCGGCGCACTCGCCGACGGCAGCCGGATCGGGGCCCTGGCCCTCGGGCCCGGCGCCCTGACCGCCGTGGCCGTGGAGGGCGGCGGCTACCTCCTCGACGGGACCGCACCGCCCGTACTCGGCGCGGGAGAGGCGGACCTCCTGCTGCTCGCCGCCGAAGCGGCCCACGGCGCGGTCTGGCTCGCCGTGGACGCCGCCGCACTGGACGTCCGCACCCATGACAGCGCCGACCCCACCCGCCCCACCGCCGAGGTCCGGGCCCGCGGCGCCGTGGTCCCCGCCGACCGGGTCCTCGCCGTCGACACCGCCTTCGTACGGGACCTCGCCTGCGCCCTCTTCGCCGCCGACGCTTGCGGCACCGCCGCCCGCGTCCTGCACCTCGCGGTCGAACACGCCAAGGTACGCGAGCAGTTCGGCCGTCCCATCGGGCAGTTCCAGGGCGTCAAACACCTCTGCGCCGACATGCTCGTCCGCCTCGAACAGGCCCGGGCCACCGCCTGGGACGCCGTGCGCGCCGCCGACGAGCCCGCCCTCGCCCCCGAGGTCCGCGGACTCACCGCGGCCCTCGCCGCCGCCACCGCCCTCGACGCCGCGTACACCTGCGCCAAGGACTGCATCCAGATCCTCGGCGGCATCGGCTTCACCTGGGAGCACGACGCCCACGTCTTCCTGCGCCGCGCCCTGGTCGCCCGGCAGCTCCTCGGCGCCGGCGACGGGCACCGCACCCGCGCCGTCCGGCTCGCCGCCGCCGGAGCCCGGCGCGAGCTGCGCACCGAGCTCCCCGCCGAGGCCGAGGCACACCGGCAGGCCGCCCGCGGGGCCGCCGCCGACGCGGCCGGACTCGACCCGGCGGCCGCCCGCCGGGTCCTCGTCCCCACCGGGTACGCCGCCCCGCACCTGCCGCCGCCCTACGGGCTCGGCGCCGGACCCGCCCAACAGCTCGTCATCCAGCAGGAGATGGCCGCGGCAGGGGTGCGGATCGCCGAACTCGGCATCGCCACCTGGGTCGTTCCCTCCCTCATCGCCTACGGCACCCCCGCCCAGCGCGAGCGCTATCTGCTGCCCACCCTGCGCGGGGAGCTCACCTGGTGCCAGCTCTTCTCCGAACCGGAGGCCGGATCCGACCTCGCCGCCCTGCGCACCCGCGCCGAACGCACCGGTGACGGCGGCTGGAAGGTCAACGGGCAGAAGGTGTGGACGAGTTCGGCGCACACCGCCGACCACGCCATCCTGCTCGCCCGCACCGATCCCGCGGCCCCCAAGCACAAGGGGCTCGGCTACTTCCTCGTCGACATGAAGAACACCCCCGGCATCGAGGTCCGCCCGCTCAAGGAGATCACCGGCGAGGCCCTCTTCAACGAGGTCTACCTCGACGACGTGCTCCTGCCCGCCGACGCCCTGGTGGGGGAGCCGGACGGCGGCTGGCGGGTGGCCCGCAACACCCTCGGCAACGAACGCGTCCACATGGCCGACCAGATGAGCTTCGACACCGGGCTGGAGGCCCTGCTCTCCCGCTCCGCCGACCTGGACGGGGCCTGCCGGGCCAGGATCGGGCAGCTGGCCGCCGAGGCCCACGCCCTGGCCTGCATCGGCCTGCGGACCACCCTCCAGCAGGTCGGCGGGCTGGAGCCGGGCGCCGGGGCCTCCGTACGCAAGCTCGTCCAGACCCCGCACCAGCAGCGCACCGCCGAACTCGCCCTCGAACTCCTCGGCCCGGCGGGCGCGGTGTGCGAGGGGGCGGGGGAGCGGGCGGTGCACGGGATGCTCATGTCCCGCTGCCTGACCATCGCCGGGGGTACCACGCAGGTCCAGCTCAACGTCGTGGCCGAGCGGATCCTCGGCCTCCCCAGGGACTGACGCACCAGGAAGGGACGCACCGTGAAGGCGTACATCGTCGGGGTCGGGATGACGCGGTTCGAGAAGCCCGAATCACGCGACTGGCAGTACTGGGACATGGCGAAGGAGGCCGGGCAGGCGGCCCTCGCGGACGCGGGGATCGACTACGGGCTCGTGGAGCAGGTGCCCGTCGGCTACTGCTTCCAGGCCTCCACCGCCGGGCAGCGGGCCGCCTACGAGCTCGGGCTGAGCGGGGTGCCCGTCTACAACGTCAACAACAACTGCGCGACCGGCGCGACCGCCCTCATGATGGCCCGGCAGTTCGTCGAGGGCGGCATCAACGACTGCGTCCTCGCCCTCGGCTTCGAGAAGATGAAGAAGGGGGCGCTGGGCGGCGGCGCCGACGGGGGCGACTTCAAGACCTCGCCGGTGGCCCGGCACTACGGGATCATGGCCGCCGGCCACGGCTTCGAGATGTCCCCGCCCACCGCGCAGATCTTCGGCAACGCCGCCCGCGAGCACATGGAGCGGTACGGGACCACGGCCGCGCAGCTCGCGGCGGTCGGCGCCAAGAACCACCGGCACTCGGCCGCCAACCCGAACGCGCAGTTCCGGGACGTCTACACGGTCGAGGAGGTGCTGGAGGCGAAGCAGATCCACCGCCCGCTCACCAAGCTCCAGTGCTCGCCGACCTCCGACGGGGCCGCGGCGGCCCTGGTCGTCTCCGAGCGCTTCGTGGCCGAGCACGGCCTGGAGGGGCGGGCGGTGGAGATCGCCGCCCAGGCGATGACCACGGACACGGGGGAGTCCTTCTCCTCGGGCTCCTGCATCGACGTGGTCGGCAAGCCGATGACCGCGGCGGCGGCGCGGCAGGTCTACGAGCGCTCGGGGCTCGGCATCGAGGACGTCGACGTCGTCGAGCTGCACGACTGCTTCTCGGTGAACGAGCTGCTGACGTACGAGGCGCTGGGCATGTGCGCGGACGGGGCGTCCGGCGAGCTGGTCGAGAGCGGGGCCACGACGTACGGCGGGCGGTGGGTCGTCAACCCGTCCGGGGGCCTGATCTCCAAGGGGCACCCGCTGGGGGCGACGGGGCTGGCGCAGGCGGCGGAGCTGGTGTGGCAGCTGCGGGGGGAGGCGGGGGGTCGGCAGGTGCCGGGGGCGCGGGTTGCTCTCGCGCACAACATCGGTCTGGGCGGGGCCGCCGTCGTCACCCTCCTCCGCCGCTGACCCCGGGTCCCGGTGGGCGGGGGTCTGATCCCCACCCCGCCCCCAGACTCCGTCCGGGGGGACCCCCTCCTTCCCGAAACCGGGGGCAGGCCCCCGGACCCCCATACCGTGCGCTCCGCGCCCGGTGCGCTCAAACGCCGCGCGGGCTGGATTTTGCTGCGCAAATCCATCAGCCCTGCGCGGCGGTATCAGCCACATCCCAGCCCCGCCGGCGTTTGAGGCGCGGGGTCTGGGGCGGAGCCCCAGTTCGGGGAGGGGCGGGTAGGGGAAGGCCCCGCGCAGCGGACCGGGGTCCCGGGCTGGTCCGGACGGGTCCGGGTCAGGGCTGGTCCGGGTCGTGGAGGGACGGGTCGATGACCGTTTCGCCCATGGCGGCGCGCCGGATGGAGGACGCCAGGTCGTCCACCGGGACGTCCCGGAGTAGCAGCCCCGCCGCCCCCGCATCCAGCGCCGCCCGCAACAGCCCCGGATGCGCCGACCCCGTCAGCAGCAGCACCCGGCAGTCCGGCACCTCCGCCGCCAGCGCGGCCACCGCCTCCGGGTCCTCGACCAGCGCGACCTCCGGCCGCGTCGCCTGCGCGGCGGCGAGCAGGTCGTCCCCGGGGTCCAGGTGGGCCACCACCTGGATGTCGTACTGGAGCCCGAGCAGCACGGCGAGCCCGCCGTCCGGGCCGGCCAGCAGTACGCGCAGATACTTGGCAGGGCGGAGGTTCTGGGGCATTTCGGTCACCGCCCCAGGGTAGGCCGCCCGCCCCGTCCGGGCGGGCAACGCGCCTGCTTCCGGCAGAGCTGACATGGCGTCAGGAGTCTTCCCAACTCCCGGGGGGTGCGTTATACATAGGGCTCGTCGGCTTCCTAGAACGCGTTCTAGTGGGTGGCCGGCCCCGCAAACGACCTCGGTGCGGCCGACGGTGCGGACGGCCGCACCGAGGTCTTCCAGCTCGGAAACGGACCCAAGGAGCAGCCTCCAGATGCCGATCGACGCCGCCAGGGCCCTCGCCGCCGACCCCCGCCAGAGCGAGATCGGCTGGGACCACAAGGACATCCAGCTCTACCACCTCGGACTCGGCGCCGGGACCCCGGCGACCGACCCCGACGAGCTGCGCTACACCCTGGAGTCCAAGCTCCACGTCCTGCCCAGCTTCGCCACCGTCGCCGGCGCCGGCATGGCCATGCTCGGCGGCCTCGGCGCCCCCGGCATCGAGGTCAACCTCGCCCACGTCCTCCACGGCGGGCACCGGATCGAGCTGCACCGCCCCATCCCCGTCAAGGGCAGGGCCACCAGCAGCTCCAAGGTCGCCGCGGTCTGGGACAAGGGCAAGGCCGCCGTGATCGTGCTGCGCTCCGAGGTCGCCGACGACGAGGGCCCGCTGTGGACCAGCGACGCCCAGATCTTCGTCCGCGGAGAGGGCGGCTTCGGCGGGGAGCGCGGCCCCTCGGCCCGCGGCGGGGACCCGGACCGGGAGCCCGACCGGACCGTCGAGAAGACCATCCGCGAGGACCAGGCCCTGCTCTACCGGCTCTCCGGGGACTGGAACCCGCTCCACGCCGACCCCGAGTTCGCCAAGCTCGGCGGCTTCGACCGGCCGATCCTGCACGGCCTGTGCTCGTACGGCATGACCCTCAAAGCCGTCGTGGACACCGTGCTCGACGGGGACGTCTCCCGCGTCCGCGCGTACAGCACCCGCTTCGCCGGGATCGTCTTCCCCGGCGAGACCCTGCGCATCCGGATGTGGCAGGAGCCCGGATCCGTCCGGGTGTCGGTGACCGCCGTCGACAGGGACGACGCGCCGGTCCTCGCCGACACCCTGGTCGAGCACGCGTAGCCGCGGGCGGGGGCAGGCGCGTACGCCCGTACGGCCCGAGCCCGCACCCGGCACCCCGCACCCCGAGAACTGCACACCCGTACAGCGAACACGCGTCACCGCTTCAACCCACAAGGAGCCGCACCGTGCGCGCAGCACTCCAGACCGAGATAGGCCAGACGAAGCTCGAGGTAGTGGACGACATCGAGGCCGTCGGCTTCGGGCCGGGCAAGGTGAAGATCCGCATCCGGGCCACCGGACTGTGCCACTCCGACCTCTCCGCGATGAGCGGCGTGCTCCCGCAGCCCGCCCCTTTCGTCCCCGGCCACGAGGGCGCGGGCGAGGTGCTCGACGTCGGTGACGGGGTCACCCACGTCAAGCCCGGCGACCGCGTGCTCGTCTGCTGGCTGCCGCCCTGCGGGCAGTGCGCCTCCTGCAGGCGCGACCAGGGCCACCTGTGCCTGGCGAGCCTGGTCAACGCGGGGGTCGCCAACTTCAAGCGGCCCGGCGGGGACGTCTTCGGCTTCGCGGGCACCGGCACCTTCGCGGAGGAGGTCGTCGTCGCCGCGGGCTGCGCCGTCCCCATCCCGGACGACGTACCGTACGAGATCGCCGCGCTCATCGGCTGCGGGGTCACCACCGGCCTCGGCGCCGCCATCAACACCGCACGGGTCTCGGCCGGCGCCTCGGTGGCCGTGATCGGCTGCGGCGGGGTCGGGATGTCCACCATCCAGGGCGCCAAGGTGCAGGGCGCCGCCCAGATCATCGCCGTGGACCCCGTGGAGTCCCGGCGGGAGGCCGCCCTGCGTTTCGGCGCCACCGAGGCCGTCTCCCCGGAGGCCTTCGCCGACGCCAAGGCCCGGATCACCGCCAACGAGGGCTTCGACTACGTCTTCGAGGTGGTCGGCAAGTCCGCGACCGCGCGCACGGCGTACGACATGACCCGGCGCGGGGGCACGGTCTGCGTGGTCGGCGCGGGCGCCCTCGACGACAACTTCCAGATCGACATGTTCTCGCTGTTCTTCGACGAGAAGCGGATCCTGCCCTCCCTGTACGGCGGCGGGGACGTGCTGCGCTCCTACGAGCGGACCATCGCCCTGTGGCGGGCCGGCCGCGTGGACCTGGCCGGACTGATCACCCACCGGGTGCAGCTCGGCGAGATCAACGACGCCCTGGACCAGATGCGGACCGGCACGGCCCTGCGCACCTGCATCGAGATCTGAGTCAGAGACCACCTCTGATCCGAGAGGAATCAAGCCAGATGGCACTGCCACTTGAGGGACTGTCCGCCGTCGTGACGGGTGCGGGCCGCGGGCTCGGGCGCGCCGAGGCGATCGAGCTCGCCCGGCTCGGCGCGGGCGTGGTCGTCAACGACTTCGGCCAGCCCGGCCGCGACGGCTCCGGCGAGGCCTCGGCCGCGCCCGCCGAGGAGGTGGTCGCCGAGATCCGCGCGGCGGGCGGCCGGGCAGTGGCGCACCTCGGCGACGTGGCCGACTTCGGCCAGGCCCGCGAGCTCGTCGCGCTGGCCGTGGAGAGCTTCGGCAAGCTCGACATCCTCGTCAACAACGCCGGGATCCTGCGCGACCGGATGGTCTTCTCCATGTCGGAGGAGGAGTGGGACTCGGTGATCCGCGTCCACCTCAAGGGCCACTTCAACACCACGCACTTCGCCGCCGCGCACTGGCGGGAGCGGTCCAAGGCGGCGGGCGGCCCGGTCTACGGGCGGATCGTCAACACCTCCTCCGAGGCCTTCCTCGGCGGCTCGGCCGGACAGCCGAACTACGCCGCGGCCAAGGGCGGGATCGTCGGCCTCACCACCTCGACGGCCCTGGCCCTGGCGAAGTACGGGGTGACGGCCAACGCCATCTGCCCGCGGGCGCGCACCCGGATGACGGAGGACGTGTTCGCCGGCTTCCAGGTGCCGGAGGAGGGCAGGCTCGACGCGCTGGCGCCCGAGCACGTGGCCCCGCTCGTCGGCTACCTGGCCTCGCCCGCCGCGGCCGGGGTCAACGGGCAGCTGTTCGTGGTGCACGGCGGGATCGTCGTGGTGATGGACCGTCCCAGGGTCGCGGCCAAGTTCGACACCTCCAAGGAGGTGTTCTCGTACGAGGAGCTGGACGGGCTGCTGAGCCCCCACTACGCGTCCCGGCCCGCGGGCGAGACCTTCGCGGCCGCGGAGGTGCTGGGGCTCAAGCACGACGGGTGACGCGGGCGGGGTGCGCGCAGCACCCCGTGCGCGGGGCGCCTGCCGGTGCCGCGTGGGTGCCGGCGAGTTCGTCCGATGTGCGACGTGCGACGTGCAGCGGGCCCGGGACCGTCCATCGGTCCCGGGCCCGCTGTGCGCCGTAGGCCTGCGCCCGCGGCCGTGCCGGTGTGCCGGGGTCAGACGGCCGCCGGCTCCTTGGCCGCCGCGCCCGCCCCGGCCGGGACTCCGGCGGCAGCGGCCGCCGGCCGGCGGTGGCGGCCCTGGGCCGGTGCCGCGGCGTCCTCGGTCTGCGCGGCGCCCCCGCGGTGGCGGCCACCCGCCGCCTGCGCTCCGGTCGTCTCGGTCCTGCTGTCGAACATGTCAGACATGTGGGAAGTCACTCCGAATCTCATCCACCGGCAGGCCCCCCTCGGCCCTGCCGTCCCCCTGCCCGCATCCCATCACATGCGACGCACCGTCAGCAGCCCCGGGGCCGGTTACCCGCGGGTCGTCGGGCAGGTCATCCGCCGGGTCGCGGGGAGGTCCCGGCCGTCGGGCGCGGGGCCGGGCGGCGGCCCGTCAGCGGGGCCTGCTGGAGCGGCACCGGACGCGGGGTGACGGGGGCCGCCGGGGGCGCGTACGGCGCGGGCGGGGGCACCAGCCTTACGTCCGGCGGGGCCTGCGGGATCGTCACGTCCACCACTGCGCACGGCACCTCCGCCGTCGCGCACGGCAGCCTCAGCACCCCCTCCCGGGACCACAGCCCGGCCCCGCCCAGCCAGCCCGCCGGGGCCGGCAGCCGGAAGAGGTAGCGGTCCGCGGGCCGCCACAGCCCCAGCTGGTCCCCCTCCAGCCGCAGCGCCACCGCGCAGTTCTCCGGCATCAGCGCCTGCCCCGGCTGCACCGCGAACGGCACCGCCCCCGCCCCCTCCGCCCGCAGGCACTCGGGGAAGCGCACCGGCCGCTCGCTGCCCAGCACCCCCCACCCGAGCCGCTCCGTACCCGGCGCGTCCGAGCGGATCAGCAGCAGCCCGCTGTCGGGATCCGCCAGCAGCAGCCGGTCGTCGCTGTCCTCGGCGATCTGGAGCAGGGGCGAGACCTCCCCGCCCCGCCCCAGGTCCACGACCACCGCCTTGGTCCGCCCGCCCTGCTCCCGGTCCAGGGCCAGCAGCCGTCCGGTCCGGTCCAGCCACACCCCGCCCGAGCAGCGCCCCGGCACCACGGCCACCCGCCGCGGGCCCGAGCGGTCCCCGGCCACCCGCCACACCGTCGTGGAGTCTTCGCCCACCGCCAGCGCGAAGGCCTGCCGGCCGTCCGGGGCCGCGGGCAGCAGCCCCACCCGGGCCACCCCCGCCGCCTCGATCCCGCCCATGGGCAGCTCCCCGGTGCGCGGCCCGGCCGCGGCCCCCGTCGGGTACAGCAGGGTGAAGGTGTGCCGGTCCGCGACCCGCCGGTGGATCAGCACCCGCCCGTCGCCCAGGGCCAGCAGCCCGCTGTCGGCCTCCTCCGGCTGTCCCAGGGGCAGCGGTACGGCGTACGGCTCGGGCCCCGCGAGGGTCCAGCGCTCGGGGTACCGGGCCTCCCCGTCCCCGGCCAGCCGGGCGGCGTACGAACCGTCCGCGGCGATGCTGAACGCGGCCGCGGGGGCGCGCAGAGCGGTTTCGAAGGCACAGGCAGTCATCTGTGCGTCACCTCCGGTGAGGAAGCTAGTTATCGCACTTCCTGCCGAACAACACGGGCACACCCGCTTCACACATAAGGGTGGCCGCCCGGCGGTTCGCCTGTGGAACGGGAGACGGCTGTGCTGCACGGGCCGGGACCGGGCCCGACCGCCGCGCGGGCCCCGGGAACGGGCCCGCGCAGAGGGGGACGGCCCGCCCGCTTTGGCGGACGGTAGCCTTGGGGGGTGCCCCGCCTCTCTGAAGTCATCGCCGCGCTCGACGCCCTCTGGCCCCCCGAGCGGGCCGAGCAGTGGGACGCCGTCGGAACCGTCTGCGGTGACCCCGACGCCGAGGTGTCCCGCGTCCTGTTCGCCGTGGACCCCGTCCAGGAGATCGCCGACGAGGCGGTGAAGCTGGGCGCCGACCTGATCGTCACCCACCACCCCCTCTACCTCCGCGGTACGACCACGGTGGCCGCGTCCTCCTTCAAGGGCCGCGTGGTGCACACGCTGATCAGGAACGACATCGCCCTGCACGTGGCGCACACCAACGCCGACACCGCCGACCCCGGCGTCTCCGACGCCCTCGCCGGCGCCCTGGGACTGCGGATCACCGGGCCGCTCGTACCCGATCCGGCCGACCCCGCCGGCCGCCGCGGCCTCGGCCGGGTGTGCGAGCTGGACCGGCCGGAGACCCTCCGCGAGTTCGCGGCCCGCGCCGCGGCCCGGCTCCCCCGTACCGCCCAGGGCATCCGCGCGGCCGGCGACCCGGACGCGCTCATCCGCACCGTCGCGGTCAGCGGCGGCTCGGGCGACAGCCTCTTCGCGCAGGTCCGCGCGGCGGGCGTGGACGCCTTCCTCACCGCCGACCTGCGCCACCACCCGGCCTCCGAGGCCCGCGAGACCAGCCCGCTGGCCCTCGTCGACGCCGCGCACTGGGCCACCGAGTGGCCCTGGTGCGAGCAGGCCGCGGCCGAGCTCGACGCCGTGTCCGAGCGGCACGGCTGGGGCCTGCGCACGCACGTGTCGCACGCGGTCACCGACCCGTGGACGGCGCACGCACCGGCCCCCGGCGCGTAGCCCGCCCGCCCCACCCGCTTCCTTCTGTCCGTCCCCTTTTCTTCTTCTCATCTCAGGAGCCCCCAACTGAACGCCGAGCCCGCCGACCAGATCCGACTCCTCGACGTCCAGGCCCTGGACGTGCGGCTGTCGCAGCTCGCCCACAAGCGCAAGTCGCTCCCCGAGCACGCCGAGCTCGACTCCCTCACCAAGGACCTCGCGCAGCTGCGCGACCTGCTGGTCGCCGCCCAGACCGAGGAGAGCGACACCCAGCGCGAGCAGACCAAGGCGGAGCAGGACGTCGACCAGGTCCGCCAGCGCGCGGTGCGCGACCAGCAGCGCCTGGACTCCGGCGCCGTGGGCTCCCCGCGCGACCTGGAGAACCTCCAGCGCGAGATCGCCTCGCTCGCCAAGCGCCAGGCCGACCTGGAGGACGTGGTCCTGGAGGTCATGGAGCGCCGCGAGTCCGCGCAGGAGCGCGTCGGCGAGCTGACCGAGCGGGTCTCCGCGGTGGAGGCCAAGACGGCCGACGCCACGGGCCGCCGCGACGCCGCCACCGGCGAGCTCGACGCCGAGGCCGAGAAGGTCTCGGGCGACCGCACGCGGATCGTCGCCGCCATGCCGGCCGACCTGATCGCGCTGTACGAGAAGATCCGCGTCAAGCAGGGCGGGGTCGGCGCGGCCAAGCTGTACCAGCGCCGCTGCGAGGGCTGCCGCCTGGAGCTCGACATGGCCGAGATCACCGAGATCAAGTCCGCGGCCGCGAACAAGGTCGTCCGGCACGAGAGCTGCGGCCGCATCCTGGTCCGCACGGCCGACTCGGGCATCTGATGGCGGCTGCCGTCCGCTTCGTCGTCGAGGCCGACGGCGGGTCCCGGGGCAACCCGGGGCCCGCGGGCTACGGCGCGGTGGTGCTGGACCCGGCCACCGGGGAGACCCTGGCCGAGCGCGCCGAGTACATCGGCGTCGCGACCAACAACGTCGCCGAGTACAAGGGCCTGATCGCCGGGCTCAGGGCCGCCGCCGAACTGGACGCGCAGGCCTCCGTGCTCGTACGGATGGACTCCAAGCTCGTCGTCGAGCAGATGTCGGGCCGCTGGAAGATCAAGCACCCCGACATGAAGCCGCTCGCCGCCGAGGCCGCCCGGGTCCTGCCGGGCGGGCAGGTGCGGTACGAGTGGATCCCGCGCGAGCAGAACAAGCACGCCGACCGGCTCGCCAACGAGGCCATGGACGCGGGCAAGCGCGGCCGGCAGTGGGAGCCCTCCGCCTCCTCCGCCGCCCTGGACTCCGGCGCCGCCCGCGCCCTGGCCACCCCGCCCCCCGCGGGCCCCGTCGGGGACGCGGCGGCCGGCGCCGCGGCGGCCCGGGCCGCCCTGGTCCCGGCACGCGGCGCCGCGGGCCCGGCCCCGGCCGGCACGGGCACCCCCGCCGGTACGGGCACCCCGGCCGCGGCCCCCGCGGCCACGGGCGCACCCGCCGCGGCCCCCGCGCCCCCCGGCTGGTCCGCCCCCGACCTCGGCACCCCCGCGACCTTCGTCCTGCTGCGGCACGGCGAGACCGCCCTCACCCCCGAGAAGCGGTTCTCCGGCAGCGGCGGCACCGACCCGGAGCTGTCCGGGGCCGGCCGCCGCCAGGCCGAGGCCGTGGCCCGGGCGCTGGCCGCCCGCGGCACGATCCAGGCCGTCGTCAGCTCCCCGCTGCGCCGCTGCCGCCAGACCGCCCAGGCGGTCGCGGACCGGCTCGGGCTGCCGGTAGCCGTGGACGAGGGGCTGCGGGAGACGGACTTCGGGGCCTGGGAGGGGCTGACCTTCGCCGAGGTGCGCGAGCGCCACCCCGAGGACCTCGACGCCTGGCTCGCCTCGGCCAAGGCCGCCCCCACGGGCGGCGGCGAGAGCTTCGCCGCGGTCGCCCGGCGGGTCGCGGCCGCCCGGGACCGCCTGATCGCCGAGTACACCGGCCGCACGGTCCTGCTGGTCACCCACGTGACCCCGGTCAAGACCCTGGTCCGGCTGGCCCTCGGGGCCCCGCCGGAATCCCTGTTCAAGATGGAGCTGTCGGCGGCCTCGCTGTCGGCGGTGGCGTACTACGCGGACGGCAACGCCTCGCTGCGCCTCCTCAACGACACCTCCCACCTGCGCTGACCGTACGGTCGCGCCGGTCGCGTACGGGCGTCCCGGATACGCGCGAGGGCCCGCACCGTGAGGTGCGGGCCCTCGCACGTCCTGCAAGCGGATGAGCAGAACGACCGGAGCTGTACGCCGGGTTCTGTCGCCCGGTGACCTCGCGGTCGCCGGGGAGACGGCCATCCATCTAGGACCGGTGTTGCCACCGGCCTCGTGCGGTCTACCCGCGGACTCGGGCGGGCAGCCCTCGATCGTCCGCGCAGGGCCGGATCGCTCCGACCCCTCTTGACCTTGCTCCGGGTGGGGTTTACCTAGCCGCCTGGGTCACCCCAGGCGCTGGTGGTCTCTTACACCACCGTTTCACCCTTACCTGCGGCCGAAGCCGCCGGCGGTCTGTTTTCTGTGGCACTGTCCCGCGGGTCACCCCGGGTGGGCGTTACCCACCACCCTGCCCTGTGGAGCCCGGACGTTCCTCGGCGGGACCTGGGTCCCGTCGCGGCCGTCCGCTCCGGTCGTTCTGCGCCTGCCATGCTACCGGCTGACCCCCGGCCCTCCCCACCGCACCCCGACCCCGACGCGGCGCAGGGGGTTTCCACGGGAGACGGGACCGGGCGGCCCGTCGTCCCGCGACCGCCTACGCCGGGGTGAAGAGGATCTTGGAGCTGCCGGGGTCGGCGGCGGTCAGCCGGACCCGGATGCGCTCGCCGAGCGGCACGGGGGAGGCGGACTCGATCCGGCCCACCACCGCCGGGTCCTCCAGGTGCACCGTGCCCGTGTGCGGCTCCCGCTCCTTCACGTCGATGACGGTGGCCTCGAAGACCTCGCCCACCCGGTCCATCAGCAGGGCCGCCTCCACCAGGTCCACGCACTCCCGCTCGACCGTGTTGGCCAGCCGCCCGCCGTCGGCCATCTCCTTCGGCAGCGCCCCCAGGGCCGCCACCACCCAGTCCGGGGGCTCCTGCCCCGCGGCCGCCGCCACGCACAGCTCGCCCGTGTACCGGTCCACGAGCCGGCGCAGCGGGGCCGTGCAGTGGGTGTACGGGGCCGCCACCGCCGCGTGCAGCGCCGGATCGGGGAGCTCACCGCCCTCGAAGACCGTGTAGCCCGCCCCGCGCAGCAGGGCCGTGCACTCCTGGAGGAAGGCCGCGTGCCGGGGCTCGCGCGGATCGAGGGACCGGACCAGGTGGTCGTACGGCAGGTGGTGCGGCCAGTCGATGTGCAGGGCCTGCGCGGTCCGCCGCAGCCGGCCCACCGCCCCGTCGGGTGCGCTCGGCAGGGTGCGCAGCACCCCGGTGCCGGAGGCCAGCATCAGATCGGCGGCGGCCATGCCGGTCATCAGGGAGATCTGGGCGTTCCAGCCGTCCGCGGGCAGCGGGGCCCGGTACGACAGCGCGTACGAGCCGTCCTGCTGCTCGGTGACCTCCTGCTCGGGCACGTTGAGGGAGACCCCGCCGCGCTCCGCCTCCAGGGCCTCCCGCAGCAGCCCGATGTCCTTGAGCAGGGCCACGGGCTCCTCCGCGGTCCCGCCGTCGATGGCCGCCTGCACCCCCGCGTAGTCCAGCTTCGCCCGGCTGCGCACCAGGGCCCGGCGCACGTCCACCGCGACCGTGCGGCCCTCCGCGTCCAGGTCCAGCCGCCACAGCAGGGCGGGGCGGGCCCCGCCGGGCAGCAGGCTGGCCGCGTCCTCGGACAGGACGGGCGGGTGCAGCGGGACCTTGCCGTCGGGGAAGTAGAGGGTGGTGACCCGCCGGTGGGCCTCCGCGTCCACGGCCCCGCCCGGGGTGACGAAGGCGGCCACGTCGGCGATGGCGTAGTGCACCCGGAAGCCGCCGCCCGCACGGCGGGCCAGGTGCATCGCCTGGTCGAGGTCCACCGAGGCGGGCGGGTCCACGGTGAAGAAGGGCAGGGCGGTGGCGTCGTACTCCGGCAGCCGCGGGGCCGCCGCAGCCCGCTCCGCCTCCGCGGCCACGGCGGCCGGGAAGCCGTCCGGCACCTCCAGCTCCCTGCGCAGCTCCCGCAGCGCGGCCCGCAGCGGGGCGCCGGCTGCGCCGGTCATGTGCATGTGGCGGCGTGGCATGGACCGAGCCTATGGCCGCGGGGGCGGGGCGGCACGGCGAGCGGCCGCGGGCACCCGGGCCCCCGCGGCCGGGCAGCCCGCCGGAGTGGCCGGTTCACATACCCTGGCGAGGGGGCCGCACCCCCTGCTCGTACGTGATGAAGGAGAACCGCCGTGCTCGTCCTGCTGCCGCCGTCCGAAGGAAAGGCCTCCGGCGGCTCCGGAGCACCGCTCAAGGCCGAGGACCTGTCGCTGCCCGGACTGGCCGCCGCCCGGGCCGCCGTGCTCGACGAGCTCGTCGAGCTCTGCCTGACCGACGAGGACCGGGCCCGCGAGGTGCTGGGGCTCAGCGAGGGGCTGCGCGGGGAGGTCGGGAAGAACGCCGAGCTGCGCACCGCGGGGGCCCGCCCCGCCGGGGAGGTCTACACCGGGGTCCTCTACGACGCCCTCGGGCTCGCCGGCCTGGACGCGGGCGCCCGCGCGCTGGCCGAGCGCTCGCTGCTGGTGTTCTCCGGGCTGTGGGGGGCGGTGCGGATCACCGACCGGATCCCCTCGTACCGCTGTTCGATGGGCGTGAAGCTGCCGGGGCTGGGCGCGCTCGGCGCGTACTGGCGGGCGCCGATGGCGCAGGTGCTGCCCGAAGCGGCGGGGGACGGGCTGGTCCTGGACCTGCGCTCGTCCGCGTACGCCACCGCCTGGAAGCCCAAGGGGGAGACCGCCGGGCGCACGGCGACGGTCCGGGTGCTGCACGCGCAGCTCGTGGACGGGGTCGAGAAGCGGTCCGTCGTCAGCCACTTCAACAAGGCCACGAAGGGCCGCCTGGTCCGGGACCTGCTGCGCGCCGGGGCGCAGCCGCAGTCCCCCGCGGAGCTGGTCGAGGCCCTGCGGGACCTGGGCTACACGGTCGAGGGCGGGGCGCCCGCCAAGGCGGCGAAGGCCTGGTCGCTGGACGTGGTGGTCACCGAGATCCACTGAGGGGCGGTCGGGCGGGGTCCCGCACCTGGTGCGGGGCCCCGGCGGATCTGCGGCTCAGGGGCTGTGCGGCTCAGCGGCTCAGGGGCCAGGCCACCGCGTGCGGGTCGTGGCCGTCCCCGGACTCCGAGGCGTGCCGCCCGCAGGCGTCCGTGAGGATCTCCAGCAGGTTCAGGGGGTCGGGGAGGGGGTGCTCGGGTCCGCGGACCCAGGAGACCTCCAGCTCACCGGGGAGGGCCGCCGGGGGGACGAGCACGTAGCTGCCGCGGCAGTGCCAGCGCAGGCCCGGATGCTCGTCCATGGTCTCGGGGTGGCAGTCCAGCTCGCAGGGCCACCACTCGTCCTCGTCCTCGGGGGTGCCGCGCGTGGCCGTGAAGAACATCATCCGGCCGTGGCCCCCCAGGCCGCCCGACTCGGCCACCGGGCCGACCTCGACACCGGCTTCGAGGAGGCGCTGCAGGGCGCTGCGGCCGGCTTCCAGGGGTACGTCCAGGACGTCGTGGACCATGCCGGTCGCGGTGACGAAGTTCGCCTCGGGCTGGTTGCGGGCCCAGCGCTCGATCTGGGCGCGGTCCGTCGTGGACTGGGTCTGCCAGGCGAAGGAGAGCGGGTGGCGGGCCGGGGTGGGACAGCCGATGCGCTCACAGGAGCAGCGGTAGCCGACGGGATGGGCGGCGGGGGCCAGCGGCAGTCCCGCGGCTGCGGTGGCCAGGAGGAGCAACTCCCGCTCGCGGCCCGGGTCGTCGGCGGCCGGCCTGCGGCGCCTGCCCAGCCACTGGGCGAACCTGTTCTCCGCGCCGCGTTTCCAGAGTCCGGACTCAGACCCCATCGATCCCCTCACCTCACCGTTGCCCCGGCAGACCAACCCAGATCGACCCATGGTCCCACCATCCGCGGCCCCACGTGACCGCTCTCCCCGACAGGGCGGGGGAGCCGCCCCGGCACCGGGCCCGCCATTCCATCACACAGCCGGGCAAAAGGGTCGGGCGGGAGGGGGGTGCGCCCGGGAGGGCGGCGGTATGTCCGGCCGCACCCCCGCGGCCGGTGACTTTCGCCACGCGGGATGCGCACGGGAGGCACACGGCAGGAGCACGGCGGGCACACGGCAGGTGCACCGCAGGTGCGCGGCGCCGCGCACGGCCGGTACGGGCCGGTCAGCGGGCGCCGATGCCCCGCAGGACCTGGGCCACCAGCGCGTCCGCGTACGCGTGGTCGAGCGGGGCCGTGCGCAGCAGCCACCGGTACGTCATGGGGCCGACGACCATCTCCACCGCGAGCCGTACGTCGGTGTCCGGGGCCAGCTGCCCGGCCTCGCGGGCGGCCTCCAGCCGGGCCTCGTACAGGGCGAGCTGGGGGCGCAGCAGCCGGGCCGTGAAGCGGGCGCCGAGCTCGGGGTCGGTGGCCGTGGCGGCGGTCAGGGCGCGGGCGGGGGCCTCGTACCGGGGGTCGGTGAGCTCGTCCACGGTGGCGCGCACGACGCTGCGGAGGTCGGCCGCGAGGTCCCCGGTGTCGGGCAGTCCGCCCCACTCGGGAGCCGCGGACCCGGGAGCCGCGGGCCCGGGAGTACCGGCCCCCGGCGCCGGTTCGCCGGACAGGGCGAGGGAGGCGTCGAGGAGTACGTCGGCCTTGGAGTCCCACCAGCGGTAGATGGTCTGCTTGCCGACCCCGGCGCGGGCGGCGATGGCCTCGACGGTCAGCTTGTTGAAGCCGACCTCGCCGACGAGGGCGAGTGCGGCGTCGAGGATGGCGCGGCGGGCCCGCTCGCTGCGGCGGGCCGTGTCCGGGGTCTTCGGGGGCATGGCGGAAAACCTAGCGCAACGCTTCGGACAGTCCTTCGACGGGCAAACCACCCGATCAGTGCACTGCACCGCCCACCAGGAGGGGAGACGATTCTCCTCCCGGTTCGTGCTGTCCCGTGAGGAGACCCCTTTGCGCCGCGACGCCACCCCCCGCCGCTACCTGATGTGCCCACCCGTGCACTTCGGCGTCAGCTACTCCATCAACCCGTGGATGGACCCCGCCAAGCCGGTGGACCAGCGGCTCGCCCTGACCCAGTGGGAGGACCTGCGCGACCGCTACCGGTCGCTCGGCCACACCGTCGAACTGCTCGACCCGGTCCCGGGCCTGCCCGACATGGTCTTCGCCGCCAACGGCGCCACCGTGGTCGGCGGCCGGGTGCTCGGGGCCCGGTTCGCCCACCCCGAGCGCACCGCCGAGGCCGCCTGCCACCTGGAGTGGTTCCGCGCCCACGGCTACCCGGAGGTCCGCGAGCCCGTCCACGTCAACGAGGGCGAGGGGGACTTCGCCGTCACGGCCGACTACGTCCTCGCCGGCCGCGGCTTCCGCTCCAGCCCGCTCTCGCACGCCGAGGCCCAGGAGTTCTTCGGCATCCCGGTGGTCGGGCTCGACCTGGTCGACCCGCGGTACTACCACCTGGACACCGCGCTCAGCGTGCTGGACCCCGATGCGAACGACATCGTGTACTACCCGGAGGCCTTCTCCCCGGGCAGCCGGCGGGTGCTGCGCAGACTCTTCCCCGACGCCCTGATCGCCACCGCGGCCGACGCGGCGGCCTTCGGCCTCAACGCGGTCTCCGACGGGCGGCACGTACTGCTGCCGCAGCAGGCCCTCGGACTCTTCGCACCGCTGCGCGACCGCGGGTTCGAGCCGCTCGGCATGGACCTGGGCGAGCTGCTCAAGGGCGGCGGCAGCGTGAAGTGCTGCACGCAGGAGCTCAGGCCCGCCCCGGCCCCCTGACCGGCCCGGTACGGACGGCAGACCGGCCCGGCCCGCTACGGACGCGGGCCCGGCGCCCCGTACGGACGGGCGGGCCCGGCCCCCGTCAGCCCTCGCCGCCCCCGGCGGCCTCCGGCGGCGGCCAGGCCTCGCCCCACTCCACGTCCCGTGCCGCCTTGTACAGCCCGCCGTGCCGCTTGGACACGTTCTCCCGGTACAGGCCGCGCTCCTGCGGACCGCACAGTTCCAGCAGCACCAGGCCCTTGCGGATCTGCGGCCGCCGGGTCACGCGGGCCGCCGCGGGGGCCACCGGGAAGCGGGTCGCGGCCACGTAGCTGAACTTCTCGTCCTCGTAGGCGAGCGTGCCGCCCTTCACCTGCCGGTGCAGCGAGCTCCGGTTGACCCGGGCCGAGAAGTGGCACCAGTCCTCGCCCGGCACGATCGGGCAGCCCCCGCCGTGCGGGCACGGCGCCGCCACGTGCAGCCCCGCCGCGAGCAGCTGCTCGCGGGCCTCGCGGATGCGCAGGTAGCCCTCCGGGGTGCCCGGCTCGATGACCACCACCGCCTGCGCGGCGGCGGCGCTGCGCACCACGACCTCCCGCCGGGCCTCCGCCGTCAGCTCGCCCAGCACGTACGAGACCGTCACCAGGTCGGCCTCCGGCACGGCCAGCCCGGTGCCGATGACCGCCTTGCGCCAGTCCGCGCCCGCCAGCACCGGCGAACCGGACGCCTGCGCCAGCTCCCGGCCCAGCGCCAGCGCCGGGTCCGCCCAGTCCAGGACCGTGGTCGTCCGCGGGCCCTCCCAGGTGGCGTCGACCGCCCAGGTCGCCGCCCCGGTGCCGCCGCCCACGTCCGCGTGCGAGCCGGGGGCCCAGTCCGGGGCCGCGTCCGCCAGCCCGGCCAGGGCGGTCCGCACGGCCTCGAAGGTCGCCGGCATCCGGTACGCGGCGTACGCCGCCACGTCGGCGCGGTCGCGCAGCACGGGGGCGTCGGTCGGGGTGCGCCCCCGGTAGTTGGCGATCAGCCGGTCGACGGCCTGCGCGGCCTGCTTCGGCGGCAGCCCGTCGAGCAGACCGGAGAGCGCCGAGCGCAGGGCGTCGGTGGTGCGGACCTCGGCGGTACGGGCGGAGAAATTCACCCCGGAAGTTTACGGGGCCCCGGGCGCCCCCGCCGCGCCCGCTCTCACCTGGTGGAACGTCCCGGGGACGGGACACGGCTTCCCGTACATTGCGGGCCCATGGACGCAACCGTGAAGAAGATCGCCCTCGTCACCGGCGCGGGCTCCGGCATCGGGCGGTCCGTCGCCCTCGCCCTCGCCGCCGCCGGCTGGTCCCTGGCCCTCGCGGGGCGGCGGGCCGAACCGCTGGAGCGGGTGGCGCAGGAGGCGCGGGCCGCGGGCGCCCCCGACGCGCTGTGCACCCCGGCCGACGTCAGCGCCCCGGGCGAGGTCGACGCGCTCTACGCGGCCGTGCGCGAGCGGTACGGGCGGCTCGACCTGCTCTTCAACAACGCGGGCACCTTCGGCCCGGCCGGGCTGGCACTGGAGGAGATCCCGTACGAGGCCTGGAAGCAGGTCGTGGACGTCAACCTGACCGGCGCCTTCCTGTGCGCGCAGGGCGCCTTCCGGCTGATGAAGGACCAGGACCCGCAGGGCGGGCGGATCATCAACAACGGCTCCATCTCCGCCCACGTGCCGCGGCCGAACTCGGTGGCCTACACCGCCACCAAGCACGCCGTCACCGGTCTCACGAAGGCGCTGTCGCTGGACGGGCGCCCGTACGGGATCGCCTGCGGCCAGATCGACATCGGCAACGCGGCCACCGAGATGACGGAGCGGATGCAGACCGGGATCCTCCAGGCGAACGGGCAGCTGGCGGTGGAGCCGGTGATGGACGCGGCGGACGTGGCGCGGACGGTGCTCCACATGGCCTCCCTGCCGCTGGGCGCGAACGTGCAGTTCGCGACGGTGATGGCCACCGCCATGCCGTACATCGGGCGGGGCTGAGCGCCTCCCCGGGCTCCTCCCCGGCCGCGGCGCCCCGAAGCGGGAATGCCGTGCCGCGTACGGCGGTTGGGGTCGGCATGAGCCTCGACACCACCGCCGAAGTACTCCGCTACACCGCCTTCTCCGCCGACCCCGCGGGCGGGAACCCCGCCGGGGTGGTCCTCGACGCCCGGGGGCTCGGCGAGCAGGACATGCTCGCCATCGCCGCCCGGCTCGGGTACAGCGAGACCGCCTTCCTCACCGAGCCGCCCGCCGGCACCGCCGGCGAGCCCGGGCGGACCTTCGCGGTGCGGTACTTCAGCCCGCGGGCCGAGGTCCCCTTCTGCGGGCACGCGACCGTCGCCACCGCCGTGGCCCTGGCCGAGCGCATCGGCCCCGGCGAGCTGCTGTTCGCCACCGGCGCGGGCGAGGTCCCGGTATCCGTGGCCGAGCAGGACGGCACCCTGCGCGCCACGCTGACCAGCGTCGTCCCCCGCGTCGAGGAGATCGGCGCGGACGACCTCGCCGAGGCGCTGGCCGCGCTCGACTGGCCCGCCGGGGACCTCGACCCCGCCGTCCCGCCGCGGATCGCCTTCGCGGGCGCCCGCCACCTCGTGCTCGGCGCCGCCACCCGCGCCCGGCTCGCCGAGCTGGCGTACGACTTCGGGCGGCTGGAGGCGCTGATGCTGCGCCTGGACCTCACCACCGTGCAGCTCGTGTACCGGACGGGGGAGGACGCCTTCGACGTCCGCAACCCCTTCCCCGTGGGCGGGGTGGTGGAGGACCCGGCCACCGGCGCCGCCGCCGCGGCCTTCGGCGCGTACGCCCGCGAGCTGGGACTCGTCGGCGAGGACGCCGTGCTCACCCTGCACCAGGGCGCGGACATGGGCCGCCCCGGGGTCCTGACGGTGGAGCTGCGCGCGGGCGAGCCCCGGGTCCGCGTCTCGGGCGAGGGCACGGCCATCCCCGAGGCCTGAGCGGGGTCTGAGCCGGGGCCCTGGCCCGGGGGTCTGAGCCGGGGCCCGGCCCGGGGGCCTGAACCGGAAGACCCACCCGGCCCCCGGCCCCCCGGGCCCGCGATACTGCGCCCATGCGCCTGCTGAGCTTCCCCGAGACCGACACCCCCGCCGGGCTGCGCGCGCAGGTGCTCGCGCTCCAGGACGAGGCCTGGCCCCCGCGGGACGGCACGCCCTCGGCGGGGCCCGGCCACGATCCGCTGCTGCATCCGCGCTCGCTGCTGCTGGTGGACGCCTCCGGGACCGTACTGGCCGCGCTGGACCTGCTGTTCAAGGAGCTGGAGCACGCCGGGCGGAGCTTCCGGGCGGCCGGGCTGAGCACGGTGGTGACCCGCAGGGCGGTGCGCGGGCGGGGGTACGGGCTGCGGCTGGTGACCGCCGCCCGGGAGCGGCTGGCCGGGGAGCCGGGGCTCGACCTCGGCCTGTTCACCTGCGACCGGGGGCTCGTGCCCTTCTACGAGGCGGCCGGCTGGTCGGAGCTGCCGGGCGCGGTGCTGGTCGGCGGCACCCGTGAGGACCCCCTCCCCAGCGATGCGCCCGGCTTCGGCAAGGCGGTGCTGGCGGAGTTCTTCTCCCCGGCGGCCGCGGCGGCCGGGGAGTCCTTCGCGCGCAGCCGCATCGGGCTGTACCCGGGGACGGTCGACCGCCTCTGGTAGCCGCCGGAATCCGGAGGAGACGGGCTAGCTGCCCTTGGCCGCGACGATCTGGGAGGTGCGGCCGAGGAAGGTGATCCGGGCCTCCGGGTCGGTGGCCGGCGGGACCACCACGAGGCCGACGGAGATCTTCTCCCGGATCAGCGTGTCCGAGAACGAGCCCGTCATGATCGCCTTCACGGCCGGGGAGATCGGGATCTGCGCGTCCCGGTCGGCCTTGTCCAGCTTCATCTGCTGGAAGGTGCGGGAGGCGAAGAAGGCCATGGCCCGGCCGTCCGCGGTGCGCAGCGCCACCGGGGCCCAGGTCCCGCTGTCGGCGGGCTGGTCGAGCCACTGGGTCGTGTACCCGGGGCGGTAGGCGTCGCGGGCGCGCACCGCCCGGCGGCCGGTGGTGTCGGTGCCCGGGGCGAACCCGTTGGGGACCCCGTCCGTGAGGTACTGCGCGTACCGCTTGCTGAGCTGGCCCGGGGCCAGGGACAGGTCGGAGGCGTCCAGCGGGACGGCCTCGGCGTTGCCGTCCGCGTCCTTGCGGAGCTCCGGCATCGTGCCGGGCTCCAGGGTCAGGACGTACGTGACCTTCCAGGGCTTGTCGGCGCCCTGCTTGTTGAAGACCAGGGCGACGCGGCGGGCCGCGTGCTCGGTGTTCTCGTCGCGGTTGGTGTCGGTGTCCGCGAGGAACCAGCGGGGCCAGCCCGTGTTCTTGGGTATCGCGAACTTGGCGTCGGTGAGCTCCAGCGGCTTGTACGCCGGATTGCCGCCGGGCTTGAGCACCTTGCTGGAGCGCAGGCTAGCGGAGCGCGAGTGCCCGTACGGGCCGTCGGCGGCGCTCTCGATCGCACCGGCGTCGTAGGCCGCCTCGGCCTTGTTGTACGCGGCCACGAACTCCTGGAGGGCCTTCGCGGCCTCGGCGGGGCTCGCCGCCGGTACCGGGGTCCTGTCCTCGGAACCCTTCGTGCACCCGCTCGCCGCCACGGTCAGCGCGGTCACCGCGGCCGCCAGCGCGACCGACTGCCTCACCCTGCTCATGCCTGTTCTCTTGCTCCTTCGCCCCCGTAGACGTCCGAACCCTACCGGGGCCGTCCTGAGCCGTCACGGGTGGGTGCGCACGGGCACCACCAGCGGCACCCCGGTGCGCGGGTGCGCGAGCACTTCGACGGGCTGCCGGTACACCTCGGAGAGCAGTTCCTCCCCGAACACCCCGGCGGGCGGCCCGTCCGCCGCGATGCGGCCCGCGTGCAGGACGGCCACCCGGTCGGCGTGGGCCGCGGCCAGCCCCAGGTCGTGCAGGACCACGACCACCCCGTCCCCGGCGGCGGCCCGCTCCCGGCAGATCCGCAGCACCAGCTCCTGGTGGCGCAGGTCCAGCGCGGCGGTCGGCTCGTCCAGGAGCAGCAGCGGGGCCCGCTGGGCCAGTACCCGGGCGAGCGCGACCCGGGCCCGCTCCCCGCCGGACAGGGCGGCGAAGGGCCGTGCGGCGAACTCCGTGACCTCGGCCGCGGCCATGGCCGACGCCACCGCCTCGTCGTCCGCCGCCTCCTCGTGCGTACCGGCCCAGGGGGCGCGGCCCATCCGGACCACCTCGCCCGCCGGGAACGGGAAGGACAGGGCGGCGGACTGCGGCAGCACGGCCCGGCGCAGGGCCAGCGCGGCGGCCGACCAGCGGTCCGCGGGCCGGCCGCCGACGAGGACCCCGCCGCGGTCGGCGGGCAGGTCGGCGGCGAGCGCGGCCAGCAGGGTGGACTTCCCGGCGCCGTTGGGCCCGACGAGGGCGAGCACCTCGCCGGCCCGTACGGCCAGGTCGATCCCGGCGAGCACCTCCCGGCCGCCGAGCCGCACGTGCAGCCCGCGGGCCTCGGCCAGGGTGTCCCCGGGGGCCGGGCGGGCCGGTACGGGGCGCCGGCGGGCGCGCGCGAGGCGGAGGCGGCCGGCGAGGGCCCGGGCGAGGAGGGGTCCGAACCGGCGGGACGTCATGCCCAGCCTCCCTGGCGGCGGCGGGTCCTGCGCAGCAGGAGGAAGAAGAAGGGGCTGCCGAAGAGCGCGGTCAGCACCCCGAGGGGCAGTTCGGCGGGCGGCGCCAGGGTGCGGGCCGCCAGGTCCCCGGCGAGCAGGACGACCGCGCCGGCGAGGGCGCCGGCGGGGACGAGGAAGCGGTGTCCGGGGCCGTTCGCCATCCGCAGCAGGTGCGGGACGAGCAGTCCGACGAAGGAGATGATCCCGGCCACGGCCACCGCGGCGGCGGTGAGCAGGGCCACGAGCAGCACCAGGACGAGCCGCAGCCGCTCCACGTCCACGCCCAGGTGCCGGGCCGGGCGCTCACCGAGGGCGAGCAGGTCCAGGCGGCGGGCGTGGAAGGGGGCGAGGAGCAGTCCGGCGAGGGCGCAGGGCAGGACGGCGAGCACCTTGGGCCAGGTGGCCTGGGCGAGGGAGCCGAGCTGCCAGAAGGCGATCTGGGTGATCTGGGCGTTGTCCGCGAAGAAGATGAACAGGCCGATCAGGGCGCCCGCGAAGGCGTTCACGGCGATGCCGGTGAGGATGAGGGTGACCACCTCCGTCTTCCCGCCGGAGCGCGAGAGCAGGTAGACGCCGGTCACGGTCAGCAGGCCGGAGACGAACGCGCAGGCCGTCACGGTCCAGTTGCCCAGGAAGGACAGGCCGAGGGCGATCGCGGCCACCGCCCCGACGGCGGCCCCGGCCGAGATGCCGATGACGCCGGGCTCGGCGAGCGGGTTGCCGAACACCCCCTGCATCAGGGCGCCCGCGCAGCCGAGGGAGGCGCCGACCAGCAGGGCCAGCACGATCCGCGGGAAGCGGACGTCCCACAGCACGCTCTCGGCCACCCGGTCCAGCGGGGCCCCGCCCAGGCCCAGGCGGTGGGCCGCCGAGCCGAGGACGTCGCCGGTGGGGATGGCGTAGGCGCCGAGTCCGGCGGAGAGCAGCACGAGCGCGGCGAGCGCGGCGAGGAGGCCGGCGGTCAGCCAGGCGGCGGTGCGGCGGGCGACGGCGGAGTGCGGGGCGGGGGCGGGGTCCGGGCGGGGCGACCGTACGGGGCGGGGGCGGTGGTCGGGGAGGGTCATCTCAGGCCCCGCCGCCGCGGTGGAGCTGGGCGATCAGGTCCGCGAGCACCCGGTCGGTGCGCGGCCCGTAGGAGAGCAGCACGCCGTCGTCGATGCTGAGGATCCGCCGGTCCCGGCCCGCCGGGGTCTGGGCCACGCCCGGGACCTCCACCAGCCCGTCCACCCCGCCCACGGACTCGAGCCCCTTGGCCATCACGAGGATCGCGTCCGGCGCCGCAGCGGCCAGGGCCTCGCTGGTCAGCGGGGTGAAGTCCTTGGTGAGCCCGGACTCCTTGCCCGCGTCCACCGCGCCCGCGGCCTCCAGCAGCGACGCGGCCCCGGAGTCCCGGCCGCCGAGCAGGTACACGGAGGCGGTGCCGCGCAGGTAGAGGAAGGCCACCCGGGGCTTCCCGGCCGGGGCGCCGGCCGGGATCCCCTCGCGGGCGGCCGCGATGCGCTCGGCGGTACGGCGGTTGAGGCGCTCCCCGGCCTCCGCGACCCCGAGGGCCGCCGCGACGGCGGCGATCCGCTTCGGTACGTCGTCCAGCGACTTGGCCGGGGGGAGCACGAGCAGCGGGATGCCCGCGTCGCGGATCTGGCCCACCGCCTCGGCCGGCCCGGAGGTGGTCTCGGCCAGCACCAGGGTCGGGCGCAGGGAGAGCACGCTTTCGGCGGAGACGTCGTGGGCGCGGGTCACCACCGGGAGGTCCGCGGCCTGCTCGAAGGTGGCGGTGATGTCCCGGGCGACGACCCTCCCGCCCAGCCCGAGGGTGTGGACCAGCTCGTTCAGGCTGCCGGACAGCGGCACGATCCGCTCCGCCGAGGCCACCGTGACCCGGGTGCCGTCGGCGGAGGCCACGGTGGCGGGGAGGACGGGGACGGGCGCGGGGGAGAGGGGTTCGACCCGGTCGGCGGCGCCCGTGGCCTGCTGCTGCGGGGCGCCGGCGGGTGCGCCCGGACCGCCTCCGCTGCCGCAGGCGGTGGCGGCGAGCGCCAGCGCGGCCAGCGCCGCCGCGAAGCGGGGGAGGCGGGGGAGGCGGGCAGAGCGGGCAGATCGGGTGGGGCGGGGTGGGCGGGGTGAGGCCGCGGCCGTGGGCACGTGGGCACCGTCCTGTCGTCCGAGGGGGTTCCGGCCGGAGTTCCGAGCGGAGTTCCGGTTGGGCTCCCGGCCGGGCTGCGGTCCGCAACTGTGCCCGGCAGGCCGGCCGGACTGCGGGCGGGTCCCGGCGGCAGGTCCGTCCGAGGGGCCCTCCCGGCGAAGGTGAGTTTAGGTTAGCCTAACCTTACTCGCCAGACCTCGGAGGGGACTTTCCCATGCCCGCACGACCTGTCCGCGCCCTCGCCGCCGCCGTGTTCGCGGTCCTGCTGGCCGCCCCGCTGCCCGCGGCCGGCGCCCGGGCCGCGGACCGCGCGGCGCCGGCCCCGCGCGCGGTGGCGGCGGAGCGCACGGTCAAGGGCGGCCGCCTCGACTGGGGCCTGAAGTCCTCCTTCCAGTCCTACGTCACCGGACCCGTCGCCCAGGGCTCCTTCCGGCTGCGGGGCGGGGCCGCCACCGTCGGCGGCAGCCAGTTCCGCTTCCACTCGGCGAGGGGTGCGTACGACCCGGCCACCGGCGCCTTCGAGGCCGCCTTCACCGGCGGGGTGCAGTTCCGCGGCCACCGGATGCCCTCCGGCGCCCACGAGTTGGACCTGACCGTCGAGAACCCCGTCGTGCGCATCACCGGCGGCCGCGGCACCCTGTACGCCGATGTCACCAGCCGCCCCAGGGGCGGCGGCGCGCCCGCCACGAGCCGGGGCGTCCCCTTCGCCGCCCTCGGCCTCTCCGGCATCGACATGAGGGGCGGCGGCAGCCCGGTCGCCCTCGTCTCGGTCCCCGCCACGCTGACCCCGCAGGGCGCCAGGTCCTTCGCCGGGTACTACGGGGCCGGGGCCGCGCTCGACCCCGTCAGCCTCTCCGTGGACGTGGTCGACCGGGCCGGGGGCGGGCCCTCCGCCGAGCCCGCCCCCACCGGCGGGGCCGCCGCTCCCGCCGGTGCCTTCGCCGACGGCGCCGTCGACTGGGGCGTGCGCCGCACCTTCCGCGAGTACGTCGGCGGATCCGTCGGCCGGGGCCGCTGGGAGCTGGCCGAGGGGGCCCGGGACGGCGGGGCGCTGTTCCGCTTCCCCCGCGGAAAGGGCACGTACGACCCGGCCGCGGCCCGGCTGGAGGGCTCCTTCGCCGGGGTGCTCCGGTTCACCGGCGCCCACCTCGACCTGGCCTTCGCCCGCCCCTCCGTCCGGATCGCGGGCGGCAGGGGCACCCTGCTGGCCGACGTCACCGCCTCCGGTACGACGACCAGGGCGGTCCCGCTCGTCACCTTCGAGGCCGGGGGCCTGACGGCGGCGGGCGGGCTGGCCGTCCTCACGGAGGCGCCCGCCGCCCTGACCGCGGACGGCTCCCGGGTCTTCGGGTCCCTGTACAAGGCGGGCACCGAGATGGACCCCGTCTCCCTGGCCGTGGCCCTCGTACCGGGCACCGCCCTGCCCGCCCTGCCGGACCTCGGCACCGCCCCCTCCGCCCCGGCCTCCCCTTCTGCTTCCGCCTCTTCCTCCGCTCCGGCCTCCGGACCGGCCCCCTCCGCCCCCGCGGCCGAGGGCTCCGGGGGCTCCCGCGCCGGGCTGTCCGCGGGCCTGGCCCTGGGGCTCGTACTCCTCGCCGGGCCGGCCGTCCTGCTGGTCCGGCGGCGCCGCCGCGGGCCGGCCGGCACCTGAGCCCCCCGGACCCTCCCCGAGCCCGCGCACCCGCGCTGGCCCCCCCCGATCCGGTCCGCAGGCCCCCCGGCCCGCGAACCGCGCGGCCCGGTTCCCCCGGCCGGGCCGCACCCCCGCCTCCCACCTGTCCCCCCGCCCCCGTCCCGCCCCAGGAGATCCCTGTCATGCGCACCTCACGAACCCCCGGCACCGCCTCGCTGGCGGCCGCGGCCGCCGTGCTGACCGCCGCCGCCCTCGGCACCACGTCCCTCGTCGTACCCGCCCTCGCCGCCGGTCCCGGCAGCGCCGCGGCGCCCGCGGCCCGCCCCCCGATGAAGATCGCCGACGGCACTCTCGACTGGGGCGTGGTCAAGCGCTACCGCGACTACGTCACCGGCATGGCCCGCGGCACCATCACCGTCTCCGACGGCGCCGCCAAGAACGCCGACGGCACCTTCCGCTTCCACAGGGCCTCCGGCCAGTACGACCCCACCACCCACGTCCTGACCGCCGCTTTCAAGGGCAGCGTGACCTTCGCCTCCACCGCCCACGGGTTCGAGGTCAAGCTCGCAGACTTCCGCTTCGACTCGGGCAGCAAGCAGCTGACCGCCGACGTCACCAAGAACGGCGCCACCACCCAGGACGTCCCGCTCGCCACCGCCGCCGTCACCGGCCCGAGCCTGGAGAAGCTGCCCACCACCCTCACCAAGCAGGCCGCGGAGCAGCTCGGCGGCCCGTACGAGGGGATCGCCGGCGACCCGCTGACCGCCGCCGTCACCTTCGAGACCCCGAAGCCGACCCCGACGCCCACCGCGAAGCCCACGCCGACCGCGAAGCCGACCCCCACGGCGAAGCCCACCCCGACGGCCAAGCCCACGGCGACCGCCAAGCCCGCGCCCACCAAGACCCCGACCCCCGCGCCGACCGCGACCAGGCCCCCGGCCGGAGCCGCCAAGATCCTGGACGGCAAGGCGACCTGGGGCCTGAAGGAGTCCTTCCGCCGGTACGTCCAGAGCGGCGGCAAGGTCACCCCGTCCGGCGGCGCGGTCAAGAACGGCCAGGTCTTCGACTTCAAGCCCGGCGCGGGCACCCTCGACCTCGGCGCCAAGAAGCTGAAGGGCTCCTTCAAGGGCGCGCTGCGCTTCTCGTACCCGGGCCACGGCATCGACATGACCTTCGGCAACGTGCGCGTCGACACCAAGGGCGCGGCCGGGACCCTGGTCCTCGACGTGAAGACCCCCGCCGGCACCAAGAAGGACGTCCCCTTCGCCACCCTCGACCTCTCCCGGGCCGTCTACCAGACCAAGAACGGCGTCCTGACCTTCACGTCCGTCCCCGCCGCCTTCACCGCCGCAGGCGCCGCCGTCTTCGCCAACGGCACCACCGGCTCCCTGTACAAGAAGGGCGACCCGGTGGACCCGGTCACCCTCTCCGTCTCCGTGAAGAAGGACGCGGCCCTGCCCGCGGCCCCCGGCGGCACCGCGGGCGGCGGTACGGCCGGCACCTCCGGCGGCAGCGAGGGCGGCACGGCGGGCGGCTCCGCGTCCGGCGGCGGCACGGTGGGCGGCGGCTCGGCCGGCGGCAACCTCGCCGAGACCGGCGCCGAACTCCCCGCGGGCCGGCTCCTGGCCGCCGCGGCCCTGACCGTGGGCGCCGGCGCGGCCGTGGTCTTCGCCACCCGCCAGCGCCGCATCCCCGCCCCGGCCTGACCCGGCCGTGCTTCAATGCCCGCGTGAATGATCTGGACGTACTCAGGGTGTTCTGTGCGGGCGACGGCCGCCACGGCAATCTGCTGGGCGTCGTACGGGACGGGCGCGCCTGTCCCGACGAGGCCTCGCGGCAGGCGCTCACGGCCGAACTGGGCTTCAGCGAGACGGTGTTCGTCGACGACCCCGAGCGCGGGGTCGTCGACATCCGCACGCCCGGGCACCGGCTGCCCTTCGCGGGGCACCCGCTGGTCGGGGTGGCCTGGCTGCTGGACGTCGAGGAGCTCAACCCGCCCGTCGGCGGGGTCTGGGCGCGCGACGACGGCGAGTTCACCTGGATCACCGTCCGCGCCGAGTGGGCGCAGGGCAAGCGGACCCGGCAGTACGCGAGCGCGGCCGAGGTGGACGCCCTGCCCGCGCCGCCGCCCGGCGAGGGCTGGCTCTACGCCTGGGCCTGGGAGGACGAGGCCGCCGGCCGGGTGCGCGCCCGCGGCTTCCCGCGCCGCCCGCACACCTGCGGGGGCGACGGCGGCTCCTGTACGGGGGGCTGCCCCGGCGCCCTCGTCGAGGACGAGGCCACGGGCTCGGCGGCGCTGCTGCTGACCGTGGAGCTGGGCCGCGCCCTGAACATCACCCAGGGCGCGGGCTCGCAGATCCTCACGGCACCCGGCCCCGGCGGCACGGTCGAGATCGGCGGCCGGGTGCGGTTCGCCCCGGCGGCGGAGTCGGCCGCCGCGGGGCGCCGGCTGGAGGAAGGTTTCGCCGGGCGCTGAGCCTTCGGTGCCCGCCGCCCGCCGCCCGGTGCCCGGCGGGTGCGGTCCGCGCGGCTACGCGCTCAGCGGGAACTGCTCGCCCAGCTCGCGGAAGACGGCCCCGTTGAAGTCGAAGGCGCGCTTGCACTCGTCCACGATCCGCTGCTTCTCCAGGTCGTCGACCGGGATCGCGTCGAGCAGCTCGCGGTACGTGCGCTTGAAGGCGGCCGGGTTGCCCACGGCCTCGAACACGTAGAAGCGCACCCCGTCGCCCTTGCGCTCGAATCCCCAGGTCCGCTCGGCCTTGTCCCGGATGATCTGGCCGCCGGAGAGGTCGCCCAGGTACCGGGTGTAGTGGTGGGCGATGTACCCGCCGGGCCAGGTGGCCGCGCACTCGGCGACCCGCGCCGCGTACGCCTCCGTGGCCGGCAGCGGGACCAGGCCCGCGCGCCAGTCGGGGCCGCGCAGGTGCGCGAGGTCGCGCTCCAGCTCGGCGACGCGCATCAGCTCGGGCTGGATGAAGGGCCCGGCCACCGGGTCCCCGCGCAGGGCGTCCGCCGCGTCCTCCAGGGCCCGGTACACGAACCACAGCTGCTCTGTGTAGCGGGCGTACGCGTCCACGCCGAGCCGTCCGCCGAGCAGGTGGGACATGAACGGAGAGGTCTCGGCCTCGGTGTGCTGCTCGTGCGAGGCGACGCGGATGACCGTAGAGAAGGCGTCCAAGACGGACCTCCAGGGACCGGTGGGGAGGGGACGGGCGGGTCGGGCGTGACGGCAGCGCAGGGCGGGCCGCCACGCCCGATCCTCCTACTTAGGCATACCTAAGTCAATGTGTTCCCGACGTGCTGTCGGTAAAGCTGTCGGAAACCTTCCCGACGTGCTGTCGGTAAATCGTCCCTTCCTCACGCTAAGGGAGCGTGAGGACCTCCGCACCCGAGTCGGTGACGACGAGCGTGTGCTCGAACTGGGCCGTCCGCTTGCGGTCCTTGGTGACCACGGTCCAGCCGTCCTCCCACATGTCGTACTCGTGGGTGCCCAGGGTCAGCATCGGCTCGATGGTGAAGGTCATGCCGGGCTGCATGACGGTGGTCGCGTGCGGGCTGTCGTAGTGGGGGATGATCAGCCCGGAGTGGAAGGCCGTGCTGATGCCGTGCCCGGTGAAGTCCCGTACGACGCCGTAGCCGAAGCGCTTCGCGTACGACTCGATGACCCGGCCGATGACGTTGATCTGGCGGCCCGGGCGGACCGCCTTGATGGCGCGGTTGAGGGACTCGCGGGTGCGCTCGACCAGCAGGCGCGACTCCTCGTCCACGTCCCCGCACAGGTACGTGGCGTTGTTGTCCCCGTGCACCCCGCCGATGTACGCCGTGACGTCGAGGTTCACGATGTCGCCGTCGCGCAGGACGGTGGAGTCGGGGATGCCGTGGCAGATGACCTCGTTGACCGAGGCGCAGAGCGACTTCGGGAAGCCGCGGTAGCCGAGGGTGGAGGGGTAGGCACCGTGGTCGCACATGTACTCGTGCGCGACCCGGTCCAGCTCGTCGGTGGTGACCCCCGGGGCGATCAGCTTCGCGGCCTCCTCCATCGCCTGCGCGGCGATCCGGCCCGCGGTGCGCATCGCCTCGACGGTCTCGGCCGACTGCACCTCCGGTCCGGTGTAGGGAGCGGGCCCCGGCTTGCCCACGTACTCGGGGCGGCGGATCTTGGCGGGGACGGAACGGGCGGGGGAGAGCTCCCCTGGTACGAGCAGCGACTGGCCAGACATGCATGCGAGTGTATCCAGCGCGGATCGGGCAGCATGGCGGCAGAGAGACGGCCGCGGAAGGGGAAGCGCAGATGGCCCTGTTCAAGAAGCGCCAGGAGGGCAAACCGGGCGAGTGGTACTACTGCCTCGTCCACAAGAAGGTCGAGGAGGGGCCCGAATGCCCCGCCAAGGACCGCTTCGGCCCGTACGAGACCCCCGAGGAGGCCACCCGCGCCATGCAGACGGCCCAGGACCGCAACCTCGAATGGGACACGGACCCGAAGTGGCACGACAAGCGCGGCGGCGAAGGCGCCGGGGGCGGAGACGCCGGGGACACGGGTACGGCTACCTGAGCGGCCGGGCTGCCTGAGCGGTCTGGCGGCCGGACGGGCGCGCCGGACCCCGCCCCTCCCCGCCCCGCCTACCAGCGGCCGGCCGTCGGCGGGGCCGCCAGCCGGTCGGCCAGCCGGGAGAGCCGGTCCCGGAAGCGCCGCGGGGAGCGCTGCGGGGGCGGGGAGTTCTCCCCGGCGGCCGCGCTGACCAGGTGCTGCACGGTGTCGAGGTCGGGGCCGGCGTCCCCGGCCACGGACAGCGCGTCGTGCGCCAGGCCCCGCAGGTCGGGGCCCCCGCCGTCCAGGGACAGCACGGTCGCCCCGGCCCGCCGGGCGTCGTGCACCCGCTCCAGCAGCCCGCCGTCCGGCTCCCCGGGGGCCACGACGAGCAGGGTCTCCCCGCGCCGGGCCGCCTCCAGCCGCCCGAGCCCCACGGACAGGTGCGGCGGCTCCCCGGCCCGCACCCGGTGGCGCACCAGCGTCGGCGCCAGCCCGGGCAGCCCCGACCAGGCCGCCTCGTCCACCAGGTGCGCCGCCAGGTGCCAGGGCTCGTACTCCTCGGTGCCCACCAGCAGCAGCCCGCCGCCCGCGGGCGCCACGGAGGCCCGCAGCCCGCCCGCGAACCGGCGCACGGCCCCCGGCCACTCGGTCCCGGCGAGCACCTCGCGCAGCAGCGCCACCCGTACGGCATCCATGGACCGGCATCCTGCCCGCCCCGCGCCCGCCCGGGGGAACGCCCGTAGCTCCTTCACCCGTTCGGCCGCACCAGTAGGGTCGGCCCATGACATCCACTGACAGCACCGCCCCCGCGGCCCCCGCGGCCGCCCCTGCCGCTGCGCCGCAGGCCAAGGCGCCCGCACGGGACCCGTGGGACCTCCCCGACGTCTCGGGCCTGGTCGTCGGGGTCCTCGGCGGCACCGGCGACCAGGGCCGCGGCCTCGCCTACCGGCTGGCCCGGGCCGGCCAGAAGGTGGTCATCGGCTCGCGGGCCGCCGACCGCGCCCGCACCGCCGCCGAGGAGCTGGGCCTCGGCATCGAGGGCGCCGACAACGCCGCATGCGCCCGCCGCAGCGACATCGTGATCATCGCCGTCCCGTGGGAGGGCCACGCCGCCACCCTCACCGACCTGCGCGAGGACCTCGTCGGCAAGCTCGTCGTCGACTGCGTCAACCCCCTCGGCTTCGACAAGCAGGGCGCGTACGCCCTCAAGCCCGAGGAGGGCAGCGCCGCCCAGCAGGCCGCGGCCCTGCTCCCCGACTCCCGGGTCACCGCGGCCTTCCACCACCTCTCGGCGGTCCTGCTCCAGGACGCGTCGGTCGAGGAGATCGACACCGACGTCATGGTCCTGGGCGAGTCCCGCGCCGACACCGACCTGGTCCAGGCCCTGGCCCAGCGCATCCCCGGCATGCGCGGGGTCTTCGCCGGCCGCCTGCGCAACGCCCACCAGGTCGAGGCCCTGGTAGCCAACCTGATCTCCGTGAACCGCCGCTACAAGGCCCACGCGGGCCTGCGCACCACGGACGTCTGAGGCCCGGCACCCGGGCGGCCCGCCGCAGGACCCTGCCTGCGGCAGGCCGCCGACCGGGCTCAGCCCCGCCGGGCGGGCCGCCGGATCCCCGCCTCCACATGCGCCACGACGCCCTGGTAGAAGCGGTCCACCGCGTCGTCGACGCTCCGGATGAAGCCGGACTCGGACGTACCGCGGGCATTGCCCATCCCCTTGAGCAGCGTCAGCCGGAACCCGGTGATCGCAGCCCCGTCCTTCGGCAGGAGGTCGCCCGGTTCGGGGCGCAGCCGCTCGAGGGTGCCCCGCGGCCCGTTTCCGGCCTCCACCAGGCTCTGGACGTGCAGATCGGCGGGGGCGTCGGCAAGCGCCCGGACCAGCCGCTTGGCCGCGGTCAGGGGGTACGAGCCGCCGGGCGCGGGGATGTCGGTCGAGGTGCGGAGCCGGCCAGTGCGGAGGTCGGCCGTCACCGTGATCACGCTGTTCGTGCCGTCGATCCGCACCTCCGCGGACAGCCGGCCTTCCGAGCAGAGGCGCTCCGCGGCGGCGATGCGCCGGGCCGATGGGCTGCTGCCCTTCCTCGACCGCTGTACGGGCAGGGCCTTCTGGCCCAGCTCGCCGCCCAGGCGCAGGCAGACCTGGCGGATGAGCCGCTCCCAGTTCTCCACGACCTCGACCGCGCGCGGGTCGCCCTGGGCCAGGGTCTCGTCTTCGATTCCCCTGCGTACGGGGACCCAGGCGGAGCCCATGTTCTGGAAGCCGTGGCATCCCGAGTTCTCGTGCTGCAGGTAGGCGAGCAGCTCCTGGAGCAGCCAGGCGTGCGCGGCATTGCCCACGCCCTCGTGCCGGATCAGCATCTGGGCCTGGTGGGCCACCTCGGCCCAGGAGATGTGCCAGAGGCCGACCTTGTGCTTGCGCCGGCCGTCTACTTTGACGTTGACCATCGGCGCGCCCTCGAGGGCGACGTCGTTCGAGACGCTGATGACCGCCTCGTACCCGCGGCGGGCGGCTATGTCCATGTACTGCTGGAGCTGCTCCGCCTTCAGCGCGCTCCCGTTCGTCTTCGTCTCGACCAGGGCGGTCCACAGCCTGCCCGCCCGCTCGACCCGGATGACCCCGTCGGGCCGCCTGGGGCTGTCCCCGTGCGGCAGCGAGACCTCGGTGAAGGTCTGCATCCGCCCCGCCGGGGCACCGAAACCCGCGGTCAGGCGGCGGCCGAACTCCGGCACCTGGGCCATGACGGACAGGAGGACCGAGGTCGCCCGCACTTCGCGGTCCCGGTCGCTCTTGAGTGAGGGAGCGGGGAAGAGCAGGGCGTGGCGCCAGGATTCGTTCTCGGCCAGGGACTTGGGGGCAGCACGCGACAGGGTGATCTTCTTCCGGGTGGTCCGGGGATTGCGCCCCCGCGTCTGCGCGGGCACGGCCGCCGGTACGACAGCGGCAGTGTCCTTCCCCCCTACCGACACCGCCACTGCCACTGCCCCTGCCGGGGCGGGAGTCCCGGCGGGGCTGGTGGCCGCGGCGGGGGCGCCGTTCGGGCCGGAGGGCGCAGAGGTTCCCGTCTCGCCTGCCGGGGGAAGCACCGAGGTCGGCGCGCCGGCCTCGATGACCGCGTCCTCAGGCCCGTCCGAGCCGTCGGGCTCGCCCGCGTCGGCATCGTCCACGACCGTGATCCCGAAGTCGGTGGCCAGACCAGCGAGCCCGGTCTCGTAGCCCTGGCCCACGGCCCGGAACTTCCAGGTACCGCCGCGGCGGTAGAGCTCGCCGAAGATGAAGGCCGATTCCACGCTCGCATCGTGGATCGAGAAGCCGAGCAGGGCCTCACCGGACCGGTCCGCAACCGTCATGCGGAGGTCTTCGAGGTCTCCGAAGCGGGCTCCGCCGTACTGGCTGGCGGCGATCACGACCCGCTCGACATCGGGGGGCATGGCCGAGAGGTCCACACTGATGCGGTCCTCGTCGCCGTCCTCCGTCGGCGTCTTGCCGAGCAGCTGCACGCTGCCGTCGGCGGCCGCGGGGTTGTTGTAGAAGTAGAAGTCGCCTTCACTGCGCACCTTGCCGTCCGGTGCCAGGAGCAGCACCGAGACGTCGGCGTCGCCGGCCCCCGACGCGCTGGTCCAGCTCAGGCTGACGACGACCGCTTCTGCGTTGTCGCTCAGGGCGTCCAGGCTTACGTTTGCGCCCTTCGGAATTTCCTGCATGATCCCCCACTCGCGTGATTCGGGCCGCGGAGTGTGACGTGCGTTACGTCCCCGTCGGAACCGTAACGCCCAAGGGCGGAGGAGATCACCGGAACGGGATATCGGCCCGATATGTCGACAGGGGGATCCATTCGGGACGGAAGGCGGATCCCGGGGCCTTTACGGGATCCCTGCGGGGCATGGGGGACACTGGGAGGGCAGAACTGAGCCGTCCGCCCGCTAGGAGCCCTTCCCCATGCCCCGCCTCGCCGTGTTCGCCATCGTCGTCTGTGCCCTTGCCGTGGCCGCGGCGGTCGTCGCCTTCGTGGAGGGCAGCTTCCTCGGGATCGTGTGGGTGCTGCTCGCCGGCCTGTCCTCGAACATGGCCTGGTACTACCTGCGCAAGGCGAAGGCCGCGAAGGCCGCGGCCGCGGGGCCGTCCGTCACGGGCTGACGGGCCCGCGGGCCGACCGGCCGGCCGCCGGCCTCAGCGGCCGGCCAGGCAGAGTTCGTGTGCCGACTGCCAGAAGGTGTAGAGGTTGCGCCCGCAGTACGCCTCCGGCTCCGTGACCCCGAGGGCGCCCAGGATCCCGTACACCGCGTCGAAGAAGAGCGCGTTGACCTCCGGGATCAGCAGGACCACGAAGACGCCGAGCAGCCCGAAGGGCGCGTACGGCTCGACCTGGCGGCGCACGCGGTACGACAGCCAGGGCTCGATCACCCCGTAGCCGTCCAGTCCCGGAACCGGCAGGAAGTTCAGGATCGCCGCCGTGACCTGGAGCAGAGCCAGGAAGGCCAGGGCGTAGCGGAACGGCGCCGGTACGCCGTCCAGCGTGCCCAGCCAGAACGGCGCCGTGCAGACCAGGGCGAAGAGCACGTTGGTCAGCGGGCCCGCGGCCGAGATCAGGCTGTGCTTCCAGCGCCCCCGGATCCGGCCCCGCTCGATGAACACCGCCCCGCCCGGCAGGCCGATCCCGCCCATGATCACGAAGACCACGGGCAGCACGATGCTCAGCAGGGCGTGCGTGTAGGCGAGCGGATTGAGCGTCAGGTAGCCCTTCGCGCCGACCGTGATGTCCCCGCTGTGCAGGGCGGTGCGCGCGTGCGCGTACTCGTGCAGGCACAGCGAGACCACCCACGCCGAGGTGACGAAGAGGAACACGGCGAACTCCGTGCTCGACGCGAACCCCGTCCACACCGCCCAGCCGGTGACGGCCATCACCGCCACGATCCCCAGGAACACGGGGCTCACCCGCCGGTCGCTCCCGCGCCGCGCCGTCCGCCCGGCGGTCCCGCCCCTGTCATCCATGCCGCTCATGCCGCCGAATTTAACCGAGCGGCCCAGCGGCGCGCTGCGGTGACAATGGATCGGTGCGTTACGCGATCCTCGGCACCACCCACGTCACCGGAACCGACGGCAGCAGCCTGCCCGTCGGCGGGCCGCGCCTGCGCGCCCTCCTCACCGCCCTCGCGGCCCGCCCCGGCCGGGCGCTCCCCGCGGAGTCGCTCGTCGAGGAGGTCTGGGCCGGGGACCCGCCGGCCGATGCCGCGGCCGCACTGCAGGCGCTGGTCGGCCGGCTCCGGCGGGCCATCGGGCGCGGGGCGGTGGAATCCGTCGGGGGCGGCTACCGCCTCGCCGCCGACCGCGAGGACGTGGACCTCTTCCGCTTCGAGCGGCTCGCCGCCGAAGGGGCCCGGGCCCTGGCCGGGGGCCGCCCGGAGCGCGCCGCGGAGCTGTACGGGGACGCGCTCGCGCTGTGGCGCGGGCCCGCCCTCGCCGACCTGCCCGACCGGGCCGCGGCCGCGGCCCGCTGGGACGCGGTACGGCACGACGCCCGCCGGGGGCGGCTCGCGGCCCGGCTCGCGGCGGGCGAACCGGCGCGGGTGCTGCCCGAGCTGACCGCGCTGTGCGCCGAGCACCCCCTCGACGAACCCCTCCAGGTACTGCGGATCAGGGCCCTGCGGGACGCGGGCAGGCCCGCCGAGGCCCTGCACGCCTACGAGTCCGTACGGTCGGAGCTCGCCGACCGCCTCGGCACCGACCCCGGCCCGGCCCTGCGCAGCCTCCACACCGAACTGCTGAACCCCGCGGAGCCGGAGGCGGAGAGCGGGGAGGGCCGGGAGGCCGGGGACGCCCGGCGGGCCGGGCACGGCCCTGCCCCGCACCGGGGGGCCGCCGCGCCCGGGGCCGGGGCCCGGGACGGGTCTGAGGAGCCGTCCGCCGCCGTCCGCGGGTCCGCGGATCCGGCGGGCGGGGCGACGGCCGGGCGGCCCGTACCCGGCGCGGAAGCGGAGGGGGAGGCGGCCGCGCGGGGGAACCTGCGGGCCCGGCTGACCACCTTCGTCGGGCGCGAGGCCGATATCGCCGTCATCGGGGAGGACCTGCGCCGGGCCCGACTGGTGACCCTGCTCGGCCCCGGGGGTGCGGGCAAGACCCGCCTGTCCCAGGAGGCCGCCGAGGCCCTGGCCGGCACCGCGGGGATCGCCGGCCCCTTCAGCGCGGCCGGTGTCGCCCGCGCGGCCGGGACCGCGGGTGCCGCGGGGACCGCCGGCATCGCAGGCGCCGCTCACGCGGCGGCCCCGGCCGGCGCTGCGGGCACCGGCCCGTCCGCCGTCCCGGGCGGGCCCGCCGGGCCCGGCCGGGGTGCGGACGCGGTCCCGTACCCGGCCCCGCCCGCACCCCCGTCTGCCGTCCCCGCCGCCGTCGTCCCCGCCGTCCCCGCCCCCGACTGGGCCGACGGGGTCTGGCTGGCCGAGCTCGCGCCGGTGGACGATCCGCAGGACGTGCCCGAGGCCGTGATCACCGCGCTCGGCTTCCGCAGCCGCCGCGGTGCGGCGAGCGAGGAGCTGCGGGCCCTCACCGACCGGCACGGCGACGACCCCCTCGCCCGGCTGGTCGACTACTGCGCCCGCCGCCGGATGCTCCTGATCCTCGACAACTGCGAGCACGTCATCGGCGCCGCCGCCCGGCTCGCCGAGGAGCTCCTCGCCGCCTGCCCCGGCGTACAGATCCTCGCGACCAGCCGCGAACCCCTCGGCGTACCCGGTGAGACCCTGCGCCCGGTCGGCCCGCTGCCCGCCCCGATGGCCCTGCGGCTGCTCGCCGACCGCGGGGCCGCCGCCCGCCCCGGGTTCAGCGTCGACCCCGCGGCCGCCGGACCCGACGCCGCCGCCGCGGCGGCCGAGATCTGCCGACGGCTCGACGGGCTGCCCCTCGCCATCGAACTGGCCGCCGCCCGGCTGCGGCTGCTGACCCCGCGCCAGATCGCCGACCGCCTCGACGACCGGTTCCGGCTGCTCACCAGCGGCAGCCGGACCGTGCTGCCCCGCCAGCAGACCCTGCGGGCCGTCGTGGACTGGTCCTGGGACCTGCTGGACGAGTCCGAACGGGCCGTGCTCGCCCGCCTGTCGGTCTTCGCGGGCGGCTGCGACCTCGCCGCCGCCGAGGCCGTGTGCGCCGACGGGAAGCTCCTCGACCCGCTCGACGTGGCCGACGTGCTCGGTTCGCTCGTGGACAAGTCCCTGGTCGTCGCCGCGGCCGGGCCCGCCGAGTCCGACGGGATGCGCTACCGGCTCCTGGAGACCGTCGCCGAGTACGCCGCCGAGCGCCTGGCCGAATCCGCGGCGGAGGCGGGTACGGACGGCGGGGCGGAAAGCGGGGGACCCGGCGCCGCCCGGGCCGCCGCCGAGCAGCGCCACCTCGTCCACTACCGCGAACTCGCCCGCCGCAGCGAACCCCTCCTGCGCGGCCGCACCCAGCGCGCCACCACCCGCACCCTGCGCGCCGAGCACGAGAACCTGCGCACCGCCCTGCGCCGGGCCGCCGCCGCGGGCGCCGAGCAGGAGGTGATGTGCATGCTGCACGCCCTGTGCTGGTACTGGTACGTCGACGACCTCCGCTCCGAGGCCCGGCACTGGTCGAGCGTGGCCGCCGAGCTGGGCCCCGACCCCTTCGCGGCCCCGGCCGCCCCCGCGCCCCCGATCCTGGAGCGGATCGTGGACACGCCCCCGCCGTACACCGGCGAGCTGCTGACCGAGGGCCGCCGCGGGATCCGGCTGATGCAGCTGGCCTCCGTGGACCAGTCCACCGCCGAGTGGAAGACCCCCGAGTTCGACGCGCGCATCGAGGGGATGGTCGCCGCCTACCGGCCGGGCCTGCCCCAGACCTGCTCCTTCCCCGGGGGGCTGTGGATCTACGCCGTGATGATCTCGGGGCGCAGCGGGCTGCTCGCCGAACTGCTCGACGGCACCGTCGCCGCCTGCCGGGAGCTCGGCCGGACCTGGGACCTCGCCATGATCCTCCAGCTGCGGGCCAACGTCCGCGCCAACCTCCCCGAACTGGCCGGGGACGCGACCCGGGACGCCGAGGAGAGCCTCGCCCTCTTCGAGGCGCTGGGCGACGACTGGGGCTGCGCCGAGGCCCTGTCGGCCCGCGGCGAGGCCCGGGAGCGGGCGGGCGAGTACCCGGGGGCCGCCGCCGACTTCCGGGCCGCCGTCGGGTACGCCCGCAAGCTGGGCGCCGAGGCCCAGGTGACCGTGCTACGGGTCCGGCTGGCCGGGGTGCTCGCCGAGAACGGCGAGGGCGAGGAGGCGGAGGAGATCCTCTGGGAGGTCGTGAACGCCGTGAGGCAGTTCGGCAACGAGGCCATGCCGATCGCCCGGATCTTCCTCGCCGTCCGGCTGGCCCGCACCGGCCGGGTCGCCGAGGGGCGCGAGCACCTCCAGCGCCTGCGTGAGGAGTTCGCCTTCGGCGCGTACGCCATCTTCGACGGCTTCCTGCTCGGCACCCTGGCCTGGATCGACAATCTGGCCGGGAACCACGAGCAGGCCCTGGAGGCGGCGCGCGGGGCCCTGGAGAGCGCCGGGGACCCGCTGGTGTGCATCGTCGCCCCCCAGATGCCCGTCATGTGCCTGCTGAACGCGGCCGACGCGCTGGCCGGGCTCGGCGGGGAGCAGCAGGTCCGGGACGCGGCCCGGCTGCTGGGCGCCTACCGGGCCCTGCTGCCCCCGGCGCACTTCGCCGTCACCACCGAGCGGGAGGCCTACGCCCGGGCGGCGGCCCTGGCCGAGGCGGCGCTCGGGGAGGCCGCGTACCGCCAGGCGTACGCCGAGGGCGGCGGCCTCACGCTGGAGGAGGCCGCCGCCCTGGTGTGACCGGGGCGGCGGCCGCCCGTCAGGTCTTCTTGCGGAACTTGCGGATGGCGAGCGGGGCCGTCACCGCCGTGATCAGCACCGTCCAGCCGAGGGTCATCCACACGGAGTGGGCGACCGGACCGCCGTTGATGAGGTTGCGGGCCGCGTCGGCCAGGTTGGACAGCGGGTTGTAGTCCGTGAAGCTCTGGAGCCAGCCCGGCATCGAGGAGGGCGGGCTGAAGATCGAGCTGCCGAACTGGAGCGGCATCAGGACCAGCATCGCCACGCCCTGGACCGCCTGGGCGGTCTTCATCGTCAGGCCGAGCAGGATGAAGATCCACATCAGCGAGGCGCCGAACACCATGGACAGGCCGACCGCGGCGAACAGGTCCAGCACCGAGGTCTTGATCTCCAGGCCCAGCAGGAAGCCCATGCCGAGCAGGATGGCCGTGGCGATCAGCATCCGGCCGATCTCGACCACGATCTTCGCGATGAGGACCGAGGAGCGGGCGATCGGCATGGACCGGAACCGGTCCATCACGCCCTTCTGGAAGTCCTCGTTCACGCCCGTGCCCACCGCCATGGCGATGTTCAGGCCCATCATCGCCATCATGCCGGGCACGAGGTAGTTGACGTACGCGTCCTGGTTGCCCTTGCCCGCGATCGCGCCACCGAAGACGTACACGAACAGCAGGATGAAGACGATGGGCATCAGGACGACCTCGAAGATGGACTCCGGGTTCGCCTTGATCTGCAGCGCGTTGCGCCGGGACAGGGCGCCGATGTGGCGCAGGTTGGCCCGCAGGCCGATCCGGCCCTCGCCGGCCGGGGCCGGGCGGGCCGCGCCGGCGGTCGCGGCGGGGCTTCCGGCGGGCTTCGTGGTGACGGTGCTCATGCCGCGACCTCCTCGGTCTCTTCGGTGCGGGCGGTCTCCTCGGAGGCCGGCCGCTGGCCGGTGATGGAGAGGAAGACCTCGTCCAGGCTGGGCAGGTACGTGCTCACGTCGGCGATGCCGTACCCGCGGGCGGCCAGCAGGCCGACGACGGCCGTCAGCTGCTCGTCGCTGAGGATGGGGACCAGCAGCGTCCCGTCGTCCGGGACGGCCTGCGAGCCGGCGGGCCCGTCCAGGCCGGCCTCGGCGAGCGCACGGGCCATGTCCGGCAGGTCGGAGGCCGCGGCCGGGCGCACCCGCAGGGTGCGGCCGCCCACGCGGGCCTTCAGCTCGTCCACCTTGCCGCTGGCGATGACCTTGCCGCGGTCGATGACCGTCAGCTCGCTGGCGAGCTGCTCGGCCTCCTCCATGTACTGCGTGGTCAGCAGGACGGTCGCGCCCTCGGCCACCAGGCGGTGCACCTCGTCCCAGACCTCGTTGCGCGTGCGCGGGTCGAGGCCGGTGGTGGGCTCGTCCAGGTAGATCACGGCCGGGTTCCCGATCAGGGAGGCCGCGAGGTCCAGCCGGCGCCGCATGCCGCCGGAGTACATCCCGGAGACCTTCTTCGCCGCGTCGGTCAGGGAGAAGCGCTCCAGCATCTCGTCCGCGCGGCGGCGGGCGTCCTTGCGGGAGAGGTCGAGCAGCCGCCCGATCATGTACAGGTTCTCCCAGCCCGACAGCCGCTCGTCCACGGAGGCGTACTGGCCGGTCAGGCCGATGGAGCGGCGCAGCTGGCGGGGCTGGCGGACCACGTCGTACCCGGCGACGACGGCGCGCCCGGCGTCCGGGGTGATCAGCGTGGACAGGCAGCGCACCAGGGTGGTCTTGCCGGCCCCGTTGGGCCCCAGCACCCCGAGGACCGTGCCCTCGCGGACGTCGAGGTCCACTCCGTCCAGGGCCTTGGTCTCGCCGTAGTGCTTGACCAGACCCCGGACCTCCACGGCGAGGCCGCCGCCGGGGTTCTCTTCGATTCGCGTCATGCCCCCAAGGAGAGCACCCGCCACTGACAACGCCCCTACAGACTGCCGACAGCCCGCCGACAGCCCGCAGACGACCGGGCGTACGGCCTCCCGGAACGGGCCGGAGCCCGCCCCATGAGGGGACGGGCTCCGGCTGAGTCCAGCAGACCCCGGCACACTCCGAGTGCGGCTCAGTGGAAGCTGTGCTCCTCCTGCGGGAACGATCCGCCCCGCACGTCCTGCGCGAAGGCCTTCGCGGCGTCGCCCATGGTCTGGCGGAGGTTCGCGTACTGCTTCACGAAGCGCGGCAGCTTCCCGGCGGTCAGCCCCATCATGTCCGTCCACACCAGCACCTGCGCGTCGCAGTCCGCGCCCGCGCCGATGCCGACGGTCGGGATGTGCAGCGAGCGGGTCACCTCGGCGGCCAGCTCGGCCGGCACCAGCTCCAGGACCACCGCGAAGGCGCCCGCGTCCTGCGCGGCCTTCGCGTCCCGCAGCAGGCGGTGCGCGTCCTCGTCGGAGCGGCCCTGCACCCGGTAGCCCATGGCGTTCACGGACTGCGGGGTCAGGCCCAGGTGGGACATGACCGGGATCCCGGACTCGACGATCAGCTCGGTCTGGCGCAGCGAGCGCTCACCGCCCTCCAGCTTGACGGCACCCACCCCCGCCTCCTTGACCAGGCGCGTCGCACTGCGCAGGGCCTGTACGGGCCCCTCCTGGTACGAGCCGAAGGGCAGGTCCCCGACGATCAGGGAGCGCTTGGTGCCCCGGACCACGGCGGCGGACAGCAGGGTCATCTCGTCGAGCGTCACCGGGACGGTCGTGTCGTAGCCCAGGTGACAGTTGCCCATGGAGTCGCCGACCAGGATCACGGGGATCCCGGACTCGTCGAACACGGAGGCGGTCATCGCGTCGTAGGCGGTCAGCATCGCCCACTTCTCGCCGCGCTCCTTGGCGGATCCCAGGTCGCGGATCGTGAGGCGGCGGTTCGTCACCCCTCCGTAGAGGGAAGAGCCACTGGTACCGGCTTCGCGGGCAGGCGAAACGGCATGCGTCATTGCAAAGCTCCTTCGTCATCTCGAGGCACCCTGACGGCGTCCCCGGACTCACCACCCATGGTGGCACCTCGGGGGCGAAAGCGGGAAGGCGAAGGAGCGGCGGGCGGCGCGCGGGCTCGTACGCGGGGGGCACATCCGTGCGGAGCCGCTCGAATATGCGCGTTTCGTTACAAGAGGAACCGCATTCACCACATGATCCGTCCTCGTGGCCGAACGGCCGTGCAGGACGGCACGCAAGGCGCTGATCATCGCCTAGGGTCGAGGGGCGGGACGGTGCGCAGGCAAGGCAGTGAGGACAGTGGCATGGCACAGGCGTACATGACGGAGACGGGGAACGGCGGCTCGGGAGACGAGCCCACCGGATCCCGCATCCGGCGCCGGTTCGCCGAGCTGCGCCGCGACCCCGGCATCTGGCGCCGCGGGATCGTCACCGGCGCCGTGGCGGCGCTGATCGCCCTCGTGATGGTCTTCCACGCCCAGCTCCCGAACACCGTGGGCAACCTGGGCAGCCTCATCGAGACCTTCCTGCCCTGGTTCGGCCTGTTCGTGCCGGTCCTCCTCGGCATCGGTCTGCTGCGCCGCTCCGCGACCGCGGTGATCGCCGTCGGGGTGCTCGCCGCCGTGTGGGTGAGCTTCTTCGGCGGGCTGGTCACCGACAAGTCCGGAGCGGGCGGCAACCTCACCGTCGCCACGCACAACGTGGACGCCGACAACCCCGACCAGCAGGGCACCGCCGCCAGGATCGCGGAGTTCGGGGCCGACGTGCTCGCGCTCACCGAGCTGAAGGCGGGCGCCGTACCGGTCTACTCGCGGGTCCTGGGGAAGACGTACAAGTACCACTCCGTCGAGGGCACCGTCGGCGTCTGGAGCAAGTACCCGCTGCGGGCCTCCGGGCCCGTGGACATCAAGATGGGCTGGACCCGCGCCATGCGCACCACGGTCACCACCCCGGAGGGCCCGGTGGCCGTGTACGTCGCCCACCTGCCCTCCGTACGGGTCAAGCTCAACGCCGGCTTCACCGCCAACCAGCGCGACAACAGCGCCGACGCCCTCGGCCACGCCCTCGCCGCCGAGCCCCTGGAGCGGGTCGTCCTCCTCGGCGACCTCAACGGCACCATGAACGACCGCGCGCTGTCCCCGGTGACCTCCCAGATGCGCTCCACGCAGGGCGCGGCGGGCGACGGCTTCGGCTTCACCTGGCCCGCGCAGTTCCCGATGGCCCGGATCGACCAGATCATGGTCCGCGGGATCACCCCCGAGGCCTCCTGGACCCTGCCGCGCACGGGCAGCGACCACCTGCCGATCGGGGCCCTGCTGACCGTGGAGTAGCGGGCCGGGGCCGCCGGGCGGGCGCCCGCGACCCGGCCCCGCCTCCCGCCGGCTACGCCCCCTCGCGCCAGCCGTTCGTCACCGGCAGCCGGCGGTCCTTCCCGAAGCCCTTCGCGGAGATCTTCGTACCCGGCGGGTACTGGCGCCGCTTGTACTCCGCGGTGTCCACCATCCGCAGGGTCCGGGCCACCAGCTCCCGGTCGAACCCGGCCGCCACGATCTGCTCCAGCCCCTGGTCGCGGTCCACGTACAGGTCCAGTACGGCGTCCAGCACCGGGTAGTCCGGCAGCGAGTCCGTGTCCACCTGGCCCGGCCGCAGCTCGGCGCTCGGCGGCTTGGAGATCGAGTTCTCCGGGATCGGCGGGACCTCGCCGCGCTCGGCGGCGGCCCGGTTGCGCCAGCGGGCCAGCCGGAAGACGTCCGACTTGTACACGTCCTTGATCGGCCCGTACGCGCCGACGGAGTCCCCGTACAGGGTGGAGTAGCCCACCGCCAGCTCGGACTTGTTGCCCGGGGCCAGGACGAGGTGGCCCTCCTGGTTGGAGACGGCCATCAGCAGGGTGCCGCGCAGCCGGGACTGGAGGTTCTCCTCGGCGAGGCCGGTCAGGCCGAGGGCGCCCATGTACGCGTCGAACATGGGGGCGATGGGGACCGTGCGCAGGTGCAGCCCGGTGCGCCGGGCCAGTTCGGCCGCGTCCCCGCGCGAGTGCTCCGAGGAGTACTTCGAGGGCATCGAGATGCCGTGCACGTTCGCCGGGCCCAGGGCGTCGCAGGCCACGGCCGCCACGAGCGCCGAGTCGATGCCGCCGGAGAGCCCGATCAGGACGGACCGGAAGCCGTTCTTGCGGACGTACGCGCGCAGGCCCGTGACCAGCGCCTCGTACACCTCCGCATCGTCCTCCAGGCGGTCGGCGTACCCGCCGGTGACCACGGGCTCGTAGGGCGGCAGCGGATCGGCGGAGAGCACGACGCGGTCGATGCGCAGCCCGTCGTCCACCGGGCTGCCGGTGTCGTCCGGGTCCGCGGCGGCGGCGGGCAGGTCGAGGTCGACCAGGACGCAGCCCTCGGCGAACTGCGGGGCCCGGGCGATCACCCCGCCGTCCTTGTCCACGACGATCGAGTCCCCGTCGAAGACCAGCTCGTCCTGGCCGCCGGTCATCGCCACGTACGCGAGGGCGCAGCCGGCCTCCTGGGCCCGCTTGCGGACCAGTTCGAGGCGTACGTCGTCCTTGTTGCGCTCGTAAGGGGAGGCGTTGAGGGAGACCAGCAGGCCCGCACCGGCGGCGCGGGTGGCCGGGACGCGGCCGCCGTCCTGCCAGAGGTCCTCGCAGATGGCGAGGGCCACGTCCACGCCGTGCACGCGGACGACCGGCTGGGTGTCGCCCGGCACGAAGTACCGGAACTCGTCGAACACCCCGTAGTTCGGCAGGTGGTGCTTGGCGAAGCGCAGGACGACCGCGCCGCGGTGCAGGACCGCGCCCGCGTTCTGCGGGGAGCCGGCGGGGCGGCCGAGGCGGGGGCGGTCGGCGTCCGAGCGGTCGAGGTAGCCGAGGACCACGGGGACCTCCCCGAGCCCTTCGGCCGCGAGGCGGCCGGCGAGGGCGTGCAGGGCGGAGCGGGAGCCCTCGACGAAGGACGCGCGCAGTGCGAGGTCCTCGACGGGGTAGCCGGTCAGCACCATCTCGGGGAACGCCACCAGGTGGGCCCCCTGGTCGGCGGCGTGCCGGGTCCAGTGGACGACCGAGTCGCAGTTCGCGGCGATGTCGCCGACGTGGGAGTCGATCTGATTCAGCGCGAGGCGTAGTTGAGGCACGAGGCCACTCTAATCGTCTCTCTGACGCAATGTCCCCCGCCCGCCGGACTCCGTCCGCTGCGCGGGGCCTTTTCCCCCACCCCGCCCCTTCCCGAAAGCAGGGGCTCCGCCCCCACACCCCCGCGCCACAAGCGCCGGCGGGGCTGGGGGTGGCCGGGGTGGATGGGTCGGGTGCGGGTGGGTGGGCGTTTTCGGGGCTCCGCCCCGGGCCCCGCGCCTCAAGCGCCGGCGGGGCTGGTTTTCGGGGCTCCGCCCCGGACCCCGGTTCCGTGCGCTCCGCGCCCGGTGCGCTCAAACGCCGCGCGGGCTGGATTGTGCTGCGGTTCGCTGCAATGTCCCGCTCAGCGGCATTTTCCAGCCTCGCCGGCGTTTGAGGCGCGGGGTCTGGGGCGGAGCCCCAGTTCGGGAAGGGGCGGGTAGGGGAACAGGCCCCGCGCAGCGGGTGGTCGGTGGTGGAGGCAACGGAAACGGGGCGGCGTGCGTCTGCAAGGGCAGGTGGAGGCAGGGGCCCGCGGGCCGCCGCAAGGCGGTTGCGTAGGATGCGTCCCACTATGCCCACGATCGGTACGCGGCCCACCGCCGCCCTCATCGGCCTCGGCGCCGCCACGTACACCGCCTGGGTGCTCGAGGTCGTCCTCGCCACCGGCCTCAACCCCATCGAGACGTACGTCAGCGAGCTCGCCGCCCAGGACCAGCCGCTGGGCGGCCTCTTCCGGGCCACCGACTTCACCGCCGGGCTGCTCGTCCTCGCCGGGGCCGCCCTGGCCCTCGTACGGACCCTCCGCACCCCCGCCGTCCGCCGCCCGTGGGCCCTCGCCGGCTGGGGCGGGCTCGCGCTCTTCGGGGCCGCGACCGCCGCCGACGCCTGGCTGCCGCTCAGCTGCAAGCCCACCGTGGACCCGGAGTGCGCCGCCCGCGAGACGGCCGGCCTGGTCCCGGCCACGCACCAGGCGCACGCGGTCAGTTCGAGCCTCGCCATGTGCGGGGCCCTGCTCGGCATCGTCGCGCTGACGGTCGCCGCCCGCCGGTACGGCTGGTGGCCGCCGGTGGCCCGGACCGGCCCGTACCTCGTCGCCGTGGAACTCGCCGCCACCGTCTGGACCCTGGCCGCCATCGCGATGTTCAGCGCCGGCCGCGGCACCTGGGCCCTCGGCGCCGGCCAGCGCCTCCAGGTGCTCCTGGTCGCCGTCTGGCTGGGCCTCCTGTCGTACGCGATCTTCCGCGAACGCCGCACGACGTGACCGCCCCCGGGTACGGCCCCGCCCCCGGGTACGACGGCTTCCTGCGCATCGACGGCACCGCGCTGCACGTGCGCGTCGAGGGGTCGGGCCCGGTCTGCGTGCTCAGCGCCGGGCTGGGGCTGTGCTGGTTCGACTGGGACCCCGTCGCCGCCCTGCTGGCCCCGCACCGCACGGTCGTCCGCTTCGACCGCCCCGGCCACGGCCTCAGCGCCCTGCCCCCGCCCGCAGCCGCCCCGCCGCCGGGCGGCTCCGCGGCCGCCGAGGCGGACCGGATCGCAGGCGTGCTCGACGCGCTGGGGCTGACCGGCCCCGTCACCGTGGCCGGGCACTCGATCGCCGGGTTCCACGCCGAGGCCTTCGCCCGCCTCCACCCCGCGCGGACCGCGGCGCTGGTCCTCGTCGACGGCAGCATCGAGGAGGACCCCCGTACCCCGCTGCTGCCCCCCGCCGCCCGTACCGCCGCGGCCGGGGCCCTGGGCCGGCTGCTGACCGCCGCCGGGCTGCCCGCCGCCCTCGGCCCGGCCGTCCGCCGGGCCTCCGCCCGCGGATCGCGGACCACCCGGACCGGGGGAGCCGACCGCGCCCCGCGCGCGCTCGTACGCCGCTGCTACCGCACCGGCCGGGTGTGGCGCGGAGCCCTGCTGGAGAACGCCCGCTACCCCGACACCGCCGCCGGACTGCTCGCCCTGCGCACCCGGCACCCGCTGCGCGCCCCCGCCACCGTCCTCGCCGCGTACGACGCGAGCGCCCGGCCCCGCGAACTGCGCTGGCTCGCCCGCCAGGCGGGCCTCGCCGACCTGCTCGGCGCCCGCTTCGAGGTGGCCGCGCCCGCGGGTCACCTGGTCATGGCGGACCGCCCGCACGAGGTCGCACGGGCGGTCCTGACAGCGCCGCTGCCGGGTCCGGGTCCGGGAGGCATGGTCTAACCCCCGGGACCCCCGGAACCCCCGGCCCGCCGGTCAGCCGCGGGCGTAGACCGCCTCCGCCCAGCCGGCGATCTGCTCCTCGGTGAGGTGCCGGGCGAGGTCGGCCTCGCTGATCATGCCGACCAGCCGCTTGTCCCTGATCACCGGGAGCCGCCGGATCTGGTGGGTCTGCATCTCCGCCAGCACCTCTTCGACCCCCGCACCGGCGTCGATCCAGCGCGGGGTGCCCTTGGCCATGTCGCCGGCCGTCACCTTCGAAGGGTCGTGGCCCTTGGCCACGCAGCCGACCACGATGTCCCGGTCGGTGAGGATGCCGCACAGCCGCTCGTTCTCGTCGCTGATCGGCAGCGCACCCACGTTGAGCCGGGCCATCAGCTGGGCCGCCCGGTCCAGCGTCTCGCCGGCCGGGATCCACTGGGCTCCCTCGTGCATGATCTCTCCGGCTGTGGTCATCGCGCGTACCTCCTGGGGATCGGGGAATCCTGGGCGACCCTCATCGTGGTTCGCCCGTTCGGAGGGCGCGAACGCACGGGGCCGTACGGGTGAACCCGTACGGCCCCGTGCCGCCGTCGTCCTGCGCGCGTGCGCAGGAGGACCCTCAGGAGCGCGGAGCCGCCCCGCGGGCCTTCAGCATCCGGGCCATCAGGTCCAGCTCGGACTCCTGGCCCTCGACCATCCCGCGGGCCAGGTCGCGCTGGAGCGGGTCGGTGCACTGCTGCACGCAGGCCTCGGCCATCTCGACCCCGCCCTTGTGGTGGTCGGTCATGAGCTGGAGGTACATGACCTCGGCGGCCCTGCCCCCGGCCTTGCCGAGGGCGGCCAGGTCCGCCTTGGTGGCCATGCCGGGCATGAGCGCGCCGGGCTTGGTCGGCGTACGCATCCCGGAACCGCCGGCGCCGCCCGATTCACCGTGCCCGCCGGACTCCTCGTGCCCACCGGACTCACCGTGCCCACCGGACTCGCCGTGGCCGCTCCCGTGCCCGCCGCCGTCCCCGGCAGCCGCCGGGGAACCGTGGCCCATCCAGGCCATCGGCTCCCGTCCCGCGTCCACCTTCGGCAGCCCCCACACGTCCAGCCAGCCCAGCATCATGCCGCGCTGGTTGGCCTGGGTGTTGGCGATGTCGTAGGCGAGGCGCCGGACGTCCGCGTCCTGCGTGCGGTCGCGGACGATGAAGGACATCTCCACGGCCTGCTGGTGGTGCACCGACATGTCCCGGGCGAAGCCCGCGTCGGCGGACGCGGCGTCCGGATGCCGCGGCGCGGGCTCCGAACCGCTCGCCGTGACCACGGCGGTCCCGGCGAAGACCAGGGCGGTCAGGACCGCGCCGGCGGCCACTCCGTACGTGCGGTTCACTGGGGGCCCACGCCGCCCGTGCACGCCGCGCCCGGCTCGGGGGTCTGCGGGCCCTGCACGTACTTGGTGAGGAACTGCTCCACGCGCTCGTCGTCGGCGCCGTCCACCGTGACCTGCTTGCCCCAGGCGCTCAGCATGATCGCGCCCTTCTGGTCCTTGACCGGGCTGATCAGCGTGTACGGGGTCTTGGAGACCTTCTCCTCCAGCTTCTTCACCTGGTCGGCGGGGGCCTTGTCGCTGTACGTGATCCAGACCGCGCCGTGCTCCAGGGAGTGGACGGCGTTCTCGTTGGCGAGCGGCTTCTTGTAGACGTCTCCGTCGCAGTTCGCCCACACCTGGTGGTGGTCGCCGCCGACCGGGGGCTTCATCGGGTACGAGACGGGGGTCGCGACGTGGTTGCGGCCGAGCTTCTTCGCGTCCCAGACCTGCTCGTCCTTCACGGGCTGCTTCGCCAGCCGCTCCTCGGCGGCCTGCTTCGCGTTCTCCTTGTTGAGCACGTACGCGCCGAAGCCGACGAGACCGGCGACGACGGCCACGGAGGCGGTGATCGCGATGATCTTGTTGCGGCGGTCGCGCGACTGCTCGGCCCGCCGCATCTCGGCTATGCGCTCCTGACGGGAGGCGTTGGTGGTCTTGGCAGGCTTCGTGGCCATGGCTGCTGTTGTCCTTGTCCTTCTCGGATGGCGTGGGGGTGAGCGGGCGGTACGGCGCGGACCCTCAGGTCCGCAGTACTTGAAGGACATGCAGGTCGGGGGCGCGGGCGGGCGGCTGCGGGGGCAGCGGCCGGCCCTCGGGGCGGACCTGCGGAGCCGGTACGGGCAGCGCGGCCGCGGCCGCCGCGGGCGGCGGGACGGTGAGGACGGCGGGCGTGCGGTGGGAGAGCCCGGAGCAGCCGGGCAGTCCGGCGGGGCAGAGGTACGGGGGCCGGTCCGCGGCCCGGGTCCGGGCGGGGCCGTGCACGGTCCCGTGCGCCCCGGCGGCCGCCGCCGTACGGGCCCCGGCTCCTGCGGCCGTACCCGTACCCGTACCCTGCTCCGTCCCCGCACCCGTCCGCGCCTGCGCCTGCGCGCACATCAGCGCCGCCGCCAGCAGGATGCCCAGGGCGCACGCCACGGCGGCGGGCCGCATGAAACGCCCGCTTCCGAATCCGTGGTGGTGGTCCCCGCTCCCCATGGCGGGAGATGGTAGTGCGCACCCGGGCCCGGAGGTCAGAGCGGGGGTGTCACAGCTCGCAGGGGGCCCGTAATGTGGCCGAAACCGCCGGCCGCGATACTGAGGCTGCTCCCCGATGCCCGGCTGGTGGTGTTCGACCCGTCTGAACTGCGAGGATGAAGGCATGGACAAGCAGCAGGAATTCGTCCTCCGGACGCTCGAGGAGCGCGATATCCGCTTCGTGCGCCTGTGGTTCACCGACGTGCTCGGCTTCCTCAAGTCGGTCGCGGTCGCCCCCGCGGAGCTGGAGCAGGCCTTCGACGAGGGCATCGGCTTCGACGGCTCGGCGATCGAGGGCTTCGCCCGCGTGTACGAGTCCGACATGATCGCGAAGCCGGATCCGGGGACCTTCCAGATACTGCCGTGGCGCGCCGAGGCCCCGGGCACCGCCCGCATGTTCTGCGACATCCTGATGCCGGACGGCTCCCCGTCGTTCGCCGACCCCCGCTACGTCCTCAAGCGCATCCTCGCCAAGACCTCCGACCTGGGCTTCACCTTCTACACCCACCCGGAGATCGAGTTCTTCCTGCTGAAGGACAAGCCCCTCGACGGCTCCCGCCCGGTGCCCGCCGACAACTCCGGCTACTTCGACCACACCCCGCAGAACGTGGGCATGGACTTCCGCCGCCAGGCGATCACCATGCTCGAATCCATGGGCATCTCGGTCGAGTTCAGCCACCACGAGGGCGCCCCGGGCCAGCAGGAGATCGACCTCCGCTACGCCGACGCGCTCTCGACCGCCGACAACATCATGACCTTCCGCCTGGTCATGAAGCAGGTGGCCCTCGAACAGGGCGTCCAGGCCACCTTCATGCCGAAGCCGTTCTCCGAGTACCCGGGCTCCGGGATGCACACCCACCTCTCCCTCTTCGAGGGCGACCGCAACGCCTTCTACGAGTCGGGCGCCGAGTACCAGCTCTCGAAGGTCGGCCGCTCCTTCATCGCCGGCCTGCTGCGGCACGCCGCCGAGACCGCGGCCGTCACCAACCAGTGGGTCAACTCCTACAAGCGCATCTGGGGCGGCTCCTCCCGCACCGCCGGCTCAGGCGGCGAGGCCCCCTCGTACATCTGCTGGGGCCACAACAACCGCTCGGCCCTGATCCGCGTCCCGATGTACAAGCCCGGCAAGATGGGCTCGTCCCGCATCGAGGTCCGCTCGATCGACTCGGGCGCCAACCCGTACCTCACCTACGCCGTCCTCCTGGCCGCCGGCCTCAAGGGCATCGAGGAGGGCTACGAGCTCCCCGCCGGCGCCGACGACGACGTCTGGGCCCTCTCCGACGCCGAACGCCGCGCCATGGGCATCGAACCCCTCCCGCAGAACCTCGGCGAAGCCATCTCCCTCATGGAACGCAGCGAACTGGTTGCCGAAACCCTCGGCGAACACGTCTTCGACTTCTTCCTCCGCAACAAGAAGCAGGAGTGGGAGGAGTACCGCTCGGAGGTCACGGCCTTCGAACTCCGCAAGAACCTCCCGGTGCTGTAACCGCAGCTCAGCGGCACTGTCGCAATTTTCTGACACTCCGGGCCGGTGGTCATCGACCACCGGCCCGGAGCCGTCCCACCGCTCCTGGGCCGTCTGGCGAAGGCCCTGGAGACCGAGCTGCACGTGGGGTTCGGAGCGTCCCCGCGGCCGGCGGGGGCGCCCGCAGCCGTGCCGGGGGACGAGGCCGACCTCGTCGACCTGGCACGACGGTTCAGGCAGGGCCTCGAGGAGCTGGGCGCCGAGCACCTCCGCGGCCGGGGGGCCGCGACCGTCCTGCGGTCGCTGGAGCGACTCCGCACGGCCGTGGAGGAGACGGAGGACGAGGTCCGCCGGTACCGCGCGGTGCCTTGAGCCGCCGGCCCGGAGTCCTTTCCGTCGGGGGGTGTTGCGGGGGGATAGGCTCGGGGGCCGGATCTGGTGCGGGCGGCCGGCAGGGGGCGCCCGGTACGGGAAGGCGGCGGGATGACGGTCCCCGGGCGCAGGAGCAGTAACTTCATCCGGCTGCTGCGGCACGGGTTCAGCGACCCCTCCGCCGCGGGGGAGCTGCTGGACGCCCCCCAACTGGCCTCCGTGCGCGCCGACCCCGTGCTCCTCGAATCCCTCGGGGCCACCGCCGACCCCGACCTCGCGCTGCGCGCGCTGCTGCGGCTCGCCGAGGCGCAGGAGCCCGAGCAGCTGACCGCGCTGCTGTCGACGCTCGTGACCGCGAAGCCGCTGCGGGACCGGCTGCTCGGGGTGCTCGGGGCCTCCGAGGCGCTCGGGGACCACCTGGCCCGGCACCCGCAGGACTGGCAGGCCCTGGTCACGTACGAGTCCTCGGACCTGCACCCCGGCGTGGCCGAGTTCGAGGCCGGGCTCGCCGCGGCGGACGAGCCGGTCGGGCTGCGGGTGGCGTACCGGCGCTGCCTGCTGTCCATCGCCGCCCGCGACGTCTGCGGCACCTCCGACGTGGCCCAGAGCGCCGCCGAGCTGGCCGACCTCGCCACCGCCACCCTCCGCGCCGCCCTGCGCATCGCCAGCGCCGCCGCCCCCGAGGACGCCGCCCGCTGCCGGCTCGCCGTGATCGCCATGGGCAAGTGCGGGGGCCACGAGCTGAACTACGTCTCCGACGTGGACGTGATCTTCGTGGCCGAGGCCGCCCCCGGCGACGGCGCCGACGAGGGCAGGGCCCTCCAGGCCGCCACCCGGCTCGCCTCGCACCTGATGCGGATCTGCTCCGAGACCACCGTCGAGGGCACCATCTGGCCCGTCGACGCCAACCTCCGCCCCGAGGGCCGCAACGGCCCCCTCGTGCGCACCCTCTCCTCCCACCTGGCCTACTACCAGCGCTGGGCCAAGACCTGGGAGTTCCAGGCCCTGCTGAAGGCCCGCGCCGTGGCCGGGGACGAGGAGCTCGGCGCCGCGTACGTCGCCGCCATAACGCCCCTCGTCTGGCAGGCCGCCGAGCGCGACAACTTCGTCGCCGACGTACAGAAGATGCGCCGCCGCGTCGTCGACAACATCCCCGCCGCCCACGTCGACCGCGAGCTCAAGCTCGGCCCCGGCGGACTGCGCGACGTCGAGTTCGCCGTCCAGCTGCTCCAGCTCGTCCACGGCCGCAGCGACGCCACCCTGCACTCCGGCAGCACCCTCGAAGCCCTCCGCGCCCTGGCCGCCGGGGGCTACGTCGGCCGCGCCGACGCCGCCCAGCTCGGGGACGCGTACCGCTTCCTGCGCGCCATGGAGCACCACATCCAGCTCTACCGGCTGCGCCGCACCCACCTCGTCCCCGAGGACGAGGCCGACCTGCGGCGCCTCGGCCGCTCCCTGGGCCTGCGCACCGAACCCGTCGCCGAGCTCAACAAGGCCTGGCGCCGCCACGCCTCCGTGGTCCGCCGGCTGCACGAGAAGCTCTTCTACCGGCCCCTGCTCGACGCCGTCGCCCAGCTCACCCCCGGCGAGACCCGGCTCTCCCCGAAGGCCGCCGGCCAGCGCCTCGAAGCCCTCGGGTACGCCGACCCCGTCGCCGCCCTGCGGCACCTGGAGGCCCTCTCCTCCGGGGTCACCCGCAAGGCCGCCATCCAGCGCACCCTGCTGCCCGTGCTCCTCGGCTGGTTCGCGGACTCCGCCGACCCGGACGCAGGCCTCCTCGGCTTCCGCAAGGTCTCCGACGCCCTCGGCAAGACCCCCTGGTACCTGCGCCTGCTGCGCGACGAGGGCGCCGCGGCCGAGAACCTGGCCCGCGTCCTGTCCGCCGGCCGCCTCGCCCCCGACCTCCTCATGCGCGCCCCCGAGGCCGTGGCGCTGCTCGGCGACCCCGAGGGCCTGCGCCCCCGCGGCTCCGAGGCCCTCGAACAGGAGGTGCTGGCCGCCGTCGGCCGCGCCGAGACCGCCGAGGCCGCCGTCGCCGCCGCCCGCGGGGTCCGCCGCCGGGAGCTGTTCCGCACCAGCGCCGCCGACATCATCGCCTCGTACGGCACCGAGGACAGCCCCGCCGAGGAGGACCCCGGCGTGCTCGTCGACCGGGTCGGCGACGCCCTCTCGGACCTCACCGCCGCCACCATCGCCGGCGCCCTGCGCGCCGCCGTCGCCGCCCACTGGGGCGACACCCTCCCCACCCGCTTCGCCGTGATCGGCATGGGCCGCTTCGGCGGCCACGAGCTCTCCTACGGCTCCGACGCCGACGTCCTCTTCGTCCACGAGCCCCGCGAGGGCGTGGACGAGCAGGAGGCCGCCAAGGCCGCCCAGACCGTCATCGCGGAGATGCGCCGGCTGCTCCAGCTGCCCACCGCCGACCCGCCGCTGCTCATCGACGCCGACCTGCGCCCCGAGGGCCGCAGCGGCCCCCTGGTGCGCACCCTGGCCTCGTACGCCGCCTACTACCGGCGCTGGTCCCTGGTCTGGGAGAGCCAGGCCCTGCTGCGGGCGGAGCCGGTGGCCGGGGACGCGGAGCTCGGCGCCCGCTTCGTCGAGCTCGTCGACCCGCTGCGCTACCCCGCGCAGGGCCTGGGCGAGGACGCCGTCCGCGAGATCCGCAAGCTCAAGGCCCGCATGGAGTCCGAGCGGCTGCCGCGCGGAGCCGACCCCACCCTGCACACCAAGCTCGGCCGCGGCGGGCTCAGCGACGTGGAGTGGACCGTCCAGCTGATGCAGCTGCGGCACGGCTGGGAGCTGCCGGGGCTGCGCACCACCCGCACCCGCCGGGCCCTGGCGGCCGCGCACGCGGCGGGCCTGCTGGCGACGGAGGAGGCGCAGGTCCTGGACGAGGCATGGGTGCTGGCGACGCGGGTGCGCAACGCCGTGATGCTGGTCCGCGGCCGGGCCGGGGACACCTTCCCGGCGGAGGCGCGCGAGCTGGCCGCCGTAGGCCGCTACCTCGGGTACGGGGAGGGCCTGAGCGGGGAGATGCTGGACGACTACCGGCGGGTGACGCGCCGGGCCCGCGCGGTGGTGGACGAGCTGTTCTACGGGGCGTAGGGCCGGCGGGGAGGCGCGGGGGGCGGCGCGGAGGTCTCGCCCCGCCCTCAGCCCCGGGCGCCCCGGAAGCGCTTCAGGAGGCCCGCGGTGGCCGAGGGCCGGTCGTGGTCCTCGGGGATCCGCGGGAGGCCCTGGGCCAGCGATCCGTACCAGAGGTACGACACGGTGTAGCCGAAGGCCAGGCAGATCATGCCGCCCACGGCGTCCAGCCAGAAGTGGTTGGCGGTGGCGACGATCACGACGAGGGTGAGCGCCGGGTACAGCAGGCCGAGGACCCGCACCCACGGCACCGAGGCCAGGGCGAAGATCGTCAGGCCGCACCAGAGCGACCAGCCTATGTGCATGGACGGCATCGCCGCGTACTGGTTCGACATGTGCTTCAGGTCGCCGGAGGCCATGGAGCCCCAGGTGTTGTGCAGCGGCACGGTGTCGATGAAGTTCTCGCTGGTCATGAGCCGGGGCGGGGCCAGCGGGTACAGGTAGTAGCCGACCAGGGCCACACCGGTGGTCGCGAAGAGCACCAGGCGGGTGGCCGCGTACCGGCCGGGCTGCTTGCGGTAGATCCACACCAGTACGCCGATGGTCACGATGAAGTGCAGGGTGGCGTAGTAGTAGTTCATGCCCACGATCAGCCAGGTCACCGAGTCGGCGGCGTGGTTGATCGTCTTCTCGACGGCGATTCCTAGGGTGTGCTCCGCCCGCCAGATCCAGTCGGCGTTGCGCAGGGCCTCGGCCTTCTGCTCGGGCACGGCGTTGCGGATCAGCGAGTACGTCCAGTAGCTCACCGCGATCAGCAGGACCTCGAACCAGAGGCGCGGGCGCCGCGGCACCCGCATCCGCTGCAGGCGCGTGCGCTGAAGCTCCGGTCGGGCTTCGCTCACCGTGGGTGACGAGAGGTCCGTCCGGGTTTCCAGTGTCTTCACGCTCGCTTCACCCATAGGCACAGAGTCTGCCAGATGCCTTTCCTGCCCCGATCATCCCTCGGGACGGTCTTCGGCGCACCGGCTCGGACCTGAGGCGTAGCCCGCCGGTACCCCGCCCGGTATGCCCTGGTGGGTGTGTTTCCCTAGAGGCGCCCGGGACCCGAGGCGGTGGACCCGCGGACCACCAGTTCGGGGTGGAACACGAACTCGCTGTGGGGGGCCGGGGTGCCGCCGATCTCCTCCAGGAGGGTCCGTACGGCGGCCTGGCCCATGGCCAGCACGGGCTGGCGGATGGTGGTCAGCGGCGGATCCGTGAACGCTATGAGCGGGGAGTCGTCGAATCCGACCACCGAGACGTCCTGCGGCACCCGCAGGCCCTGCTGGCGGGCCGCCCGGATCGCACCGAGGGCCATCATGTCGCTCGCGCAGACCACGGCCGTGCAGCCCCGCCCGATCAGCGCCGCGGCGGCCGCCTGGCCGCCCTCCAGCGTGTACAGGGAGTGCTGGATCAGCTCCTCGGCCTCCTCGGGGGCGAGCCCGAGCTGCTGCTGCACCGCGAGCCGGAAGCCCTCGATCTTGCGCAGCACGGGCACGAACCGCTTCGGCCCGACGGCGAGCCCGATCCGGGTGTGCCCGAGGGCGGCGAGGTGGGTCACCGCCAGCTGCATCGCGGCCCGGTCGTCGGGGGAGACGAAGGGGGCCTGCACCTTGGGGGAGAAGCCGTTGATGAGGACGAAGGGGACGCCCTGGCCGCGGAGCTGGTCGTAGCGGGTCGTATCGGCCGTGGTGTCCGCGTGCAGTCCGGAGACGAAGATGATCCCGGAGACGCCGCGGTCGACGAGCATTTCGGTGAGCTCGTCCTCGGTGGACCCTCCGGGGGTCTGGGTGGCGAGCACCGGGGTGTAGCCCTGGCGGGTCAGCGCCTGCCCGATGACCTGCGCGAGCGCCGGGAAGATCGGATTGTCCAGCTCGGGCGTTATCAGGCCCACGAGGCCGGCGCTGCGCTGGCGGAGGCGGACCGGACGCTCGTAGCCGAGTACGTCGAGCGCGGCCAGCACGGACTCGCGGGTGCCCGCGGCCACGCCGGGCTTGCCGTTGAGCACGCGGCTGACTGTGGCTTCGCTGACCCCCGCCTGGGCTGCGATGTCGGCAAGCCTCGCGGTCATGGGATTGGACTGTACCGGTCGCATGTCAGATTGCCCACCACGTGCAGGAATCAGCGGGAATGAGGACGGTGCGGGCGCCGGGGTCCACCGGGGCGCTGGAGAGCACGGGGCGGCCCGGTACGGGCAGTTCGACGGCCGTGTCCAGGGTGTTGACGGTGCATACGAACCCGGGCCGCCGGAAGACCAGGGTGCCCCGGGGCCCCTCCAGCCAGCGCATCCCGGTGCCGCCCGCCGCCGCCCCCAGGCCCGGCATGGCCCGCCGCAGCTCCAGGGCGGCCCGGTAGAGCTCCAGGGTGGAGTGGGTGTCCCCGGTCTGGGCCTCGACGCTGTACGCGCCCCAGCCGGCGGGCTGCGGCAGCCAGCTGCCCCCGGCCCCGAAGCCGTACGAGGCCCCGGCCGGGTCGCCCGTGCCCGTACCCGCGCCCCTGGTCCACGGGATCGGCACCCGGCAGCCGTCGCGCAGACCGTCCTGCCCGGCGGTCCGCCGGAAGGCCGGGTCCTGCCGCACCGCGTCGGGCAGGTCCTCGACCTCCGGCAGGCCCAGCTCCTCGCCCTGGTACAGGTACGCCGAACCGGGCAGGGCCAGCATCAGCAGGGCGGCGGCGCGGGCCCGCCGCAGGCCCCGCGCGGGGTCCCCGGCGGCGTAGCGGGTGGTGTGGCGGACCACGTCGTGGTTGGACAGCACCCAGGTGGTGGGGGCGCCGACCGCCGTCGTGGCGCGCAGGGACTCCGTGATCACCGTGCGCATCGCGGCGGCGTCCCAGGGGCAGTTCAGGAAGCGGAAGTTGAAGGCCTGGTGCAGCTCGTCGGGGCGTACGTACCGGGCGAGGCGCTCCGGGTCCGGGGCCCAGGCCTCCGCGACGCCGATCCGGCCGCCCCCGTAGGAGTCGAGGAGGGTGCGCCAGTGCCGGTGGATCCCGTGCACGCCCTCCTGGTCGAAGAAGGGGAGCACCTGCTCGCCGATCAGCCGGGCCTGGCCGCTGTGCCCCACGTCCGGCAGCCCCGCCGCCTTGACCATCCCGTGCGCCACGTCGATGCGGAAGCCGTCCACGCCCAGGTCCAGCCAGAAGCGCAGCACCGAGTCGAACTCCGCGCGGACCTCCGGGTGCTCCCAGTCCAGGTCGGGCTGCTCGGGGGCGAAGAGGTGCAGGTACCAGTCCCCGTCGTCGAGCCGGGTCCAGGCGGGGCCGCCGAAGACGGACTCCCAGTCGTTGGGCGGCAGGTCGCCGGCGGGGCCGCGGCCGGGGCGGAAGTGGTAGCGGGCGCGGGCGGGGCCGCCGGGGCGGTCGGCGCGCGCGGCCCGGAACCAGGCGTGCCGCTCGGAGGTGTGGTTGGGGACCACGTCCACGATCACGCGCAGCCCGAGGGCGTGGGCGGCGCGCACCAGCTCGTCGGCGTCGGCGAGGGTGCCGAAGAGGGGGTCGACGTCGCGGTAGTCCTCGACGTCGTAGCCGCCGTCGGCCTGCGGGGAGACGTAGAAGGGGGTGAGCCAGACGGCGTCCACGCCGAGCCGGGCCAGGTGGGGGAGGCGCTCGCGGATCCCGCGCAGATCGCCCGTGCCGTCCCCGTCGCCGTCGGCGAAGGAGCGTACGTACACCTGGTAGATCACCGCGTCCCGCCACCACTCTCCGGTCGTGTTGCTGGAAGCGCTTGCATGACGGGAGGCGGTGAGCTCATGGGTCATATCGGGGTCAACGCGACGGAGCGGCCCCTGGTTGCGGGGGTCCGCACTCGAACAAACAGCAAGCTGCGGCAACCGTATGGACACGCGGATGTAACGATCGGCCCTTCTTGCAGAAAATTGCCGCAAGGCCTTTCCGGCGGCTTTCGGCCTTGTTAGGTTCCTGGCAACTCGGGACCGCGACGGGGCGGACGGGATCACTGAAGGAGTTCACATGCGGCGTGGCATAGCGGCCACCGCGCTGGTCGCGGCCCTGGCGCTCGCGGCGACGGCCTGCGGCGGCGACACGAACGACGGCGGCAGTGGCGAGGCCACGAAGGCGGGCGGCGAGCTCACCGGCACCGTCACCTGGTGGGACACCTCGAACGACGCCGAGAAGGCCACCTTCGAGAAGATCGCCAAGGCCTTCACCGCCAAGCACCCCAAGGTCACCGTCAAGTACGTCAACGTCCCGTACGGCGACGCCCAGAACAAGGTCAAGAACGCCTTCAGCAGCGGCGCCGACGCCCCCGACGTGATCCGCGCCGACGTCGGCTGGGTCGCCGACTTCGCCTCGCTCGGCTACCTGGACGAGGTCCCCGCCGAGACCGCGAAGAAGGTCGACGCCGAGTTCCTCGCCCAGGCCGCCGCCTCCGGCCGCTACGAGGGCAAGACCTACGCGGTCCCGCAGGTCATCGACACCATGGGCCTCTTCTACAACAAGAAGATGCTCAAGGACGCCGGGGTCGAGGCCCCGAAGTCCCTGGAGGAGCTGAAGACCGCCGCCGCGGCCATCAAGAAGAAGACCGGCAACGCCGGCCTCTACCTGCGCGGCGACGACTCGTACTGGTTCCTGCCCCTCATCTACGGAGAGGGCGGCGACCTCGTCGACGCGAAGAACAAGACCGTCACGGTCGACTCCCCGGCCGGCGTGAAGGCCTTCAAGGCCGCCCGCGACCTGGTCACCTCCGGTGCCGCGATCACCAACGCCACCGACGGCTGGAACAACATGCAGACCGCCTTCAAGTCGGGCAAGGTCGCCATGATGATCAACGGCCCGTGGGCCGTGGCCGACGCCTACGCCGGCGACCAGTTCAAGGACAAGTCCAACCTCGGCATCGCCGCCGTCCCCGCCGGCTCCGCCGGCCAGGGCGCCCCGCAGGGCGGCCACGACCTCGCCGTGTACGCCGGCTCCAAGAACCGCGCCGCCGCCCACGCCTTCGTCGACTACATGACCTCGCAGGACGTGCAGGCCCAGTCCGCCAAGGAGCTCAGCCTGCTCCCGACCCGCACCGCGGCCTACGACCTGCCGGACGTGAAGAACAACGAGATGGTCCAGTTCTTCAAGCCCGCCGTCGACAAGGCCGTCGAGCGCGCCTGGATCCCGGAGAACGGCAGCCTCTTCGCCCCCCTCCAGGTCGAATACACCAAGGCCGTGACCGGCACCTCGAGCCCGGAGGAGGCCGCCAAGGCCGCCGGCGCCGAGTTCCGCAAGATCCTCAAGGGCTGGAAGTAACACGACCATGGCTGCTCACACCAGCCAGTCGGTGGCGAAGGCCGCGGGCGGGGAGGACCCCGCCCGCGGCCGGAGCCGCAGGACCGGCGGCAAGTCGGGGGGCGGGCGGGCCGGACTCGGGACCGCGCTCGCGAAGCACTGGTACGCGTGGGCCATGGTGGCCCCCGTCGTCCTCGTCCTCGGGATCATCATCGGATGGCCCCTGGTCCGCGGCATCTACCTCTCGCTGACCGACGCCAACGAGCGCAACGTCGCCCGCAGGATCGGCGTCAACGAGATCGAGGCGACCTACTCGTTCGTCGGACTCGAGAACTACACCGCCGTGCTGAGCGACCCGGTGTTCCTCCAGAGGCTGGTGTGGACGGTCGTGTGGACCGTCGCCTGCGTGTCGGTCACCTTCACGCTCGGCCTGGTCCTCGCCAACATGCTCAACCGGAACTTCCGCGGCCGCGGCGCCTACCGGATGGCCCTGATCCTCCCGTGGGCCGTGCCCGGCTTCGTCTCCGTCTTCGCCTGGCGGTTCCTCTTCAACCGCGACAACGGCATCCTCAACAAGCTGCTGGAGGGCGGCGGGATCGCTGCGGTCCCGTGGCTCGACGACCCGACCTGGGCCAAGGTCTCCGTCATCGCCGTCAACGTCTGGCTCGGCGTCCCCTTCATGATGGTCGCCCTGCTCGGCGGGCTCCAGTCCATCCCCGGCGAGCTCTACGAGGCCGCCGAGATGGACGGGGCCAGCGCCTGGCAGCGCTTCCGGCACATCACCCTGCCCGGACTGCGCGCCGTGAGCATGACGGTGATCCTGCTCTCCACCATCTGGACCTTCAACATGTTCCCGGTGATCTTCCTGCTCACCCGGGGCGGGCCGGGGGACTCCACCGAGATCCTCGTGACCCAGGCCTTCCGCGAGGCCTTCGTGGAATCCCCGCGCGACTTCGCAGGCTCCGCCACCTGGGGCGTGCTGATCCTCGCGCTGCTCATGATCTTCGCGCTGGTCTACCGGCGCTCGCTGCGCAAGCAGGGAGAGGTGTGGTGACCGTGACCGCCTCCGTACGCAAGCGCGGCGAGCGCTCGCCGCTGGCCTCCTTCGGCCTGCACGCGACCCTCGCCCTCGCCTCCGTCGTCGCCGTCTTCCCCGTGCTGTGGGTCCTGCTGACCTCGCTCAAGCCCGCGAAGGACGCCATCACCACCGACTTCGTGAAGAACCCCACGCTGGACAACTACCGCTACCTGGTGGAGTCCACGGAGTTCTTCACCTGGTTCGGCAACTCCGTGCTGGTCGCCGCCGTCACCACCGTGCTCGGCGTGTTCATCGCCGCCACCACCGGGTACGCCGTCAGCCGGTTCAAGTTCCCCGGCATGCGCCCGCTCATGTGGACCCTGCTCGTCACGCAGATGTTCCCCATGGCCATCCTCATCGTGCCGCTCTACAACCTCATGGGGCAGCTCGGGCTGCTCAACCAGCCCGTCGGCCTGATCGTCACGTACCTCACCATCGCCGTGCCGTTCTGCGCCTGGATGATGAAGGGCTTCTTCGACACCATCCCCGTCGAGATCGACGAGTCCGGCCGCGTGGACGGGCTCAACCCCTTCGGCACCTTCTGGCGGCTGATCCTGCCGCTGGCCAAGCCCGGCCTGGCCGTGACGGCGTTCTACTCCTTCATCACCGCCTGGGGCGAGGTCGCGTACGCCTCCGCCTTCATGGTCGGCGAGGAGAACCTCACCCTGGCCGGCGGCCTCCAGACCTTCGTCACCCAGTACACCGCCAACTGGGGTCCGATGACGGCCGCCTCCGTCCTCATCGCCGTCCCCGCCGCGGCCTTCTTCATGTTCGCCCAGCGGCACCTCGTCGCGGGCATGACCGCGGGCGCCACCAAGGGCTGACCACCCGGCGCCCGCCGGCCCCACCCGACCACCCACTCTTCCAAGGACGTCATGACCCAGCACCTCGCTGCTCCGGCCGCCCCGACCACCGGCACCACCGGCACGCACACGGGCTGGTGGAGAGACGCGGTGATCTACCAGGTCTATCCGCGCAGCTTCGCCGACAGCAACGGTGACGGTATGGGGGACCTCGAAGGCATCCGCAGCCGGCTGCCGTACCTGCGGGAGCTCGGCGTCGACGCCGTCTGGCTGAGCCCCTTCTACGCCTCCCCGCAGGCGGACGCCGGCTACGACGTCGCCGACTACCGGGCCATCGACCCGATGTTCGGCACCCTGCACGACGCCGACGCGCTGATCCGCGAGGCCCACGCCCTGGGCCTGCGGATCATCGTCGACCTCGTGCCCAACCACTGCTCGGACCGGCACGACTGGTTCCGCCAGGCCCTGCGCGAGGGCGCCGGATCCCGGCTGCGCGAGCGCTTCCACTTCCGCCCCGGCAAGGGCGAGAACGGCGAACTGCCGCCCAACGACTGGGAGTCCATCTTCGGCGGCCCGGCCTGGACCCGGGTCGCGGACGGGGAGTGGTACCTGCACCTCTTCGCCCCCGAGCAGCCCGACTTCAACTGGGAGCACCCGGCCGTCCAGGACGAGTTCCGCTCCATCCTGCGCTTCTGGCTGGACCTGGGCGCCGACGGCTTCCGCGTCGACGTGGCCCACGGCCTGGTCAAGGCCCCCGGCCTGCCCGACCTCGGCGCCAAGGACCAGCTGAAGCTGCTCGGCAACGACGTCATGCCCTTCTTCGACCAGGACGGGGTCCACGAGGTCTACCGCGCCTGGCGCAAGATCCTCGACGAGTACGAGGGCGACCGCGTCCTGGTCGCCGAGGCCTGGACCCCCACCGTCGAGCGCACCGCCCGCTACGTGCGCCCCGACGAGATGCACCAGGCCTTCAACTTCCAGTACCTGACGGCCGACTGGGACGCGCAGGCGCTGCGCGCGGTCATCGACGGCTCGCTGGCCGCGATGCGCCCCGTCGGCGCCCCCACCACCTGGGTGCTGTCCAACCACGACGTCACCCGGCACGCCACCCGCTTCGCCAACCCGCCCGGCCTCGGCACCCAGCTGCGCGAGCAGGGCGACCGCGAGCTGGGGCTGCGCCGGGCCCGGGCGGCCACCCTGCTGATGCTGGCCCTGCCCGGTTCGGCGTACGTCTACCAGGGCGAGGAGCTCGGCCTGCCCGACGTCACCGACCTGCCGGACGAGGTGCGCCAGGACCCGTCGTTCTTCCGCGCCGCCGGACAGGACGGGTTCCGCGACGGCTGCCGGGTGCCGATCCCGTGGTCCGGCACCGAGGCCCCGTACGGCTTCGGCCCCGAGGCGGGCGGCCCGAGCTGGCTTCCGCAGCCCGCGTCCTGGGCCGGGCTGAGCGTCGAGGCCCAGACCGGGGACCCGGACTCCACCCTGGAGCTGTACCGCTCCGCCCTGCGGATCCGCCGCGACCACGCCGACCTGGGCGCGGGGGACTCCGTGGAGTGGCTGCCCGCGCCCGAGGGGGTCCTGGCCTTCCGCCGCGGCGGGTTCGTGTGCGCCGCCAACACCACCGGTGAGCCGGTGGCCTTCGCCGCCCCGGGCACCCGCCTGCTGGGCAGCGCCGGTGCCGGGGGCGCCGGGGACGGGGTCCTGCCCGCCGATGCCACGGTGTGGTGGGCGGTGTGACGGTTCCGCCGCCGCGGGGCACCGAGGAGGTCGCCCCGCGGCTCACGGACATCGCCGCGCAGGCACGGGTCAGCGAGGCGACGGTCAGCCGGGTGCTCAACGGGAAGGCGGGGGTCGCCGCCGCCACCCGGCACAAGGTGCTGGCCGCGCTGGACGTGCTCGGCTACGAACGGCCCGTCCGCCTGCGCCGCAAGAGCAACGGCCTGGTCGGGCTGCTCATCCCGGAACTGACCAACCCGATCTTCCCGGCCTTCGCCCAGGTCATCGAACAGGCCCTGGCGGGGCACGGGTACACGCCCGTGCTGTGTACGCAGACCCCCGGCGGGGCCACCGAGGACGAGCTCGTGGAGCAGCTGGAGGAGCGCGGGGTCACCGGCATCGTGTTCCTGTCCGGGCTGCACGCGGACGCCAGCGCCGACCCCTCGCGCTACCTGCGGCTGTCGGCCCGCGGTACGCCGTTCGTCCTGATCAACGGGTACAACGAGCGGGTCAACGCGCCCTTCGTCTCCCCGGACGACCGGGCCGCCGCGGGGATGGCCGTACGGCACCTCGCCGAGCTGGGCCACGAGCGGATCGGGCTGGCCATCGGCCCCACCCGGTACGTGCCCTCCCGCCGCAAGGAGGAGGGGTTCAAGGCCGCGCTCGCGCAGGTCCACGGCACGGCGGAGGCCGAGGCGGACGCGCGGGTGCAGCGCACCCTGTTCACCGTCGAGGGCGGCCACGCGGCCGGCGGGGCCCTGTTGGACCAGGGCTGCACCGGCATCGTGTGCGGCAGCGACCCGATGGCGCTCGGGGTGATCCGGGCGGCCCGCGAGCGCGGGCTGCGGGTGCCGCAGGACGTGTCGGTCGTGGGCTTCGACGACTCCCCGCTGATCCCGTTCACCGATCCGCCGCTGACCACGGTGCGCCAGCCGGTACGGGCCATGGCCACCGCGGCCGTCGGCGCCCTGCTGGAGGCGGTGGCCGGGCACCCGGTGGAGCGCACGGAGTTCGTCTTCCAGCCGGAGCTGGTGGTCCGGGGCTCCACGGCCCAGCCGCCGCTCCGCCCCTGAGCTCGGGGTTCCTCCCCGAGACCCCGCCCGGCGCCGGGACCCCGTGAAGGGGTCCCGGCGCCGTTCCGTATGCGGTCCGGGCGGACGGAGGCGCGCGGAGCCGGACGGAGCCGGACGGAGGTGGACGGCCGGAAACAATTCTGCAATCTCTTGCGCAAACTCTTGCAACATTCGGGGGGCGGCCCCTACGGTCGGCGCAATCCCCGCCTCTTCCGCCAGGAGGAACCGCATGTCTGCCAGAGCCGCCAGACCCGCAAGACCCGCAAGAAGCACCGGAACCGCACGCAGCACGGGACCCGCCCGCAGCGCAGGAGCCGGCCGCCCCCGCACCGCCCTCGTCCTCACCGCCGCGGCCGCCCTCACCGCCGCCGCCCTCAGCGCCCAGGCCCCGCAGGCCGCCGCCGTCCCGCCCGGGGAGAAGGACGTCACGGCCGTCCTCTTCGAGTGGAAGTTCTCCTCGGTCGCCAAGGCGTGCACCGACACGCTCGGCCCGGCCGGGTACGGGTTCGTCCAGGTCTCCCCGCCCCAGGAACACGTCCAGGGCGGCCAGTGGTGGACCTCGTACCAGCCCGTCAGCTACAAGATCGCCGGGCGGCTCGGCGACCGCACCGCCTTCAAGAACATGGTCGACGCCTGCCACGCCGCGGGCGTGAAGGTGATCGCGGACTCCGTCATCAACCACATGGCCGGACCGGCCGACGCGGGCGCCGTCCTCACCGGCACCGGCGGCTCGACGTACAGCAAGTACAACTACCCGGGCATCTACTCGGGCGCGGACCTGGACGACTGCCGGGCCGTGATCACCAACTACCAGGACAAGGCCAACGTCCAGAACTGCGAACTGGTCCAGCTCGCCGACCTCGACACCGGCGAGGAGTACGTCCGCGGCCGGATCGCCGGGTACCTGAACGACCTGCTGTCGCTGGGCGTGGACGGCTTCCGCATCGACGCCGCCAAGCACATGCCGGCCGCCGACCTCGCGAACATCAAGTCCCGGCTGGCGAATCCCTCCGTCTACTGGAAGCACGAGGCGATCTTCGGGGCCGGCGAGGCGGTCTCCCCGTCCGAGTACCTCGGCAGCGGCGACGTGCAGGAGTTCCGCTACGCCCGCGACCTCAAGCGGGTCTTCCAGAACGAGAACCTCGCCTACCTGAAGAACTTCGGCGAGGCCTGGGGCTACATGCCCGCCGCGCAGTCCGGGGTCTTCGTCGACAACCACGACACCGAGCGCGGCGGCGACACCCTCAGCTACAAGGACGGCTCCGCCTACACCCTGGCGAGCGTCTTCATGCTGGCCTGGCCGTACGGCTCCCCGGACGTGCACTCCGGCTACGAGTGGAGCGACAAGGACGCCGGGCCTCCCAACGGCGGTACGGTCAACGCCTGTTACACCGAGGGCTGGAAGTGCCAGCACGCCTGGCGCGAGATCTCCTCGATGGTGGCCTTCCGGAACACGGCGCGCGGTCAGGGCGTCGTGAACTGGTGGGACAACGGCGGGGACCAGATCGCGTTCGGCCGCGGCACGAAGGCGTACGTGGCGATCAACCACGAGGGCTCGGCCCTGTCCCGCACCTTCCAGACCTCCCTGCCCGCCGGGTCCTACTGCGACGTGCAGAGCGGGAACCCGGTCACCGTGAACTCCTCCGGGCAGTTCACCGCCACCCTGCCCGCCCGTACCGCCCTCGCCCTGCACGCCGGCGCCCGCACCTGCCCCGCCGGCGGCACCCCGGTGACCTCCGGCGCCTCCTTCCAGGTCAACGCCACCACCGTGCCGGGCCAGAACATCCACGTCGCCGGTGACCACGCCGCCCTCGGCGGCTGGAACCCGGCCGCCGCCCCCAAGCTCGACCCCTCCTCCTACCCGGTCTGGAAGCTCGACGTCACCCTGCCGCCCGGCACGGTCTTCGCCTACAAGTACGTCCGCCGCGACGCGGCCGGCAACACGACCTGGGAGAGCGGCGCCAACCGCACCGCCACCGTCCCCGCGAGCGGCAGGGTCACGCTCACCGACACCTGGCGCAACTGACCCCCGCCCCGAAGCAGGGCCGCCCGGCAGCCACCGTCCCGGCAGCCGGGCGGCCCGATCCGCACCGCGACCAAGGAGCCCCTGCCTTGATACGTCCCCGTGCGACGGCCTGCGCCGTCGCAGCCGCCCTTGCGGCGAGCCTCGCCCCCGCCCTCCCGGCGACGGCCGCGGCCGCGCCGCCCGCACCGCCCTCGGACGCGCGCCTCGCCAAGGAGCCGGCCCGCCACGACCTCACCCGCGAGCAGTTCTACTTCGTCCTCCCGGACCGCTTCGCCAACGGGGACCCGGACAACGACCGCGGCGGGCTCACCGGCACCCGCATGGAGACCGGCCTCGACCCCGAGGACAAGGGCTTCTACCAGGGCGGCGACCTCAAGGGGCTCACCGACCGCCTCGACTACATCAAGGGCCTGGGCACCACGGCCATCTGGCTGGCCCCGATCTTCAAGAACCAGCCCGTGCAGGGCACCGGCAAGGACGCCTCCGCCGGCTACCACGGCTACTGGATCACCGACTTCACGCAGGTCGACCCGCACTTCGGCAGCAACGCCGACCTGACGAAGCTCATCGACAAGGCCCACGCCAAGGGCATGAAGGTCTTCTTCGACGTCATCACCAACCACACCGCGGACGTGGTCGACTACGAGGAGAAGTCCTACACGTACCTCTCCAAGGGCGCCTTCCCGTACCTGACGAAGGACGGCGCCCCCTTCGACGACTCCGACTACGCCGACGGGAAGCGGAAGTTCCCGAAGACCGGCCCCGGATCCTTCCCCCGCACCCCGGTCGTGCCCGCGGCCAAGAAGGACCTCAAGGTCCCCGCCTGGCTCAACGACCCCACGATGTACCACAACCGCGGGGACTCCACCTTCGCCGGGGAGTCCTCCGAGCAGGGCGACTTCGTCGGCCTCGACGACCTGTGGACCGAGCGCCCCGAGGTCGTCTCCGGGATGGCCGCGATCTACAAGAAGTGGGTCCGCGATTTCAAGATCGACGGCTTCCGCATCGACACGGTCAAGCACGTCAACACCGAGTTCTGGACCCAGTGGGCCACCGCCCTCGACACCTACGCCGCCCAGCGGGGCCGCCCCGACTTCTTCATGTTCGGCGAGGTCTACTCCGCCGACACCGCGGTCACCTCCCCGTACGTCACCCGCGGCCGCCTCGACGGCACCCTCGACTTCCCCCTCCAGGACGCCATCCGCGGGTACGCCGCCCAGGGCGCCCCGGCCTCCCGGCTCGCCGCGGTCTTCGCCGACGACTACCGGTACACCACCGACAAGGCCAACGCCTACGAGCAGGTGTCCTTCCTCGGCAACCACGACATGGGCCGCTTCGGCACCTTCCTGAAGCAGGACCGCCCGGGCGCGCCCGAGGCCGAGCTGATGGACCGCTACCGGCTCGCCAACGAGACCATGTTCCTCAGCCGCGGCAACCCCGTCGTCTACTACGGCGACGAGCAGGGCTTCACCGGCGCCGGCGGGGACAAGGACGCCCGCCAGACCCTCTTCGCCTCGAAGACCGCCGACTACCTCGACGACGACCAGCTCGGCACCGCCCGCACGCACGCGAGCGACGCCTACGACCCGCAGCACCCGCTCTACCGGCAGATCGCGGCCCTCTCCCAGCTGACGAAGGCCCACCCGGCCCTGCGCAACGGGGTCCAGACCGAGCGGCTCGTCCAGGACTCCGTCTACGCCTTCACCCGCACCGACGCCTACAGCGGCGCCGAATACCTCGTCGCCGTCAACAACGCGGCCGCCCCGAAGACGGTCGAGGTCCCCGTCGACAGTGCCCCGGACACCCGCTTCGAGGCCCTGTACGGCGCCGAGGCCGGCGCCCGCACCGGCGCGGACCGCAAGGCCGCCGTCACCGTGCCCGCCCTCGGCTCGGTCGTGCTGCGCGCCGAGACCCCGCTCGCCGACCCGGCCACCGCCCCCTCCCTCACGCTCCAGGCCCCGGCCCCCGGCGCCACCGGCACCGTCGAGCTGACCGCCGGGGTCACCGGAGGCGGCCTCAACCGCGTGGTCTTCGCCGCCCAGACCGGCACCGGGAAGTGGCAGGTCCTCGGCTCCGCCGACCACGCCCCGTACAAGGTCACCCAGCACGTCACCGCCCCCGCCGGCACCCCGCTGCGCTACAAGGCCGTCGTGGTCGACTCCGCCGGCCGCACCGCGAGCGCCCTCGCCTCCTCCACCGCGGGCCAGGCCCCGCCGAAGGAGGTGCCGACCGCCACCCAGCGCGACTACGCCGTGGTCCACTACAACCGCCCCGACGGCGACTACTCCGACTGGCGCCTGTACGCATGGGGCGACATCGCGGAAGGGGAGGCCACCCCCTGGCCGCAGGGCCACGCCTTCACCGGCCGCGACGCCTACGGAGCCTTCGCGTACGTCCGCCTCAAGCCCGGCGCCACCTCCGTCGGCTACCTGGTCATCGACGAGGACGGCAACAAGGACGTCCCCGCCGACCGCAGCATCGACGTGACGAAGACCGGCGAGATCTGGGTCGAGCAGGGCAAGGAGGCCGTCCGCACCCAGCGGCCCGGCGACCTCCCCGCCCCCGACACCTCCAAGGCCGTCCTCCACTACCAGCGCCCCGCCGGCGACTACGAGGGCTGGGGCCTGCACACCTGGACCGGGGCCGCGCAGCCCACCGACTGGTCCAAGCCCCTGATGCCCGCCCGCTTCGACGCGTACGGAGCCGTCTACGAGGTCCCCCTCGCGGCCGGCGCCACCTCCCTCTCGTACATCCTCCACAAGGGCGACGAGAAGGACCTCCCCTCCGACCAGTCCCTCGACCTGAAGGCCACCGGCCACGAGGTCTGGATGCTCGGCGGCAAGCAGAAGTACCTCCTCCCGCAGCCCGCCGGATCCGCCGCCGCCCTCGACCTCACCACGTCCCACGCGGTGTGGATCGACCGCGACACCGTGGCCTGGAACGCCCCCGCGGCCGCCGCCTCCGTACAGCTCCTCGCCTCCCGCGAGGGCACCGTCAAGGCGGAGAACGGCACCCTCACCGGCGCCGCGGACGCCGCCTGGCTGCGCCTGGCCCCCGCCACGCTCACCGAGGCCCAGAAGGCGAGGTTCCCGCACCTCGCGCAGTACGCCGCCTTCACCGTGGACCCGCGCGACCGCGACCGGGTACGGCCCGCCCTGCGCGGCCAGCTCGTCGCGAGCGCCCGCGCTGCCAACGGCGCCGTCCTCGCCGCGACCGGGGTCCAGCTCGCCGGGGTCCTCGACGACCTGTACGCCAACGGCACCGCCCTCGGACCGGTCTTCGGCCGCGACGGCTCCGTCACCCTCTCCGTCTGGGCCCCCACCGCCCAGCGCGCCGCCCTCGAACTCGACGGCAGGCTGCTGCCCATGCGCCGCGACGAGGCCACCGGCGTCTGGTCCGCCCGCGGACCCCGCTCCTGGTCCGGCAAGCCCTACCGCTACGCCGTCACCGTCTGGGCCCCCACCGTCCGCGAGGTGGTCACCAACCTGGTCACCGACCCCTACTCCACCGCCCTCACCACCGACTCCGCCCGCAGCCTCGCCGTGGACCTCGCCGACCCGGCGCTCGCCCCGGCCGGCTGGCGCACCCTGAAGAAGCCCGCCAAGCGCGGGGCCGGCGCCGACATGTCGCAGGCGCAGATCCAGGAACTGCACGTCCGCGACTTCTCCATCGCGGACAAGACCAGCCGCCACCCCGGCCGCTACCTGGCCTTCACCGAGACCGGCACCGCCGGCTCGAAGCACCTGCGCTCGCTGGCCGCCGCAGGAACCGACTACGTCCACCTCCTCCCGGCCTTCGACATCGGCACCATCCCCGAGAAGGCCGCCGACCGCACCGAACCCGACTGCGACCCGGGCTCCTACGCCCCCGACTCCGAGGAGCAGCAGGCCTGCACCTCCGCGGCCGCCGCCAAGGACGGCTACAACTGGGGCTACGACCCGCTGCACTACACCGTCCCCGAGGGCTCGTACGCGAGCGACCCCGAGGGCACGAAGCGCACGGTCGAGTTCCGCCGGATGGTCCAGGCCCTCAACGGGGCCGGGCTGCGCACCGTCATGGACGTGGTCTACAACCACACCGTCGCCGCCGGCCAGTCCGAGAAGTCCGTACTCGACCGGATCGTGCCCGGCTACTACCAGCGGCTGCTCGCCGACGGCAGCGTCGCCACCTCCACCTGCTGCGCCAACACCGCGCCCGAGAACGCCATGATGGGCCGCCTCGTCGTGGACTCGATGGTCACCTGGGCCCGGGAGTACAAGGTCGACGGCTTCCGCTTCGACCTGATGGGCCACCACCCCAAGGCCAACATCCTGGCCGTCCGCAAGGCCCTCGACGCCCTGACCCCCGCGAAGGACGGGGTCGACGGGAAGAAGATCGTCCTCTACGGCGAGGGCTGGAACTTCGGCGAGGTCGCCGACGACGCCCGCTTCGTCCAGGCCACGCAGAAGAACATGGCCGGTACCGGCATCGCCACCTTCTCCGACCGCGCCCGCGACGCCGTGCGCGGCGGCGGACCCTTCGACGAGGACCCCCGCGTCCAGGGCTTCGCCACCGGCCTCTACACCGAGCCCAACGGCTCACCCGCCAACGGCACCCCCGGACAGCAGAAGGCCCGCCTCCTGCACGCCCAGGACCTGATCAAGGTCGGCCTCTCCGGAAACCTGGCCGACTACGCCTTCACCGACACCGCGGGCCGCACGGTCAAGGGCTCCCAGGTGGACTACAACGGCCAGCCCGCGGGTTACGCGGCCGCCCCCGGGGACGCACTCGCCTACGCCGACGCCCACGACAACGAGACCCTGTACGACGCCCTGAGCTACAAGCTCCCGGCCGGCACCTCCGCCGCCGACAAGGCCCGGATGCAGGTCCTCGCCATGGCCACGGCCGCGCTCTCCCAGGGCCCGGCGCTCTCCCAGGCCGGTACCGACCTGCTGCGCTCCAAGTCGCTGGACCGCAACTCCTACGACAGCGGCGACTGGTTCAACGCGATCCACTGGGACTGCCGGGACGGCAACGGCTTCGGCCGGGGGCTGCCGCCGGCCGCCGACAACAAGCCCAAGTGGCCCTACGCCAAGCCGCTGCTGACCGCGCCCGCCCCCGGCTGCGCGGAGATCACCGGGGCCTCGGCCGCCTACCGCGACCTGCTGCGGATCCGCTCCACCGAGCCGGCGTTCGCCCTGACCACGGCGGCCGACGTCCAGCGGGAGCTGTCCTTCCCGCTGTCCGGACCCGCCGAGACCCCGGGCGTCGTCACGATGGCCCTGGGCGACCTGGTGGTCGTCTTCAACGCCACCCCGTCCACCCAGGACCAGACCCTCCCGACGGCCCCCGCGCGCCCCTACACCCTCCACCCCCTCCAGGCCGCCGGCTCCGACCCGGTAGCCCGCCGGGCCACCTACACCCCGTCCACCCGGACCTTCTCGGTCCCGCCCCGCACGGTGGCCGTCTTCACCCGCCGCTGACCCCGGGTCCCGCTTGCGCGGGGCCTGTTCCCCACCCCGCCCCTTCCCGAACTGGGGCTCCGCCCCAGACCCCGCGCCTCAAACTCCCCCAGACTTCGTCCGGGGGGACCCCCTGGCGAGGCTTGATTTGCCGCGCAGCGGCAAACTCAAGCCCGCGCGGCGTTTGAGCGCACCGGGCGCGCAGCGCACGGTCCGGGGGTCCGGGGGCTCGCCCCCCCGGTTTCGGGAAGGGGCGGGTAGGGGAACTGGCCCCGCGCAGCGGCCGGCGCGGGCCTGGCCCGTCAGCGGGGGGCCGGTTTCTCCAGGAGGGTCACGGCGTAGATCCGGCCGTCGCGCGCCTGCTTCTGCGGGAACTCGCCGACGACCCGGTACCCCGCCCCCTCGTAGTACGCCCGCAGCCGCGCATTGGACGACACACAGTCCAACCGCACCAGCTCGCGCCCCGTCCGCCCCACCCGCCCCTCCGCATGCGCCAGCAGCCTCCGCCCCGTCCCCGCAGGCGGCTCCGAGGACCGGTCCACCATCAGCCGGTGCACGTACCCGGCCACCGGCGGCTGGACCCCCCACGCCTCCTCGTCGGACCACCACAGCTCGTACGCGCCGTGCACCAGCCCGTTCTCGCCGCGCGCCAGCCACACCTCGCCGTCGCGCATCCGCTCGCGGAAGTGGACGGCGTCCTTCTCGCCGGGCTTCCACTGGTCGATCCCGTTCGCCCGCATCCACCGCGCGGCCCGGTCGTACAGCGCCGCCAGCGCGGGGGCGTCCTTCTCCTCGGCCTGCCGGAAGACCAGCCCGTCGTCAATGATCACGCGGGCATTATCGCCCGCTCGCCCTCGGAACCCGCCCCGGCCACAGCTCCGGCCACAGCTCCGGGATCCGCTTCGGGATCCGCCTCCGGACCCGCCCCGTCGCCCCCGACCGCCCCCGCGGCCAGCGCCATCAGACGTCCCATCAGGTCCCCGAACGGCCCGTCCCCCGGCTCCTTCGCCAGCACCCGCCCCGCGATCGCGGCCAGTTCGCCGTCGTAGGCCGCGCTCACCGCCAGCAGCGCCGCGAAATCGTGGACGAGCTGCACCTCCAGCTCACCCCGCGGGATCTCCCGCCCGTCCAGCCACAGCAGCGCGGTCGACTCGGCGAGCGACACCCAGGACCGCACCACCAGCGCCAGCCGCGCGGGCGGCTCCTCGACCCCCAGGTGCGTGACGATCTGCTCGTAGGCGGCCTGCCGGACCTCGTCGATCATCGCGTTGGTCCGGCTCGACCCGGCCGCCGCCGGGCCCCCGCGCAGCAGCGCCGAGAAGCCCGGCCCGTGCTCCTCGACGAAGTCGAAGTAGCGGCCCATCACCCGCAGCAGCCGCGCCCCGAGCGGGCCCTCGTGCGGTTCGCGGAACCGGCCCGCGAGGTCGTCGGCGGCCCGCCGCAGCGCGGCCTCGTACAGGCTGAGCTTCCCGGGGAAGTAGTGGTAGACGAGGGGCCGCGAGATCCCCGCGGCCACGGCTATCTCGTCGATGGACACCTCGTCGGGGGACCGCTGACTGAACAACTCCAGCGCGACACCGATCAGCTGCTGCCGACGCTCCTCGACACCCATCCTGCGCCGCACATTGGTTGTCATATGAACCACACTACCCACCGGGCGATTCGCGGCGCACGGGTGCGGACGCCCCCTCCCGGACGGCGCCCCACCGGCCCGGCTACAGGTCCAGCACCAGCCCGTCCCCCTTGCCCCGGGACACGCACAGCAGCATCGAGCCGGCCCGCTCCGCGTCCGTGAGGAGCTCGTCGCGGTGCTCCACCTCGCCCGCGAGCACCCGGTGCCGGCAGGTCCCGCAGAAGCCCTGCTCGCAGGAGTACGGGATGTCCGGCAGCACGGCCCGTACGGCCGCCAGGGCCGAACTCCCCGCGGGCACCTCCACCGTCCGCCCCGAGCGCCGCAGTTCGACGGTGAAGGGGGCCGCCGGCCCCGCGGGCGCGGCCGGGGCGAACCGCTCCAGGTGGACGGCCACCCCCTCCGGTACGGCGGCGGCCACCGCGTCCATGAGCGGGGCCGGGCCGCAGCAGTACACGGCCGTGCCCGGTTCCAGGGCGGCCAGCTCCCCGAGTCCGGGCAGGCCCGTCTCGTCCTCCGGCAGGACCGCGACCCGGTCGCCGTACGCGGCGAGTTCGGCCAGGAACGGCATCGAGGCCCGGCTGCGCCCCCCGTACAGCAGCCGCCAGTCGGCGTCCGGCCCCAGGGCGCGGAGCATGGGGAGCACGGGGGTGATCCCGATGCCGCCCGCGACGAACACGTACCGCTGCGCGGGGGCCAGCGGGAAGCGGTTGCGCGGGAGCTTCAGGCGCAGTTCGGCCCCCTCGGCCAGCTGCTCGTGCACCTCCCGGGAGCCGCCCCGCCCGCCCGCCTCCTGTGGGACGAGCCGGACGGCGATCTCGTACACCCCGGCTTCGGCGGGGTCCCCGCACAGGGAGTACTGGCGCACCAGGCCGGAGGGCAGGACCACGTCCACGTGCGATCCGGGGGTCCAGGGCGGCAGTTCGGCCGAGGCGAGCCGCAGCCGCACCACCCCCTCGGCGGGCCGGGTGCGCGAGACGATCCGGGCCCGCAGGGTGCGGCGGGGCGAGTACCCGGAGACGGGGGTCTCCAGGGCGGGCAGGGGCCACAGCGGGGAGCGCCCGATGCGCGTGCGCACGGCGCGCTTGGCGAGCCAGGCGGCTCCGGCGACGGCGGCGAGGGCGACGGGGCGGGGGACGGGCGGCAGGGGCACGGTCAGCGGCCCCCGTTCGCACCGGGGGAGGTGGCCAGGTACGCCGCCGCCTGGGCGGTGGAGCCCTCCTGGGAGGGGTGGTACGCGGGGGACAGGTAGCGGGGTATGGACCGCAGCATGTCCGGGGTGGCCGGCAGCAGCCCCTGCCGGCCGGCGCTCACGAACCGGGCCAGGGAGGCCCTGGCCCCCTCGGGCAGGGTGGGGTCGTTCTCCATGAAGAAGCGGGCGCCGCGCTGCCACATCCACACCAGTGCGGCGAAGGCCGTGGCCCAGGTGCGGGCCCGGCGCCGGTAGCCGCCGTCCAGGTGCATGAACAGCTCGAAGGCCACCGCGCGGTGCTCGACCTCCTCGGCGCCGTGCCAGCGCAGCAGGTCGAGCATGACCGGGTCGGCACCGCGCCGGTCGAGCTCCTTGGCGTTGAGGATCCAGTTGCCGAGGAAGGCGGTGTAGTGCTCGATCGCGGCGATCATCGCCACCCGCTCCATCAGCCACCAGTGGCGGGCCCGGCCCGGCGGCAGGGTCCGGTCCCCGAGCAGCTTCTCGAAGAGCCAGTCCACCTGGGCGGTGTACGGGGTCGGGTCCAGGCCCTGGCGGCGCAGGTGGGGGAGCACGTCGTCATGGGCGGCGGCGTGCATGGCCTCCTGCCCGATGAACCCGATCACGTCCGCGCGCAGCCGCTCGTCCCCGATGTACGGCAGCACCTGCTTGTACACGTGCACGAACCACCGCTCGCCCGCCGGCAGCAGCAGGTGCAGCACGTTGATCGTGTGCGAGGCGAAGGGGTCGCCGGGGAGCCAGTGGAGCGGGGTGGCGTCCCAGTCGAAGGCGACGTTCCGCGCCTGGAGCGCGATGTGTTCGGACGCCACCGGGGCAGGCTGCGTATTAGACATGGCGTCAATGTACTGACGGGTAGACGCCCCGCGACACCCCTGTGCACAGACTTCTTCCCCCGGCGCCGCCCGCGGCCCCGGCCCCGGTCGGCGTCCCGCGCCGCCGCGGCCGTCAGCGCAGCACGCCGACCGTCGTCCCGTCCGCCAGCCGCCCGCGCAGCTCCAGCTCGGACCCCGGCTCCGCGGGCAGCGCCAGCAGTGCGCCCGCCGCCCCGCTCTCCGCTCCGCCCGCCGCCGCGCCGGACACCGACAGGGAGGCGAAGGGCCCGCCGCCCGCGGCCAGTACGTACCAGTGTCCCGCACGGGACTTCCAGCGCACCCCGGCCAGTACCCGGGGCTCCTTCGGCCCGCAGGCGGCCGAACCCTCGGCCCGCGCGGCCGCGGCCCCGGTCCCGGCTCCGGGTTTCGCACCCGGCGCGTGGAACTGCGCCTCGACCCGGTCGTCCGTGCCCCGCCAGGTCTCCGCGCGGGTGCAGAGCCACTGTGCGGTCCCGCCCGCCTCGGGCAGCGGCTGCCGGGCGAAGGCCCAGGAGTTGACCGTGCGCACCCCGTGCGAACGGGCCGCGGGCAGCAGGCAGGCGCCCTGCGCCCACTGCTCCAGCTCCGCCGCGGAGGCGGGGTCGCGCGGGGCGGCGGGCGGCCCCGCGGTCAGCCGGGCCGGGGTCAGCTCGCCGAGGTCGGTGACCAGGGGCGAGCCCGTGGCGGAACCGAGCGCCAGGGCGTTCCAGGAGGTGCAGGAGGGGCCGAGTGCGGGCGCCTGGAGCGGGGCGGTCACCCCGTCCGCGCCGAGGGCCAGCGGTACGGTCCCGGCGGCCGGGCGCAGCAGGTCGCGGACGGCGGCGGTGCGCACCCAGGGGGCGGTCAGGTAGCGGACGTTGCCGTCCACCCGGCTGGCGACCAGGGCCTCCGCGGTCCCGGTGGCGGCCGAAGCGCCGTCGGTCCGGGCGAGGTCGAGGGCCGCGCCCGCGGTGCCGGAGCGCGGTTCGGCGTACCGGACCACGCGCAGCCCGTCGTACAGCACCACCACCACGGCCTGGTCCACCGCGCCCGCGTACAGCAGCTGCGCAGGGCCCATCGGCGGTCCGGCGGGGGTGCCGGGGGTGGCCGAGACCCGGACGGAGTCGCCGGGCCGGGCCCAGACGGCCAGGGCCCGGCGCAGCAGGGCGGTGTCCGCGGTGCGGTCGCCGCGGGCGGGCCAGACGGAGAAGTCCGTACGGGACGCCGTACGCCAGGCCGCGGGCGCGGCCCGGGTCAGCAGGGCGGGGTCCAGGGCCTGTTCGGCGGCGGGGTTGCGGGCGGAGGACGGCGCGGCCGCCCCGTCGGCCCCCCAGCCGCCGCCCGGCAGCGCGATGAGCGCCCCGCAGACCAGGGCCGCGGCCACCGCGGCGAGCCCGGCCCTGCCGAGGGTCCGGCGGCGCATCAGGTCGGTGGGCCGTGCCTGGAGTACGCACGGGTCGAACTCGGCGGCCTCCAGCAGCCCGGCCACGGCGCCTGCCCCTTCACCCCCACCGTCCCCGCTGTCCCCGCCCAGGGCCTCGGAGGCCTCGGCCAGGGCGGCGGCGGGGTCGGCGACGCCGGCCTCGGCGAGCACCGCCCGGGTCTCCTCCCCGGACAGCCGCTCCAGCGCGCGCAGGACGAGCGCGGCGCGGCCGGGCCCGCCGAGTGCGGACAGCCGCTGGTCCAGGGCGAGTTCCTCGGCCCCGCCGGAGCGGGGGAACAGCCGCAGCCCCCAGACCTGGGGGAGCAGCGGCGGCAGCTGGGCCCGCCGGGGCAGGGCCCGCAGGCTCAGCGGAACCCCGGCCTCCAGCGCGGACCGCAGCACCCGCATCCGCACGTACGCGTACCCGCGGCCGCTCCCGGCCCCGCCGGACCCGGCCGGATCCTCCGCCCGGGGGGCGGGTACGGACACCGGGGCCGGGGCCCCGCGCCCCGGGGGCAGGGCCCGCTGGGCCAGGGCGTGGGCGGTCAGCACCCGGCGGTTGCGCCCCAGGGCGGGCGGCAGGACCAGGTAGCCGATGCGCACCAGGCGCGGGTAGTGCTCGACGAGCGCGGCCTCGGCCCGCTCCAGGTCGACGAGCTCCCGGTCCGGGGCGGGCAGGGGGGCGGGGCGGGCGGGTGCATCCGGGGCTGTCACGTTCAGCAGAACGACGGATTCATCCGATGGTCACCCCGTCGCACCCGACCCGGGGCGACTTCCGGCCGCCGGCCTTCGGGGTGCGGGGTCCGGGGCCGAGCCCCGGTTTCAGCCGGCGAGCCGTTCCCGCAGCCCCGCCACCGTCTCGTCCGGCACCCCGAGCCCTTCGCGCACGTACTTCTCCACCGACCCGTACCGCGTCTCGACCTCGTCCAGCGCGGCCTCCAGGTACGACGGCACGACCCCGATCAGAGCGAGCGCGATCTCCGGGTCGCCGCCCGCGGCCGTGAACCCCTCGATCATCGGCGCGAACGCCACCCGCACCGCCGGGTTGACCGACAGGTACTCCGCCATCAGGGTCCCGTCGTCCGCGCCGAGCAGGGACAGGACGACCGTGGCCCCCCACCCGGTGCGGTCCTTGCCCGCCGTGCAGTGGAAGAGCAGCGGGCCCGCCGCCGGGTCGGCGAGCTCCGTCAGCAGGGTCCGGTACGCGGTCTGCGCCGAACCCGAGGAGACGAAGGAGCGGTACGTCTGGCGGAACAGCGCCTCCGCCTTGCCGCCGCCCAGCTCCCGCTCGGCCACGACCGGGTCGTTCAGGATGTGCTTCAGCTGGGCCGCCGCCGGCATGTCGCCGGAGCTCACCTTGTCGGCGAGCACGTTCGCCACCAGCAGCCGGGCCCCCTCCGGCACCCGGTCCGGGTGGTCCGCGCGCTCGGCGTCCGTCCGGAAGTCGACGATCGTGCGCAGGCCGAGCGCGGCCACCGCCGGGTCCGCGGCGGGGTCCAGCCGGTCCAGCTGCCCCGAGCGCAGTACGAGCCCGGGCCGCACGGTGCGCCCGCCGGGCAGCGGGGTGCCGCCGAGGTCGCGGAGGTTGGCGACGGTGGTGGACGGGGTGGCGGTCATCGTGGCGGCTCCATGGGGCGGTCGGGTCGGTCGGCGGATCGGACGTGCGGCTGCATGAACCGGGCGGGCTGCCCGGCTCACACGTATGCGGATGAGCTGTATATGCGGTTATGTGCCTCTATCGGAACGGTAGTCGACACCCGCCTCCGCCCCCATCCGGGGGCGGCCCGCTCGCACCGTCGCATTCCGGCCGCCCCGAACGGCCGCCCAGCCCCTCCCGCACCCGTCGGCCCCGGACCGTAGGACCGCCCCGTACGTCCCACTGGTCCCACCCGCCCCGTCATGATCGGCCACGCCCCCCGCCGCCGGATCACCGGTACCCGGGTCTTCTCCTGCATCGCCGCAGGTGCGACGATGTGCGGACCATGACGGACCCCCGGTCGCCGATGCGCGCCCTCCGGGCCGCGATGTTCGCGGCGGTGTGTACCGCATTGGCCGCGACGGGGCATTCGTCCATGTCTGGGCACGACCTTCCGCTTTGGGTGCTCCTGGCCGCATTCCTCGGCACGGCCGGATTCGGCTGGCTGGCCGCCGGCCGCCGCCGCGGGCTCCCCGCCGTCGCCGCCGGGGTGGCCTCCGTACAGACCGTGCTGCACCTCGCCTTCGCGCGCACCGACGCGGCCGCCCCGGCCGCCGCGTACGGCGGGCACGGCGGGCACGGCGCGACCGCGCACTCCGCGGCCGGGCACGCCGCCCTGGGCCACGCCGCGGGCGGGCCCCCGGCGGAGGTCCTGCCCGCCGATGCGGCCGCCGCCCTCCCGGCGATGGCCGGCCACGGCACCCTCGGCATGATCGCCGCGCACGCGGCCGCCGCCCTGGTCTGCGCCCTCTGGCTGGCCCGGGGCGAGGCCGCGGTGTTCCGCCTGGCCCGCGCCCTCGGCGCCCTCGGCTCGCACGCCGCGCAGCCGCTGCTGCGCGCCCTCGCGCTGGTCCGCGCCCGGGTCGCCGTACCGCGGCCGCCCGTACCTCGCCCGCGCCCCTTCGTCCGGCCCCCCGCCCTGCGCGGGGCCGTGCCCGCCCACGCCCTGGTCCGGCGCGGGCCCCCGGTCCCGGGGTTCCCGAGCACCACGGCCCCCGGACGTCCTGCCTGCGCCTGACCGGCGCACGCGGCGTGACCCGGGGCCGGTTCCCCATGTCTGCGCCCACACCGAGGACCACCATGGCCATCGACGAAGTCCAGGACGTCCCCGTCCAGGATCCCCCCACCGACGCCCCCGCCGACGCCTCCGGCGGGGTTCCCTCCGCCCCGCGCGGCACCTGGGCGTCCGTCCGCCCGCTCCTGCTGCGGATGCACTTCTACGCGGGCCTGCTGATAGCCCCGCTGCTCTTCCTGGCCGCCACCACCGGCCTCCTGTACGCCCTCTCCTTCCAGGCGGAAAAGTTCACCTACGCGCACGAGCTGAGCACCACCCGGCCCGCGGGCGCGTCCGCGCTCCCGCTCAGCGCGCAGGTCGCCGCCGCGCAGGCCGCCGCGCCGGAGGGGGAGCTGACCGCCGTCTGGCCCGCCCCCGGGGCCGAGGACACCACCCGGGTGGTCTTCGCCTCCCCGGAGGTGGCCGAGGAGAACACCCTCACCGTGTTCGTCGACCCGTACACCGCGAAGGTGCGCGGCGAGATCGAGACCACCGGCGACGCCCTGCCGCTGCGCGCCTGGCTCTCCGGGCTCCACGCCAACCTCCAGCTGGGCGAGACCGGCCGGATCTACAGCGAGCTGGCCGCCAGCTGGATGTGGGTCGTCGCCCTCGGCGGCGTCGCCCTCTGGATCGGCCGCCGCCGCAAGCGCCGCGCCGAGCTGGTCCTGCCCGACCGCAAGGCGGCCGGCCGCCGCCGCACCCTGTCCTGGCACGGCACCGTGGGCCTGTGGTCCGCCGCCGGCCTGGTCGTGCTCTCGGCGACCGGTCTGACCTGGTCCACGTACGCCGGTGAGAACATCGGGCAGCTCCAGGACCGCCTCGGCGGCGCCACCCCGTCCGTCTCGGCCGCCGTCGGCGGCGGCGAGTCCGGGGGCGGCGAGCACGCCGGGCACGGCGGCGGCTCCGGGCACGCTGCGCACCAGGGCCCCGACGTCGGCATCGACCGGGTCGTCGAGGCGGCCCGCGCGGCCGGGGTCACCGAGGAGCTGCAGATCACCATGCCCGCCGAGGGCACGGGCTACGTCGTCAAGGAGCGGGACAAGCAGGTGCCCGTGCACCTCGACGCCGTGTCCGTGAACCCCGCCGACGGCACGGTGATGGACACCCTCCGCTTCGCCGACTACCCGCTCCTCGCCAAGGCCACCCGCTTCGGCATCGACGTCCACATGGGCTACACCTTCGGCCTGGCCAACCAGCTGGCGCTGGCGGCCCTCGCCCTCGCGGTGATGTTCCTCGTGTTCTGGGGCTACCGGATGTGGTGGCTGCGCCGCCCGACCACGTCCCGCGGCCTGTCCTTCGGCCGCCCGCACCCGCGCGGCGCCTGGCGCCGGCTGCCGGTGACGGCCCTGCTGCCGCTGGCCGCCGCCACGGCCCTGGCGGGCTGGTTCGTGCCGCTGCTCGGCATCAGCCTGGCGGCCTTCCTGGTGCTGGACGTCCTGCTGGGCCTGGCCGCCCGCCGGAAGGCGGCCGCCGCGGCCCGCGGCTGACCGCCCGCGCGCGGGCGCCCGAAAGGCCGGTGGGCCCGCACCCCTTGACCGGGGTGCGGGCCCACCGCTGTGCACGGACGCGGTCAGGGCGCGTACTTGTAGCCCACGCGGCGCACGGTCTGGATGGAGGCGCGGAAGCGGGCGCCGAGCTTGCGGCGCAGCCGCGCCACGTGGACGTCGACGGTCCGCCCGTCGCCGACGTGCCCGTACCCCCAGACCGTGGTCACCAGCTGGTCCCGGCTGTGCACGCGGTGCGGGTGCGCGACCAGGTGCGCGAGGAGCTCGAACTCCAGGTACGTGAGGTCGAGGGGGACGCCGTCCACCTCGGCGGTCCGGCGCGCGGAGTCGATCCGCACCGGGCCCGAGACGATCTCCCCGGCGGCGGCCCCCGCGGTGCCCCCGGCGCCCGCCGCCGCGAACGCGGCCTCGGGCAGGTCGGCGGCCGCTGGCGCGTGCGGCGCGTGCGGTACGGGCTGCGCCTGCGGTACGGGCTGCGCGGCCGGCGCCGCGGCCCCGGCGGCGGGCAGCGGGATCCCGGCGGAGCGCGGGTCGAAGCCGGTCGGCGGGTGCTGGTCCGCCGGTACGAGCACCAGGTACCCGATCATCGGCGGGCGGCCCGGCTGGGCGGGCACGCTGTGCTGCGGCGCGGGCAGCCAGGTCGCGCCCGGCGGCAGGAACTCCGCCACGCGCGCGACCTCGTCGCGGTCCACGGCGCGCAGCCGGTGGCGGGCGGGCGGGAAGGCGAGGGGGGCGGGGGCGGTCGCAGCGGAGGCGGCAGCGGCGGGGTAAGGACGGGTGATCGACATGAGTGGTCAGCTCTTTCACGCGGAGTCGTCGGCAGGAGACGTACGTGTGCCGCGCAGACCGAAGGCCCGTGGAACGCAGGGGGTTCCGGAGGCTTTAGAGGGTCGGCGCGTTCTCCGCGCGACAACACACCCGGTCGAAGTCGTCGTGCTGACGGGAAGGCCAGAACGGCTCGAGGTCGCTGCGACCTGTCGAGGTGTGCGAAGGGCTGGCCATGGGCTCATTGAACCAGATGCCGGGGGTGGTGGGCAGACCGCGTCTCACCTGATGGAGCGGAATCTCAAGTTCCTCTCTGTGCCCCCTACGGAACGTCGGGCGGGGCGGGGTCGGCCGATCCGCCGGACCCCGCCCCGCCCGACGTTCCGTCAGACCAGACCGGCCTGCTCCAGGCCGGTGCAGCAGGTGTCCACGATCAGGCGGGTCACCACGTACGGGTCCACGTTGGCGTTCGGACGGCGGTCCTCGATGTAGCCCTTGCCGTCCTTCTCCACCTGCCACGGGATGCGGACGGAGGCGCCGCGGTCCGAGACCCCGTAGCTGAACTCGTTCCAGGGGGCCGTCTCGTGCAGGCCCGTCAGGCGCTCGTCGATGCCCGCGCCGTAGTTCTTCACGTGGTCCAGGGGCTTGCTGCCCTCGCCCAGCGCCTCGCAGGCCGCGACGATCGCCCGGTAGTCCTCGCGCATCGCCCTGGTGGAGAAGTTGGTGTGCGCACCCGCGCCGTTCCAGTCGCCCTTGACCGGCTTGGGGTTCAGGGTCGCGGAGACGTTGAAGTCCTCGGCGGTGCGGTAGAGCAGCCAGCGCGCCACCCACAGCTGGTCCGCGACCTCCAGCGGGCTCAGCGGGCCCACCTGGAACTCCCACTGGCCGGGCATGACCTCGGCGTTGATGCCGGAGATGTCCAGGCCCGCCGCCAGGCAGTGGTCGAGGTGCTTCTCGACGATCTCGCGGCCGAAGATCTCGTCCGAGCCGACGCCGCAGTAGTAGCCGCCCTGTGCGGCGGGGAAGCCGCCGACCGGGAAGCCGAGCGGGCGGGCGCCGTCGAAGAAGGTGTACTCCTGCTCGATGCCGAAGATCGGCTCCTGGCCCGCGAACTGCTCCGCGAGCGGGCGCAGCAGGGCGCGGGTGTTGGACTCGTGCGGGGTCATGTCGATGTTCAGGACCTCGCACAGCACGAGGACGCTGTCGCCGCCGCGGACCGGGTCCGGGCAGGAGAAGACGGGCTGCAGGACGCGGTCGGAGGCGTGGCCCTCCGCCTGGTTCGTGCTCGAACCGTCGAAACCCCAGATCGGCAGCTCGGCCGCGGCCGTGGAGGTGCCCGCCGCGAGGATCTTCGTCTTCGAGCGAAGCTTCGCGGTCGGCTCGGTGCCGTCGATCCAGATGTACTCAGCCTTGATAGCCACGGGCCCCATCCTCCGGGTGCGTTGCTCCGTCGCAGACCTGCGGGTGCTGCGGTGATGCCCGCAGCGTGCCAATCGGCGATTTCCCGTCCGTTGCCCGGGTGTGAACCCCGTGTTACCGGGGTTTCAGCGCGCTTGCGGGCGGTCCGCCAGCCGTACGGCACACTGGGCCGGTGAGCATTTCGTACGATTTGAACTCCGGGGCCCCGTGGCCCCCGGACCCGGGTGCCGCCGGTCCGCGGCCCCGCACCGGGCTCCTCGGCACCGGCCCCTGGGCCCTGCGCACCCACGCCCCGGCCCTCGCGGCCCACCGCGGCACCGAGTTCGCCGGGGTCTGGGGCCGCCGCCCCGAGGCCGCCGCCGAACTGGCCCGGCAGTACGGGGTCAAGGTGTACGAGGACCCGGAGGCCCTGTTCGCGGACTGCGACGTGGCCGCCTTCGCGCTCCCGCCGGACGTGCAGGCCCCCCTGGCCGTCCGCGCCGCCGGGGCCGGCTGCCACCTCCTCCTGGACAAACCGGTGGCCACCACCGTGCCCGCGGCCCGCGAACTGGCCGCCGCCGCCGACCGGAACGGGGTCGCCTCCGTCGTCTTCCTCACCCTCCGCTTCGCCGAGCCCACCGCGGGCTGGGTGGCCGAGCAGGCTGCGCGGGGCGGCTGGTTCACCGCGAACGCCCACTGGTACGGAGCGATCCACTCTGCCTCCGGTTCCGCCTCCGCCCCGGTAGCGAACGCGGGCGCGGGCGACGGTGACGGCGAGGGTCCCAGCCCGTACGCCGCCTCCCCCTGGCGGTACGAGAAGGGCGGACTGTGGGACGTGGGCCCGCACGCCCTGTCCGTGCTGATCCCGGTCCTCGGCGAGGTGACGGAGCTGACCGCGGCCGCCGGCCCGGCCGGCACCGTCCACCTGGTCCTGCGGCACGCCTCCGGGGCCTCCAGCACCGCCGCCCTCACCCTCGCCGCCCCCCGGGCCGCCGCCGGGGTGGGCGTCGAGTTCCGCGGCGCCGGCGGGGTGGCCTCGCTGCCCGACTGGAGCGACGTGCCCGGCGCCTACGGCCGCGCCCTCGACGCCCTGCTGGCCGCCGCCCGCACGGGGGTGCCCGACCCCTGCGGGGCGCGGTTCGGACTCCGGCTGACCGAACTCCTCGCGCAGGCGCAGGAGCAGCTCGCCCGCGGCGCCGGCAGGAGCCTGCCGCGGGCTACTTGATGACGGCGTTCGCGGCGACGATCACGAGCCCGATCGCCGCGTCCGCCGAGCCGATCAGCAGGGCGGCGCCCAGCCCGTAGCCGACGCGCAGGGCGACGAAGCAGCCCCAGGCGAAGAGGAGGGCGGTGTTCAGCCCCAGGCCCAGGGCGGTGGTGGCGGCCGGGGTCGCGTCCCACAGCGCGGCCCCGCACAGCAGCGCCACGGTCGGCAGCACCGCCGCCACCAGCGGCCACTCGTCGCTCAGGGCCAGGGCCAGCCGCCGCCAGCGGTACCCGGCCGAGCCCCGCTGGTGGGTGGCCATGTGGTGGGCGTACCCGTGGGCCAGCCCGGCCGCCACCGCCGTCACCAGCACCCAGGCGGCGTCGTACACGGGGGTGAAGGGGCCCGACTCGTTCTGCAGCGCCGCGAGCAGGGCGCTGGCGAGGACGGTCCCGTAGACCCCGCCGAACATCCAGTCGGCGCCGTGCCGCCCGTGTGCCGCCGCCGGGTGCGCCGCCTGCGGACCCGTCTCCCGGGGACCCGCCGGTTCCGCACCGCCCGCGCCCGCACCGTCCGCACCACCCGTGTCCTCGGCCACGCCTGTCCTCCCGCCTGTGGCCCCCGCCCCGCCAACGTACGAGACCGGACCGCCCCCGCCCGCCGAACACGCCCGGCGCCCCGCCAGTGGTCCCCGGCGGGCCCCCCGGGGCAAGCTGGGCCCGTACGCACACCCGCCCTGCCCGGACCCGACCCGTCCGCCCCGTCCCGGAAGGACCGCCTTGCAGATCCCGCAGGAGTACGCACAGGCCTACGAGGCCCTGCTGGCCCGCTGGCCCGCCGGTACGGACACCACCACCGTCCCGACCCCGTACGGCAGCACCCGCGTCACCCGGTGCGGCCCCGCCGGTGCGCCCCCGCTCCTGCTGCTCCCCGGCGGCGGCGCCAGCTCCATGGACTGGCTCGGCTGCGTCCCCGAACTGGCCCGTACCCACCGCGTCCACGCCCTCGACCTGGTCGGGGAGCCGGGCCTGAGCCTGCCGGACCCGGACCGGCCGGTGCGCACCGCCGCCGACCTGAACGCCTGGCTCGACTCCGTCCGCGAGGGGCTCGGCCTCGACCGCACCGCGCTGGCCGGGCACTCGTACGGCGCCTGGATCGCCCTCGGGTACGCCCTGCACGCCCCCGGCCGGGTCACGGCCCTGGCCCTGCTGGACCCCACCGGCTGCTTCGGGCGCCTGCGTCCCGGCTACCTGCTGCGCGCGCTGCCGGTGCTGCTGCGGCCCACCCCGGAGCGGATGCGGCGGTTCCTGGCCTGGGAGACCCGCGGGGCGCAGCCGGACCCGGACTGGCTGCGGCTCCAGGAGCGCGGCGCGGTCTTCCCGGCGGTCCGGCCCGTCACCGGTCCGCGGCCGTCCCGGGCCGCACTGGCGGGCCTGGACCTGCCGGTGCTCGCGCTGTTCGCGGGGGCCTCCCGCTGCCAGGACCCCGTCCGGGCCGGGTCGGTGGCCGCCCGCACCCTTCCCCGGACCACCGTGGCGGTACTGCCCGGGGCGCCCCACCACGGCCTGCCCTTCACGGCCCCGGCGGGGCTCCCGGCCCGGCTGTCGGAGTTCCTGACCACTGCGGCCGGGGAGCCCGACCCCGTCTGATCCGCCGGGGTCCGCCAGGCGGGACGGCCAGAGACGGCCTAACCCCCGCTGCGGGCGATGGCCTCGCGGACGGCCTCCGGGGTGCGGGCCACCAGGGCGGTGCCGTCGTCGGCGGTGATCAGGGGGCGCTGGATCAGTGCGGGGGTCTCGGCCAGCTTGGCGATCCACAGTTCGCGGGCGGCGGGCTCGCGCGGCCAGTCCGCGAGGCCGGCCTCCCGCGCGGCCTGCTCGGAGGTGCGGGTGATCTCCCAGGGCTCCAGCCCGAGCCGGTCCAGTACCTCCCGGAGCTCCTGTGCGGTCGGCACGTCCTCCAGGTAGCGGCGCACGGTGTACGCGGCGCCCTCCGCGTCCAGCAGCTCCAGGGCGCCGCGGCACTTCGAGCAGGCGGGGTTGATCCAGATCTCCATGCCCGCCACCGTACCGGGACCGGCCCGTGCGGCCGTGAAGTGCCGGTTGGCCAGGGGCTTTTGTCAGTGCCCGGAAGTAAAATCGAATCAGCAACACACCGTCCGACACCACCCTTCGGGAGGCTGCCGATGACCGCTGCCGTATCCGTTTCCCCGCCCAGGAAGAAGCCCCTGCCGGCGGGTCTGCCCCGCGAGTGGTACGAGACGCACAACCGCCGGCTGAAGGCCATGCGCCTGGCGATATCCCTGCTCGACTCGGGGACGTACGACGCCAAGCGGGCGACCAACCGCAAGATCCGCACCATGGCCGTCCGCACGGGCATCCGCCGCCCGTCGAACGTGACCTGCAAGATGGTGCGCGTCTTCATCGAGTCCCACAGCTGACCGTTCCCCGGCCGGCCGTGCCGACGGCTGGATCGTCCGGCCCGCGCCCACCCGGGCCCGGGTACGGCGGAACCCCGCCCTGCCCGGGGGCAGCGGCGGGGTTCCCGGCCGTTCGGTACCGGCTCAGAGGTCGAAGTAGAGCTCGAACTCGTGCGGGTGCGGGCGCAGCTGGATCGGGGCGATCTCGTGCGTGCGCTTGTAGTCGATCCAGGTCTCGATGAGGTCGGGGGTGAAGACACCGCCGGCCAGGAGGTACTCGTGGTCCTCCTCCAGGGCCTTCAGCACGGCCTCGAGGCTGGTCGGGACCTGCGGGACGTTCGCGTGCTCCTCGGGAGCCAGCTCGTACAGGTCCTTGTCGATCGGCTCCATCGGCTCGATCTTGTTCTTGACGCCGTCGAGGCCCGCGAGCAGCAGGGCCGAGAAGGCGAGGTACGGGTTCGAGGACGGGTCCGGCGCGCGGAACTCGACGCGCTTGGCCTTCGGGTTCGAGCCCGTGATCGGGATGCGCATGGCGGCGGAGCGGTTGCGCTGCGAGTACACCATGTTGACCGGGGCCTCGAAGCCCGGGACCAGGCGGTGGTAGGAGTTCACCGTCGGGTTGGTGAAGGCCAGCAGCGACGGGGCGTGCTTGAGGATGCCGCCGATGTAGTAGCGGGCGGTGTCCGAGAGGCCCGCGTAGCCCGTCTCGTCGTAGAAGAGCGGCTCGCCGCCCTGCCACAGCGACTGGTGCACGTGCATGCCCGAGCCGTTGTCGCCGAAGATCGGCTTCGGCATGAAGGTCGCGGTCTTGCCGTTGCGCCAGGCGACGTTCTTCACGATGTACTTGAAGAGCATCAGGTCGTCGGCCGCGGCGAGCAGCGTGTTGAACTTGTAGTTGATCTCGGCCTGGCCGCCGGTGCCGACCTCGTGGTGCTGGCGCTCGACCTGGAGGCCCTGGCGGTCCAGCTCCAGGGAGATCTCGGCACGCAGGTCGGCGAAGTGGTCGACCGGGGCGACGGGGAAGTAGCCGCCCTTGTAGCGCACCTTGTAACCGCGGTTGTCCTCCTCCTTGCCGGTGTTCCAGGCGCCGGCCTCGGAGTCGATGTGGTAGAAGCCCTCGTTCGCGGAGGTCGCGAAGCGGACGCTGTCGAACACGTAGAACTCGGCCTCGGGGCCGAAGAACGCGGTGTCGGCGATCCCGGTGGAGGCGAGGTAGGCCTCGGCCTTCTTCGCGATGTTCCGCGGGTCGCGGCTGTAGGCCTCGCCCGTGATCGGGTCGTGGATGAAGAAGTTGATGTTCAGCGTCTTGTCGCGGCGGAAGGGGTCCAGGCGCGCGGTCGACAGGTCGGCGCGCAGGGCCATGTCGGACTCGTGGATCGCCTGGAAGCCGCGGATCGAGGAGCCGTCGAAGGCGAGCTCCTCGGACGGGTCGAACGCCTTCGCCGGGATGCTGAAGTGCTGCATCACACCCGGAAGGTCGCAGAAGCGGACGTCGACGAACTTGACGTCGTTGTCTGCGATGTACTTCTTGATCTCGTCGGCGTTCTGGAACATCCAACTCCTCCTACCCCCGGCCCCCGGGGTGAGGGGCGGGTTTGCGTAGCTCGTGGTGCAGCCAGTGCGGTGGTGCACGCTGACCCGACCATATGCAGACGGGATTTCTCAAGCATGACCCATTTGTTTCGCACAAGTTAACCAGCGCCCGTTCCGGGGGGCCTCCGGGGCGCGTCCGGCGTGCGGGTACCGTGGTCGGGTGGACAAGAGGCAAGCAATCGGATCCTGGCTCTCCGGCCCCAAGGCCGCCGTCGAGGACATGGGCGGCGATTTCGGCTACCCCGGCGAGCAGCTGGGCCTGCCCCGGCAGGGCTCCGGCTCCATCGCGCGGTTCGGGCGGCGCCTCGGGGCCCTCGCGGTCGACTGGACGGCCTGCCTGCTGATCGCATACGGCCTGATCACCGGTGGTGACCTCACCCGGGCCGGCGACTGGGCCCTGGCCGTGTTCGTGGTGCTGGGCCTGCTGACGGTCGGCACGGTCGGCTCCACGCCCGGCAAGCGGCTCCTGGGCCTGCGGGTGGTCGCCGAGGGCGGCGGCCGGCTGGGCTTCGGCCGGGTCGTCCTGCGCACCCTGCTGCTGGCCCTGGCGATCCCGGCCCTGGTCTGGGACCGCGACGGCCGCGGACTGCACGACCGGCTCGCGCGCGCGGTCCAGGTCCGCATCTGAGGGGCGCCGGGAGGCCGGACGTACGGGAGAGGGCCCCGGGACCGATACGGTCCCGGGGCCCTCTCGTATGCAAAGCGGGGTCGGCCCGGCTCAGCGGTGGTCCGGCGTCAGCGCATCTTCCCGCCGCGCGGCATCCGCATGCCCTTCGGCATGGGGCCCTTCGGCAGCGGCATGTTGCTCATCAGGTCGCCCATCGCGCGCAGGCGGTCGTTGACCTCGGTGACCTGCGGGCCGGCCAGGACGCGGGGGAGCTTCAGGAGGGTGGTGCGCACCTTCTTCAGGGGCACCTCGCCCTCGCCGGTGCCGACGATGATGTCGTGCACCGGGACGTCCGGCATGACGCGCGCCATCTTCTTCTTCTCGGCGGCCAGCAGCGTCTTCACGCGGTTCGGGTTGCCCTCGGCGACCAGGACCACGCCGGCCTTGCCCACCGCGCGGTGGACGATGTCCTGGCTGCGGTTCATTGCGACGGCCGGGGTGCTGGTCCAGCCGCGGCCCACGTTCTCCAGCACGGCCGCGGCCGCGCCCGGCTGGCCCTCCATCTGCCCGAAGGCCGCGCGCTCGGCCCGCCGCCCGAAGACGATCGCCGTCGCCAGGAAGGCCACGAGGAAGCCCAGGATGCCCAGGTAGACCGGGTACCCCAGCAGGAAGCCGATCCCCAGGAACACGCCGAGGGTGATGATGGCCACGCCTGCGAGAATGAACCCGATCTTGGGGTCATTGCGCCGGGTCATCTTGTACGTCAGAGCGATCTGCTTGAACCGCCCGGGGGTCGCAGCTGCATCGGCTGCGTTTGCCTTCCTCGCCATAAACCGAAGTTTACGTGGCCTACGGCGTACGGGAAGCCGCGGCCTCGAGTACGTGCTCGGTTTCGACCCGGTCGTGGGCCCTGCGGCGGTCCTCCAGGACGGCCGTCCAGGCGTTGCGGCGGGCGGTGCGGATGAACAGGGTCTCCACGGCCCGGAAGGCCTCGGAGACGGTCGGGATGGCGATGGCGCGGACGGGCGCGGCCTGCATGTCACGGTCCCTTCTCGGGGTGGCGCGGCGGACGCGCCGGGGGTCGGACGCGCTCTGTGAGCCAAGCGTCACCGTTCGGTGTTACCAGCGCGTGACCGGCCGGTCAAACCGTGATGAAAGCCGGTGGAAGCGGGCGGGGTACCCGGCGGGCCCACGCGGAGCGGCCCGCACGCCCTCCCATCAGGAAGGGGGCGTACGGGCCGCTGCCGTGCCGGGTTACCGGCGGGTAATTCCTTGTGCGTGACATCACACGCTCTCGGGGGCGGGGAGCGCGACGGCGCCCCGCTTGTCCATCGCCTGCTGGTACAGGCGGCCCGCCCGGTACGAGGACCGGACCAGCGGGCCCGACATCACGCCGGAGAAGCCGATCTCCTCGGCCTCCTTCGCCAGCTCCACGAACTCCGCGGGCTTCACCCAGCGCTCCACGGGGTGGTGGCGCGGCGAGGGCCGCAGGTACTGCGTGATCGTGATGAGCTCGCAGCCGGCCTCGTGCAGGTCGCGCAGGGCCTCGCTGACCTCGGCGCGCTCCTCGCCCATGCCCAGGATCAGGTTGGACTTGGTGACCAGGCCGTACGCGCGGGCCTTGGTGATCACGTCGAGCGAGCGCTCGTACCGGAAGCCGGGGCGGATGCGCTTGAAGATCCGCGGCACGGTCTCCACGTTGTGCGCGAACACCTCGGGGCGGGAGGCGAAGACCTCCTCCAGCAGCTCCGGCACCGCGTTGAAGTCCGGGGCCAGCAGCTCGACCTTGGTGTGGCCGGCCTCGCGGCCCGCGGTCTGCTGGTGGATCTGGCGCACGGTCTCGGCGTACAGCCAGGCCCCGCCGTCGGCCAGGTCGTCGCGGGCGACGCCCGTGATCGTGGCGTAGTTGAGGTCCATGGTGACCACGGACTCGCCCACGCGGCGCGGCTCGTCCCGGTCCAGCGCCTGCGGCTTGCCCGTGTCGATCTGGCAGAAGTCGCAGCGCCGGGTGCACTGGTCGCCGCCGATCAGGAAGGTGGCCTCGCGGTCCTCCCAGCACTCGTAGATGTTCGGGCAGCCGGCCTCCTGGCACACGGTGTGCAGTCCCTCGCTCTTCACGAGGCTCTGCATCGCCTTGTACTCGGGGCCCATCTTCGCCCGGGTCTTGATCCACTCGGGCTTGCGCTCGATGGGGGTCTGGGCGTTACGGACCTCCAGGCGCAGCATCTTGCGTCCGTCGGGTGCGACTGCGGACACGACCGGCTCCCTGTGACTCTTCGATTCCTCGGCGCCCACCAGGGTACGCCCGTAATTCGTACGCTCTTACGTCCGCCCAACCTGGGACCGTCCCGGTGCATTCCCGTGACCTGTCCCGGGAGGGTCAGGCGCTCGCGGCCCGCTCCACCGGACGGGGGCGCAGATCCGCGTTCTCCAGTACGTCCGCGAGGTGGCGCTCCACCGACGGGAGCACCTCCGCGATCGTGAGCTCCCGGCCCAGTTCGGCCGAGAGCGAGGTCACACCGGCGTCCCGGATCCCGCAGGGGATGATCCGGTCGAACCAGGTGCTGTCGGGGTTCACGTTGATCGCGAACCCGTGCATCGTGACGCCCTTGGCCACCCGGATCCCGATGGCGGCGAGCTTGCGGTCCTCGCGGCGCTGGCCGGCGTTCGACGGGGCGTACTCCGGGCCGTTGAGCCGCGGGTCGAACTCCTCGTCGGTCAGCCGGGGGTCGAAGTCCAGGGAGAGGCCGCCGAGCTTCGGGCGCTCCCCGACGGGATCGCCCAGGACCCAGACCCCGGACCGGCCCTCGATCCGGGTGGTCTCCACGCCGAAGTCGGCGGCCGTGCGGATCAGGGCCTCCTCCAGGCGCCGGACGTGGGCGACCACGTCCACCGGCCGGGGCAGCTTCATGATCGGGTAGCCCACCAGCTGGCCCGGGCCGTGCCAGGTGATCTTCCCGCCGCGGTCCACGTCCACGACGGGGGTGCCGTCGAGGGGGCGCTCGCTCGGGTCGGTCCGGCGGCCCGCGGTGTACACCGGCGGGTGCTCCAGCAGCAGACAGGTGTCCTCGATCTCGTCGGCGAACCGCGCCGCGTGCACCCGGCGCTGCTCCTCCCACGCCTGCGTGTACTCGACGGCCTCCGGACCGAAGCCCAGACGGACAAACCGCAGATCGGACACTGCAGCGCCTCCTCGTAGAACCTGCTGTGTGCGGATCGCGCACTCAGCCAGGGTACGGCGGTGCCTCCGGAAGCGGCCGGGCGGGTTTGCGGGAGGCCCCGGAGCGGCCCGCCCGGCCCCGCGGCCGGTCCGGGTCCTCGTCCGCGCGCGGCAGCCGCCGGTGCCCCTCGGAGTGGTCGTTCACCCAGCCGCACACCCCGCAGGCGTACCGGCCGTCGAGCCCCGCGATGAGCGTCCCGCAGCGCCGGCACTCCGCCTCGGTGATCTCCGGGGCGGGCAGCGGGTCGGTCGGATCGTGCGGGGTCATGCCGCGCAGCGTACGCGGGGTGAGAGGGGCGATTCGTAAAGGGTCCTCCCGGTTCTTCGCACGATCGGATGAATGTGGGGCAGAGGGGGCGGCACGGGGGCAGTTGGCCGCTACATTCACGCCCGTTCATCAGGGCCGGGACTCCGGTCCGTCACCTCAGGAGACCGTTCAGGAGACCGTGGAGCCGATGACGGAACGACCCCCGCAGCGCGTCCCCAACCGGCAGCTCGCGGCGCTGATCACCGAAGCGGGCTTCTCGAACGCCGGGCTCGCCCGACGGGTCGATCAGCTCGGCCTGGAACACGGTCTGGATCTGCGGTACGACAAGACCTCCGTGACCCGGTGGCTGCGCGGGCAGCAGCCCCGCGGCACCACCCCCGCACTGATCGCCGAGGTGTTCACCCGGAGGCTGGGCCGCCGGCTCTCGGCCCAGGACCTCGGCCTCGACGCCTGCGCCCCCGTGTACGCGGGCCTGGAGTTCGCGGCCACCCCCGAGGAGGCCGTGGACATCGCCAGCGGCCTGTGGCGCAAGGACTCCGGCAGCCACGCCGAACTCCGCAAGATCGCCTTCACCCCGGCCGGGCTCGTGGTCCCCAGCCGGGACTGGCTGATCGGCCGGCCCGACGAGCGGGTCGGCCGCGGCGAGCCCCCGCACCCGGCCGCCGCGCGCGTCCCCGGCCAGGGCGGCCGGGGCACGGCCGGCCCGGGACTCCCCGGCAGCGGTTTCCCGGCGTCCGGGCAGCCGGGCGGGGCGCCTTTCCCGGCCGTGCCCCGGCAGCGCCAGATCGACCGCGGGCCCGGGCAGCGGGTCACCGCCGGGGACATCGCGGCGCTGCGCTCGGTCGCCGAGCTCTTCCGGACCCTCGACCACGCCTACGGCGGCGGGCACGCCCGGCAGGCCCTCGTCCGCTACCTCGAACACGAGGCCGAGCCGATGCTCCGCGGCACCTACGGGGAGGCCACCGGGCGCCGGCTGTTCTCCGCGGCCGCGGACCTGACCCGGCTCGCGGGCTGGACCTCGTACGACATCGCCGCCCACGGGCTCGCCCAGCGGTACTTCGTCCAGGCCCTGCGGCTCACCCAGGCCGCCGGGGACCGGGCGTACGGCGCGTACGTGCTCGTCACGATGAGCCGGCAGGCGGTCTACCTCGGGCACGGCCGCGAGGCCGTCCAGCTGGCCCGGGTGGCCCAGCAGGGCGTCGGCTCGGGCGCCCCGCCGGTGGTCCAGGCCCTGCTGCACGCGGCGGAGGCCCGCGGGCACGGGGTGCTCGGCGAGGTGCGGGCCTGCACCTCCTCGCTGGTGCGGGCCGAGCGCGCGCTCTCCGCGGCCCGGCCCGGGGACGACACCCCGCCCTGGGCGCGGGCCTACGACGAGGCGCAGCTCGCCGACGAGTTCGGGCACTGCCACCGGGACCTCCAGCAGTACCGGGCCGCCGCCCAGCACGCCGAGCGCTCGCTCCAGCTGCGGGCGCCCGGCTTCGCCCGCAGCCGGCTCTTCTGCAGGGTGGTGCTGGCCACCGCCCGGCTCGGGCTGGGGGAGCTGGACCAGGCCTGCGCGCTGGGCGCGGAGGCGGCCCAGCAGGCCATGGAGATGCGCTCGGTCCGGGCGGTCGAGTACGTCCGCGACTTCGAGCGCCGCCTGGAGCCGTACCGCGACGCGCCCGCCGCCCGGACCTACCGGGAGCGCGTCGCCGCCCTGCTCTGAGGCGGCCGCCGGGGGGTGCGGCGGTCCCGGCTCCCGGCGGGCTCCCGGTGCGCCCGGGGGCCCGCCGGGAGCCGTCAGGCCGCCGTGCGCAGCGGTACGGGCGCCGGGACGGCCGGGATCCCGAAGTCCCGCAGCACGGCCCGGGCGGCCCGGCGGGCCGAGTACAGGGCCCCCTGGACGGTGTTGGTGTCCCGGTGGTCCCCGCACACGTACAGGCCTGCCAGGACCCGTACGGGCCGCCGCAGGTCGTGCGGGGGCGGCATCGCGGGCACCGCCTCCGGGGTGTGGTGCACGGCCAGCAGCTCCCAGTCGGCGGCGGGCACCCCGTGCAGGGCGGCCAGGTGGGCGCGGACCTCCCGCTCGGGCGGCGGCGGGCCCAGGACCGTGGAGCTGACCAGGGACCGGCCGCGGGGCGCCCGGGAGGGGTCCACCGCGCTCATGACGGCGGTGTGCGCCACCGGGCCGCGCCGCTCCCCGTCGAGCAGCAGGGCCGGCTCGGCGCCCGGGAGCTCGGGGGCCGCGTGGTGGAGCACGGTCACCGGGTGGAACCCCGGCACCCGCAGGCCCGGCAGCAGCCCGGCCGCGGCGCGGGCGCCGGTGGCCAGCAGCACCGAGCGGCAGCGGAACTCCCCGTGCTCCTCGGTGGTCACCAGGCTCGTGGACACCGACCGGACGCGGACCCCGGTGTGCAGGGTGCCGGGCGGCAGGCGCTCGGCGAGCAGCCGGGGCAGGGCCGCGGCCCCGCCCTCCGGCACGGCGAGCCGGCCGCGGGCGAACCCGCGCAGGGCCAGGTCGGCGCAGCGCCGGGAGGTGGTCAGCTCGGGATCGCAGAGCAGCGCCGCGAGCAGGGGGCGCAGCATGCCGTTGAAGGTGCGCGGCAGGGCGGCCGCGGCGGTCCGCTCGGGGCGGGCCAGCAGCCGGTCCACGGGGGTGGCGGCGAGCCGGGCGAGCGCCGCGCTGAGGCGGACCTGGTCGAGGGAGCGGCCGGCCAGGCCGCGGGCCGCCTTGCGGGCGCCGGGGCCGATCTTCTGGCGGCGGCCCTCGGCCTGCACCAGGACCCCGGCGGAGAAGGTGCGCAGCCGCAGGTCCGCGAGGGCCGGGCTGCGGTCGGGGTCGAGCTCCGGGTAGTCGGTGTTGAGGAGCTGTCCGATCCGGTCGAGCCGGAAGCCGTCGACCTCGTCCGTGGCCATCCGGCCCCCCGGCCCGGGGGCCGACTCCAGGACGGCGACGGTGACTCCGGCGTTGGCGAGCAGGTGGGCCGCCGACAGTCCCGAGACTCCGGCTCCGACTATGACGACGTCCGCATGGTGTGCGCTGCTGAGCACGTGCCCCTCCCCGAGGTCGGCGCGGCTGTGCGGGTGTGGGGTCCTACTTCCCCCAACGGGCGCCGGGGATACACCCGTTCGCCATCCGATTGGGCGCAAGTCCGGTCGCATACGGTCGCACGCCGGTCGCACGGCGGTCGTTTCCGGTCTTCCGGGTGGCGCCCCGGCGGCCGGGCGGCGCGCCCCCGCACCCCGCGGCCCTGCCCCGGAGCGCGGTGCGCCCCCGCGGCAGGACGGCGCCTTCCGGACAGCGCGCCCGGGCGGGCCCCTCAGTCCCCTTCGCGCAGGGCCGCCCGCAGGGTGTCGTCGATCTCCGGGAAGGTGAACCGGAAGCCGGAGTCCAGCAGCCGCTGCGGTACGGCCCGCTGACTGCCCAGCACGTCCTGGGCCAGTTCGCCCAGGGCCAGCCGCAGCGCCGGTGCGGGCACCGCGCACACCGCGGGCCGGTGCAGCACCCGCCCCATGGCGGCGGTGATCTCACCGTTCGTCAGCGGCTCGGGCGCCGTCATGTTCACCGGCCCCGACACCGACCGGGTCTCCAGCAGGTGCCGCAGCGCGGCGGTCTCGTCGTACAGGGAGATGAAGCTCCAGTACTGCCGGCCGCTGCCCAGCCGCCCGCCGAGCCCGGCCCGGAACAGCGGGAACATCCGCTTCCAGGCGCCCCCCGAGCCCGAGACCACGAGCCCGTTGCGCGCCAGCACCGTCCGCACCCCCGCCGCGGCGGCCGGACCCGTCGCCGCCTCCCACTCCACGCAGACCTGCGGCAGGAAGCCCTCGCCCGCGGGCGCGGACTCGTCGAGGACCCGGTCGCCCGCGTCTCCGTAGTAGCCGATCCCGGACGCGCTCACCAGCACCTCCGGCGGCTCGTCCATCGAGGCCAGGGCCCGCGCGAGCGTCCGCGTGCCGAGCACCCGGCTGTCCCGGATCTCCTTCTTGTACGCCGCGCTCCACCGGCGGTCCCCGATCCCCGCCCCCGCCAGGTGCACCACCCCGGTGCAGCCCGCCAGCCCCGCCGGGTCCAGCGCCCCGGCCCCCGGATCCCAGAACACCTCGTCCGGGCCCGCGGGCGCCCGGCGCACCAGCCGGACCACCCCGTGCCCGTCCGCGCGCAGGGAGCGTGTGAGAGCCGTTCCGATGAGACCGGTCGAGCCGGTGATCGCGATGCGCATGGTCCTATCCTGCCCGCAGCACAGGGGGAGGGACCGGTCAGCCGCCGATCCAGCTCCCCACCGCGTACGTCACGCCCATCGCCAGCGCCCCGCCGGCCACGTTGCGCAGCACCGCCCGGGGCCGCGGGGCCCGGCCCAGCGCGGCGCTCAGCACCCCGCACAGGGTCAGGGCGGCCAGCACGGCCGCCACCGTCACCGGCACCCGCAGGGAGGCCGGCGGCAGCAGGATCGCCAGCAGCGGCAGCAGCGCGCCGACCGTGAAGGCCACGAAGCTCGCGAGGGCGGCGTGCCAGGGGTTGGCCAGCTCGTCCGGCTCGATGCCCAGCTCCACCCGGGCATGGGCCCGCAGCGCGTCCCGCTCGCTGAGCTGCACCGCCGCCTCGCGCGCCACGTCCCGGCTCAGGCCGCGCCCGGCGAGCAGGTCGGTCAGCTCGTCGAGCTCGGCCTCCGGGTCCGCGGCCAGCTCCTGCCGCTCCTTGTCCAGGGCCGCCTGTTCGGAGTCCCGCTGGGAGCTGACCGACACGTACTCGCCCGCCGCCATCGACAGCGAGCCGGCCAGCAGCCCGGCCACCCCGGAGGCCAGCAGCGCGGCCTGCGAGGTGGTGGCCCCGGCGACGCCGACGACCAGCCCGGCCGTCGAGATGATCCCGTCGTTGGCCCCGAGCACCCCGGCGCGCAGCCAGTTCAGCCGCGTGCCCAGCCGCCCGCCCGCCCCGGCGTCCGTCTCCCCGCCGGTGTCCGTTTCCGTCACGGGTCCACTCTCGGGCCGGTGCCCCGGCGGGGCCACCCGGAGTGCGCGGCGGGGCCCGGCGTACGAGGGTGAAGGGGTGAAGCGGCGACGGCGAGGGGACGCGGAACCGGGCTGGCTGCGGGGCGCCCCGCCGCCGCGCTGGGCCAGGGTCGCGCCCGTGGCCGCCCTCGTCCTGCTCTCGGCGGCCCAGCTGATGACCCCCGACACCGTGGAACTCGGCTTCTTCCTCGCCGCCCTGCCGCCCGTCGCCGCCTTCTCGTACGGGGCCCTGGGCACCGGGGTCTTCGCCGTGGTCGTCCTCCTCCTGCTCGGGATCCCGAACCTGGACGTGGGCCGGGCCCGCACCGTGGACCTGGTGAACGTGGCCCTCGTCGGGCTGCTCGGGGTGGTGATCGCCTGGGTCCGCAAACGCCGCGACGCCCAGCTCGTCAGCGTCCGCACGGTCGCCGAGGCCGCCCAGCTGGCCGTACTGCCGCCGCTGCCGGAACGGGTCGGACCGGTCACCTGCACGGGCCTGTACCGCGCGGCCCAGCGCGGCACCCTCGTCGGCGGGGACCTGTACGACGTGCGCGAGGGGCCCTACGGGGTCCGGGCCGTCGTGGCCGACGTACAGGGGCACGGGCTGGCCGCCGTCGGCACCGTGGTCTCCCTCCTGGGGGCCTTCCGGGAGGCCGTCCTCGACGATCCCGACCTGGTCGCCGTCGCCGCCCGGCTGGACCGCCGCCTCACGGCCGACGCCCGCGCCCGGGCCCGCGGCGGGCGGCCCGCGGGCGGCCCGGCCGGCGGCCTTGCCGGGGACGCGCTCGTGGACGAGCCCACGGAGCTCTTCGCCACCGCGCTGCTCCTGGAGTTCCCGGCGGACCGCGCGGTGGTCCGCGTCGCCTCCTGCGGGCACCCGTCCCTGGTCCTGCTGCGCCCGGGCGGGCCGGACGACGGGGCGGCCGCGGTCCACGAGGTGGCCGTCGAGCCCGGGGTCCCGCTGGGGCTGGGCCTGGCGGGGCTCGCCCCGCCGGAGGTGGCCACCCTCGCGCTGCACCCCGGCGACCGGCTCCTCGCCCACACCGACGGCCTGACCGAGGCCCGCGACGCCCAGGGCGCCTTCTACCCCCTCCTGGAGCGGCTGCCCCAGCTCTTCGCCGCCGCGCCCGCGCGCGAGGCCCTGGCGGGCGCCCTCTGGCGGGACCTGGCCCGCTTCACGAACGGCCCCGCCGACGACGTGGCCCTCCTGCTGCTGTCCCGCGACCCGCCCCGGCCCCGCACCGCCCGGCCCGCCCGCGGTCGGGATGAGCCGGGGCCCCGGGCACGGGGCGGGCCTGAGCGGGCCGGTGCCTGAGTGGGCCGGTGTCTCAGTGGGCCGGTGCCTGAGCCCGCGCCTGTGGCGGCCCGTATCTGGGCCGGGTGCGGGAGCCGGACCCGAGCCGGGCCGCCGGGCCTGATGCGGGGCGTCCCTCCCCGCCCCCGTGCGGGGAGGGACGCCCTCAGCAGGCCCCGGCCGGCCCTCGGCAGGCCGACCGGTCGGGCCGGCCGGGCCGGCCGCCCCGCTCAGCCCGCTTGCCGGGCGCGGACGGGGGCCTGGAGCTCGGTCACCCAGGCGTCCCGGTCCGCCGGGCACTCCAGGTTCACCTCGCGCGGGTACGCGGCCTCCTCGTACCCGTGGGCGTCCATCCAGCGGGCCAGGGTCTGCGCCGCGGGCAGCACGGTGTCCATGGACCCGCGGTGCACGACGGTCGCGGCCCCGGCCACCGGCGGCAGGACGTGCACCCGCACGCCGCCCCCGTCCGGACCGGCCTCGCGCAGCGCGGCCCCGACCTCCACGGCGGCGTGCACGAGGATCGCCCCGCCGCCCTCCGGGGCGTCCTCGTAGTACGCGATCCCCGGACCGGTGGGGACGATCCCGGACGCGTCCAGGCGGCGGAACAGCTCGTCGTAGAGCGGTCCGATGACCGGCCCGATCGCCTCCGGCTCGAAGCCGGGGGCGGTGGCGGTCAGCTCGGCCACGCGGACCGCGGGAAGGTTCTTCAGTACGACGTCGTCGGCGGGCATGTGCCCCTCGCTCTCGATCGACCGGAGACGCACCTCGACCTGCACCAGCCGTGCCGCTGCTTCGGACACGGCCTGCTCCAGCTCGGCCTGCCGCAGCCGCAGCATGCCGCGCAGCTGCCCGGCGTCCAGCCGGTCGTCGAGCATCTCCCGGACCTGCTCCAGCGTGAAGCCGAGGTCCTTGAGCGCGATGACGCGGTTGAGCCGGGAGAGCTGGGCGCCCTCGTAGTAGCGGTACCCGGTGGCGGGGTCGACACGTGCGGGGTGCAGCAGTCCGGTGGCGTCGTAGTGACGCAGCATCCTGACCGAGACCCGGCCGTGCCTGGCGAAATCTCCGATGGTGAACATGACGTCTCCGACTACAGGGCCTGACACGGTGTGAGGGTCAACAGGGGATCCCGGATCGGGCCGGATCCGGGCCCCCGGCTCACCGCGGACCCAGGATCCGCATCCCGGACGTCAGCTCGCCGAGGCACCGCGCGGCCAGGTCGGCGGGGGAGCCCTCCCCGGCCGCCGGCGCGTCCGTGGCCGCCCACACCTCCAGCGCCACCCGGATCGCGTCCGTGGCCGCCGCGGCCAGCAGCCGCACCTCCAGTGGATCGGCGCCCGCTCCCGCCAGCCGGGCCAGTACGGGCACCAGCTGCTCCTCCGAGTCCTGGTTCACCCGGTACCAGACGGCCCGCAGGGCCGGGTCGTCCACGGCTGCCCGCAGCAGCCCGCGGGTCCACTGGAGGGGCTCCTCGTCCTGCGGGGAGACGCTCAGCGAGCGGACCACGGCCCGCTCCAGCGCCGCCCGCAGCGGTACGCCCGGCTCCTCGGCCGCGAGCAGGGCCCGCCAGGCGTCCCCGCCGCCCGACAGCAGCGGCGCCACCGCGTCCTGCTTGCTGCGGAAGTACCGGTAGAAGGTCCGCAGGGCCACCCCGGCGCTGCGCGCGATGTCCTCCGCGGTGGTCGCGTCCGGCCCCCGCTCGGCGAACAGGGCGCACGCCGCACGCGCGATGTCGAGCTGCGTGGCGGCCTTGCGCCGCTCGGTCAGGGACTTGGGGCCGGGGGCGGTGTCGGGGGTGTACGGACGGGGGGATCTCACTCCGGCAGGGTACGTCAGGGATCCGACAGGATGCGCGAAATGCCACTCTGGCAAAACGTGTCAAGCACTCGTATCCTCGAAGCCGCCCCCCGCCCCGGCGCACCGCGCCCGACCACGGAGACACCGACATGAACCGCTACACAGGCCGCCGCGTCCTCGTCACCGGAGGCGGCTCCGGCATCGGCCGCGCCACCGTCCACCGGATCCTCGCCGAGGGCGGCCGCGTCCACACCGTCGACGTCAGCGGGGAGGGCCTGAAGGCCACGGCGGAGCAGGCCGCCGCCGAGGGCACCGCCGACCGCCTCACCACCGCCGCGCTCGACATCTCCGACGAGGGCGCGGTCCAGGAGGGCGTCGCCGCCGCCGTGGCGGCCCTCGGCGGGATCGACGTACTCGTCAACGCGGCCGGCATCCTGCGCTCCGAGCACACCCACAAGACCACCCTGGAGCTGTGGAACCGGATCATCTCGGTCAACCTGACCGGGACCTTCCTCGTGATCCGCGAGTCCCTCCCGGCCCTGCTGGCCGCCGAGAAGCCGGTCATCGTGAACTTCAGCTCCACCTCGGCCTCCTTCGCGCACCCGTACATGTCGGCGTACGCGGCTTCCAAGGGCGGCATCCAGTCCATGACGCACTCGCTCGCCGCCGAGTACAGCAAGCAGGGCCTGCGCGCGGTCTGCGTGGCCCCCGGCTCCATCGAGTCCGGCATGACCACCGGCAGCGGCCCGGGCCTGCCCGAGGACACCGACTGGTCCCTCTTCGCCAAGCTCGCCCCCGGCATAGGCCAGGGCTTCGCGGGCCCGGAGACGGTGGCGGGCGTGGTCGCCATGCTCGGCTCCGACGACGGCGCCTTCATCACGGGCACCGAGATCCGCATCGACGGCGGCACGCACTACTGACCCGCCGCGCCGCCCGCCCCGGCCGGGCGGGCGGCCCCGCCGGGAACCGCAGGGGAGCGCCTACGGCCGGAAGCGGTCCCAGAGCCGGGGGAAGCGCTCCGCGAGGGCGGCCTCGTTCTCGAAGTCGAGGGGGGCGCCCTCCGGTTCGGCGGCCTGCAGGGGGATGCCCAGGTCCGGAGCGACCACCCCCGTCAGCTGCTCGTACGCCTCGTCGGCCGCGTAGCCCAGCTCCTCGCCGTCCCCGTCGATCTCCTCGTCGAACTCCCCGAGCAGCTCGGCCAGCCGGTCCGGCTCGTGCACCCCGCCCTCGAAGACCTCGCGGCCCTGCCCGATCAGCCAGCACCGGAAGTAGTCGAAGGCGTCGTCGCTGGCCCCGTCGAGCAGCACCCAGGCCGCCCCCCACAGGTCCCAGGTGTACGCGCGGTTGTACCGGGCCTCGAAGTGCCGGGCGAAGTCCAGCACGGAGTCCGGGTCGAGCTGGACCAGCCGCTCGACGAGCAGGTCGGCCTGTTCGTCCGGGTCGCCCTCGGCGGCCTCGCGGGTACGGTCGACGATCTCCCAGAACTCCGTCTCGTCCATCACGCGTTCCAGCATCACGGGTGCACGGGCCGCCCGCCACCGCGAGAATCCGTCGTATGCAGAGCACACAGCCGCTGAGCGGGAAGACCGCCCTCGTGGCCGGGGCCACCCGGGGGGCCGGCCGGGCCATCGCCGTGGCCCTGGGGGCCGCCGGGGCCACCGTCTACGTCACCGGGCGCACCAGCCGGGAGGGCCCCAGCGAGGTGGGCCGGACCACCGAGACCATCGAGGAGACCGCCGAGCTCGTCACCGCCGCCGGAGGCACCGGGACCGCCCTGGTCGCCGACCACCTCGACCCCGCGCAGGTGCGCGCCGTCATCGAGCGGATCGACGCCGACCGCGGCCGCCTCGACCTCCTCGTCAACGACCTGTGGGGCGGCGAGCACCTCGTCGTCTTCGGCACGAAGATGTGGGAGACCGACCTCGACGCCGGCCTGCGGATGCTCGAGCTGGGCGTCAAGAGCCACATCATCACCAGCTGGCACGCCCTCCCGCTGCTGATCCGCCACCCGGGCGGCCTGCTGATCGAGGTCACCGACGGCACCGCCGAGACCAACGACCGCTTCCGCGAGAACTTCTTCTACGACCTCGCCAAGAACGGCCCCATCCGGATGGCCCGCACCCTCGCCCACGACCTGGAGGGCACCGGCTGCACCGCCCTCTCCCTCACCCCCGGCTGGCTGCGCTCCGAGCAGATGCTGGAGGCCTACGGGGTCGCCGAGGAGAACTGGCGCGACGCCGTCGCGAAGGTACCCGGCTTCGCCGTCTCCGAGTCCCCCGTCTACATCGCCCGCGCCGTGGCCGCCCTCGCCGCCGACCCGGACGTCTCCCGCTGGCACGGGCAGTCCCTCTCCAGCGCGCAGGCGGCCCGCGCGTACGGGTTCACCGACGCGGACGGCAGCCGCCCCGACGCCTGGGCGTGGGTCCAGGAGGTGGAGGTGGGCGGGGCCGACCGCAGCCCCGAGGAGTACCGCTGACGGGACACCCCGGGACGCACGGGGGCGGCCGCACCCCCGTCGGGGGTGCGGCCGCCCGCACGTGCTCAGGACCTGCCGGCCGGGCCTACAGGCCGTAGCGCTCCCGCGCCTCCTTGACCGCCGACGCCGGGACCTCGCCGCGGCGGGCCAGCTGCGCCAGGGCTGCGACCACGATCGACTGCGGGTCCACGCCGAAGTGGCGGCGGGCGCCGTCGCGGGTGTCGGAGAGGCCGAAGCCGTCCGTACCCAGCGAGGTGTAGTCCTGCGGCACCCACTGGCTGATCTGGTCCGGCACCTGGCGCATCCAGTCGGATACCGCCAGCACCGGGCCGGGGGCGCCCTCCAGCACCTTGGTGACGTAGGGGGTGCGCTCCTCGCCGTTCAGCAGCGCCTCGTCGCACTCCAGGGCCTCGCGCCGCAGCTCGCCCCACGAGGTGGCGGACCACACGTCGGCGGAGACGTTCCAGTCGGCGGCCAGCAGGCGCTGGGCCTCCAGGATCCAGTGGATGGCCGTACCCGAGGCCATCAGCTGGATCTTCGGGGCGTCCGCGGCCGGCACGGCCAGGCCCTGGCCGGCCAGGGCCGCCGCCGTGTTGAAGCGGTACAGGCCCTTGACGATGCCCTCTTCCACGCCCGCGGGCATGGCCGGCTGCGGCTTGGGCTCGTTGTAGACCGTCAGGTAGTAGAAGACGTCCTCGGGCTTCTCGCCGTACATCCGCTCCAGACCGTCCTTGACGATCACCGCGATCTCGTACGCGAAGGCCGGGTCGTAGTTGAGCGAGGCCGGGTTGGTGGCCGCGATCAGGTGCGAGTGGCCGTCGGCGTGCTGGAGGCCCTCACCCGTCAGGGTGGTGCGGCCCGCGGTGGCGCCCACGATGAAGCCCTTGCCGAGCTGGTCGGCGAGCTGCCACATCTGGTCGCCGGTCCGCTGCCAGCCGAACATCGAGTAGAAGATGTAGAACGGGATCATCGTCTCGCCGTGCGTCGCGTACGACGTGGCGGCGGCGATGAAGTCGGCCATGGCGCCGGCCTCGGTGATCCCCTCGTTGAGGATCTGGCCGTCCTTGGCCTCCTTGTAGTACATCAGCTGGTCGCGGTCGACCGGCTCGTACGTCTGGCCCAGCGGGGAGTAGATGCCCGCGGACGGGAAGAGGGACTCCATGCCGAAGGTGCGGGCCTCGTCGGGGACGATCGGCACCCAGCGGCGGCCGGTCTCCTTGTCCCGCATCAAGTCCTTGACCAGCCGGACGAAGGCCATGGTGGTGGCCATCTCCTGCTTGCCGGAACCCTTGAGCAGCGGGGCGTAGGACTTGTCCGCCGGCAGCGGCAGGGCGCTCTGGTGGACCCGGCGGGCCGGGGCCGGGCCGCCGAGGGCCGCGCGGCGCTCGTGCAGGTAGCGGACCTCGGGGGAGTCGGCGCCCGGGTGGCCGTACGGCACCTGGCCGTCGGCGAAGGCGCTGTCCGGGATCGGCAGGCCGAGCAGGTCGCGCATGTCCTTGAACTCGTCGACCGTCAGCTTCTTCATCTGGTGGTTCGCGTTCTTCGACTCGAACCCGGAGCCCAGCGTGTAGCCCTTGACGGTCTGCGCGAGGATCACCGTCGGCGCGCCCTTGTGCTCCAGGGCGGCCTTGTACGCGGCGTAGACCTTGCGGGGCTCGTGGCCGCCGCGCGAGGTGTGGAAGCACTCGGCGATCTTCGCGTCGCTCAGCAGCTGCCCCAGGGCCGCGAGGGCCGGGTCGCCGCCGAAGAAGCGCTCGCGGATGTACGCCGCGTCGCGGGTCGCGTACGTCTGGAACTGCGCGTCCGGGGTCTCCCGCAGGCGGCGGACCAGGGCGCCCGTGGTGTCCAGCTGGAACAGCTCGTCCCAGGCGGAGCCCCACAGGGTCTTGACCACGTTCCAGCCGGCGCCGCGGAACTGGGCCTCCAGCTCCTGCACGATGCGGAAGTTGGCGCGCACCGGGCCGTCGAGGCGCTGCAGGTTGCAGTTGACCACGAAGGTGAGGTTGTCGAGGCCCTCGCGGGCCGCCAGCGCGAGGGCGGCGGTCGACTCGGGCTCGTCCATCTCGCCGTCGCCCAGGAAGGCCCAGACGTGCGAGTTGGCGGTGTCCTTGATCCGGCGGTTCTGCAGGTAGCGGTTGAAGCGCGCCTGGTAGATCGCCGAGAGCGGGCCGAGGCCCATGGAGACCGTGGGGAACTCCCACAGCCAGGGCAGGCGCCGCGGGTGCGGGTAGGAGGGCAGGCCGTTGCCGCCCGACTCCTGCCGGAAGTTGTCGAGCTGCTGCTCGGAGATGCGCCCGTCGAGGAAGGCGCGGGCGTAGATGCCGGGGGAGGCGTGGCCCTGGATGTACAGCTGGTCGCCGGAGCCGTCCTGCTCCTTGCCCCGGAAGAAGTGCTGGAAGCCGGTCTCGTAGAGCCAGGCGGCCGAGGCGAAGGTGGCGATGTGGCCGCCGACGCCGTACTTGGAGCCGCGGGTGACCATGGCGGCCGCGTTCCAGCGGTTCCAGGCGGTGATCTTCGCTTCCATCTCCTCGTCACCGGGGAACGAGGGCTCCGCGGCGGTGGGGATGGTGTTGACGTAGTCCGTCTCCAGCAGCTTGGGCAGGGCGAGCCCTGCCGCCTCGGCGTGCTGGAGCGTGCGGCGCAGCAGGTATTCGGCGCGCCGGGTACCGGCGGCCTTGGCGACGGCGTCGAGGGACTGCGCCCATTCGGCGGTCTCTTCGGTGTCGCGGTCCGGGAGCTGGTCGAGCTCGCTCGGAAGCTTTGCTACGGGGTCGGACATCGGTGTGCGCCGCCTTCCGGACTGGTGGAGCGGGTGAAGACTTTTGGGTCCCTGACGGGCAGGACAGGGCATCCGGACCTGGTTGTGGTCCGCGAAAGACTGTAAATGCCTGATCGATGATCGATCAAAGAAAACTGGCGAAAATTTGCTCGACCGGCGAAAGTCGGCATCGCGTGCCGTTGTATAGGGCACGCAGTGCCAGGGCAAACCGGTACAGAAGGGGCGGCCTCAGGCCTGCGGTGCACATCCGAGCACGTGCCGCTTCACCAGGAGGCCGATCTCGGGATCGCTGCGGCGGAAGGCCTCGACGAGCATCTCGTGCTCCTCGGCGAAGGCCTTCTGGACGGTCCCCAGCCAGCGGATCGACAGGGCCGTGAACACCTCGATGCCCAGCGACTCCCAGGTGTGCAGCAGCACGCTGTTGCCCGCCGCGCCCACCATCGCCCGGTGGAAGGCCACGGTGTGCCGCACCTGCGCCGTGCTGTCCTCCGTGCGGTCCGCCTCGCGCAGGGCGGTCACGTGGGGCTCCAGGAGGCTGTCCAGCAGCCCGGCGTCCGAGGCCAGCCGGGGGGCCGCCAGCTCGGCGGCGATCTGCTCCAGACCGGCCCGGACCGGGTAGATCTCGTCCAGGTCGGAGGCGGTCAGGTTGCGGACCCGTACGCCCTTGTTGGGGGCGGACTCGATCAGCCGCAGGGTCTCCAGCTCGCGCAGGGCCTCCCGTACGGGCGTCTGGCTGACCTCCAGCTCCACCGCGATCCGGCGCTCCACGATCCGCTCGCCGGGCTTCCAGCGGCCGCTGACGATCCCCTCCACGATGTGCTCGCGGATCTGCTCGCGCAGCGAGTGCACCACGGGTGGGGTGATCATCTGGGATTCATCTCCTGGGGGTCGGGAGGGCCTTGTGCGTAGACAATACGGCGGCGCCCCCGCCCGGAAGTGCTCCGGGCGGGGGCGCCGACGTGAGGCTCGTTACAAGCCCCGGTACTACAGGCCGAGCTCCACCTCGAACTCGCCGGCCTCCAGGATCGCCTTGACGGCGGTCAGGTAGCGGGCGGCGTCCGCGCCGTCGACCAGGCGGTGGTCGTACGACAGCGTCAGGTAGGTCATGTCGCGGACCGCGATGGTCTCGCCGAGGTCCGGGTGGTTGATGACCACGGGACGCTTGACGGTCGCACCGATGCCCAGGATGCCGACCTGGTTCGGGGGCACGATGACGGTGTCGAAGAGGGCACCGCGCGAGCCGGTGTTGCTGATGGTGAAGGTCGCGCCGGACAGCTCGTCCGGAGTGATCTTGTTCCCGCGGACCTTGCCGGCCAGGTCGGCGGTCGCCTTGGCGATGCCGGCCAGGTTGAGGTCGCCCGCACCCTTGATGACCGGGGTCATCAGGCCCTTCTCGGAGTCCACGGCGATGCCGATGTTCTCCGAGTCGAAGTAGGTGATGGTGCCCTCGTCCTCGTTGATCCGGGCGTTGACGACCGCGTGGGTCTTCAGCGCCTGGGCCGCGGCCTTGACGAAGAACGGCATGGGGGAGAGCTTGACGCCCTCGCGGGCCAGGAACGAGTCCTTGGCCTGCGCCCGCAGCTTCATGATCTTGGTGATGTCCACCTCGATCACGGAGGACAGCTGGGCCTGCCCGTGCAGCGCCTTCATCATGTTGTCGCCGATGACCTTGCGCATGCGGGTCATCTTGACGGTCTGGCCGCGCAGCTCCGAGACCGCGGCGGCCGCGGCCGCGGCCGGGGCCTTGGCGGCCGGGGCGGCAGCCGGCGCCGGAGCGGCGGCAGCGGCCTTGACGGCCTCGGCGGCGGCCAGGACGTCCTGCTTGCGGATACGGCCGCCGACACCGGTGCCCGTGACCGAGGACAGGTTGACGCCGGACTCCGAGGCGAGCTTGCGCACCAGCGGGGTCACGTACGCGCCCTCGTCGCCGGCCGGAGCCGGAGCCGCGGGGGCCGCGGGGGCGACCGGAGCCGGGGCGGCCACCGGGGCGGCAGCCTGGACCGGGGCCGGGGCGGCCACCGGGGCGGCGGGAGCCGCCGGGGCGGGAGCCGCGGCCGGAGCGGCCGGGGCGGCCGGAGCCGGAGCGGCGGCCGGGGCCGCGGCCTCGACCGGAGCCGGGGCGGCGGGAGCCGCCGGAGCGGCCGGAGCCGCACCCGCGACGCCGATGACGGCCAGACGGGCGCCGACCTCGGCGGTCTCGTCCTCGCCGACCAGGATCTCCAGCAGGGTGCCGGAAACCGGCGCCGGGATCTCGGTGTCGACCTTGTCGGTGGAGACCTCGAGCAGCGGCTCGTCGGCGTCGACCGACTCGCCGACGGCCTTCAGCCAGCGGGTGACGGTGCCCTCGGTGACGGACTCGCCCAGGGCGGGGAGCACGACGTCCGTGCCGGACGCGGCGGGGGCCGCGACCGTGGGCGCCTCCGAGGCCGCCGGGGCCTCGGAGGCCGGGGCCTCGGCGGCGGGGGCCTCGGCCACCACCGTCTCGGCGGCCGGAGCCGGGGCGGCAGCGGGCGCACCCGTGCCGTCGTCGATGATGGCCAGCTCGGCGCCGACCTCGACGGTCTCGTCCTCGGCGACCTTGATGGACGCCAGGATGCCGGAAGCGGGGGCCGGGATCTCGGTGTCGACCTTGTCGGTCGACACCTCGAGGAGCGGCTCGTCGGCCTCGACGCGCTCGCCCTCGGCCTTCAGCCAGCGGGTGACAGTGCCCTCTGTGACGCTCTCACCGAGCGCCGGAAGGGTTACGGAAACCGCCATGGTTTCTGTTGCTCCTTACGAATTGCGGAAGTGGTCGTCGCGCCCGTGACTGCTAGTCGTGGGAGTGCAGGGGCTTGCCCGCGAGGGCCAGGTGGGCCTCGCCGAGCGCCTCGTTCTGCGTCGGGTGCGCGTGGATGAGCTGCGCGACCTCGGCCGGCAGGGCTTCCCAGTTGTAGATCAGCTGGGCTTCGCCGACCTGCTCGCCCATCCGGTCACCGACCATGTGGACGCCGACCACGGCACCGTCCTTGACCTGGACGAGCTTGATCTCGCCCGCGGTCTTCAGGATCTTGCTCTTGCCGTTGCCCGCCAGGTTGTACTTCAGGGCGACGACCTTGTCCGCACCGTAGACCTCCTTGGCCTTGGCCTCGGTGATGCCGACGGAGGCGACCTCGGGGTGGCAGTACGTGACGCGCGGCACACCGTCGTAGTCGATCGGGACGGTCTTCAGGCCGGCGAGGCGCTCGGCCACCAGGATGCCCTCGGCGAAGCCGACGTGCGCGAGCTGGAGGGTCGGGACGAGGTCGCCGACGGCCGAGATGGTCGGCACGTTGGTCTGCATGTACTCGTCGACGAGGACGTAGCCGCGGTCCATCGCGACGCCCTGCTCCTCGTAGCCGAGGCCCTGCGAGACCGGGCCGCGGCCGATGGCGACCAGCAGCACCTCGGCCTCGAAGGTCTTGCCGTCGGCCAGGGTGACCCGGACGCCGGTCTCGGTGTACTCGGCCTTCTCGAAGAAGGTGCCGAGGTTGAACTTGATGCCGCGCTTGCGGAACGCGCGCTCCAGCAGCTTCGAGCTGTTCTCGTCCTCGACCGGGACGAGGTGCTTGAGGCCCTCGACGACGGTGACGTCGGTGCCGAAGGACTTCCACGCCGAGGCGAACTCGACGCCGATGACGCCGCCGCCCAGGATGATCGCCGAGGCCGGCACGCGGTCCAGGACCAGCGCGTGGTCCGAGGAGATGATGCGGTTTCCGTCGATCTCCAGGCCCGGCAGGGACTTCGGCACGGAGCCGGTCGCCAGCAGGACGTGGCGGCCCTGGACGCGCTGGCCGTTCACGTCGACGGAGGTCGGGGAGGACAGGCGGCCCTCGCCCTCGATGTAGGTCACCTTGCGGGAGGCCACCAGACCCTGCAGGCCCTTGTACAGGCCGGCGATCACGTCGTCCTTGTACTTGTGGACGCCCGCGATGTCGATGCCCTCGAAAGAGGCCTTGACGCCGAACTGGGCGGCTTCGCGGGCCTGGTCCGCGACCTCGCCCGCGTGCAGCAGAGCCTTCGTGGGGATGCAGCCGTTGTGCAGGCAGGTGCCGCCGAGCTTGTTCTTCTCGATCAGGGCAACGTCCAGACCCAGCTGCGATGCGCGGAGCGCCGCGGCGTAACCGCCACTGCCACCGCCGAGGATCACTAGGTCGAAAACGGTGCTGGCGTCGTTCGCCACGTCACGTCCTCCATGCATGTGCGCCGGGCGCCGGTCTTCCGGACCGGGCGGCGGCTGGTGTTCGGCCGCTTATCTTCGGCCCTGTGGTGGGGGCCCTGTCCTGCCGAGAACCCATCTTCGCACTTGTCGAGGGAACGCGGGACGCCGGGCCCGGGGTGCGGCGGGCGGTTCGGCCCCCGCCAGGGGGTTACCGCCGCGTAGGGGGCTGCGGATTCCGTTGCGGACCGCCGGGGCTCCGCAACGGGTCCGCCGGAGGCCCGCCGGGTCTCCGGCGGCGGTGCACCGGTCCTCGACCGGGCGCCGCCCGCGGGGTGCGCCGACACGGACAGCCCCGGACCTGTGCAGGTCCGGGGCCGTGTGCCCGTGTTGCGCGCGGGCAGCCGGGTCAGCCCAGGTCGCCGGTGGCGGTGCGCTCGGCCAGGCGCACCAGGGTGCGGACGGCCGAGCCGGTGCCGCCCTTGGGGGTGTAGCCGAACGGCGCGCCCTCGTGGAAGGCCGGGCCGGCGATGTCGAGGTGGGCCCAGGTGATGCCCTCGCCGATGAACTCCTGCAGGAACAGGCCGGCCACCAGGCCGCCGCCCATGCGGACGCCCATGTTCGCGATGTCGGCGGTGGGGGAGTCCATGGACTTGCGCAGGTCCGCGGGGAGCGGCATCGGCCAGGACTGCTCGCCGACCTCCTCGGCGATCTCGTGGATCGAGGTCCGGAAGGCGTCGTCGTTGGCCATGATGCCGAAGGTGCGGTCGCCCAGGGCCAGCACCATCGCGCCGGTCAGGGTGGCCACGTCGACGATCGCGTCCGGGTTCTCCTCGGAGGCCTTGGTCAGCGCGTCGGCCAGGACCAGGCGGCCCTCGGCGTCCGTGTTGAGGACCTCGACGGTCTTGCCGCTGTACATGCGCAGCACGTCACCCGGGCGGGTGGCGGTGCCGGAGGGCATGTTCTCGGCGAGGGCGAGCCAGCCGGTGACGTTGACCTCGAGGCCCAGGCGCGCGATCGCGACGACGGCCGAGAAGACGGCGGCCGCGCCGGACATGTCGCACTTCATGGTCTCGTTGTGGCCGGCCGGCTTCAGGGAGATGCCGCCCGAGTCGTACGTGATGCCCTTGCCGACGAAGGCGAGGGACTTCTCCGCCTTGGCGTGGGTGTAGCTGATCTTCACCAGGCGGGGCGGGTTCGCGGAGCCCTGGCCCACGCCCATGATGCCGCCGTACCCGCCCTTGAGCAGGGCCTTCTCGTCCAGCACCTGCACCTTGACGCCGAGCTCCTTGGCGGTCGCGGAGGCGACGGCGGCGAAGGCCTCGGGGGTCAGGTCGTTCGGCGGGGTGTTGATCAGGTCGCGGGCGATGTTGACCTCGTTCGCGACGATCTTCGCGCGCTCGGCCGCGGCCTTGTGCTCCTTGTCGCGCGGCTTGGCGCCGAGCAGGGCCACCTCGGCGAGGGGCTGCTTGGGGCCCTCGCCCTTGGCGCCCTTCTTGCCGCCGCCCTGGTAGGCGGTGAAGGCGTACGCGCCCAGCAGGGCGCCCTCGGCCACGGCGGTGACGGCGGAGGCGTCCTCCAGCGGCAGCGCGAAGGCGGCCTTCTTGACACCGGTCAGGGCACGGGCGGCGGCACCGGCGGCGCGGCGCAGCAGCTCCTCGTCGTACGCCTCGTCCTCGTCCGGCACGGAGCCGAGGCCGACCGCCAGCACGACCGGGACCTTCAGGCCGTCCGGGGCGGGCAGCTTGGTGACCTCGCCCTCGGAGCCCGAGGCGCCCAGGGCCTCCAGGACCGAGGCGAGCTTTCCGTCGAACGCGGTCTCGACGGCCTCGCCGCCCGGGGCGACGACGGGGCCCTTGGCGCCCTTCGCCACACCGACGACGAGGGCGTCGGCGCGCAGCGTCGCCGCGCCGGCAGTGCTGAGAGTCAGAGCAGTCACGGTGGTGAGGTCTCGCTTCCGTTGTTTGGGGAGGCCGTGAGGGTGGCGGCCGTACTGGCGATCGTATGCGGGGCCCTGCGGCTGCCGGAAATGACCTTACGCGCCCGCACTCACCCGTACGCCACTCGAAGGATGGCCAGGTTGTTCGACCCCGGCGGTGACCGGTTCACCCATCTGTGGTCTCTGCTCCAGGTTTGCCGCCTACGCAGGAGCCGGTCCGCAACACTCGAGCCACCTTCGCAAGGGGACGCGGGGTTCCTTTGCACTATTTCCACAGAGCCTCACCCGTTCGGTCCCCCACGGCCGGACGGGGGCGGGCTGCTGCGGGGGGAAAGGCTGGAAGGCCAGGATGCTCCACAGGAACCGGATGAACAGGGCGGCCGCCGCATGCATCGCGGCGGCGCTCGTCTCCGTGGCGGTACCGGCGGCGTCGGCGCGCGCCGCGGCCGAGGCCGCCACACCGCGCATCGACCTCAAGGTGCTCGTCGTCGACGACGGCGGCAGCGCCGTCGAGGCGGTCACCGCGGAACTGCGCGACACCGGGGTGCCGTACACGCGGATCGGGCTCGGCGAGCAGGGGCGGCCGCGGATCGACGCGGCCTTCCTCAGCGACACGGTCGACGGACGGCCCCGGGCGAAGTACCAGGGCGTGGTGCTGCCCAACGAGGACCCGTTCGGAGCCGGCTCCGCCGAGATGGCCGCCCTGGCGGCGTACGAGAGCGCGTTCGGCATCCGCCAGGTCGACGCGTACACCTGGGCCCACCCCGGGGTCGGCCTCGAGTACACCGACAACGGCGGCTACGCCGGCACCCTCGACGGGGCCGAGGCCGCCGTCACCCCCGCGGGCCGGGCCGGGCCCTTCGGCTACCTCGCCGGCCAGGTCACCTTCGAGGACAACTCCCCCCTCATCCCGGAGAGCTACGGGTTCCTCGGCAAGCCGCGCCCCGGCTACACCAGCTTCCTGGACGCCCCCGTGGGCTCCGGACGGGCCTCCCTCGTCGGCGAGTACGTCCACGACGGCCGCACCGAACTGGTCGTCACCTTCGGCTACAACCAGTACCAGCGGCAGTTCCGGCTGCTCGCCCGCGGCATCGTCGAATGGCTCACCCAGGGGGTCCACCTCGGCCAGAGCCGCAACTACTTCGCCGTCCACGTCGACGACGTCTTCGCCCCCGACGCCCGCTGGGACACCGAGCTCGACTGCACCCCCGGCGACTTCGACTGCGCCGGCGGCGAGAGCGAGGCCTCCGAGATCCGGATGACCGCCGCCGACGCCCAGTACGCCGCCCAGTGGCAGCAGGCCAAGGGCTTCACCCTCGACATGGTCTACAACGCGGGCCAGGGCGAGGAGTGGAAGGCGGCGCACGGCAGCGACCCGCTCACCACCCAGCTGCTGGCCGACAAGAACAAGTACCGCTGGGTGAACCACACCTTCACCCACCCCTTCCTCGGCTGCGTCCAGGACACCTCCACCGTCCCCTGGTCCTGCGCGAAGACCGCGCAGGGCGCCACCCGGTGGACGAGCCGCTCCGAGATCTCCGCGCAGATCCGCGACAACCACGACTGGGGAGTCGCCAAGGGCCTGGACGTCGACCGCTCCGAGCTCGTCACCGGCGAGCACTCCGGCCTGAAGACCCTGCCCCAGCAGCCCCAGGACAACCCCAACCTGGCCGGGGCCCTCGCCGACAACGGCGTGAAGTGGATCGCGAGCGACAACTCCCGCGAACCCGCCCAGCGGGCCGTGGGCAGCGCCCAGACCGTCCCGCGGCACCCGATGAACGTGTACTACAACACCGGCACGCGGGCCGAGATGGCCGACGAGTACAACTGGGTCTACACCAGCACCGAGGACGGCGGCAGCGGCATCTGCGAGTCCAACCCGGCCTCCACCTGCCTGCCCGAACCGCTCGACACCGCCACCGGCTACCTCGACTACATCGTCCCGCAGGAGGCCCGTACCGCCCTGCGGCACGTCCTGGCCAACGACCCGCGCCCGCACTACGTGCACCAGTCCAACCTGGCCGAGGACCGGATCCTCTACCCCGTGCTCGACCAGGTGCTCGACACCTACCGCGGGCTCTTCGCCGCCAACACCCCGCTGGTCAACCAGCGTCAGCGGGACACCGGCGTCGAGCTCGGCCGCCGCGCCGCCTGGGAGAAGGCCCTCGCCGAGGGCAGGGTGACCGCCCACCGCATCGGCACCACCGTCACCGTCAAGGCGCCCGCCGGGGTCACCGCCCCCGTCACCGCCCCCGAGGGCACCCGCAAGCAGCTGCTCCTCGGCACCGGCGCCTTCGGCACGGCCTACGCGGGCACCCGCTCCGCCTGGACCGCACCCGAACTCCTCCAGAGCGCCGTCACCCTGCGCCTGCCCAGCTGACCCACCGCAGCACACAGCGCCGGCGCCCCGCCCGACCGACCGGAGGTCGGGGCGCCGGCCCCTTCACGTCCTATGGGGGGACACACCGCATGAGCCATGGGCGCCACGTCACCATGCTCACCGAAGGCACCTACCCGCTCGTCCACGGGGGCGTCAGCACCTGGTGCGACCAACTGGTGCGCGGCATGCCGGAGGTCGACTTCAACGTCGTCGCCCTCACCGGCACCGGCCGCGAACCCGTCACCTGGGAGCTGCCCCGCAACGTGTACCGGCACACCGCCGTACCGCTGTGGGGCCCGCCGCCCCGCCGCACCGCGCGGACCGCCCTGCGCGGCCGGGAGCAGCGCCGGTTCGCCGAGACGTACGAACGCTTCCTGCTGGCCCTGCTCGACCCCGCCGACGGCCGCTCCGGGGCCCGGTTCTCCGAGGCGCTGTACGAGCTCGCCGACCTGGCCCGCGCCGGACGCCTCTCCGCGGCCCTGCGCTCCGAATCCGTCCTGCGGCTGCTCATGGCCGTGTGGACCCGCCCCCACCTGGCCACCGCCGCGGCCCGGCCCGCCGTCCACGACGCCCTCGCCGCCACCGATCTGCTGGAGCACGCCCTGCGCCCGCTCGCCGTACGCATCCCCGCGGACTGCGTGGCCCACGCCGTCAGCAGCGGACTGGCCACCCTCCCCGCCCTGACCGCCAAACACCGCGAGGGGGTGCCCTTCCTCCTCACCGAGCACGGCATCTACCTGCGCGAGCGCTACCTCGGCTACCGCACCGCCGCCCAGCGCTGGCCCGTCAAGGCCCTCATGCTCGGCTTCTACCGCGAGCTGAACTCCGAGGGCTACCGGCAGGCCGACCTCATCACCCCCTGCAACCAGTACAACCGGCGCTGGGAGGAGCGCGGCGGCGCCCCCGCCGACCGGATCCGCACCGTCTACAACGGGGTCGACCCGCACCTCTTCCCCGAGGCCGGACCCGAACCGGAGGTCCCCACCCTCAGCTGGTGCGGGCGCATCGACCCCATCAAGGACCTGGAGACCCTGATCCGGGCCTACGCCCTGATGCGCGAGGAGCTGCCCGTCCTGCGGCTGCGGCTCTTCGGACCGGTCCCGGCCGGCTGCGAGGACTACAAGGACCGGCTCGAGAAGCTCGCCGCCGAACTCGGCGTCACCGACGGCATCACGTACGAGGGCCGCATCAGCCAGGTGGCCAGGGCCTACGCGGCGGGCAGCATCGTGATGCTGTCCAGCATCAGCGAGGGCTTCCCCTTCAGCATCATCGAGGCCATGTCCTGCGGGCGCACCACCGTCTCCACCGACGTCGGCGGGGTCCGCGAGGCCGTGGGCGACACCGGGCTGGTCGTCCCGCCGCGCGAGCCCGAGCTGATGGCCCGCGCCACCCTCGCCCTGCTGCGCGACGACGCCCGCCGGGCCGAACTGGGCCGCCTCTCGCGCGAGCGCGTGGTCGAGAAGTTCACCCTGCACCGCTCGGTCGACGGCTTCCGGCACATCTACCGCGAACTGGCCCGCGGCCCCGAGACGGTGCCCGCGCAGACCGCCCCCGCACGCGAGGCCTGGACCACCGCCGACCCCTGGTACCGGGAGCTCGCGGCGGACGGGAGCCTGTGGTGAGCGGGGGCCTGTGGCTGACGCCCGGCACCCCGTCGGGACGGGACACCCTGCCGAGGATCCCGCGGCCCCGCAGGACCGCGGCCGCCCCGGCTCCTCCGGCCGCTGCGGCAGCCGCCGGTACGACGGCAGGTACGTCGGCGGGTACGTCGGCCGCCGGACCCGCCGGCACGACGACCAGTACGACGGCCGCCGCACCCGCTGGCCCCGCCGCACCGCCGCCGGGCCCGCACGCGGCCCGCCCGGCCGGCCCCAGCGGAACCCGCCCGCCCGGCCCCGCCGCCGACCCCATCGAGGAGCTCGCCGAACGCCTCGGCGTGCTCGTCGCCGCGGCCGTCCACCCCGACGAGATCGCCGCCGTCCTGGAGTCCGACGGCATGACCGACGAGCACATCCGCCTCGCGTACGGCCGCCAGGACTCCTTCGCCCTCGCCGAGGACCTCTACCGCAGGGTCCCCCGCGACTACCCCGAACCCGACCGGCTCCCCGACCCCTGGCGGGTCTCCCTCACCGCCTGCCTGCTGCGCGGCATCGCCTTCGTCCTGCCCGGCCTCGCCTACGTGCTCGGCGCCCCCCTCCTCGAAGGCCCCCCGGACGGGCTCGGCCTGCCCTCCGGCACCCTCACCCTGCTCGCCGGCGCCCTCATCGGCTGGGTCTGGGACCAGACCCTGTCCCACCGGGCCTACTCCTGGCTGGGACTCGGCGACCGGGCCGCCGCCGGGCGCACCCTGCTCGTCGGCGCCCCCGCCGGCGCCCTGCTCGGCGCGGCGGCCGCCCTCGCCGTCCCCGGCCCCGCCTTCCCGGCCGCCTTCGCCGCCGGACAGGCCTGCTACGTCGGCGCCGCCACCGTGCTCCTCGTCCTGGGCCGGGAGCGGCTCCTGCTCTGCGCCCTCGCCCCGATGGCCGCCGGCGCGGTCCTCGCCCTGGCCGTCGGACTGCCCGACGCGCTGCGGGTCGGCCTGCTCGCCGCCTCCCTGCTGGCCGCCTGCTCGCTGGCCGTCCGCGAACTCCCCGTCCGCGACGGCTTCCGCGCCGCCGCGGCCCGCATCCGGGCCCGCCGGGCCGCCCGGGACCAGGGCGGCCCGGTGCGCTGGCGGGTGCTGCGCACCGCGGAGGAGGACCCGGGCCCGCGCGGACCCCGGTTCGCGGACTCCCTGCCGTACGGGGTGTTCGGCCTGGGCACCGGCGTGCTCGTGCTGTACGCCGCCCTCGGCGAGGTGCTCGCGGGCGGCACGGCCGCCGCCGCGGCCGCACCCTCCGCCGTGGCCCTCACCCTCAGCATGGGACCCGCCGAATGGCTCCTGCACCGCTTCCGCAGCGGCAGCCTCGCCGGACTCCGCTCGGCCCTGACCCCCGCGGAGTTCCGGCGCCAGATGGCCGCCCGGCTCGCCGAATGCCTGACCGCCTACCTCGCCGTCCTCCTGCTCCTCGGCATCACCGGCACCCTGCTGTGGCCCGGCGCGCCCGGACTCGGCGGACTGCGGCTGCTCACCCTGCTGCTGCTCGGCGCCGTGATGTGGACCGGCCTGCTGCTCCAGTCCTTCGGGGCGGTGCGGCTGGCCGCGGGGGTCTGCGCCCTGGCCGCCGCCTGCCAGACCGTCACCCTGCTCACCGGCACCGGGGATCCGCGGCTGGTGCAGCTCGCGGTGGCCGGGACGGCGGCCGCGGCCCTGTCCGGACTGGTCTGCGCCCTGCTGGGCCGGGCCACGGCCCACCGCTGAGCCGGCAGGCCCCGTACCCGGTCCGCCCGCCCCCGATCCCGTCGATCCGCCGATCCCCTTGATCCGCCCGAACCGAAGGAAGCCATGCTCCTGGTGCCCCTCTACGAGCACCCCGCCGACCGGCCCGAGGCCTGGGAGGCCCTGATCCGCTCGGCCCGGCGCCTGTACGCCGTGGTGCTCAACCCCGACAGCGGCCCGGGCGGGGCCCCCGACGAGCGGTTCGCCGCGGTCGCCGCCCGGCTGCGCGAGGCCGGGGTCCCGGTCCTCGGCTACACCGATACCGACTACGGCCGCCGCCCGCACGCCGAGGTGGTGCGCGACCTGCTGCGGTACCGGGACTGGTACGGCGCCGACGGCTCCTTCCTCGACCAGGCCGCCGCCGACGGCGAACTGCTCGGCCACTACCGGCGGCTCGCCGTCGCGGCCCGCGCCGCCGGATGCCGCACCCTCGTCCTCAACCACGGGGCCCACCCGCACCCCGGCTACGCGGAGTTCGCCGACCTCCTCGTCACCTTCGAGGGGCCCTGGGACGCCTACCGGGAGGCCGTGGTGCCCGCGTGGACGGCCGGCCACCCCGCCGAGCGGTTCTGCCACCTCGTGTACGCCGCCCCGCAGGACGCTCCCGCCGCCGCCCTGGCGCGGGAGCGCGGCGCCGCCGTGCACTGCGCCGTCCCCGGGACGGGCGCCCACCCCTGGGGCACCCTCCCGCACGCCCTGGAGGCCGCCGGATGACCCGGCCCACCGTCCCGCGCAGGCCCCGCGCCCGCCTGCGGGCGGCGTGCGGGGCCTGGGCGGCCGCGGCCGCCCTGCTGCTGACGGCCGGCTGCACGGCGGACGGCCCCGGCGGGGGAGCCGGGCCGGGCGGCACGCAGAAGCCGGCGCCGCGGCCGGGCCCGCGCTGGCAGCCGGAGCCGGGCACCGCCTGGCAGTGGCAGCTCAGCGGCCCCCTGGACCTGTCGGTGGACGCGCCCGTGTACGACGTGGACGGGTTCACCACCACCGCAGGCCAGGTGGCGCAGCTGCACGGGAAGGGCCGCAAGGTGATCTGCTACCTGTCCACGGGCGCCTGGGAGGAGTTCCGGCCGGACGCGGGGGAGTTCCCCGAGCGGGTCCTCGGCAAGGGCAACGGCTGGGAGGGCGAGCGCTGGCTCGACATCCGCCGCACGGAGGTCCTGGAGCCCCTGATGGCCGCACGCCTCGACATGTGCCTGGAGAAGGGCTTCGACGCCGTCGAGCCGGACAACATGGACGGCTACCGGAACGACAGCGGATTCCCGCTCACCGCCGCCGACCAGCTCCGCTACAACCGGCTGATCGCCCGGCTGGCACACGACCGGGGGCTCGCCGTGGGCCTGAAGAACGACCTCGACCAGATCCCCGCCCTGGTGGGGGAGTTCGACTTCGCCGTCAACGAGCAGTGCGCCCAGTACCGGGAGTGCGGCCGTCTGGAGCCCTTCACCCGGGCCGGGAAGGCGGTCTTCCACGCCGAGTACGAGCTGCCCGTGGAGCGGTTCTGCGCGCAGAGCGCCCGGCTGCGGCTGAGCTCGCTGCTCAAGAGGTACGAGCTGGGCCCCTGGCGCCGGACCTGCCCGGCAGGCGGCTGACCGCCCTTCCCGGTGCCGGCCGGGTGCGCCCGCGCTCAGCCCAGGGCGAGGACGACCAGGGCGGCGGTGGCGGAGACCTCGGCCACCGCCCCGAACACGTCCCCCGTCACCCCGCCGAAGCGCCCCGTGCACCGGCGCAGCACCCCCTCGGCCGCGGCCAGCGCCAGGCCCACCGCGGCCGCGTGCTGGAGTACGGCCGCCGGGCCCAGCGGCAGCGCCGCCGCCGCACAGGCGAGGACCACCACCGCCACCGCGGCGGCGGCCGTCCGCCCGGGGACCACACCGGCCACGGTCGCGCCCAGCCCCTCCGGGCGGGCCGCCGGAACGCCCCCGCGCGAGGCCAGCGTCAGGGCCAGCCGGGAGGCGGCCCCGGCCACCAGCGCGGCCAGGGCGCCCCGTACCCAGCCCTGCCCGTACAGCTCCGCCAGGGCGGCGGTCTGCGCCAGCAGCAGGAAGACCAGGGCGATGACGCCGAACGGCCCGATGTCCGAGGCCTTCATGATGCGCAGCGCGTCCTGCGCGGGCTTGGCGCTGCCCAGCCCGTCGGCGGTGTCCGCCAGTCCGTCGAGGTGCAGCCCGCGGGTCAGCGCCGCCGGTACGGCCACGGTGGCGACGGCGGCGAGCAGCGGACCGGCCCCGAGCAGCAGCAGTACGGCTCCCAGCGCGGCCGCGAAGGCCCCCACGGCCAGCCCGGCCAGCGGGGCGCAGGCCATGCCCGTGCGGGCGGCGGGGCGGTCCCAGCGGGTGATCCGGGCCGGCAGCACGGTCAGGGTGCCGAAGGCGAAGCGGATCCCGTCGGCGAGGGAGGCGCGCTCGGCCGGCGGCACCGCGGGGAGCGGCGGCGGGGAGGGCTGCGAAGGCGGGTGGGATTCGGTCATCGCGGCGAACGCTACCCGCTCCTGACGCCAGGTAAATTTCCCAATACGTACCAAAACTGGAGCTGGTGGTATGGGTCACTGGTGGTATCGGAACATCGTCGAGCCGGGCAAGCTCCCGATGCTGCTCGCCCTGGTGTCCTTCGTGCTGTCCTTCCTGGTCACACGGACGATCACCCGGCTGATCCGGGCCGGGAAGGGCCCCTTCAAGAACGTCACCCCGGGCGGGCTGCACGTCCACCACGTGGTCCCGGGGATCGTGCTGACCGTCATCGGCGGGTTCGGTGCGGTCGGCAGCGGGCGGCACGGCTTCGGGGCGATGCTGTCGGCGGTGATCTTCGGGCTGGGCGCGGGGCTCGTCCTCGACGAGTTCGCGCTCGTCCTGCACCTCGACGACGTGTACTGGAGCGAGCAGGGCCGCAAGAGCGTGGAGATCGTGGTGCTCACCGCGGCCCTGGTGGCGCTGGTGATCGGCGGGTTCCTGCCGTTCGGGGTGAACGAGCTCACCGAGGAGGAGCGGGCCAACCGCGGGCTGGTCGCCGTCAACACGGCGACGAACTTCTTCCTGGCCCTGGTCGCCCTCTGGAAGGGCAAGCCCAGGACCGCGCTCGTCGGCACCCTCGTGCCGTTCGTCGCGCTGATCGGGGCGATCAGGCTGGCCCGGCCGGGCTCCCCGTACGCCCAGCGGTTCTACGCGAACCGCCCGAAGGCCCGGGCCCGGGCGGGCCTGCGCGCCTTCCACCACGACCGGCGCTGGGCGGGCCCCCGCCGGAAGTTCCAGGACCTGATCGGCGGAGCCCCCAACCCGGATCCGCCCGGCACCGACCCGGCGGCCGTCCGCGGCGGACCCGCAGCCCCCGGGGGGCACGGGGGCGCCGACACGCCCGAGGCGCACGGCGTACCGGACGCGCCCGGCGGGCCCGACACGCCCGACGGACCCGGTGGTTCGCTCAGCCCGGGATCAGACCGTCGTCCCTGAGCATCTCCCGGACCTCCTCCAGCGTGGCGTCCGGAGCCGGGAGGATCAGCTCGGAGGGCTCCAGGGCGGCGTCCGGCAGGGGGGAGCCGAGCTCCCGCACCCGGTCCAGCAGGGCCCCGAGGGTCCGCCGGAAGCCGGGGCCGTCGCCGCCCTCCATCTCGGCCAGCAGCTCGTCGTCCAGCACGTTCAGCTCCGCCAGGTGCGCGTCGCCGAGCTCCAGCTGGCCTTCCCCCATGATCCGGACAATCATCACGGCTCCTGCCTGCCCGCTACCGGGCCGCGCCTACTGCTTGTCGAAGCGGTGGCCCTGCTGCTGCCCCTGCCGTCCCGCGTCCTGCTCGCCGCCCTCGATGGCGGGCTTCGCCGCGGAACCGCCGGCCAGCTCGGCCTTCATCCGCTGGAGCTCCAGCTCCACGTCCGTACCGCCCGAGAGGCGGTCCAGCTCGGCCTGGATGTCGTCCTTCGAGCCCAGCCCGGACTGGTCGTCCAGCGCACCCGAGGCCAGCAGCTCGTCGATCGCGCCCGCGCGGGCCTGGAGCTGCGCGGTCTTGTCCTCGGCCCGCTGGATGGCGAGGCCGACGTCGCTCATCTCCTCCGAGATCCCGGAGAAGGACTCGGCGATCCGCGTCTGCGCCTGCGCGGCCGTGTACGTGGCCTTGATCGTCTCCTTCTTCGTACGGAAGGCGTCGACCTTGGCCTGCAGGCGCTGCGCGGCGAGCGTCAGCTTCTCCTCCTCGCCCTGGAGGGTCTGGTGCTGCACCTCCAGGTCGCTGACCTGCTGCTGGAGCGAGGCGCGCCGGGACAGGGCCTCGCGGGCCAGGTCCTCGCGGCCGAGCGCCAGCGCCTTGCGGCCCTGGTCCTCCAGCTTGGCGGACTGGTTCTGCAGCTGGTTGAGCTGGAGCTCGAGCCGCTTGCGCGAGGTGGCGACGTCCGCGACCCCGCGGCGCACCTTCTGCAGCAGCTCCAGCTGCTTCTGGTACGAGTAGTCGAGGGTCTCGCGCGGGTCCTCGGCCCGGTCCAGGGCTTTGTTCGCCTTCGCGCGGAAGATCATCCCCATACGCTTCATGACACCGCTCATGGGCTTCGCGCGCCCCCTTCTCGACGGACTATCGGCTGGACTTCGGCTCGGCACTCCAACAGCTCCCACACTACGCGGGGGCTGCTTCCATTACCGCACTGTTCGGCGGCTCCCGCGCTCCTCCCCAAGGACGAGGTACGGGCCCGTCACCTCACGCCTGAGGAGTACGTACACCCCGGAGACGACCTTGAAACGGAACGTCCCTGCGGAACGGCCCCGGTACCCGTGAAGACGCACGTCGTTGCCGGATCGTTCCCCGGCGGGGTGGGGTACGCGCCCGGCACCCCGTACCCTTGGGTCCTGTGTTTGGTAGCCGTTCCTCCAAGGATGAGAAGGACGCCGCCACCGCCAAGGTGACCGCGGACCTCTCCAAGCAGCCCCGTGACCCGCAGGCCCCCAAGGGCCGCGCCACGCCGAAGCGCGCCGTCGCCCAGTCGCAGCGCCGCTCCGTCGCGGCCTCGACCGGCAACCGCAAGGAGGACGCCAAGCGCGCCCGCGAGCGCCGCCGCGCCGACTTCGCCCGGCAGCGCGAGGCGCTGGCCAACGGCGACGAGCGGTACCTGCCCGCCCGCGACAAGGGCCCGGTGCGCAAGTTCGTCCGCGACTACGTGGACTCGCGTTACTCCGTCGCCGAGATGTTCCTGCCGCTCGCGGTGATCATCCTGGTGCTCAGCATGATCCGCGTCCCGGCCCTCCAGAACATCGCGCTGCTGCTGTGGCTCGCGGTGATCGCCCTGATCCTCGTGGACTCGGTGGGCCTCTTCCTCCGCCTGCGCAAGGCGCTCAACGAGCGCTTCCCGACCGAGCCCAAGCGCGGCGCCGTCGCGTACGGCCTGATGCGCACCCTCCAGATGCGCCGGCTGCGGCTCCCGAAGCCCCAGGTCAAGCGCGGAGAGCGGCCCTGAGCGGAGCCGACGGCTTCGCCGGGGGCGCCGGCCCCTGGCTCGCCGGTCTCACCGGGCTGCGCAACGCCGTCCGGCAGGAACTGGTCGCCCGGCAGATCGACGAGCAGATCGCGCAGCGCTTCCCCGTCGGGCAGCGGCTGCGCATCCTCGACGTGGGCATGGGGCAGGGCACCCAGGCCCTGCGGCTGGCCCGAGCCGGCCACCGGGTCACCGGGCTCGAATCCGACCCCGCGATGCTGGCGGCCGCCCAGGCGGCCCTCGACCCGGAACCGGCCGGGATCCGCGAGCGCGTCCGCTTCATGGAGGGCGACGGCCGGGAGACCGGAGCGCACTTCCTGCCGGGCAGCTTCGACGTGGTCCTGTGCCACGGGGTGCTGATGTACGTGTCCGAACCGGACGCCATGCTGGCCGGGCTGGCCCGGATGCTGGCGCCCGGCGGACTGCTGTCCCTGCTCGTGCGCAACGGTGACGCGCTGGCCATGCGGCCGGGGCTGGCCGGGGACTGGCCGGTGGCGCTCGGCGCCTTCGACGCGCCGGAGTACACCAACCGGCTCGGGCTGCCGGTCCGCGCCGACCGGCTCGGCACGCTGACCGAGACCCTGTCCGGGATCGGGGCCCCGCTGCACGCCTGGTACGGCGTACGGGTCTTCACCGACGGCGCGCCGGACACGGAGCCGCTGCCCGACCCCGAGTCCTACGCGCGGCTCCTCACGGCCGAGGACCGAGCGGGCCGCACGGACCCGTACCGGGCAGTAGCGGCCCTCCTCCACCTCTGCGGCGTCCGCGGCGGCTGACCCCGCCCCGCCGGCTCCGGGGGCCCCGCCCCCGGCCCCCCGGACCGTGCGCTGCGCGTCCGGTGCGCTCAATCGCCGCGCGGGCTTGATATTGCCGCTGTGCGGCAAATCAAGCCCCGCCGGCGCTTGAGGCGCGGGGTCTGGGGCGGAGCCCCAGTTCGGGAAGGGGCGGGTAGGGGAACAGGCCCCGCGCAGCGGCGCCCCGCCCGGGGCCGGGCCCGCCCGGCGGGGGCCGGGACCCCGCCCCCGTCCGAGCGCCCGGCCGGTCAGGCCTCGGCCGCGGCCTCCAGCGACATCACGTAGATCTCCGTCTCGTCCTCGGACAGCCGCACCCGCTCCACGCCCCCCTCCAGCAGCTCCTTCCAGACCTCACCGATCCAGGTCTCCGCATCCCCCTGCGTCGTGAACTCCTCCGGCTCGACCGCCGGCGCGGCCCCCGTCCCGTCGGCCTTCTCGAAACTCCAGATCCAAGCCATCTGCGTCCGCCTCCTGCGCTCGCCACGCTCCGATGCGCCCGCCCGCCGCGCCTCCGCGCCGGCCGCACGCCTGCCGTAAGACTGCCCAGCAGCGTAGCCGGGCGCGCACCTCTCGCGGCGACGCGGGAAGATCTTCCTCGTGGAACTGACTCTGCTCGGCACGGGAGCCCCGGAAGGCCTCCCCCGCCCCGGCTGTCCCTGTGCCGCCTGCGCCGTGTCCGTGGGTGGCCGCAGCCGCGCCGCCACGGCGGCCCTCGTGGACGGTGCGGTGCTGCTCGACCTGACCCCCGGCGCGGTCCTGGCCGCCGCCCGCGCCGGGCACTCGCTCGCGGGCGTGCGCCAGGTCCTGCTGACCCATCCGCACGACGGGCCCGCCGTGGAGCTGCCCCCCGGCCTGCCCGCCGCGGGCCGCGTGCCCGACGGCCGCGAGCTCGCGGTGATCAGCGGCCACCGGGTGCGCGCGGTCCCGATGGACGCGCCGGGCACGGGGTACGAGGTGACCGGCCCCGACGGGGAGCGCCTGCTGTACCTGCCCCCCGGCGGCGCCCCCGCAGGCACCCGGCACAACCACACGGCCCCGTACGCCATGGTGCTCGCGGACGTCCTCGGCCGCCCCGACGCCCTGGCCCGGCTGCGCGAGGCCGGCGCCGTGGGCCCGACGACCGACGTGATCGCCGTCCACCTCGACCACGACGCCCCGCCGGGCCGGGAGCTCGACCGGTGGCTCGCGGCGGCGGGGGCCCGTACGGTCCCGGACGGCAGCACGCTGATCGTGGGCGACTACCACTCCGTACCGGACCTGCCCCGCCGCACCCTCGTGCTCGGCGGCGCCCGCTCCGGGAAGTCGGTGGAGGCCGAGCGCCGCCTGGAGGCCTTCCCGGCGGTCGAGTACGTGGCCACCGGCGGCACCCGCGACGGAGACGCCGACTGGTCGGACCGGGTCCGCCTGCACCGGGACCGCCGCCCGGGCAGCTGGCGCACCACGGAGACCTGCGAGCTGGCCCCCCTGCTGGCCGTGGACGGCCCCCCGCTGCTCGTCGACTGCCTGGCGCTGTGGCTGACGGATGCCATGGACCGGGTGGGGGCCTGGGACGACGCGGTCTGGGCGGAGGGCGGCGGCCGGGACCGGCTGCACGAGCGCACCGCCGAACTGGTGGCCGCCCTGCGCGCCACCCGGCGCACGGTGGTCGCGGTCAGCAACGAGGTCGGCTCGGGCGTGGTCCCGGCCACCCCCGCGGGCCGCCGCTTCCGCGACGAACTGGGCCGCCTGAACGCGGCCGTGGCGGGGGAGTGCGAACACGTCCTCCTGGTGGTGGCCGGCCAGCCCCTGATCCTCAAGGAGGGCTGAGCCCCGCCGGGCCGGGCGGGGGAGGGACGGCCCCTTGCCGACCCGGCCCCGGGCCTTGCACCCCTCCCCGGAGGCCCCACGGGCCGCACCGCCCCCCGCAGACCCCATAAGCGGCGCAGGCCCCCTCAAGCCGCCCCCGGCCGTCCCGTCCACCCGCGCCTGTACTGTTCGGCAGATGGACAGGCTGAACCTCGACGACTTCTCCGACCTGATCGAGCGCCCCGACGGGGGCGTACGGCACGAAGCCGAAGAACGCCGCGAAAAGCTCGCCGTGCCGCCCGGTGCCCTCGGCCGCCTCGACGAGCTCGCCGAATGGCTGTCCGCCGCCCAGGGCGCGGTGCCGGTACGGCCCGTGGAGCGGCCCCGCGTGCTGCTGTTCGCCGCCGACCACGGCGTCGCGCGGCTCGGGGTCTCCGCCCGGCCCGCCGGCGGGGCCCACGTCCTGGTGCGCGCCGTGCTGGACGGGGAGAGCCCGGCCGCGGTGCTGGCCCGCCGGGCCGGCGTCGGCATCCGCGTGGTGGACGCCGGCCTGGACTGCGACCCCGGGCTGCTGCCCGAGGAGGTCGTACGGCACCGGGTCCGCCGGGGCAGCGGCCGTACCGACACCGAGAACGCCCTGACGCCCGAGGAGGCCGAGGCAGCCGTCCGGCTCGGCATGGCGGTCGCCGACGAGGAGGCCGACTCCGGCACCGACCTCGTCGTCCTCGGCGACCTCAGCGTGGGCGGCACCACGATCGCCGCCACCCTCGTCGCCGCGCTGTGCGGTACGGACGCCTCCGTGGTCACGGGCCGCGGCGGGGTCCCGATCGACGACCTCGCCTGGATGCGCAAGTGCGCCGCGGTGCGCGACTCGCTGCGCCGGGCCCGGCCCGTGCTCGGCGACCAGCTGGAGCTGCTGGCGGCGGTCGGCGGCGCGGACGCGGCGGCGATGACCGGGTTCCTGCTCCAGTGCGCGGTGCGCCGGATGCCCGTGATCCTCGACGGGGTGGTCGCCGCGGCCGCCGCGCTGGTGGCGCAGCGGGCCGCCTTCCGGGCCCCGGACTGGTGGCTGGCGGGCCAGGCGAGCGGCGAGCCCGCCCAGGCGAAGGCCCTGGACCGGATGGCACTCAACCCCCTGCTGGACCACGGCGTCACTGTGGGGGAAGGAACCGGGGCATTGCTGGCACTTCCCCTCGTCCAGGCAGCCGCCGCCCTCGCGGCCGAGCTGCCGCTCCGCCCGTCCGCCGCTCCCGCGGAGGACGCCGGGCCGGAGGCCGCGCAGCCGGACGTACGGGACGCGCGGGCTGCGCAGGACGCACAGGACGCGTAGAACGCGAAGGGCGGAGAGCCGGCCGCGGGAGCGGCGGGCCGAGATCCGGGGGTACGGCGCCGACCGCGCCGCCGTACCCCTGCCTCCTGTGAACGGCGATGCCCCATAACATCGGTTTTATGGGAGATGTCCGTTTGTCTACCGTCGATCCAGCCCGCGACAGCAGGGGCCCCGGACGCGAGCCCGCCCCCGGGGACGGGCAGCGCACCGGCGCCCGCGGCAGCGCCCGCTCGCGCCGCAGCGCCGCCTTCGCCGTCTGGTACCTGCGCCTCGTCACGTTCGTGAACTTCCTGAGCGCCGTATGGGTCTCCCTCGGGCAGGACCTGCGCCAGCACAACACCGACGACCTCTACACCCCGTACCTGCTCACCGCCGGCTTCGCCTCCGGCCTGTTCACGCTCCTGCTCGCGGTCACCATGGGCCGCCGCAAGCGGGCCGCCTGGATCCTCAACCTGGCCCTCGCCGGCCCGCTGCTGCTCCTCTTCGGCTTCGCCTTCGTGTTCCCCGAGATCCGCGAGCACCCCCAGAACTGGGTCTCCCTCGCCCTCACCGGCGCCTTCGTCCTCGCCCTGCTGCTGGGCCGCCGCGAGTTCTACGCCAAGGGCGACCGCTCCAACCCGCGCCTGGCCGCCGCCGTCGCCGTCTTCGGCCTCCTCCTCGCCTCCCTCGCCGCGGCCGTTCTCGTCGGACTCACCAACGCCACCCCCGACGCCCCCGGCGCCTCCTTCATGGCCCGCTGGCGGTACGGCCTGATGCGGCTGGCCACCCTCGCCTCCAACGACTCCGGCTACCCGGGCATCAACACCCCCGGCTGGGTGGACGTGGCCGTCAACGTCCTGTCCATGCTCCTGCTCCTCGCCGTGCTCTTCGCCGCCTTCCGCTCCCGCCGGGCCGTGGACCCCCTCACCGCCTCCGACGAGGAGGAGCTGCGCCGCCTCCTCGACAAGCAGGGCGACCGCGACTCCCTCGGCTACTTCGCGCTGCGCCGGGAGAAGAGCGTCGTGTGGTCGCCCACCCGCAAGGCCGCCATCGCCTACCGGGTCGTCGGCGGGGTCTCCCTTGCCTCCGGCGACCCCCTCGGCGACCCCGAGGCCTGGCCCGGCGCCATCGAGCCCTGGCTCGCCGAGGCCCGCGAGCACGGCTGGGTCCCGGCCGTCATGGGCGCGAGCGAGGAGGCGGGCACGGTCTACGCCCGCCACGGCCTCGACGCCCTCGAACTGGGCGACGAGGCCATCGTCGAGACCGCCGAGTTCACCCTCGACGGCCGCGCCATGCGCACCGTCCGGCAGGCCTTCAACCGCGTCAAGCGCGCCGGGTACACCGTCCGCATCCGCCGCCACGCCGACATCCCCGCCGAGGAGATGGACGCCCTGCTGCGCCGCGCCGACGACTGGCGCGACGGGGCCACCGAACGCGGCTTCTCCATGGCCCTGGGCCGGCTCGGCGACCCCGCCGACGGCCGCTGCGTGATGCTGGAGTGCTCCGACGGGGACGGCGAGCTGCGCGCCCTGCTCTCCTTCGTCCCCTGGGGCCCCGAAGGCCTCTCCCTCGACCTGATGCGCCGCGACCGCGACTCCGAGAACGGCCTCATGGAGTTCATGGTCATCGAACTCCTCCAGCGCGCCCCCGGGATCGGCGTCACCCAGGTCTCCCTGAACTTCGCCATGTTCCGCTCCGTCTTCGAGCGCGGCTCCCGCCTGGGCGCCGGACCCGTGCTGCGGCTGTGGCGCTCCCTGCTCAGCTTCTTCTCGCGCTGGTGGCAGATCGAGTCGCTCTACCGGGCCAACGCCAAGTACCGGCCGATCTGGGAACCGCGGTTCATGCTCTTCGAGAAGAGCTCCGACCTGCTGCGCATCGGGATCGCCGCAGGCCGCGCCGAGGGCTTCCTCGAAGCCCCCGGCCTGCCGAAGTGGCTGCACCGCAGACACCTGGAGACGAAGCGTTGACGCACCGCCCCGGCCGGGCCGCGCGCTTCGCCCGCCGCGAATGGGGACCGCTGTACACCACGGTCCGAGGGGCCCTCGTACGCCGCCGGTGGCGCGCGGTCCCCATGACCCTGGCCGCCGTCGCCCTGACCGCGGTCTTCCAGATCGTCCAGAACCAGTCCTGGGGCTACCGCTTCGTCCAGGACATCGGCTCCGTACGGGCCGCCGACCCGCTGTGGACCGGCCTGCTGCGCACCCCGCTGTCGCTGTTCGTACCCGCCCTGGACCTGCCGGTCTGGGGGGCCCTCGCCCAGATGCTGCTGGTCTTCGGCATCGCCGAGATCTGCCTCGGGTGGTGGCGCACCCTGCTGGTCGGCTACCTCGCCACCCTCGCCGGCACCACGTACGCCCGCATCGGCCTGGCCCTCGGCCCCGACCACCCCCTCGGCCTGCCCGCATCGGACCGGATCGTCAACGACACCGGCCCCTCCGCCGCCGTCGTCGGCCTCGCCGTCTACGTCTGCTGGCGCTACGGCGCCCGCTGGACCGCCGCCCTCGTGGTCCTCGCGATGGCCGTCGAGGTCGTCTTCAAGAACAACCTCGCGGGCAAGGAGCACCTCGCGGCCATCGCCGCCGTCCTCGCCCTGATCGCCGTCCAGAGCCTCTACGCGCGCAGGCGGCGCCCCGGCCCCCGGGCGGCCGGGGCCGCGGGGGAGCGGGCGGCCGGGGCGCCGCCCGGCGGGGCACCGTAGAGTCGGGCCGCGTGACGACACCCCTGGGGACCCGGCTGGACCGGACGAAGGCCCGGCTCCACGCGCACCCCCTCGCGACCGACGCCATCCTGGCCCTCGGCGTCCTCGCGGCGATGGTCCTCGGCTCCTTCGTGGACCCCGACGGCGGACCCCACGGCCGCCCCAGCTTCGCCACCCGCAGCCCCGACCTGCCCAGCCTCGCCCTCATGCTGGTCGGCGCGGTCTCGCTGGTCTTCCGGCGCCGCCGACCGATGGCCGTACTGGCCGCCACCGCCGGCGTGACCCTGGTCGAGCTGCTCTCCGGACCGGCCCGCGCCCCCGTCGCCATGTCGGCCGTCGTCGCCCTGTACACCGTCGCCGCCCGCACCGACCGGCCCACCACCCGGCGGGTCGGCCTCCTCACCATGACCGGCCTGACCGCCGCCGCCATGCTCGCCGGCCCCCTGCCCTGGTACGCGCAGGAGAACCTCGGCATCTTCGCCTGGACCGGGATGGCCGCGGCCGCCGGCGACGCCGTCCGCAGCCGCCGGGCCTTCGTCGACGCCATCCGCGAGCGCGCCGAGCGGGCCGAGCGCACCCGCGAGGAGGAGGCCCGCCGCCGGGTCGCCGAGGAGCGCCTGCGCATCGCCCGCGACCTGCACGACGTGGTCGCCCACCACATCGCCCTGGTCAACGTGCAGGCCGGGGTCGCGGCCCACGTCATGGACAAGCGCCCCGACCAGGCCAAGGAAGCCCTCGCCCACGTGCGCGAGGCCAGCCGCTCCGCACTCGGCGAACTGCGCGCCACCGTCGGGCTGCTGCGCCAGTCCGGGGACCCCGAGGCCCCCACCGAACCCGCCCCCGGCCTCGGCGTGCTCGACGACCTCGTGGACACCTTCCGCAACGCCGGGCTCCCCGTCGAGGTCGCCCGCGACCCCGCCGGCCCGCCGCTGCCCGCCGCCGCCGACCTGGCCGCCTACCGCGTGGTCCAGGAGGCGCTCACCAACGTCCGCAAGCACGCCGGGGCCGGGGCCCGCGCCGAGGTCAGCGTGGTCCGCGTCGGCCGCACCGTGGAGGTCACCGTCCTGGACGACGGCGGCACCGAGGCGGCCCGCCCCGCCCCCGGCGACCCCGGCGGCGGCCACGGGCTGCTCGGCATGCGCGAGCGCGCCGCCGCCCTCGGCGGCACCTGCTCCGCCGGCCCCCGCTACGGGGGCGGCTGGCGGGTGCACGCGATCCTGCCCCTCGAAACGGCCGCGCCCGCGGCCCGGGAGCCCAGATGAGTACCGAGCACACCGAGCACACCGAGCACACCGAGCACACCGAGCACCCCGGGCACACCGGGCCCGGCGGTTCCGCAGCCCCCATCAGGGTGCTGCTCGCCGACGACCAGGCCCTGCTGCGCAGCGCCTTCAAGGTCCTCGTGAACTCCGAACCGGGCATGGAGGTCGTCGGCGAGGCCGCGGACGGGGCCCAGGCCGTGGCCCTGGCCCGCGAACTGCGCGCCGACGTGGTCCTCATGGACATCCGGATGCCCGGCACCGACGGGCTGGCCGCCACCCGGATGATCAGCGCGGACCCCGGGCTCGCCGGGGTCCGCGTGGTGATGCTGACGACCTTCGAGGTGGACGAGTACGTGGTCGAGGCCCTGCGGGCCGGCGCGTCCGGGTTCCTCGGCAAGGGCGCGGAACCGGACGAGCTCCTGCACGCCATCCGGATCGCCGCCGCCGGGGACGCCCTGCTCTCCCCGGCCGCCACCAAGGGGCTCATCGCCAGCTTCCTCGCCCAGGGCGGCGGCGCCCCCTCCGCCCCGTCCGCCGCCCGCGCCGAACGCCTCGCCGCCCTCACCGGCCGCGAGCGGGAGGTCCTCGTCCACGTGGCCGCGGGCCTGTCCAACGACGAGATCGCCGCGCAGCTGGAGGTCAGCCCCCTCACCGTGAAGACCCACGTGAACCGGGCCATGGCCAAGCTCTCCGCCCGGGACCGGGCCCAACTGGTCGTCATCGCCTACGAATCGGGCCTGGTCCGCCCGGGCGGGGAGTAGGAGCGGGCGCAGCGGGGCGTCGGCATGCGCGAAGGCCCCGGCCCGCCTGGTGCGGCGGGCCGGGGCCTTCGTACGTACTGCGCCGGGGTGGTCCCGGGATCCCGCTACGGGAGGGCGAGCATCCGCTCCAGTGCGAGCTTGGCGAAGCTCTCGGTCTCCTTGTCGACCTGGATCTGGTTGACGAGGGTGCCCTCGGCGAGGGACTCCAGGGCCCAGACCAGGTGCGGCAGGTCGATGCGGTTCATGGTCGAGCAGAAGCAGACCGTGCGGTCGAGGAAGACGACTTCCTTGCCCTCGGGGGCGAATCGATTCGCCAGCCGCTTGACCAGGTTCAGCTCGGTGCCGATGGCCCACTTGGAGCCGGCCGGGGCCGCCTCCAGGGCCTTGATGATGTACTCCGTCGAGCCCACGTAGTCCGCCGCGGCCACGACCTCGTGCTTGCACTCCGGGTGCACGAGCACGTTGACGCCGGGGATGCGCGCGCGCACGTCGTTGACCGAGTCCACGCTGAACCGGCCGTGCACCGAGCAGTGCCCGCGCCACAGGATCATCTTCGCGCCGCGCAGCTCCTCGGCGGTCAGCCCGCCGTTCGGCTTGTGCGGGTTGTAGACCACGCAGTCGTCCAGGGACATGCCCATGTCGCGGACGGCGGTGTTGCGGCCCAGGTGCTGGTCCGGCAGGAAGAGCACCTTGGTCCGCTCCGGGTCGCCCTGCCCGAACGCCCAGTCCAGGGCCTTCTTCGCATTGGACGAGGTGCAGATCGTGCCGCCGTGCTTGCCCGTGAAGGCCTTGATGTCGGCCGAGGAGTTCATGTACGAGACGGGCACGGTGACGTCCGCGATCCCGGCCTCGGTCAGCACGTCCCAGCACTCGGCGACCTGCTCGGCGGTGGCCATGTCGGCCATCGAGCAGCCGGCGGCCAGGTCCGGGAGGACCACCTTCTGGGCGTCCGAGGTCAGGATGTCCGCGGACTCGGCCATGAAGTGCACGCCGCAGAAGACGATGTACTCGGCCTCCGGCCTGGCGGCCGCGTCGCGCGCCAGCTTGAAGGAGTCGCCGGTGACGTCCGCGAACTCGATGACCTCGTCACGCTGGTAGTGGTGCCCGAGGATGAACACCTTGTCCCCGAGCTTCTCCTTGGCCGCGCGGGCGCGCGCCACCAGGTCCGGGTCGGACGGCGAGGGCAGGTCGCCCGGGCACTCCACGCCCCGCTCGCTCTTCGGGTCGGCCTCGCGGCCGAGCAGCAGCAGGGCGAGGGGCGTCGGCTGGACGTCCAAAGGCTGGGCGGTGGTCACGACACGCACCCTTTCTGTTCTGCGACTACGGGTCCGGCGAGTCTGCAATCAGCGACTACGCGACTTCTCCGGGACTTCTCGTCTAGTTGACGTTATCTATCATAACCGCTTCACGTCAGTTTGACGATGCCGATAGTGTCGATGTGACGAATTCGCCGCCCGCTGTCGAGCGGGACACGGCCGCGGCTCGGTGTGCGAGCATGAATATCTGAAACACGCGTCAGGCCCGGAATGAATCCGCGGCCCCGTCGGTTGCCACCGACGGCAAGAGTCCGACGTTTCCCCGCCCCGCGGGGAGCCGCCCACTTCGGGAGTGAATGCAGATGTCCGTTCAGGACGACAAGACCACTGTGAGCGACGGCATCCTCCTGTCCGACGCCGCCGCCTCCAAGGTCAGGACCCTGCTCGAGCAGGAAGGCCGGGACGACCTGGCACTGCGCGTCGCCGTCCAGCCCGGCGGCTGCTCCGGCCTGCGCTACCAGCTCTTCTTCGACGAGCGCTCCCTCGACGGCGACGTCGTGAAGGACTTCGACGGGGTCAAGGTCGTCACCGACCGCATGAGCGCCCCGTACCTGGGCGGCGCCTCCATCGACTTCGTGGACACCATCGAGAAGCAGGGCTTCACGATCGACAACCCGAACGCCACCGGCTCCTGCGCCTGCGGCGACTCCTTCAGCTAAGCCGTCCGGGCTTCCGCGAAGCCCGAGCGCACCCGAGAGGGGCGGTACCGGATCCCGGTACCGCCCCTCTCGCGCGTACGGCTACTTCTGCCGCGGCAGGGTCTTGCCCGTGCTCCCGTCCAGCACCTGCCGGTCCCCGAGCGGCTGCTCCAGCTGTGCCGACACCGACATCTCCCGGGCGATCAGGATGCAGGCCCCGCCCGGCTTCCGCGGGGTGTCCGTCACCCGCACCGACACCGTCCCGGCGTGCTCCCGCACCGCGAGGGCGTAGTCGCTGCACGCCCCGCCCCAGAAGTGCACCGTCAGCTTCCGGCCCGCCTCCTCGTACGAGAACCCGGGCACGGTCCGCGCCGCCGACGCCGCCTCCCCGGCGGCCGGCTGCACCACCGTGTGCCCCGGACCCCCGTCCCGTCCGGCCACGGTGTAGAGCCAGGCCGGCACCAGCTCCCGGTGCCCGTCCGCCGTCCCCGGGGTCAGCCCGAGCACCGCCCCGGTCACCTGCTCCGTCCGTACCGGCTCCACCGGAGCGCTCCCGTCCGGCGGGCAGGGCGCGGACCCCGCGCCCACGGCCCCGTCCGGCCCGCCCGCGGCCACCGGCCCGCCGTCCGCGGCCGCCCCGGCCCCCGGCTCCGCCAGCGGCACCGGGGTGGCGCAGCCGCCGATGCCGGGCGCGGCCGGCCCGGCGTTGAGGCGGGCCAGCCCCTGGGCCGCGGTCACCACGTCCCGCTCGGCGCCCCGTACCGGCACCGCCAGCTCACCGGTGGCCGAGGCCACCTGGCCGTCCGGGCCGACGTACACCCGGGTGGACCACCCGTACGTGGGCATCCCGCCGACCACCGGGTCGGCGGTGACCACCCGTGCGGCTCCCTGGACCTCCCGCGCCTGCACCTTCGCGCCCGACAGGCCCGCCGCCGCCAGCACGGGGGCCGCGGCCGCCTTCGCGGCCGCCTCGTCCACCGGGGTGCCGCCGGCGCCCGTGCCGGGACCCTCCGGGGGCACCGCGGGGCCGCAGCGGTCCTTGCCCTTGGGGCAGTCGTCCGTGCCGCCGGTGCGGTGGCCCGTGTAGGACCAGGCGCCCGGCCCCTGCCGGTTCACCCGGAGCTGCGGCTCCGAGGGGTCGCGGACCACCCCGACCTGCCACACCTCGCCCGACAGCCGCGGCGTGCCCGCGAGCCCGAGCGAGGCCGCCAGCGCGGCCACCCGCTCCCGGCCCACCTCCCCGTCCAGCCGGTAGCCGGCCGCCCGGCCCGGCCCGGCGGGCATCTCGGCGGCGGCCTGGTAGTGCACCCCGCCGCCCGAGGGGTCGGGCTCGCCCGGCGCGATGCCGGGCGGGGGAGTGGGGTCGGGGGCGGCGGGCGCGGGAGACCCGGACGCCGGGGCGGAGGCCGCGGCCGGCGGGCCCTGCTCCCCGTACGCCGTGCTCGCCCAGTACGCCGTACCGCCGCCGGCCAGCAGCACGGCGGCCGCGACCGAGGCGACGGCCGCGGAGGGCCGCCGCTGCCTGCGCGTTCGGGGGATGCGTTCTCCGGTCACCGCTCGCTCCTTACGCCGTCCTTGGTGCAGTTGGGACGGAGCGGGAGGCTATCCGGTTCCCGGGGGTCCGCGGGCCCGGTCGCACCGCGTACGGTCGGAACCCGTGCCGTCAGAACCCGTACTGCGCCGTGGCGGCGATCATCCGGGCCGAGGCGGCGGGCACGGTCACCCCGTGGATCTGCGAGGGGGCCACCCGCGCCGGGGCCGGCTCCGCCGGGACCGGCCAGTGCGGGGCCATCCGGGCCGAGGCGCCCAGCAGCTCCGCGAACTCGCCCCGCGGGCCCCCCGGGGAGGCGGCGGCGGACTCGGCACTGGACTTGGCGGAATGGGGGTAAGTCCTCATGCGGGCACCGTATGCACGGGCGGGTATGCGAGGTAAGTCCTACTCTCGGGTAGTTTTGCCCGGTGGCTAGGGGGAGGGTGCGACCGGGTAGCGTTTACTGTCCCCTTCCGCCCCTCGCAGGAGCATCCACGCCGTGCGTATCGCAGTCACCGGCTCCATCGCCACCGACCACCTCATGACCTTCCCCGGCCGCTTCGCCGACCAGCTGGTCGCGGACCAGCTGCACACGGTCTCCCTCTCCTTCCTCGTCGACAACCTCGACGTACGGCGGGGCGGTGTCGGCCCGAACATCTGCTTCGGCATGGGCCAGCTCGGCGCCCGCCCGATCCTCGTCGGCGCCGCGGGCTACGACTTCGACGAGTACCGCGCCTGGCTGGACCGCCACGGGGTCGACACCGAGTCCGTGCGGATCTCCGAGGTCCTGCACACCGCCCGCTTCGTGTGCACCACGGACGCTGACCACAACCAGATCGGCTCCTTCTACACCGGTGCCATGAGCGAGGCCCGCCTGATCGAGCTGAAGTCGGTCGCCGACCGCGTCGGCGGGCTCGACCTGGTCCTCATCGGTGCGGACGACCCCGAGGCCATGCTCCGCCACACGGAGGAGTGCCGGACCCGCGAGATCCCGTTCGCGGCCGACTTCTCGCAGCAGATCGCCCGCATGGACGGCGAGAACATCCGCACCCTGATGGAGGGCGCGACCTTCCTCTTCTCGAACGAGTACGAGAAGGGCCTCATCGAGTCGAAGTCCGGCTGGACCGAGGAGGAGATCCTCGCCAAGGTCGGCACCCGCGTCACCACCCTCGGCTCCCAGGGCGTCCGGATCGACCGCGCCGGCCACGAGCCGATCCTGGTCGGCTGCCCCGAGGAGACCGCCAAGGTCGACCCGACCGGCGTCGGCGACGCGTTCCGCGCGGGCTTCCTGACCGGCCTCGGCTGGGGCGTCGGCCTGGAGCGCGCCGCGCAGGTCGGCTGCATGCTGGCCACCCTGGTCATCGAGACCCTCGGCACCCAGGAGTACACCCTGGCCCGCGCCCACTTCATGGACCGCTTCACCAAGGCCTACGGCGACGAGGCCGCCGCAGAGGTCCAGTCCCACCTGTCCGCCTGACCCGGCACCGGCGGGGCTGGAGATGTCCAGCCCCGCCAGGGGGTCCCCCGGACGGAGTCCGGGGGGAGGGGAGGGAAGGCCCCGCGGGGTCACACCAGCCGCCGCACCCGGTACGCCGTACCCGACGCGGCCACCGCCTCCCCCAGGTACTCCTGCCCCCGCATCGCACACCACGCCGGAATGTCCAGCCGCGCCACCTCGTCGTCGGACAGCACGGTCACCACGCCCCCCACCGGCACGCTCCCGATCACCTTCGCCAGCTCGATCACCGGCTGCGGACACCGCAACCCCACCGCGTCCACGGTCACGGCCTCGGCCACCGGCTCCACCCCGGCCCCCGCCTCCGGCAGTCCCAGCTTCGCCCGGACCCCCGCCACCGCCCCCGGCAGCACCTCCAGGAAGGCGTTCACCTCGGCCGCCCCCGTGCCCGGCGGCAGCGACACGCGCACGTTCCCCTCCGACAGCACCCCCATCGCGCCCAGCACATGGCTCGGCGTCAGCGTGGAGCTCGTACAGGAGGAGCCCGAGGAGACCGAGAAGCCCGCCCGGTCCAGCTCGTGCAGCAGCGCCTCCCCGTCCACGTAGAGACAGGAGAAGGTGACGAGGTGCGGCAGCCGCCGGTCCGCGTGGCCCACCACCTCCACGTCCGGCACCAGCCGCGCCACCCGCCGCCGGATCCGGTCCACCAGCACCCGCAGCCGGGCCGCCTCGGCCTCCGCGTCCGCGCGCACCGCCCGCAGCGAGGCCGCCGCGGCCACCACCGCCGGGATGTTCTCGAACCCGGCCGAGCGCCCCGACTCCCTTTCGTCCGCGGGCCCTTGGGGCGCGTACCGGACCCCCTTGCGGACCGCCAGCAGACCGACCCCGGCCGGCCCGCCCCACTTGTGCGCACTGGCGGCCAGCAGCGACCAGCCCTCCGGCGGCGGCCCCCAGGGCAGCGACTGGGCCGCGTCCACCAGCAGCGGTACGCCCGCCTCCGCGCAGACCGCGGCCACCTCCGCGACCGGCTGCACGGTGCCCACCTCGTGGTTGGCGGACTGCAGGCAGGCCAGCGCCGTGTCCGGGCGCAGCGCGGCGGCGTACCCGGCCGCGGACGCCGCGCCCGCGCGGTCCACGGGCACCTCGGTGCGGGTCCCGCCGCGGGCCTCGTGGGCCGCCGCCGCATGGAGGACGGAGGAGTGCTCCACCGCCGATACGACCAGATGCCCGCCGACGCGCCGGCGCCCGGCGAGGGCCCCCGCCACCCCCAGGTGAACCGCGTGCGTCCCCGAAGGAGTGAACACGAGCTCGTCCGGACGGCATCCCACGGCCTCCGCCGCGGCCTCCCGGGCCGCGTCCAGGAGCAGCCGGGCCCGCCGCCCCTCCCGGTACAGGCGGGCCGGGTCGGCCCAGCCCTCGTCCAGGGAGGCGAGCAGGGCCTGACGGGCCACCGGGTGCAGCGGAGCCGAGGAAGCGGAGTCGAAGTACGGCATACGGGCACGCTAGCCCGCCCGTGCGGGTCCTCAGGTCAGGGGGCGTCAGATGTGCTCCCGGTGCGGCCGTACGGGGCTGCCGGGGGGATCCCCCGGAAGGCGGAGCCACCCCTTCGGGGGCTGTCGCGGCGCGTTGGGCACCCTCCCCGCGCGACCCCAAATAGCGTCCAGTAGGGTTTGGTCCGCATAAACATCCAAACCCCTGCCTGCGTCAGGGCCGGCGACCGACCCGAACACGGCCGCAGCCGGCCGCGCGGGCCGAGACTCTCGGGAAGGCGCTACGTGAGTCCCTACGGCTCCGACCGCTCGCCGCGGCGCCCGATGCGGCGGAAGCTGCTGCAGGCGCTGACTGCGGGCGTGGTCCTGGCGACCGCCACTGGTTGCTCGTATACCTGGAAAGACTTCCCCCGCCTCGGAATGCCCACTCCGGTCACGGAGGAGGCGCCGCGCATCCTGTCGCTGTGGCAGGGCTCCTGGGCGGCCGCTCTGGTCACGGGCGTCCTGGTCTGGGGCCTGATCCTGTGGAGCGTCATCTTCCACCGGCGCAGCCGCACCAAGGTGGAGGTCCCTCCGCAGACCCGGTACAACATGCCCATCGAGGCGCTGTACACCGTGGTCCCGCTCATCATCGTGTCGGTGCTGTTCTACTTCACCGCCCGTGACGAGTCGAAGCTGCTCGCCCTCTCGGACAAGCCGAAGCACACGATCAACGTGGTCGGCTTCCAGTGGAGCTGGGGCTTCAACTACATCGAGGACGTGGACGGCGACCCCGCGACGCCGAAGCCCGACCCCGTGGTGGTGCCCGAGGGCGCCAGCGCGAAGGAGAAGGCCGCTGCCGAGAAGGCCGCGCCCGTCCCCAAGGAGCTCCGCTCCATTCCGGACAAGTACACCAAGGACTTCCCCGCGGGCGCCGAGGGCGTCTACACCAAGGGCGTCCCCGGTGACCGGAACCCGCAGAACGGCAACCCTGGCCCGACCCTCTGGCTCCCCAAGGGCGAGAAGGTCCGGTTCATCCTGTCGTCCAACGACGTCATCCACTCCTTCTGGGTCGTGCCGTTCCTGTTCAAGCAGGACGTCATTCCGGGCCACACCAACGTCTTCGAGGTGACCCCCACCCAGGAGGGCACCTTCATGGGCAAGTGCGCCGAGCTGTGCGGCGTCGACCACTCCCGGATGCTCTTCAACGTCAAGGTCGTCTCCCCGGAGCGCTACCAGGCGCACCTCAAGGAGCTGGCCGAGAAGGGGCAGACCGGCTACCTCCCGGCCGGCATTCAGCAGACTGACCCGGCCCGGAACGCGGAGACGAAGAAACTGTGAGCATCCTCAACGAACCTCATGGTGCCGCGGCAGCTGACGCCTCGTACGAGAACGAGCTGCCGGTGCGGCGCAAGCAGCCGGGCAATGTCGTCGTGAAGTGGCTGACCACCACCGACCACAAGACGATCGGCACGCTCTACCTGGTCACCTCGTTCGTGTTCTTCATCATCGGCGGCGTCATGGCGCTGTTCATGCGCGCCGAGCTGGCCCGTCCGGGCACGCAGATCATGTCGAACGAGCAGTTCAACCAGGCGTTCACGATGCACGGCACGATCATGCTGCTGATGTTCGCGACGCCGCTGTTCGCAGGCTTCGCGAACTGGATCATGCCGCTGCAGATCGGCGCGCCCGACGTGGCGTTCCCGCGGCTGAACATGTTCGCGTACTGGCTCTACCTCTTCGGCTCCACCATCGCGGTGGCCGGTTTCGCCACCCCGCAGGGTGCGGCCGACTTCGGCTGGTTCGCCTACTCCCCGCTGTCGGACGCCGTCCGCTCGCCGGGCATCGGCGCCGACATGTGGATCATGGGTCTGGCCTTCTCCGGCTTCGGCACGATCCTCGGCTCGGTCAACTTCATCACCACGATCATCTGCATGCGCGCGCCCGGCATGACGATGTTCCGCATGCCGATCTTCACCTGGAACGTGCTGCTGACCGGTGTCCTGGTCCTGCTCGCCTTCCCGGTCCTGGCCGCCGCGCTCTTCGCGCTGGAGGCCGACCGCAAGTTCGGCTCGCACATCTTCGACGCGGCCAACGGCGGCGCACTGCTGTGGCAGCACCTCTTCTGGTTCTTCGGACACCCAGAGGTGTACATCATCGCCCTGCCGTTCTTCGGCATCATCTCCGAGGTCATCCCGGTCTTCTCGCGCAAGCCGATGTTCGGCTACATCGGCCTGATCGCCGCGACGATCGCGATCGCCGGCCTCTCGGTGACGGTGTGGGCGCACCACATGTACGTCACCGGCGGTGTGCTCCTGCCGTTCTTCTCCTTCATGACCTTCCTGATCGCGGTACCGACCGGTGTGAAGTTCTTCAACTGGATCGGCACCATGTGGAAGGGCTCGCTGTCCTTCGAGACCCCGATGCTGTGGGCCGTCGGCTTCCTGATCACCTTCACCTTCGGTGGTCTGACCGGCGTCATCCTGGCCTCGCCCCCGATGGACTTCCACGTCTCCGACTCGTACTTCGTCGTCGCGCACTTCCACTACGTCATCTTCGGCACCGTGGTCTTCGCGATGTTCTCCGGCTTCCACTTCTGGTGGCCGAAGTTCACGGGCAAGATGCTGGACGAGCGCCTCGGCAAGATCACCTTCTGGACCCTGTTCATCGGCTTCCACGGCACCTTCCTCGTCCAGCACTGGCTGGGCGCCGAGGGCATGGCCCGCCGCTACGCGGACTACCTGGACGCCGACGGCTTCACCGCCCTGAACACGATCTCCACGATCAGCTCGTTCCTGCTCGGCCTGTCGATGCTGCCGTTCTTCTACAACGTGTGGAAGACCGCCAAGTACGGCAAGAAGATCGAGGTCGACGACCCGTGGGGCTACGGCCGCTCGCTGGAGTGGGCGACCTCCTGCCCGCCGCCGCGGCACAACTTCCTCACGCTGCCGCGCATCCGCTCGGAATCCCCGGCCTTCGACCTGCACCACCCGGAGATCGCCGCTCTCGACCACCTCGAGAACCACGGCGAGCCGGCCAAGGCCGTCACCGGTGACAAGGAGGCCGGCAAGTGAAGATCCAGGGCAAGATGTTCCTCTGGCTCGCCGCCTTCATCCTGATCATGACCGTCGTGTACGGCGTCTGGTCGAAGGAGCCGGTCGGCACCACCGCACTGTTCCTGGCCTTCGGGCTGAGCGCCATGATCGGCTACTACCTGGCCTTCACGGCCAAGCGCGTGGACGCCATGGCCCAGGACAACAAGGAAGCCGACGTCGCCGACGAGGCGGGCGAGCTGGGGTTCTTCTCCCCGCACAGCTGGCAGCCCCTCTCCCTGGCCGTGGGCGGCGCCTTCGCCTTCTGCGGGGTCATCTTCGGCTGGTGGCTGCTCTACTTCTCCTTCCCCGTGATCCTCGTGGGTCTGTGGGGCTGGGTGTACGAGTACTACCGCGGTGAGAACCAGAACCAGTAGCACCACCCGACCCGCGCGGCTGAGCCGCACGGCCGTCGGCCAGTAGGGGCCCGGACACCTCTGAACGAGGTGTCCGGGCCCCTCTTTTGCAGTCACCCCGCGCGCCGGACCGGTCATATCTTCATAGCGTGTGGTCATGAGCCACTCACCGCGTCCCTGGACCGTCCTCAGCTGCTCCCTGCTGGTCGCGTCCCTCGGAGCCGGCGCCACGGCGTGCGGCTCCAAGGGGCACCCGCTGTCCGCCCGGCCCTACGACGCGGCCGGACAGGTCGCCTTCAACCAGACCGCCGGCAGCCGTCCCGCGGACCCCGGCCGGCCCCTGGAGGTCACCGCCCGGACCGAGGACGGCAGGATCACCGACGTGAACGCCACGGACACCCACGGGCGCCGCCTGGCGGGGGAGCTGTCCGCCGACGGCGGGCGCTGGCACAGCACCGCCCCGCTGGCCGCCGGGGTGCGCTACACCGTCGCCGTGGCCACCGAGAACGCCGACGGCTCTCCCGGGCTGCGCACGCTCTCCTTCGACACCACCCCGGCAAAGAAGGTCCTCAAGGTCCAGTTCGGGCCGGACGCGGGCACCTACGGGGTCGGGCAGCCCCTCACGGCCGAACTCGGCGAGCCCGTCAAGGACAAGGCGGCCCGCGCGGTGGTCGAAAGGGGCCTGCTCGTCGAGTCCACCCCCCGGGTCGAGGGCGCCTGGCACTGGGTCGACGACACGAAACTCCACTACCGCCCGAAGGAGTACTGGCCCGCCCACACCAGGGTCTCCGTACGGAGCAACCTGGAGGGCATCAAGGTCGCCGAGGGCCTCTACGGGGCCGCCGCAGCCCCCCTGGCCATCGAGATCGGCGACCGCGTCGAGGTCGTCACCGACGCCGGCTCGCACCAGCTCACCTTCAAGCGCAACGGAGAAGTGATCAACACCATTCCGGTGACCACCGGGAAGCCCGGATTCTCCACCCGCAACGGTTACAAGGTCGTGCTCGGCAAGCAGTACTTCGTACGGATGCGGGGGGACTCCATCGGCATCTCCCGCGGCAGCAGCGAGTACTACGACCTCCCCGTCTACTACGCGACGCGCGTCACCTGGAGTGGTGAATACGTGCACGCCGCCCCGTGGTCCGTCGGCTCCCAGGGGTACGCCAACGTCAGCCACGGCTGCACCGGCATGAGCACCGGGAACGCCGCCTGGTTCTTCGAGAACATCCGCGAGGGCGACGTCGTACGGGTCGTCAACAGCATCGGCGACGACATGGACCCCTTCGGGAACGGCTTCGGCGACTGGAACGTGCCCTGGCAGAAGTGGCGCGAGGGCAGCGCCCTGCTCGCCGGCACCGCCGACGGCCGCAGCCCCGCCGACACGGCCAGGCTCCGCCCGCAGGTCTAGCCGGGAACACGCGGGAAACCCCCGGGAGGGCCCGTAGACGGCCCGCCCGGGGGTTTGCCCGCCAAAGGGGCCGGAAACCGCCCGTACGGGCCCCCTGCGCCCCTGCGGCGCTAGTGCGACACGCTGAGCCGCGCGCGCAGCAGCGCCGCCAGGGCGTCCGCGAACTCGACCGGGTCCACCGGCAGGGTCACCGCGCGGTCCGCACGGCTCCAGGTGGCCAGCCAGGCGTCCTGCGGGCGCCCGATCAGCAGCAGCACCGGCGGACACCGGAAGATCTCGTCCTTGATCTGCCTGCACACGCCCATGCCCCCGGCCGGCACGGCCTCGCCGTCGAGCACGCACACGTCGATGCCGCCCGCGTCCAGGGCCGCCAGCACCGCCGGCAGCGTGGCGCACTCCAGGAACTCCACCGGCGGCAGGTCCGCGGCCGGCCTGCGCCCGGACGCCAGCCGCACCTGCTCCCGGGTGTTGGCGTCGTCGCTGTAGACCAGAACCTTCGCAGTCGCCCGCATCGTTCCTCCACGCGTCCCATGAATCACGGTGATGTTGCGCGGGATGCTACTCCGTCCGACCGGCTGTCAACATCGGTTCGCGCAGCCCCGCGATCACTCGTCTGATGGGCCGTTCGGGCCTTGCACACACCCCTGACACTCCGAACGGCACCCCCCGGGGTGAGGGCGGGATAAGCGACCGACATAATGTCGGTCGTGGCGACAGCAACGACAGTAGATACCGGGCACGCGCACCCGACGGTCAACAGGCCGAACCTCGTCAGCGTCGGAACCATCATCTGGTTGAGTTCCGAGCTGATGTTCTTCGCGGCCCTTTTCGCGATGTACTTCACCCTGCGATCGGTGACGGGCCCCGAGTTCTGGACAGAGAAGGCCGACCTTCTCAACCTCCCGTTCTCGGCGGCCAACACCACGATCCTGGTGCTCTCCTCCCTGACCTGCCAGCTCGGCGTCTTCGCCGCCGAGCGCGGTGACGTGAAGAAGCTCCGCACCTGGTTCGTGATCACCTTCGTGATGGGTGCGATCTTCATTGGCGGCCAGGTACTCGAGTACACCGAGCTGGTCAAGCACTCGGGCCTCTCGCTCTCGTCGGACCCGTACGGCTCGGTCTTCTACCTGACCACCGGCTTCCACGGTCTGCACGTGACGGGCGGTCTCATCGCCTTCCTGCTGGTCCTGGGCCGGACGTACGCGGCCAAGAGGTTCACCCACGAACAGGCGACCTCGGCCATCGTCGTGTCCTACTACTGGCACTTCGTCGATGTCGTCTGGATCGGCCTCTTCGCGACGATCTACCTGATCAAGTAGCGAACACGTCGCCGGGTCCGAACCCGGCATCCATCCAGCAAGCACCGACGCAGAAGATCCTGACACCGGGGTAATCCGTGAAAAAGCTCTCCGCACGACGACGCCATCCGCTGGCGGCGGTCGTCGTTCTACTCCTCGCGCTGGCGGCCACTGGGGGGCTGTACGCTGCGTTCGCGCCCGCGGGCAGGGCGCAGGCCGATGAAACCGCCCAGTCCCTCGCCATCGAGGAGGGCAAGAAGCTCTACGCCGTGGGCTGCGCAAGCTGCCACGGAGCCGGCGGTCAGGGTTCCTCTGACGGCCCGAGCCTGGTGGGCGTCGGCTCTGCCGCCGTCGACTTCCAGGTGAGCACGGGCCGTATGCCCGCCCAGCAGCCCGGCGCCCAGGTGCCGAAGAAGCCGAACATCTACACCCAGGCGCAGATCGACCAGCTCGCCGCGTACATCGCCTCCCTCGGAGCCGGCCCGATCACGCCGACCGAGAAGCAGTACGACCCGGCCGGGGCCGACATCGCCAAGGGTGGCGTGCTGTTCCGCAACAACTGCGCCCAGTGCCACAACTTCACCGGTGAGGGCGGTGCCCTGACGCACGGCAAGTACGCCCCGAACCTCGAGGACGTGTCCCCGAAGCACATCTACGAGGCCATGCTCACCGGCCCGCAGAACATGCCCTCCTTCCCGGACAGCACCATGCCGGAGAAGGAGAAGAAGGACATCATCGCGTACCTCCAGACCATGAACAGCGACAAGTCCGAGAGCCCCGGCGGCCTCAAGCTCGGCGGCCTCGGCCCGGTCAGCGAGGGCCTGTTCGGCTGGATCTTCGGTCTGGGAACGCTCATCGCTGTCGCCGTCTGGGTTGCGGCCCACACCGCTAAGGCCAAGAAGTCATGAGTAGCCAAGACATTCCCGAAGAGAAGCACCTGCCGACCGAGCAGGGCGACGCGCACCACGGTGGCGTGGCGGTGGCGGACGACCCGTTCGCCGACCCCGGCCTGCCGGCCCACAAGCCGCGCATCCAGGACATCGACGAGCGGGCCGCGAAGCGCTCCGAGCGCACGGTGGCGCTGCTGTTCACGGTGTCGATGCTCGCCACGATCGGCTTCATCGCCTCGTACGTGGCCATCCCCGTGGACAAGATCGTCTACATCTGGCCCTTCGGCCACGTGAGCGGTCTCAACTTCGCCCTGGGCCTGACCCTGGGCCTGGCGCTGTTCTGCATCGGCGCGGGGGCGGTCCACTGGGCCCGCACCCTGATGTCCGACGTGGAGGTCGCCGACGAGCGCCACCCGATCGCCGCCGAGCCGGAGGTCAAGGCGAAGGTCCTCGCGGACTTCGCCGACGGTGCGCGCGAGTCCGACATCGGCCGCCGCAAGCTGATCCGCAACACGATGATCGGCGCGCTGGCCATGGTGCCGCTCTCCGGCCTCGTCCTGCTGCGCGACCTGGGCCCGCTGCCCGAGGACAAGCTCCGCAAGACCGCCTGGGCCAAGGGCAAGCTGCTCATCAACCAGAACACGATGGAGCCGCTGCGTCCCGAGGACGTCGCCGTGGGCTCGCTGACCTTCGCCCAGCCCGAGGGGCTGGAGGAGACGCAGCACGACTACATGTCGGAGATCGCCAAGGCGGCCCTGATGATCGTCCGCATCCAGCCGGACGACATCAAGGACAAGAAGGAACTCGAGTGGTCCCACGACGGGATCGTGGCCTACTCGAAGATCTGCACCCACGTCGGCTGCCCGATCAGCCTGTACGAGCAGCAGACGCACCACGTGCTCTGCCCGTGCCACCAGTCCACTTTCGACCTCTCCGACGGCGCCCGCGTCATCTTCGGCCCGGCCGGCCACGCCCTTCCGCAGCTGCGGATCGGTGTGAATGACGAAGGCTTCCTCGAGGCGCTCGGCGACTTCGATGAGCCCGTCGGTCCTGCATTCTGGGAGCGCGGATGAGCACTGCCACCGAGACGCGCAAAGCGCCCGCGGGCGAGCGCGTAGCCGACTGGGCCGACGGCCGGCTGGGCATCTACAGCCTGGCCAAGGCCAACATGCGCAAGATCTTCCCGGACCACTGGTCCTTCATGCTCGGTGAGATCTGCCTCTACAGCTTCATCATCATCATCCTCACGGGTGTGTACCTGACGCTGTTCTTCCACCCGAGCATGAACGAGGTCGTGTACCACGGCTCGTACGTGCCGATGCAGGGTGTCCGGATGTCCGAGGCCTACGCCTCGACCCTGGACATCAGCTTCGACGTCCGCGGCGGTCTGCTCATCCGGCAGATCCACCACTGGGCGGCGCTGATCTTCGTCGCGGCGATGCTCGTGCACATGATGCGCGTGTTCTTCACCGGCGCGTTCCGCAAGCCGCGCGAGGTCAACTGGGTCTTCGGCTTCCTGCTGCTGGTCCTCGGCATGTTCACCGGCTTCACCGGCTACTCCCTGCCGGACGACCTGCTCTCGGGCACCGGTGTCCGCTTCATGGAGGGCGCGATCCTGTCCGTGCCGATCGTCGGCACGTACATCTCGTTCTTCCTCTTCGGCGGCGAGTTCCCCGGCCACGACTTCGTGGCGCGGTTCTACTCGATCCACATCCTGCTGCTGCCCGGCATCATGATGGGCCTGCTCGTGGCCCACCTGATCCTGGTCTTCTACCACAAGCACACCCAGTTCGCGGGTCCCGGCAAGACGAACAACAACGTCGTCGGCATGCCCCTGCTGCCGGTGTACATGGCCAAGGCCGGAGGCTTCTTCTTCCTGGTCTTCGGTGTCATCGCCGCCATCTCCGCGATCGCCTCGATCAACCCGATCTGGGCGCTCGGCCCGTACATCCCGGACCACGTGTCCACGGGTGCGCAGCCGGACTGGTACATGGGCTTCTCCGAAGGCCTGATCCGTGCGATGCCCGGCTGGGAGATCAACCTGTGGGGCCACACCCTCGTCCTGGGCGTGTTCGTCCCGCTGATCATCTTCCCGCTGGTCCTGGTCGCGATCGCCGTGTACCCGTTCGTCGAGTCCTGGGTCACCGGGGACAAGCGCGAGCACCACATCCTGGACCGCCCGCGCAACGCCCCGACCCGCACCGCCTTCGGTGTGGCCTGGCTGACCTGGTACTTCATCCTGCTGATCGCAGGTGGAAACGACATGTTCGCGCAGTACTTCCACCTGTCGATCAACTCGATCACCTGGTTCGCGCGCATCGGCTTCTTCGTGGGCCCGGTCATCGCCTTCGTCATCACCAAGCGGATCTGCCTGGGCCTCCAGCGCCGCGACCGCGACAAGGTGCTGCACGGCCGCGAGACCGGCATCATCAAGCGGCTCCCGCACGGTGAGTTCGTCGAGGTCCACGAGCCCCTGTCGCCCGGCCAGCTGCACACGCTCACCTCGCACGAGCAGTACAAGCCGGCCGAGATCGGCCCGACGGTCGACGAGAACGGCGTCGAGCGCAAGGTCGGCCGCCTGGAGAAGGTCCGCGTCAAGCTCAGCAAGGGCTACTTCGGCGAGGACAACCAGATTCCGAAGCCCACGGCGGAGGAGTACAAGGAGATCCAGAGCGGCCACGGCCACCACTGATCCCCGCACGGCAGTGAGCCGGTCCGCGCGGTCCGGCTGAAAACCGATCGCCACGGTGAGAGCCCCGTCCACACGCTGGACGGGGCTCTTCGCCGTTCCCGGGGGCTGGATAGGCTGAGGCCCTTCGTATCCGGCTGTGGACCCAGGAGTGGACCATGAACGTTGTGACCCCGGCAGGCGGCGACAGCGTGGCGGGCCCGACCTGGCCCGGCGTACTCGACGCCCTGCTCGGCGGCAGGGACCTGACCTCCGACGAGACCGCCTGGGCGATGGACCTGATCATGCGCGGCGAGGCCACGGACGCCCAGATCGCGGGCTTCGCGGTGGCGCTGCGGGCCAAGGGCGAGACCGTGGCCGAGATCGCGGGCCTCGTCCGCACCATGTACGCGCACGCCAACGTGATCGAGGTGCCGGGCCGCACCGTCGACATCGTGGGCACCGGCGGCGACGGCGCCAAGACCGTCAACATCTCCACCATGTCGGCCATCGTCGTGGCCGGTACGGGCGCCAAGGTGGTCAAGCACGGCAACCGGGCCGCCTCCTCCGCGAGCGGGGCCTCCGACGTGCTGGAGAAGCTCGGCGTCAACCTGGACCTGACCCCGCAGCGGGTGGCGCAGGTAGCCGAGGAGGCCGGCATCACCTTCTGCTTCGCGGTCAAGTTCCACCCCGCGCTGCGGTACGTGGCCAAGGCCCGCAAGGAGCTCGGCATCCGCACCACCTTCAACTTCCTCGGCCCGCTCACCAACCCGGCCCGGGTCCGCTCCCAGGCCACCGGGGTCGCCGACGCCCGGATGGCCCCCATCGTGGCCGGGGTGCTCGCCGAGCGCGGCTCCTCCGCCCTGGTCTTCCGCGGGGACGACGGGCTGGACGAGCTGACCACCACCGCGACCTCCCGCGTGTGGTGGGTGCGCGAAGGGCGGGTGCACGAGCAGGCCTTCGACCCGCGGGACGTGGGCATCGGCCTCGTGGACGTCTCCGCCCTGCGCGGCGCGGACGCCTCGTACAACGCGGACGTGGCCCGCCGGCTGCTGGCCGGGGAGACGGGCCCGGTGCGGGACGCCGTCCTCCTGAACTCCGCCGCCGCCCTGGTGGCCGTCGAGCCCGGCGGGGGCCCGCTGGAGGAGCAGATCGAGGCCGGGATCGCCCGGGCGGCCGAGTCGATCGATTCGGGCGCCGCCCGCGCCGCCCTGGAGCGCTGGGTGGCCGCCAGCAACGCCTGAGGCCCGCCCGCGAGGCCGTGCCGCGCCGAACCCCGGTCCGCCATGTGGACCGGGGTTTGCACATGCTGGGACGTGTGGCAGGATGCTGCACAGGTCACGAGTGACAGCGTTTAGGCCCCGGCTTGCTGTCCGGCAACCCTCCGTCCGTGGCGGGGTGCCCCGGGTGATGACCAGGTCGCAGGCAAGAGCCTGGCGGCAAGCGCGGACCCCTCGAACCACCAGGGGTCCTGGTCAGTCGAGGAGCGGTTTTCGTGAGCAAGCGAATGCGATAGGCGCGTAGCGCCCCTTCTTCACCCCTCCGTACGGGCACCGGTCCGTTCCGTGCGTCGAGGCAACCCCCTTCCGGGCAGCGGGATTTCCCCCGCCCTTCGGCGTACCGCCGTGCCCGCGGACGGGTGTTGCGAAGCCATTCACCTTCTTTCTCCCGGGAGACCCCGCCATGTCCGCGTACCCGCACACCGCCGCCACCGCCACCGCCGACTGCGCCCCCGCCGGGGCCGAGGCCTCCTGCACCGGCCCGCTGCCCGTGCTCGGCCGGGACGTCACCGTCCCGCTCGTGACCGGCGGGGAGGTCACGTACGCGGCCCTGGACTACGCGGCCAGCGCCCCGGCCCTGCAGCGCGTGTGGGACGACGTGGCGGCGTACGCCCCCTACTACGGCAGCGTGCACCGGGGGGCGGGCTACCTCTCCCAGCTGTCCACCGACCTGTTCGAGCAGAGCCGCGCCGCGGTCGCCGAGTTCCTCGACTGCCGCGCCGACGACCAGGTCGTCTTCACCCGCTCCACCACCGACTCCCTGAACCTGCTCGCCCAGACCCTGCCCGCCGGCTGCGAGGTGTTCGTCTTCGAGACCGAGCACCACGCCTCGCTGCTGCCCTGGCGCGACGCCCGCGTCACCTACCTCGACGCCCCCCGCACCCCGGCCGCCGCCGTCGAGACCCTGGAGCGGGCGCTCGCGGCCCGCGACCCCTACGGCCCCGCGCTGGTGTGCGTGACGGGCGCCTCCAACGTCACCGGCGAGCTGTGGCCCGTACGGGAGCTGGCCGCCGCGGCCCACGCGCACGGCGCCCGGATCGTCCTGGACGCGGCCCAGCTGGCCCCGCACCACCCGGTGTCCGTGCAGGAGCTCGACGTGGACTGGGTGGCCTTCTCCGGCCACAAGCTGTACGCGCCCTTCGGCTCCGGGGTGCTCGCGGGCCGCGCCGACTGGCTCCAGGCGGCGGACCCCTACCTCGCGGGCGGCGGAGCCTCCCGCAAGGTCTCCCGCCGCGAGGACGGCGGTGTGGCCGTCGAGTGGCACACCACCGCAGCGCGGCACGAGGCCGGCTCCCCGAACGTGATCGGCGTGTACGCCGTCGCCTCGGCCTGCCGGGCCCTGACCGAGGCCGGGTTCGACCGGCTCGTCGCGCGGGAGCAGGAGCTCGTGCGCCGGGTCCGCGCGGGCCTCGCGCAGGTCCCGCAGGTGAAGGTGCTCTCCCTCTTCGGCGAGGACGCCGCCCGGGTCGGGGTGATCTCCTTCGTCGTGGACGGCTGGAACAGCTCCCACTTCGCCGCCGCCCTGTCCGCCGAGTACGGGATCGGCGTCCGCGACGGCCTGTTCTGCGCCCACCCGCTGGTACGCACCCTGCTGGGCGGCGAGAGCCGGGAGCCGGGGGAGTGCGGGGCGCCCGAGGGCGAGACCGGCGAGCGCTCCCTGAACGCCATCCGCGTCAGCTTCGGCGCCGGAACCCCCGACGAGCACGTCGAGCGGTTCGTGCGCGCGGTGCGCGAGCTGGTCGCCGACGGGGCCAAGTGGCAGTACCGCACCGAAGAGGGCCGCTGCGTCCCGGCCGTCTGAGCGGGTCGTGCGGGCCCGCGGGGCCCGGTGGAAATTGCCTGGCAGGGCGGGAACGGGGGGCCTACCCTGCCCAGGTGATCACGATGAACGGGCGGGCCGCGACCATCGCCTTCTGGGAGGACGTCAGGGCCCGGGAGTACGCCGTACCGGCCGGCGCGGACCCGGGGGAACTGGTCCGGGGCCTCTCGCGGGCCCTGGCCGACCCGGACCCGGAGGTCCGCGACGGGGCCGCCTACTCCGTCCTGTCGACGTGGATAGCCCGCGGGGTCGTCGGCCCGGAGGCGCGCCTCGCGCTCGGGGACGAGATGGCGGCCCGGTTCGCGCACCCGGAGGTCCAGGCACGCACGTTCGCACCGCTGGTGCTGGACATGCTCGTGGGCGCGGGCGACTTCCGGGCCGCGTGGGTGGACGCCTTCGCGGACTGGTACCCGGCCGAGACGGACCTGCGGGGGCACGACGCCGCACGGGGCTGGCTGCACGCGGTGGCCCACGGGGCCGACCTGCTGGGGAGCTTCGGCCGGCGGCCGGAGGTGGCGCCCGCCCGGATGCTGGTGCTGGCGGCGGACCGCCTGCTGGTGCGCACCGGCCACGTGCTGGAGCAGCGGGAGGACGACCGGCTCGCGCTCGCCGCCGGCCGGATCCTGGCCCGCCCGGACCTCACCCGCGAGCAGGCGGTGGGCTGGCTGGCCCCGGTGGCCGCCGATCTGGCCGCCTGCGGCCGGGGACCCGTCCCGGCCTACGTCTCCAACACCCTGCGCACGCTGCGGGCCCTGTACGTGCTGGTGGACCGCGGGGTCCCGGGGGCGCCCGGGGCCGCGGGGGGCCGGGGGCCCGGGCGGGAGCCGGTGCCGTGGGCGGCCGAGGTCAAGCGGGCGCTGGCCGCGGCGCTGGACGCGCTCGACCGGCGCTGAGCGCGTCCCGCGCCGGTCAGGCGTCCAGGCCGATCGCGAAGGCCGCTTCCAGGTCGTGCTGGGAGTAGGTGCGGAAGGCCACGTGCGTGTCGGTGGCCTCGACCCCGGGGATCTTGCTGATGCGGCCGGGGATGATGTCCGCCAGGTCGTCGTGGCGGGCCACGCGGACCAGGGCGATCAGGTCGTACGTACCCGTGACCGAGTACACCTCGCTGACGTTGTCCAGCGCGGCGATCGACTCGGCGATCTCGGGGATCCGGTCCACGCTGGTCTTGATGAGCACGAGAGCGGTGATCACGGCTTGCTGTCTCCCTCGGTGGCCGTCGCTGGGCTCCTCACTCTAGCCGTACGCCGGTAGACCACCCAGGCGTACCCGCAGCCCAGGGCGAAGCCCACGAGGTGCGCGAGGTACGCGACTCCGGGGCCGCTGCCGGCCCGGTGGGCGGCCAGTCCCTGGAGCAGGAACCAGAAGACCAGCACCACCCAGGCGGGGAAGCGCAGCGGCAGGAAGAGGAGGAACGGGAACAGGCTGGTGACCCGGGCCCGCGGGAAGAGGACGAGGAAGGCGCCGAGGACGCCCGAGATGGCCCCGGAGGCGCCGACCAGGGTCCGGGCGGAGTCCGCGTTGGCGGCGGCGTAGGCCACCAGCGACAGGTAGCCGCAGACCAGGTAGAAGACGGTGAACGCGGCCCGGCCCATGCGCTCCTCCGTCATCACCCCGAACACGTGGAGGAAGAGCATGTTGCCCAGCAGGTGGAGCCAGCTGCCGTGGATGAACAGGGCGGTCAGCGGGGTGAGGGCGGTGCGGACGGAGGCGGTGAACAGCTCGTCGGGCACCACGCCCCAGCGCCGCAGGTACGCCGTCTGGGCCTCGAGCAGGGCCTCGCCGGTGCCGTAGAGGGGGGTGAGCCCCGACAGCGGGCCCAGGAGGAAGACCGCGGAGCACCCGGCGATCAGGGCGTGGGTGACCACGGGGCCCGCTCCCCATTTTGCGATCATGCGCAGAGCATCCCGTACGGGGAGGAAGGGGACGGGTTGCCCCGCCGCGTCTCGGATGCAGGACGGTGGCCCGCACGGGGGCGCCGCAAGGCCGTAGGGTTACGAGCTGTACCCGGAGCACCCCGCAGCACACCTGAGGAGAGATCGGCCTGATGACGGTTCCCCTGCCGACCGACACGACGCGCTGGCGCTGCACCCTGTGCGGCAACCTGACCCGGTTCGACGTGACCCGCTCGTCGAAGGTGGTCGAGTACGTGCACCTCGACCTCGCCGGTGAGCCCAAGGTGGAGGAGCGCGAGGTGGTGAGTGAGACCATCGAGTCGGTCCGCTGCCGCTGGTGCAACGCGGTGGACCAGATCGAGCTCGTGGACAGGCCCGGCGCCGAGTCCTGAGCGGGCAGGTGCCAAGGACGTATTTCTGACGGTAGGGGTGACGGATCGTGGAGCCTGACAGCGGCGCGGGCGACGCCGCCGACGTGCTCGACCGCCCGCTGCCGGAAGGCGTGCGGCGCCGGGTCGTCGCTATCGTGTCGGACGCCTTCGGCGGGCTGACGGTCGCCGACCTCCCGGCGCAGCTGCGCCAGTACGCCCGGTTCACGCCGACCCGGCGCGCCAAGTTCGCGGGCAACGCGATGGCGGCGGCGCTGGAGGGCGACCCCGTCTTCCGCGGCCGGATCGGCGAGAAGCTCAAGGAGTCCCAGCCCGAGCTGGCCGCCGCCCTGGAGTCCGGGGCCCCGCCGGCCGCTGCCGATCCGCTCGACGTGGCCGCCGCGGCCTACGTGCTGCGGCCCGCGGGCTGGGTCAAGCTGGTCGCCGCCGCCGGCGAGGAGGCGCAGCGCGCCGATGCCGAGCGGGTGGGCCAGGAGAGCCGCCGGGAGCTGGAGCGGCTGCGCCAGGAGCTCGCCGCACTGCGGGAGCAGCAGCGCACCGGCGGCGAGCACCTGCGCCAGGAGCTGGAGGCGGCCCGCAAGGAAGCCGAATCGCTTCAGCGCAAACTGCGCAGCGCCCTCAACGACGTCAAGCGCGGCGAGGCGGCCCTGCGCAAGTCGGCCGCCGAGATCGACGGGGTCCGGGCCGAGGCGGCCGCCCAGGTCGCCGCCGCCGAGAGCGAGGGCCGGCGGCTCAAGTCCCGCCTGGCCGAGGCCGAATCCTCGCTGGAGGCGAGCCGCCGCTCGGTGCGCGAGGGCCGCAGCATCGAGGACATGCGGCTGCGGCTGCTCCTCGACACCGTGCTGGAGGCCGCGCAGGGGCTGCGGCGCGAACTGGCCCTGCCGCCCGCCTCGGTGCACCCGGCCGACACGGTCGACGCGGTCGAGCCGGGCCGGATGACCCCGAAGGACATCGCGGCCCGCGCCCTGTCGGAGACCGATCCGGCGCTGCTGGACCAGCTGCTGGCCCTGCCGCAGGCGCACCTGGTCGTGGACGGCTACAACGTCACCAAGACGGGCTATCCGACGATGCCGCTGGAGAAGCAGCGGCTGCGCCTGCTCGGCGGGCTGTCGATGCTGGCCGCGCAGACCGGCGCCGAGATGACCTGCGTCTTCGACGGGGCCGAACTCGCCGCCCCGGTGCTCCTCGCGCCGCCGCGCGGGGTGCGGGTCCTGTTCTCGAAGCCCGGGGTGACGGCGGACGAGCTGATCCGCCAGCTGGTGCGGGCCGAACCGCCCGGCCGGCCCGTGGTGGTGGTGTCCACCGACCGCGAGGTGGCCGACGGGGTGGCCAAGGCGGGTGCGCGCCCGGTCGCTTCGGCGATGCTCCTGAAGCGGCTTTCGCGCATCTCGTGACGTACGCGCATTTCGTGGCGTACGGGCGTCTCGTGGCGTAAGTGCGTCTCGTGACGTAAGGCCGTCTCGTAACTCCTGTTCTATATGCCCGATTTCGCGGAACGCTCGGTCAAGTGGCCGCTACTGCGCGTGGGCTGCGGGCAAAAAGACTTGCGGTACGACGATATTTTTCTCATCAGGATTTGAAGTGATCACAGTCGGGTCACTAGGGTCGGGCTTCAAACCTTCGTGCGGTTGATCACTCATTCGGGGTGGCGGGCGGAGGTCCGCCGAGTCTGCAGTCGTTCGGCGGCTCTAGGAAGAAGGAGATCGCCCCCGTGGCGTCCCACCGTCGACCCAAGCAGCCGAACCGCACCCGCGTGACCGTGCTCACCGCCACTGCCGCCGCTGCCGTCGCCCTCACCTCCCAGACCGCCACCGCCGCCCCGGCCAAGCCCGGCAAGGACGAGGTCAAGGCCAAGGTCGACGCGCTCTACGAGGAGGCCGAGCAGGCCACCGAGAAGTGGAACGGCGCCAAGGAGCAGCAGGAGAAGCTCGAGAAGCAGATCGGGCAGCTCCAGGACAAGGTCGCCCGCGGCCAGGGCGAGCTCAACGAGCTCCGCTCCACGCTCGGTTCGATGGCCAGCGCCCAGTACCGCTCCGGCGGCATGGACGGCTCCATCCAGCTCTTCCTCTCCGCCGACCCGGACGACTACCTCGAAAAGGCCTCCGTCCTCGACCAGCTGACCTCCCAGCAGGCCGACGCCGTCGCCCAGATCCAGGCCAAGCAGCGCAGCCTCGCGCAGCAGCGCCAGGAGGCCGCCGGCAAGCTGAAGGACCTCGCGGACACCCGCAAGGAGCTCGGCGAGAAGAAGCAGCAGGTCCAGGCGAAGCTCGCCGAGGCGCAGAAGCTGCTCAACAGCCTGACGGCCGAGGAGAAGGCCAAGCTGGAGCAGGAGGAGGACCGCGCCAGCCGCGCCGGCGGCGGCGACCGCCCCGACCTCGGCAACGTGAAGGGCTCCGGCCGCGCGGGCGCCGCCCTCGCCGCCGCGAAGACCAAGGTCGGCTTCCCGTACGTCTCCGGGCACGAGGGCCCCGGGTCCTTCGACTGCTCGGGCCTGACCCAGTGGGCGTACCGGCAGGCCGGGGTCCGCATCAGCCGCGTCACCTACACGCAGGTCAACGACGGCGTGCGGATCAGCCGCAGCCAGCTCCAGCCCGGCGACCTGGTCTTCTTCTACGGCGACCTGCACCACGTCGGCCTGTACGCGGGCAACAACATGACCCTGCACGCCTCGAACCCGCGCAGCGGCGTCAAGTACGAGTCGATGGACAACATGCCGTTCCAGTTCGGCGTCCGCGTCAGCTGACCCCGCAGGCGTCCGGCCCGTACGGCCGGGACGCGCCCGACACCGCCCATCCGGGCGAATTGCGGCACCCCGAACTGACCCCGCGCCCCGCCGGTGACCTGTGTTCTCCGGCGGGGCGTCACTCTGCGTGGCGACAGGGGTCGTTGGTGGGGGTGTGGTCGCAGGGCTACTGTCTGCCAGCGCGGATCCCGGAACGCGTCCGTCCACGGGGGGCGGACACGGGCCCCGCGCAGCGGAAGGGAGTGCGGCTTCCTGTGGCGTCCCATCGCCGGCCCGGACCGGGCCCGGACCTGAGCACCAAGGTCACCGTGCTGTCCGCGGCCGCGGCGACCGCCGCCGCCGCGCTGACGGCAGCCCCCGCCGTCGCGGCGCCGCACGAACCGCCGCAGGGCGCGCGGGCCGCGGTGGACCGGCTCTTCGAGCAGGCCGAACAGGCCACCGAGCGCTACAACGCCGCCGGCGAGCGGGCGGGCAGGCTGCGGGCCGAAGTACGCCGGATCCAGGACGCGGTGGCCCGCGGCCAGGACCGGATCAACACCATGCGCGGACTGCTCGGCAGCTACGCCGGGGCCCAGTACCGCTCCGGCGGGGTCGATCCCGCCGTCGCGCTGATGCTCTCCGAGGACCCCGACGGCTACCTCGACAAGGCCGCCGCCCTCGACCGGCTCACCAGCCGCCAGGCCGGACAGCTCGCCGAACTCCAGGGCGAGCGGCGCCGGCTGGCCCAGCAGCGCGGCGAGGCCTCCCGCAAGCTCGGCGAACTCGACCGGCTGCGCGCGGAGGTGGCCCGGCAGAAGCGCTCCGTCACCGCGAAGCTGGCCGCGGCGCGGCGGCTCCTCAACGAGATGCCCTCGGAGGAGCGGGCCGCCTTCGAGCGGTCCTCGCGCTCCGGGCGCGGCGAGCCGGTGCCCGAACTGTCCGGTGCGGGGCCCTCGTCCGGGCGGGCCGCCGCGGCCGTATCCGCGGTCCGGGCCGCCATCGGGCGCCCGTACGTGTGGGGGGCCACCGGGCCCTCCGGATTCGACTGCTCCGGGCTGATGGTCTGGTCGTACCGGCAGGCCGGGGTCGCCCTGCCCCGCACCTCCCAGGCCCAGCGCCAGGCCGGCCGCCACGTCCCGCTCTCGGAGGCCCGCCCCGGCGACCTCGTCACCTACCGCGGCGACGCCAGCCACGTGGCCATGTACGTGGGCAACGGCCAGGTCGTCCACGCCCCGTACCCGGGCGCCCCGGTGCGGTACGACCCCGTCGGCATGATGCCGGTGTCGGCGGTCACGCGGGTCTGAGGCACTGCGGGGCTGCGGGGCTGCGGGCGGTCCGGCCGGGTCGGCCGGGAACGCGGTTCGGGTCGGTCTGCGGGGAACGCGGGGCCGCAGGGGCGCGCGTACGATCGGCCGGGTGACGGGACGGGGTGGCGGACGGCGCCGGGCGGCGGTACGGGGGCGGGTCCTCGCGGTGCTCCTGTGCCTCCTGGTGCTGCTCCCGGCCGTCGGCTGCGGCGGGCCCGGGTCCGGGTCCGCGACCGGCGGGGCGGGCGCCGGGGAGGAGGGCGGGGCGCGGCTGCGGGCACAGGTGCAGGCGGTGCTCGCCCGCTGGTCCGCGGCCCTGCTGGCCCGGGACGAGGCCCGCTACCTCGCCGAGGACCGGCGGCCGCAGGCCCGTACCGCCTTCGCCCGGCTCGCCGGGGTGCCGCTCGGCTCCTGGGAGTACGCCGTCACCGCCGTCCGCGCGGACGGCGCCGGCCGCACCGAGGCCACGGCGGAACTGCGCTACCGGCTCGCCGGGTACGACACCGCCGCCCCCGCCACCGCCCCCCGCCGCGTCGAACTCACCGCAGGCGGCCCCGGCGGCTGGCTGATCGCCGGGGACGGGCCCGCCGCCGGAGCCCAGGAGCTGCCCTGGGACCAGGGCCCGGTGACCGCGGTGGCCGGACGGCGGGTGCTCGTCCTCGGCACGGGGCAGCCGGTACCGCTGCTGCGCTCGGTCGCGGCCGCCGGAGACCGGGCGGTCCCCGCCGTGTCGGCCGCCTGGCCGCGGCCCTGGGCGGGCCGCGCGGTGCTCGTCGTCCCCGCCTCGCTGGAGGCCATGGCCGCCCAGCTGGGCTCCCCGCCCGACACCTACCGCGGGATGGCTGCCGTCACCACCGGCCGCACCGGCACGGGCCCGGCGCCCGCCGACCGCGTCGTACTCAACCCGCAGGCGTACGGGGAGCTCTCCGCGGCGGGCAAGGAGATCGTGCTCACCCACGAGACCACCCACGTGGCCACCCGCACCGCCACCGCCGCCGCCACCCCCGTCTGGCTCTCCGAGGGCTTCGCGGACTGGGCCGCGTACCGCGGCACCGGGCGCGGGCCCCGGGAGGCCGCCCCGGCGCTGGCCCGGGCGGTGCGCGGCGGCCGGGCGCCGCAGCGGCTCCCGGAGAACGGCGACTTCGCCTTCGGCGGGGACGCCGAGCAGCTCGCCGTCGCGTACGAGAGCGCCTGGACGGCCTGCCGGCTGATCGCGCAGCGCTGGGGGGAGGAGCGGCTCGCCGCCTTCTACGAGGCCGCGGGCCGGTCGGGCGCGGCCGCCGCCTTCACCCGGGTCCTCGGCACCGACGAGCGGGCCTTCACCGACACCTGGCGCCGCGGGCTGCGCTCCGCACTCGGTACGCCACCAGCTTGAACCGGGCTCCGGGCGGGGGTGGGTCGCCGGGTGTGGGGGAGTCTCCCGCTCCGGGCAGGGGTGGCCCGCCGGGTGCCGGGGAGCTGCCGGGTGCGGGGGAGTCGCCGGGTCCGGCTGTGTTGGCGGGCCCGGCTGGGCCGCCGGGTGCGCTCGGGCTGTCGGGTCCGGTTGCTTCGACGGGTCGGTCTGGGCCGCCGGGTCCGGCGGGGGCGGGGCTGTTCCGTCGGCCGTGCCGGGGCAGGGTGCGGCGTAGAGCCGGGCGGGCTGCCGGGCGTGGCGGGACCGCCGGGACCGTGTCCCGCCACAGCGCCCGGCAGGCCGCGAAGCAGGCCGCCACCAGCAGGGCGTTGCGGGCGAACAGGGCCGCCAGGCCCGGCCAGCCGCCGTGGACCACGTCCGCGAACAGCAGCGGGAACTCCAGGAACGTCAGCGGCACGGCCGCCCCCACCAGCCCCACCGCGCCCGTCATCCGCGTGGACCGCAGCGCCAGGCACACCGCCCCCAGCCCCACCAGCCACACCATGTACTGCGGGCTGATCACCCGGCTGGTGGTGGTGAACAGCAGGACGGCCGTGAACGCCGCGTCCGCGACCGTGTGCGCCCCGAAGGACCGGGCCCGCAGCCGCCAGTACAGCAGCCAGCCGAACGCCAGCAGCGTCAGCGCCAGCGCGCACCGGCCGGCCAGGGGCACGTACGGGCCCAGGAACTCCACCGAGCCGTAGTTCAGCTGCACCCGCCCCGGCCAGCCCAGGGCCCGCGCCACGTGGAAGAACAGCGCGCCCAGCGACTCCACCTCCGTACCGCGGTCCCGCTGGAACGCCAGGAACGACAGGGCCCCCGGCATCGCCGCCGCGAAGGCCAGCACCAGCAGCGCGGCGGTCAGCGCCGCCCACAGCGCCGCGGCCCGGCTGCGCACCCCCGCCAGCAGCAGCACCGGCCACACCTTCAGCACCGCCCCCAGGCCGATGAGCGGGCCCCGGACCCGGGGCAGCAGCAGGGCCGCCACCGCCACCGCCGTCACCATCAGGTCGTAGCGCGCGTACACCGTCGGGCCCAGCAGCGGCAGGCCCGCCACCCAGGCCCAGGCCCCGGCCCGGCGCCGTCCCGGCCGCCGGGACTCGCGGACGAGCAGCACGGTCACCGCCGCGTCCGCCGCCAGGCAGAGCACGAAGAACGCGGACGCGTATCCGAGGAACGGCAGGAGGGCGGGGGAGAGCACGGCGAGGGCGGCCCCGGGCGGGTACTGCCAGGTCACGTCGTCCAGGGGGAACGTCCCCGTCCGCAGGACCTGGTACCAGCCCTGGTAGATCACGTGGACGTCCGTCGACACGTCGGGGCCCGGCAGCACCAGGACCCGGAACACGCACAGGAGCAGCAGGGCCCGGGTGGCGGCCCAGACGGTGGGGAGCATCGCGCCATGATGCCGCCGGGCGGCCCCGGGAGCCGTGAAGCACGGCCGTTGGGTACTGTCGCAGACGATGACGATGCACAAGACGCTGATCGTGACCAACGACTTCCCGCCCCGCCCCGGCGGCATCCAGGCCTTCCTGCACAACATGGCGCTGCGCCTGGACCCGGACCGGATCGTCGTCTACGCCTCCACCTGGAAGCACTCGGCGGAGGGCCGGGAGGCCACTGCCGCCTTCGACGCCGAACAGCCCTTCACGGTGGTCCGCGACCGCACGACGATGCTGCTGCCCACCCCGCGGGTCACCCGGCGGGCCGCCGGGCTGCTGCGCGAGCACGGCTGCGAGTCCGTGTGGTTCGGCGCGGCCGCCCCGCTCGGGCTGATGGGCCCGGCCCTGCGCAGGGCCGGGGCCAAGCGGCTCGTCGCCACCTCGCACGGGCACGAGGCCGGCTGGGCGCAGCTGCCCGCCGCCCGGCAGCTGTTGCGGCGCATCGGCGAGGGCACCGACACGATCACCTATCTGGGCGAGTACACCCGCTCCCGGATCGCCGGGGCCCTCACGGACGATGCGGCGGCGCGCATGGTGCAGCTGCCGCCGGGCGTGGACGAGAAGACCTTCCACCCCGACTCGGGCGGCGCGGAGGTACGGGCCCGGCTGGGGCTGTCGGACCGGCCCGTGGTCGTGTGCGTCTCGCGGCTGGTGCCGCGCAAGGGGCAGGACACGCTGATCCGGGCCATGCCCCGGATCCTGGCCGAGGTGCCCGACGCCGTCCTGCTCGTCGTGGGCGGCGGCCCGTACGAGAAGGACCTCCACCGGCTCGCCGCGCAGACCGGGGTCGCGGACTCGGTCCGCTTCACCGGCGCCGTGCCCTGGGCGGAGCTGCCGGCCCACTACGGCGCGGGCGACGTCTTCGCCATGCCCTGCCGGACCCGGCGCGGCGGCCTCGACGTGGAGGGCCTGGGCATCGTCTACCTGGAGGCCTCCGCCACCGGCCTGCCCGTGGTCGCCGGCGACTCCGGCGGCGCCCCGGACGCCGTGCTCCACGGCGAGACCGGCTGGGTGGTCCGCGGCGGCAGCCCGGAGGAGTCCGCCGACCGCATCACGGCCCTGCTGAAGGACCCTGAGCTGCGCCGCCGCATGGGGGAGCGGGGGAGGGCGTGGGTCGAGGAGAAGTGGCGCTGGGACCTGCTGGCGGAGGGGCTGGAGGGGCTGCTTTAGGGGTACGGGTGCCCGGCCCCGGCCCCGGCCCCTGGTGCCCGGGGTCGGGGCCGAGGTGTGGGTCGTGGCGGGGTCGGCTGCGTGGCCGGGTGGGGGCGTCCCGCCATGCGTGACGGTGTTTCCGGGGCGGGGCGCCCCCCGAAAGGGAAACGCCCAGGGGGACCGGGACCGTCCCCGGTCGGTGTCGGCCCCGCTGATCCCGTCCATCGGGCCCCCGCCCTTCGGGCGGAAAAGACCACAGGCCACAGGCCGCCTTCGATCGCTACACAGCCGCGGCCGTCTCAGCGGCCTCCGGACCGGCTCGGGCTGCCGCCGGGCCGGCCCTGCCGCCTCGCGGCAGAGGTGGGCTTGTCGTGCTCCGAGTCTCGTCCAGCGGATCGCGGAATCCGGGAGGCGGCCTTGGGGCCGGCGGCCCATGCTCGAAGGGACGGGCTTTTCGTGGGCCGTCCGGGTGGCGGGCGGGGCGGGGTCCGGTGGAGGTGAGTGGTGATGGCGGGCGTGGATGCGGGGGCTGACGCGGGTGCCGGTGCAGACGCCGGTGCGGGTACGGAAGCCGATCGGGCGCTCAAGGCCAAGCACCGGCGGATGTGGGCCCTCGGGGACTATCCGGTCCTTGCGGCCGGGCTGCTGCCCGAGCTGGGGGAGGTGCTGGTTGAGGGGTGCCGCATCGGGGACGGGGACCGGGTGCTGGACGTTGCGGCGGGCAGTGGCAACGCCGCCCTCGCGGCGGCCCGGGCCGGGGCCTCGGTGGTGGCCTCGGACCTGACGCCCGAGCTGCTGGAGGCGGGCCGGGAGGCCGCCCGGGCCGCCGGGGTGGAGCTGGAGTGGCGCGAGGCCGACGCGGAGGCGCTGCCCTTCGAGGACGGCGGGTTCGACGCCGTCATCTCCTGTGTCGGGGTCATGTTCGCCCCGCACCACGGGGCGGCGGCCGCCGAGCTGCTGAGGGTCTGCCGGTCCGGCGGCCGCATCGGGCTCGTGGCGTGGACCCCCGAGGGGTTCATCGGGCAGCTCTTCGCGGCGATGAAGCCGTACGCGCCCCCGCCCCCGCCCGGCGCGCAGCCGCCGCCGCTGTGGGGGCGGGAGGAGCACGTGCGGGAGCTCCTGGGGGACGGGGTGACGGGCGTACGGGCCGAGCGGCGCACCCTCCGGGTGGACCGCTTCGCCGAGCCCGAGGACTTCCGGGAGTTCTTCAAGGCGGTGTACGGGCCGACGATCGCCGTGTACGGGAACATCGCGGGGGACGCGGAGAGGACCGCTGCCCTGGACGAGGCCCTCGCCGGGCTGGCCCGCGGGGCCATGGGCGACGGCGGGGCGATGCAGTGGGAGTACCTCCTCTTCACGGGCACGAGGAGGTAGGGGCCGGGGGTAGGGGGCCAGGGGTAGGGAGGCCCGCCGGCGGGGCGCGTTTCTGACTGTCTCTCAGATTCCTGTCCATGCCGATCAACCGCACCAACGTGACCGTCTACCGGCACGACCTCTTCGGCGGCAGCCGCGCCTTCGCCGACGATTTCACCTACCACCCGCCGGGCGGCTGCGTCCTGGGGCGGGCCACCGACGCGTACGGCAGGGTGCGCGGGTACGACGGCCTGTACGTGACCGACGGCTCGCTGGTCCCCGGCAGCCTGGGCGTGAACCCCTTCGTCACCCTCACCGCGCTCGCCGAGCGCAACCTCGCCCGGGTGCTCGCCGACGACCCGCGCTGAGCGGACCCCCGGCCGCCGGGCGGCGGGCCCCGGCCGGGGTGCGGGCCTCAGCTGGTGTAGAGCGCCTCGATCTCGTCCGCGAAGTCCTTCGCGACCACGTTCCGCTTGAGCTTCAGCGAGGGCGTGATGTGGCCCGACTCCTCGGTGAACTGGGAGGCGAGGATCCGGAACTTCCGCACCGACTCCGCCTTGGAGACCGCGGCGTTGCCGTCGTCGATCGCCTTCTGCACGGTCGCCAGCAGCTCCGGGTCCTCGCGCAGGGAGGCCGCCGTGGAACCGGCCGGCTTCCCGTGCTCCTGGGCCCAGCGGCCGAGGAACTCCTCGTCCAGGGTGACCAGCGCGGCGACGAACGGCCGCGCGTCGCCCACGACCATGCACTCCGCGACCAGGGCGTGGGCGCGGATGCGGTCCTCGATCACCGCGGGAGCCACGTTCTTGCCGCCCGCGGTGACCAGGATCTCCTTCTTGCGCCCGGTGATCGCGAGGAAGCCGTCCTCGTCCAGGGTGCCGACGTCGCCGGTGTGGAACCAGCCGTCGGTCAGGGCCTCGGCGGTGGCCGCCTCGTTCTGCCAGTAGCCCTGGAAGATGTGCTCACCGTGCAGCAGCACCTCGCCGTCGTCGGCGATCCGCACCACCGAGCCGGGCAGCGGCTGGCCGACCGTACCGATCTTCTGCCGGTCCCAGGGGTTGAAGGCGGTGGCCGCGCAGGACTCCGTCAGGCCGTAGCCCTCCAGGACGGTGAAGCCGATGCCGCGGAAGAAGTGGCCGAGGCGCTCGCCCAGCGGGGCGCCGCCGGAGATCGCGTACTCGCCGCGGCCGCCGAGGACGGCGTGCAGCTTCGAGTAGACGAGCTTGCCGAAGAGCTTGTGCTTGAGGCGGAGCCCGAGGCCCGGGCCCGAGGGGGTGTCCAGGGCCCGGCTGTACGCGATGGCGGTGTCGGCGGCGGCGTCGAAGATCTTGCCCTTGCCGTCGGCCTGCGCCTTGGCGCGCGCCGAGTTGTAGACCTTCTCGAAGACCCGCGGCACGCCGAGGATCAAGGTGGGCCGGAAGCCCGCCAGCTCCTCGGTCAGGTTCTTGATGTCGGGCACGCAGCCCAGGCGGATCGGCGCCAGCACCGAGGCCACCTCCACCAGCCGGCCGAAGACGTGCGCGGCGGGCAGGAAGAGCAGCACCGAGCACTCGCCGGTGCGGAACAGCGGCTTCAGGCGCTCGACCACGTTGCCGCACTCCGCGAAGAAGTTGCGGTGCGTGAGCACGCAGCCCTTGGGGCGGCCGGTGGTGCCGGAGGTGTAGACGATCGTGGCCGGGTCGTCGGCGTTCGCCAGCGAGCTGCGCTCGTCGACGAGCTCGTCGGAGACCCCGGTGCCCGCGGCCCGCAGCTGCTCGACGGCTCCGGCCTCCAGCTCCCAGACCTCGGCCAGCGCCGGCAGGTGCCCGCGCAGCCCGGCGAGGGCCGCGCTGTGCGAGGGGCCCTCGACGATCGCGGCAACGGCGCCCGAGTCCCCGAGGATCCACTGGATCTGCTCCGGCGAGCTGGTCTCGTACACCGGCACGGTCACGCCGCCGGCGGTCCAGATCGCGAAGTCGGCCAGGACCCACTCGTAGCGGGTGCGCGAGATCAGCGCGACGCGGTCGCCGGGGCCCACGCCGGAGGCGATCAGGCCCTTGGCGACGGCGCGGACCTCGGCCAGGAACTGCACGGCCGTCACGTCCTGCCACACGCCGTCGACCTTGCGGCCCATGACGGCGGTGTCGGGATGCTGAGCTGCGTTGCGGCGGATGAGATCCGTCAGATTCCCGTCCGACGGGACCTCGTAAAGGGCCGGAAGGCTGAACTCGCGCAAGACTGCTGCTCCTCTGGGCGCCATCGCCACGATGCGGACCGACCGGACGTTACCCACCGGTAGTGGGTTCCGGATAGAGGGAACCGGCCAGATGTTCCGTGCGTCACACAACGCGCTCTTTCCTGGCCGACAGTAGTCGACGCGTTCTGCGACTCGGAAGTAACCGCAGGTAGGGCGGCCGGTTCCGGTTGCGCCGCCGCAGGTCGGGGGTACTGCCGGGGGGTACGCCGGGCACCGGCGCAGACCGGCCGCCGGGCCGCCCCGCAGGCCCCCGGGGCCGCCCCCGTCACCGCAAGGAACCCCCTTCCGGCCCCCGCACCCGCCCCCCTAGGGTGATCGGCATGGGTGGAACGAGGCGGAGCACACGGGTCCACGTCGTCAGCGACGTCCACGGCAACACGGAGGCCCTCGCCAGGGCGGGCGAGGGCGCCGACGCCCTGATCTGCCTCGGCGACCTGGTCCTCTTCCTGGACTACGCCGACCACTCCCGCGGGATCTTCCCCGAGCTCTTCGGGGTCGAGAACGCCGACCTGATCGTCCGCCTGCGCACCGAGCGCCGCTTCGACGAGGCCCGCAGGCTCGGCGCCCGGCTGTGGGCCGGGCTCGACCGCGAGGCCGTGATCGAGGGCGCGGTGCGCAAGCAGTACGCCGAGATGTTCGCGGCCTTCCCCACCCCGACCTACGCCACGTACGGCAACGTGGACATCCCCGCCCTGTGGCCCGAGTACGCCGGACCCGGCACCACCGTCCTCGACGGGCAGCGCGTGGAGATCGGCGGCCGGGTCTTCGGCTTCGTCGGCGGCGGACTGCCCTCCCCGATGCGCACCCCGTACGAGGTGGACCCCGAGGAGTACGCGGCCAAGGTCGAGGCCCTCGGCGAGGTGGACGTCCTCTGCTCCCACATCCCGCCCGAGGTCCCCGAGCTCTGCTACGACACGGTCGCCCGCCGCTTCGAACGCGGCAGCGAGGCCCTGCTCGCGGCCGTCCACCGGATCCGGCCGCGGTACGCGCTCTTCGGGCACGTCCACCAGCCGCTCGCCCGGCGGATGCGGATCGGGGCCACCGAGTGCGTGAACGTGGGGCACTTCGCCTCTACGGGGAGGCCGTGGGCCCTGGAATGGTGACGGGCGCCGTGCGCGGTAGCCTTCACGCGGCGGCGGGTGGCAGCCGCCTCCCTCCCCTGGCAGGCCCGCCCCGCTGCCCCACCCGACTGCCCCACCCACGTACGAGGAGAGCCCCAGCGATGTCGGAACACACCAGTTCGAGCATCACGATCGCGGCCGCCCCGGCCGAGGTCATGGCCGTGATCGCCGACTTCGCCCGCTATCCGGAGTGGACCGGCGAGGTCAAGGAGGCCGAGGTGCTGGCCACGGACGCGCAGGGGCGCGCCGAGCAGGTGCGGCTGCTGCTGGACGCCGGGGCGATCAAGGACGACCACACGCTCGCGTACACGTGGAGCGGCGGGGACGAGGTCAGCTGGACGCTGGTCAAGTCGCAGATGCTGCGGGCGCTGGACGGGTCGTACCGGCTGGCTGCGCGGGACGGGGGCGGGGCGACGGAGGTCACCTACCAGCTGACCGTCGACGTCAAGATCCCGATGCTCGGCATGATCAAGCGGAAGGCCGAGAAGGTCATCATCGACCGTGCCCTGGCCGGCCTGAAGAAGCGCGTCGAATCCGCCTGACCGGTTCCCGCTGCGCGGGGCCTGTTCCCCTACCCGCCCCTTCCCGAAACCGGGGACAAGCCCCCGGACCCCCGGACCGTGCGCTCCGCGCCCGGTGCGCTCAAACGCCGCGCAGGCTGGATACCTCCAGCCTCGCCGGCGTTTGAGGCGCGGGGTCTGGGGCGGAGCCCCAGGAACGGGAACGGGCGGGGTGGGGAACAGGCCCCGCGCAGCGGACCCGGGTCGCGACAGGCGTACGTACACAGCACGGAGCACCATGCGCACCCTCCTCGTCACCGGCCCCGGCGGAGCCGGCCGCAGCACCGTCGCCGCGGCCACGGCGGCCGCCGCCGCCCGCCAGGGCCACCGCGTCCTGCTGACCGGCACCGACCTCCCCGCTGCGGACCTCCCCGGCGTCACCACGGCCCGCCTCGACCCCGACGCCGAGTTCCGCGCCGAGGTCACCGCCCTCCAGGCCCGCGGCACCGCCGTCCTCGACCTCCTCGGCGCCCGCCCGCTGGCTGCGGAGGAGCTGGCCGCCGTACCCGGCGCGGAGCAGTTCGCCCTGCTGCGCGCCCTGCGCCGGGCCGCCGACAGCGGCGCGTACGACCTGCTGGTCGCCGACCTGCCACCGGTCCGCGAGGCCGTGGACCTGCTCGCCCTCCCCGCCCGGCTCCGCCGCTACCTGCGCCGGCTGCTGCCCGCCGAGCGCCAGGCGGCCCGCTCGCTGCGCCCCGTGCTCGCCCAGCTGGCCGGCGTGCCCATGCCCGCGCAGTGGCTGTACGAGACCGCGGCCCGCTGGGACGAGGAGCTGGCCGCCGTGCAGGCGGTGGTCGAGTCCGCGGACACCTCGGCCGTCCTGGTCGCGGAGCCCGGGCCGGCCGGAGCCGCGGCCGTCCGCACCGCCGTGACCGGCCTCGCCCTGCACCGGCTGCCGCTGGGCCTGCTGGTCGCGAACCGCGTGGTCCCGCAGGACGCCGCCGACCCCTGGGCGGCGGGTGTCGCCGCCCAGCAGAAGGCCTGCCTCGCCGAGTGGGCCGACCTCGCGGCGGGCCCCGCGGGCCCCGCCGCGCTCCGCGGGCTCCCGCACCTGGGCCGCGATCCGCAGACCGCCGCCGACCTGGCCCTCCTGGACCCGGCCGCCCTGCCCGATCCGGCGCTCCCCGGCCCGGCCCGCCCCGCCTGGCCGGTGGAGGACCGGCGGGCCGGGGAGGGCATCCTGGTGTGGCGGCTGCCGCTGCCCGGGGCCGTGAAGGAGGGCCTGGACCTGGTGCGGCGCGGGGACGAACTCCTGCTCACGGTCGGCCCGTTCCGCAGGATCGTTTCCCTGCCCTCCGCCCTGCGCCGCTGCACCGTCACGGGGGCCGCGCTGCGCGAGGGGGAGCTGAGGATCCGGTTCGCGCCGGACCCCGGACTGTGGCCCGCGGAGCGCTGAACGCCGTGCGTCCGTTCGGGTAAGGTCGAAGGGCAGAACCCGCGCGGCCCGTCCCGCCGCAGCCCCAGGGAGTCGCCATGAGCGAGGCATCCGACCGCCCCACCGACGACGACGCCTGGGCGAAGGCCTGCGCCGAGGACCTCGCCGCCGAGCAGGCGCGCATCCGCGCCGAGCGGGCCGCCCGCGGCGGCTCCGCGGGCGCCGGTGCGGGCAGCGCGGCCGAGGAGCTGTTCAAGCTGGTCGAGGCCGTGGCCGACAAGGTCTCCGGACTGGGCAACCCGCTCCTGGGCACGGCCGCCCAGGGCGCCGTACGCCAGTTCGTCAACCAGGCGAAGGCCGCGGTGGAGCCCGTCATCGAGCGCAATCCGCAGGTCTTCGACCACCTCGCCGCCGCCGGCTCCGAGCTGCTGGCCGCCTACCGCTCCGCCGTCGAGGGCCACGAGAGCCGCTGGACCAGGGACGCGCAGGGCACCCGCGGCCCGAAGCCCCCCGCCGGACCCGGCGGCCCGGGCCCCGGTCCCGAGGACGGCGGTCCCGCCGGCCCGGAGCGCATCGACCTCGACTGAGCCCCCGCCCCCTCGGGTACGGTTGGCCCTGGCGGGGTTTGACCGGAAACCGAGGGACTAATGGGACTCACCATCGGCGTCGACATCGGCGGCACGAAGATCGCGGCCGGAGTGGTCGACGAAGAGGGCACCATCCTGGAGACGTACAAGGTGCCCACCCCGCCGACCCCCGAAGGCGTGACCGAGGCGATCTGCACCGCCGTCGCCCAGGTCAGCAGCGGCCACACCATCGAGGCCGTCGGCATCGGCGCCGCGGGCTACGTGGACGACAAGCGCGCCACCGTGCTCTTCGCCCCCAACATCAACTGGCGCCACGAGCCGCTCAAGGACAAGGTCGAGCAGCGCATCGGCCTCCCCGTCGTGGTCGAGAACGACGCCAACTGCGCCGCCTGGGGCGAGTACCGCTTCGGCGCCGGCCAGGGCCACGAGGACGTCATCTGCATCACGCTGGGCACCGGCCTGGGCGGCGGCATCATCATCGGCAACAAGCTGCGCCGCGGCCGCTTCGGCGTCGCCGCCGAGTTCGGCCACGTCCGCGTGGTCCCGGACGGGCTGCTGTGCGGCTGCGGCAGCCAGGGCTGCTGGGAGCAGTACGCCTCCGGCCGCGCCCTGGTCCGGTACGCCAGGCAGCGCGCCGGCGCCACCCCCGAGCGGGCCGGGATCCTCCTCGGGCTCGGCGACGGCACCCCCGAGGGCATCGACGGCAAGCACATCAGCGCCGCCGCCCGGCAGGGCGACCCGGTCGCCGTCGACTCCTTCCGCGAGCTGGCCCGCTGGGCCGGCGCGGGCCTGGCCGACCTGGCCTCCCTCTTCGACCCCTCGGCCTTCATCGTCGGCGGCGGGGTCTCCGACGAGGGCGAGCTCGTCCTCGAACCGATCCGCAAGTCCTTCCGGCGCTGGCTGATCGGCTCCCAGTACCGGCCCCACGCCCAGGTGCTCGCCGCCCAGCTCGGCGGCAAGGCCGGGCTCGTCGGCGCGGCCGACCTGGCCCGCCAGGGCTGAACCGGCCGCCGGACCGCGCTCCCGTTTCTGCGCAGCTGCCCGCCGCGCCCCCCTGTGGGTGCGGCGGGCAGCTGCCTATGTTGGGGGCCATGGATGCCATGGAGCTGCCCGACTCCCGTACCGAAGCCGACGGTTCCGCCGTGATCCGGGTGCTGAGCTACAACGTCCGGTCCCTGCGCGACGACGAGGACGCGCTCGCCCGGGTGATCAGCGCCTGCGCCCCCGACCTGGTCCTCGTCCAGGAGGCCCCGATCTTCTTCCGCTGGCGCAAGCACGCCGCCCGGCTCGCCTCGAAGGCCGGGCTCGTGGTGCTGGGCGGGGGCGGCACGGCCGCCGGCCCCCTCCTGATGTGCTCCCTGCGGGCCCGCGTCGAGCGCACCGAGGACGTCCTGCTCCCGAAGCGGCCCGGACTGCACCGCCGGGGCTTCGCCACCGCCGTGGTCGGCTTCGCCGGGGCCCGCGTCGGCGTGCTCAGCGCCCACCTGTCCCTCCAGGCCGAGGAGCGGTACGCGCAGGCGGGCCTGCTGCTCGACCGGCTCCGCGCCCTGGACGCCCCGTACGCCGTGGCCGCCGGGGACATCAACGACGAGCCCGGCGGGGCGGCCTTCCGGCGCCTCGCCGGGGAGCTCCAGGACTGCCGGTCCGTACGCCCCTGGGGTACGGACCCCACCTGGCCGGCCCCGGCTCCGCGCAAGCGGATCGACGCGGTGTTCGCCACCGCGGGCGCCGAGGTGCTGGGCTGCGGGGTGCCCGCCCCGGAACTGCTGCCGGGACTGGACCCGGAAGACCTGAGGGCGGCCTCGGACCACCTCCCGGTCCTGGCCGCCCTCCGGCTTCCGGCCGCCTGACCTGCGCGAGCAGGCCGGCGGCCAGTGGTTCTAGACGACTGCTCCGCGACCCGGGTCGTCGAAGCCGTCCTCCTCGTCGTCGTGCTGCATGCGGGCGATCAGGGTGGCGAAGCCGCCCAGGAAGCCGCCCACGCCCAGTGTGGTGAGCCACCAGGTCATGTCCCATTGGAACAGCACCGCCAGCAGGAGCAGCACCGGACCGCCCACCACCGCGAGCCAGGCGAACTTCGTCGTGGTGTCGGCCTCCGGCAGCGGGGGCGGCTCCGGGGGCACGAAGTGCCCCTCCTCGCCGTCCTCGTCCGGGGGCTCGGCCAGCGAGTGGTCCCGCGGGCCCGTGCCCACGCCCACGCCCGGGGCGAAGACCACCGAGCTGCCCAGCGGCGGCCTGGCCGCGCTCCCCGGGTCGGCGGACTCCTCGCCCCCGCGCCCGGTCTTCTCCTGCGTCGTCCCCTGCGGTTTCTCCCCGCCCTTCTCGCCCGCGGGCTCCCCGCCCGCGCCCGTACCGGCACCGCCCGGCAGGACGTTCACGTCCTCCTCGGGCAGCAGCAGGTCCTCGACGGGCTTGAAGGGCTTGGAGCCCGGCGGGTCCGCCGGCTCCTCCCCGTAACCCGCGACGATGGCGGCCCACGCCGCTTCCTCGTCGAGCGGTTCACCGCTCCCCGAAGCCTGGGGATCGCGGTCCTCGTGCTCAGCCACCGGTGGCCGTCCCCTCCTTGCCGACGCTCGGCGCGAGCCGGCCGACGAATGCGTAACTGTCCTCGAAGATGCGCTCTGCATCATGGTCCAACGTCGCGACGTGGTAGCTGTGTTCCAGCAGGGTCTCCGTCACGTCGGTGGAGGAGATCCGGCTGAGCACCCGCGCCGAGTCGGCCGGCGGCACCACGTGGTCCTGCGGGCTGTGCAGCAGCAGCACCGGCTGCGTGACCTGGGGCAGCTCCGTGTCCACGAGCCTCAGGAACGTGCGCAGCGAGTGCGCGGCGCGGGTCGGCACCCGGTCGTACCCGACCTCCTCCACGCCCGGCTTCGCGATATCGCTGGCGATGCCCGGGGTGGACCGTATGAAGTGCTTGGCGACCGGGAGGGCCACGGCCAGCGGGTCGTGCACCTTGTTGGCCGGGTTCACCACCACGATCCCGCTGATGGCGTCGCCGTACTTCGCGGCCAGCCGCAGGGTCAGCGCCCCGCCCATCGACAGCCCGAAGACGAACACCTGCCCGCACCGGTCCCGCAGCTCGCGCAGCGCCCGGTCCACCTCGGCGTACCAGTCCTCCCAGCCCGTGAGCTGCATGTCCTGCCAGCGGGTGCCGTGCCCCGGCAGCAGGGGCAGGGAGACCGTCAGCCCGCGCTCGGCCAGGAACTCGGCCCAGGGGCGCAGGGACTGGGGCGAGCCGGTGAAGCCGTGGCAGAGGAGGACGCCCACCTCTCCGCCCTCGTGGCGGAACGGCTCGGCTCCAGGGAGGACGGGCACCAGGATCTCCTGTTCGATCAGATGGATGAGGGGGTGCGCTCAGTGTGTACTTCACGGTACGCGACCGGACCGGCACCGACCAGGGCCGTCACGGCGGCTCGGGCCCGCCGCGCCCCCCTGGCGGGCGGGAGCGCAGGCCCGCCAGGGGTTAAGGTCTGTTCGACAGACACAGGAAGGCATTCGAGTTGATCTACGGCGCAATGAAGTTCTCCATCGGGGGATCCCTGAAGCTCGCCTTCAGGCCCTGGGTGGAGGGCCTCGAGAACATTCCCGCCGAGGGGCCGGCGATCCTCGCGAGCAACCACCTGTCCTTCTCGGACTCCTTCTTCCTGCCTGCCGTACTCGACCGGAAGGTGACCTTCATCGCGAAGGCCGAGTACTTCACCTCCCCGGGGGTCAAGGGCAAGCTGACGGCCGCCTTCTTCAAGGGCGTGGGCCAGCTCCCCGTGGACCGCTCGGGGGCCCGCGGCGCGGGTGAGGCGGCCATCAGGAGCGGTATCGAGGTCATCGAGCGCGGCGAGCTCTTCGGCATCTACCCCGAGGGCACCCGCTCGCCCGACGGCCGGCTCTACCGGGGCAAGCCCGGCGGCCTGGCCCGGGTGGCCCTGGCCACCGGCGCCCCCGTGATCCCCGTGGCGATGATCGACACGGAGAAGATCCAGCCGCCCGGCAAGGTGGTCCCCAAGCTCATGCGCCCCGGCATCCGGATCGGCAAGCCGCTCGACTTCAGCCGCTACCAGGGCATGGACGGCGACCGCTTCATCCTGCGCTCGGTGACCGACGAGGTCATGTACGAGATCATGAAGCTCTCGGGGCAGGAGTACGTGGACATCTACGCCACGGCCGCCAAGCGCCAGATCGCCGACGCCGAGAAGGCCGCGAAGGCGGAGAAGGCGGAACTCGAAAAGGCCGAGAAGGCCGAGAAGGCGGAAAAGGCCGAGAAGGCCGACAAGGCTGCCGGGTCTGCGCAGGCCGGCGACGCGGAGGCTGCGGACCGCTAGGTCCGCTGTGGCCCGTACGGGTCTGGGGGTGGGGATGGCCAAGCGCGAGCGGGTCGTGCGCATGTCGGTCGAGCAGCCGCTGTGGCGTGCGCTGACCGCCTACCGCGTGCTGACGCTGGTGTACGCGGTGCTGCTGTTCGCCTCCGCCTACCGGGAGTTCGTCCGCCCGTGGGTGGCGGTGGGCTACCTCGCCGTACTCGCGGTGTGGACCCTGGCCACCCTGTCCCGGGTCTCCGGTGCGGCGGCCTGCACCCGGCGCTTCCTCGCGGCCGACCTCTCCCTCGCGGTCACGGGCATCCTGCTGACCCCGGTGGTGGACTCGGCCGAGCGGATCGCCGCGGGCGGCCCGACCCTGCCCTCGATCTGGACGGCCGGCTCCGTGCTGGCCTTCGCGATCAAGGGCGGCTGGCGCTGGGCCCTGGCGGCCTCCACCCTCGTCGCGGTGGCCAACGTGGCCCAGCGCGGGGAGGTCACCCGGGACACCGTCCACAACGTGCTCCTGGTCTGGGTCGCCTCCATCGCCATCGGGTACGTGGTCGAGGTGGCCCGCGCCAGTGAGGCCACCCTCGCCCGGGCCCTGGAGATCGAGGCCGCCACCCGCGAGCGGGAGCGGCTGGCCCGGGACATCCACGACGGGGTGCTCCAGGTCCTCGCCATGGTCCAGCGCAAGGGCACCGCCCTCGGCGGCGAGGCCGCGGAGCTGGGCCGGATGGCCGGGGAGCAGGAGGTGGCGCTGCGCACGCTGGTCTCCAGCGGGCTGGTGCCCGCGTCCCGGATCTCGCGGGACGCGGCCCGAGGCGCCTTCGTCACGGCCGTGGACGTTCCCGATGCGGAGGCCGCGGAGGCAGCGGAGTCCGCCGAGCTGGACCTGCGGGCCCTGCTGGCCCCGTACGCCGGCCAGAGGGTGAGCTTCGCCGAGCCCGGCGCCCCCGTGGTGCTGCCCGCCCGGGCCGCCCGGGAGCTGGCGGCGGCGGTCGGTGCGGCCCTCGACAACGTCCGGCGGCACGCGGGCGAGGGGGCCGGGGCGTGGATCCTGGTCGAGGACTGGCCGGACGAGGTGATCGTCACGGTCCGCGACGACGGCCCGGGCATCCCGGCGGGCCGGCTGGCCCAGGCCGAGGGGGAGGGCCGGCTCGGGGTGGCCCAGTCGATCCGGGGCCGGCTGCGGGACCTGGGCGGCACGGCCGACCTGGTCTCCGTACCGGGGCAGGGAACAGAAGTGGAGCTGAAGGTTCCGAAGGGGGACGCACGATGAGCGGCGAGAGCACGGCGGCAGGGAGCCCGATCAGGGTGATGGTCGTGGACGACCACCCGATGTGGCGGGACGCGGTCGCCCGCGACCTGGCCGCCGCGGGCTTCGACGTGGCGGCCACCGCCGGGGACGGCCCCCAGGCCGTGCGCCGGGCCCAGGCGGTCGGCCCCGACGTCCTGGTCCTCGACCTGAACCTGCCCGGGATGCCCGGGGCGCAGGTCTGCAAGGAGCTGGTGGGCGCGAACCCGGCCCTGCGGGTGCTGGTGCTCTCCGCCAGCGGCGAGCACGCCGACGTGCTGGAGGCCGTCAAGTCCGGGGCCACCGGCTACCTGCTCAAGTCCGCGGGCGCCGAGGAGCTCATCGACGCGGTCCGCCGGACGGCCGCCGGGGACCCGGTGTTCACCCCCGGGCTGGCCGGGCTGGTGCTCGGCGAGTACCGGCGGCTGGCCACGGACCCGGCCCCCGCCGCCCCCGACCTGCCCAAGGCCCCGCAGCTGACCGACCGCGAGACCGAGGTGCTGCGGCTGGTCGCCAAGGGCCTGTCGTACAAGCAGATCGCCGAGCGGCTCGTGATCTCCCACCGCACGGTCCAGAACCACGTGCAGAACACCCTCGGCAAGCTCCAGCTGCACAACCGGGTGGAACTGGTGCGGTACGCGATAGAACGCGGTCTTGACGACGCCTAGTTCCCCGTACGAGTGAACGGGCCTGCGCAACGACCCGTAATTCCACCGGAATTACCCCTTCACCCCCGTCCGGTGTGACCCGCGTCACCACTAGCGTGGCCGCCGTGCGGGCCCGGCGCCCCGGGCCCCGTGGCGAAGGGACGATTCCATGAAGGTCGGAGTGCTGACCGGCGGCGGAGACTGCCCCGGGCTCAACGCGGTCATCCGCGCGGTGGTGCGCAAGGGTGTCCAGGAGTACGGGTACGAGTTCACCGGCTTCCGGGACGGCTGGCGCGGCCCCCTCGAAGGGGACACCACCGCCCTCGACATCCCGGCCGTCCGCGGGATCCTGCCCCGCGGCGGCACCATCCTCGGCTCCTCGCGCACCAACCCCCTCAAGGTCCCGGACGGCATCCGCCGCATCAAGGAGAACCTCGCCAAGCACGAGGTCTCGGCCCTGATCGCGATCGGCGGCGAGGGCACCCTCGGCGTGGCCGCCCAGCTGTACGGGGAGTACGGCGTGCCCTGCGTCGGCGTGCCGAAGACCATCGACAACGACCTCTCGGCCACCGACTACACCTTCGGCTTCGACACCGCGGTCGGCATCGCCACCGAGGCCATCGACCGGCTGCACACCACCGCCGAGTCCCACATGCGGGTCCTCGTCGTCGAGGTCATGGGCCGCCACGCCGGCTGGATCGCCCTGCACTCCGGCCTGGCCGGCGGCGCGAACGCCATCCTCATCCCCGAGCAGCGCTTCGACGTGGAGAAGGTCTGCGCCTGGGTGGCCTCCCGCTTCAGGGCGAGCTACGCGCCGATCGTGGTCGTCGCCGAGGGGGCCGTGCCCAAGGACGGGGACATGGTCCTCAAGGACGGCACCCTCGACTCCTTCGGGCACGTCCGGCTGTCGGGCGTGGGGGAGTGGCTGGCCAAGGAGATCGAGTCCCGGACGGGCAAGGAGGCCCGTACCAGCGTGCTCGGGCACGTCCAGCGCGGCGGCACCCCCAGCGCCTTCGACCGCTGGCTCGCCACCCGCTTCGGGCTGCACGCCATCGACGCGGTCCGGGACGGGGACTACGGGAAGATGGTCGCCCTGCGCGGCACCGACGTGGTCCGGGTCCCGATCGCCGAGGCCACGGCCCGCCTGAAGACCGTGGACCCCGCGCTCTACGCCGAGGCGGGCGTCTTCTTCGGCTAGGCCGTCTCTTCCGGACCTTGGCGGTCCCCTCCCCCTGCCCCGCCCCGGGGCGCAGACGCGGACCATGGCCCGTATCGTGACAAAAGGTCCATGGTCCGTGATCGGCGGGAAGCGGGTGCAAGCGTGGAGATCCTGGCATTCGGTGTGACGGCCGACGAGAAGCCGCTCCTGGAGAAGGCCTTCGAGGGCGTCCACGAGGTCCGCTGCCTGGAGGTCTTCCTCAGCGAGGACACCGCCCCCATCGCCGCCGGCTACGAGGTGGTCAGCGCCAGCGTCAACGCCGACCTCGGCGCGCGGGTCCTGCGCACCCTCCACGCGGGCGGCACCCGGATGATCGCCCAGCGCTCCACCGGCTTCAACAACGTCGACCTGCCCGTGGCCCGGCAGCTCGGCCTCACGGTCAGCCGGGTCTCGTACTACTCGCCGTACTCCGTGGCCGAGTTCGCCTGGACCCTCGCCATGGCCGTGAACCGGCGGATCGTGCGCGCCTCCAACCGCACCCGCGACTTCGACTTCCGCCTCAACGGGCTCCTCGGCCGCGATATGCACGGCCGCACCGCCGGGGTCCTCGGCACCGGGAAGATCGGCGAGGCCTTCGCCCGGATCGCCCACGGCTTCGGCATGGAGCTGCTCGGCTGGGACACGGCCGAGAACCCGGCGTGCGTGGAGCTGGGCATGAAGTACGTGGCGTACGAGGACAAGGAGCAGCTGCTCGCCGCCGCTGACCTGGTCAGCCTGCACGTACCGCTGCTGGACGCCACCCACCACCTCATCGACGCCGCGGCCCTGCGCGCGATGAAGGACGACGCCATCCTGGTGAACTCCAGCCGCGGCGGGCTCGTCGACACCGAGGCCCTGGTCACCGAGCTGCGGGCGGGCCGCTTCACCGGGGTGGGGCTGGACGTGTACGAGGCCGAGGCGGGGGTCTTCTTCCTCGACAAGTCCCTGGAGGCGGTCGAGGACGACACCCTGGCCCGGCTGATCAGCTTCCCCAACGTGCTCGTCACCTCCCACCAGGCGTACTACACGCACGACGCGGTCGGCCAGATCATCGACACCACCGCCGCCAACGTGGCCGACTACCTCGCCGGCCGCCGCTCGGAGAACACCCTCTCCCCGGCCGTGTGACGTTCGCCGGGCGTTCAGCGGCGGCCCCTACGGTCGCGGTGTGCAGATACCCGACTGGCTCCGCTGGACCCTCGCCGTCTGGGGCGCGCTGCTCGCCGCCGGCACCCTCGACCACCTGCTCCGCGCCCTGCGCGCGGCCCCCGGCCGCGGCCGCGCCCACCGGGCGGCGGAGGCCGGGGACTGGGCGGGCTCCGCCGCCTTCGCCCTGGGGCTGGCCGCCGAGTCCCTGCCCGCCGCGGCCGCGGGGCTCGCCGCGTACGCCGTGCTGGCCGTCCGGCGGCGGCTCGCGGACCGGGCCCCGGCCGGCCGGCCCGGCCCTACGCCGTCCGGGTGGCCGCCGGGCGGATCACCGCCAGCAGCTCGCGGAGCAGGTCCACGCCCTGGAGGGTGAGCACCGACTCCGGGTGGAACTGCACCCCCGCGAACCCGCGGGCCGAGCGCAGCGCGTGCACCTCCCCGCTGTCCGGGTCCCGGGAGACCTCCACCCCGTGCAGCGCCAGCCCGGCCGCCGCCTCCTCGTCGCAGGAGGCCGTGAAGGTGTTGTAGAAGCCGACCGTCCGGTCCCTTCCGAAGAGCCGGACGGTGGTCTGGGCGCCCTGGGCCGGCTCCGCCTTGCGCACCAGCGGCAGCCCCAGCTCCGCGGCGATCAGCTCGTGGCCCAGGCACACCCCCAGCAGGCCGTGCCGGTGCGAGGCCAGCAGCTCCGCCGCCAGCGGGCGCAGCAGCCGCATCCGCGGATCGGCGGGGTCCTGCGGATCGCCGGGCCCCGGGCCCAGGACCACCGGGCCCCCGTGGGAGAGCGCCGCCTCCCGCAGCCCCGGCTCGTCGTACCGGCGGACGGTGACCTCCAGCCCGGCGGCCCGCAGCACGTGCGCCAGCATCGCCGTGAAGGTGTCCTCCGCGTCGATCACCAGCGCGTGCCCGTCCGGCGCCACCGCCTCCTGGTCCTGCATCCGCAGCCAGAACGGCGCCAGCCCGTCCCGCCGCGCGGCGAGCGCCGCCTGCACCCGCGGGTCCCCGGCCAGCCGCGGCCGGTCCGCCGCAGGCTGCGCCGCCCCCGGCCGCACGCCCAGGGCCGCCAGCACCGCGGCCGCCTTGGCGTGGGTCTCGGCCACCTCCCCGGCGGGGTCGGAGTGCCGCACGAGGGTGGCGCCCACCGGGACCTTCAGGCGGCCGTCCGGGGCGATGTCGGCCGTGCGGATCAGGATGGGGGAGTCCAGCGTCTGCGCCCCGGAGGAGTCGTGCCCGAGCAGGGCCAGCGCCCCGGCGTAGTACCCGCGGCCCGCGCCGCCGGGGCCCGCGGGTTCGTGCCGCTCGATGACCCGGCAGGCGTTCTGCACCGGGGATCCGGTGACGGTGGCCGCGAACATGGTCTCGCGGAGCACCTCGCGCACGTCCAGCGAGGACCGGCCGCGCAGCTCGTACTCGGTGTGCGCCAGATGGGACATCTCCTTCAGGCGGGGGCCGACCACCACCCCGCCGCGGTCCCCGACCGTGCACATCATCTTCAGCTCCTCGTCGACCACCATCGACAGCTCCTCGGTCTCCTTGCGGTCGCCGAGGAAGTCGAGGAGGGACTCGGCGGTGGGGCCGCCCGGGGGGTAGCGGTACGTGCCGCTGATCGGGTTCATGACCACCGTCCCCCCGGACATCCGGACGTGGACCTCGGGGCTGGCGCCGACCAGGGTCCGCTCCCCGGTGTGGACCACGTACGTCCAGTACGCCCCCCGCTCGGCCGTCAGCAGCCGCCGGAAGAGGGCCAGCGCGTCGGCGGGGCCGTACCCGGGGATCTCGCCGGTGTACGTGCGGCGGATGACGAAGTTCGCCCCCTCGCCGCGGCCGATCTCCTCCTCCAGCACCCGGCGGACGATCCGCGCGTACTCCCCGTCCGACACGTCGAACCCGCCGCCCTCGACCCGCACCGCACGCCCGGGCAGCGCCTCCAGCACGGAGCCGAGCGGCAGCTCGTACCGCTCCGCGGCCACCAGCACGCTCAGCGGGGTGCCGTCGTCGCGCACGTCGAACCCGCGCTCGCGGATCTGGCGGAAGGGGATCAGGGCCAGGGTGCCGAGCTCCCCGATCGGGATCCCGGCCAGCAGCCCGGCCTCGTGGACCGGGCCGAGCAGCAGCTCGACGGTGTCGTGGCCGCGGCCGGGGGTGCGGCGGCGCAGCAGGGCGAAGGGCGGGCAGCCGGGCTCGGTGAGCCGGGCGAGCAGGGCAGCGGTGTCGCCGACGGGCATGGCGGGGGTTCCTTCCGGTGAAGAGGAGAGGAACGGCCCCGTACATGCAGGAAGGCCGCCCCTCGGGCGGCCTTCGCGTCAGTTTCGGGAACGCGCAGTCAGTGGGCCGCCGGGAGAGCGGTCCACCACCAGTTCTGGTCGGAGTGCGCGTACATGGCGGCGATCGTAGCCCACGGGAGCCGCCACGGAAGGGTTACCGACCGGTCATGAGAACTCCGTCTCACAAGGCGGGCACCGGAGAATCCGGCTCCGGCGAACCCGTACTGTTGTCTGCGTGACCGTGAACGCAGAAACCCACGCCCTCGCCGCCAAGGCGACCTGGCGAGACCTTCCCGCGGCGCAGCAGCCTTCGTACCCCGATGCCGAGGCCCTGCGCGCTGTCGTCGCGGACCTCGAGTCGTATCCTCCGCTCGTCTTCGCGGGCGAGTGCGACCAGCTGCGCGCCCGCCTGGGAGCCGTCGCCAAGGGCGAGGCGTTCCTGCTGCAGGGCGGCGACTGCGCCGAGGCCTTCGACGCCGTGTCGGCCGACCACATCCGGGCCAAGCTGAAGACGCTGCTCCAGATGAGCGCCGTCCTCACCTACGCCGCCTCGGTGCCGGTGGTCAAGATCGGCCGGATCGCCGGCCAGTACTCCAAGCCCCGTTCGAAGGACACCGAGACCCGCGACGGAGTCACCCTCCCGACGTACCGCGGCGACTCCGTCAACGGCTTCGACTTCACCTCCGAGGCCCGCGTCCCGGACCCCGAGCGGCTGAAGCGGATGTACCACGCCTCGTCCTCGACGCTGAACCTGGTGCGCGCCTTCACCACCGGCGGGTACGCCGACCTGCGCCAGGTGCACGCCTGGAACCAGGACTTCGTGAAGTCCTCGCCGTCCGGTCAGCGGTACGAGCAGCTCGCCCGCGAGATCGACAACGCCCTCAACTTCATGAAGGCGTGCGGCACCGACCCGGCCGAGTTCAAGGCGGTCGAGTTCTACGCCTCCCACGAGGCCCTGCTGCTCGACTACGAGTCGGCGCTGACCCGCACGGACTCCCGCACGGGCAAGCTCTACGACACCTCGGGCCACATGGTCTGGATCGGCGAGCGCACCCGGCAGCTGGACCACGCGCACATCGAGTTCTGCTCGCAGATCGCCAACCCGATCGGCATCAAGCTCGGCCCCACCACCAGCGTGGACGAGGCGCTCACCTACATCGACCGCCTCGACCCGGACCGCGAGCCGGGCCGCCTGACCTTCATCGTCCGCATGGGCGCCGACAAGGTCCGCGACAAGCTCCCCGAGCTGGTCGAGAAGGTCACGGCCTCCGGCGCCACCGTCGCCTGGGTCACCGACCCGATGCACGGCAACACCTTCGAGGCGGCCTCCGGCCACAAGACCCGCCGCTTCGACGACGTGCTCGACGAGGTCAAGGGCTTCTTCGAGGTCCACAAGGCCCTGGGCACCCACCCGGGCGGCATCCACGTGGAGCTCACCGGCGACGACGTCACCGAGTGCGTGGGCGGCGGCGACGAGATCTTCGTCGACGACCTGCACCAGCGCTACGAGACCGCCTGCGACCCGCGGCTCAACCGCAGCCAGTCCCTGGACCTGGCCTTCCTGGTCGCCGAGATGTACCGGGACCAGTAGCGATCAGTAGGTAGGTACCTACGAGTGTGGGGCGCGGATCGATGTGATCCGCGCCCCACAGTCGTTGACGGGGCTTTTAGGCCAGGGCCCCGGCGGGTAAGGTTAGGTTAGCCTCACCGAAAGACGGGAAGGCGCCACCGAATCCTGCCCGGGAGGTGAACCGCGTGTACGTCTGCTCTTGTTTCGGGATCACCGACAAGCAGGTCAAGGACCACGCGGAGGCGGGTGCCTGCACCCCCCGCCAGATCGCCTCGGCCACGAAGGCGGGCACGGACTGCGGATCCTGCGTCCGCGCCATCCAGGGCATCCTCGGCCGGGGAGCCTGCCCGCGCCGCCGCCTGCTGGACCAGGACGCCGCCGCGCAGGTGCTCGTCGCCGAGACGGAGCTCGCGGAAGCCGCCTGAGGCGCTCCGCGGCGTACGGGCCGGCCCGCTGCTAGCTGGGCTGCTCGATCAGCTGGGACAGGTACAGGGCCTCGCCCAGGGTCTCGATGAGCTCCAGCTGGGTGTCGAGGTAGTCGATGTGGTGCTCCTCGTCGGCGAGGATCTCCTCGAAGAGGTTGGCCGAGGTGAAGTCGCCCTTGCCCCGCATGACCTCGATACCGCGCTTGAGGCGGTCGATGGCCTCGACCTCCACCTGCCGGTCGGCCTGGAACATCTCGGTGATGGTCTGGCCCACGCGGACGTGGAAGAGGCGCTGGTAGTTCGGCAGCCCGTCGAGCATCAGGATGCGCTCGGTGATCTTGTCCGCGTGCTTCATCTCGTCGATGGATTCTTCGCGGGTGTACTTGGCGAGCTTCGTCCAGCCCTTGTTGTCCTGGATGCGGTAGTGCAGCCAGTACTGGTTGATCGCCGTGAGCTCACCGGTGAGCTGTTCGTTCAGAAACTCGAGGACCTCGGGGTCGCCCTGCATCGCAGAGGCTCCTTCCAAGCGGCAAGAGACCGGGTAGTGCGCGCATCCTTGCACCGCTTCAGGAGGCCGTCCAGTAAGTGCCTCCTTAGTAGGAGATGCTGGTAGTTGCCCTGAATCGGGGCCAACCTGGTCATGACCACCCCGGCCAGTCTGTCACCATGGAGTCATGGGTCAGCCGGAAAGCCGGGAATCTCCGGGAGCAGAGCAGCTGGAGCTCCCGCCGGGGCAGCGGCTCCAGCGCGGATGGCCCGTCACCCACTACGGTCCTGTACCCAAGTTCAAGCCGGACCGCTGGGAGTTCAGGGTCTTCGGGGCCACCGCCGACGGCGAGAAGCACTGCTGGAACCACGAGGAGTTCGCGGCCCTCCCCTTCTCCTCGGTCCTCGCCGACCTCCACTGCGTGACGAAGTTCAGCATGGTCGGCGCCGAATGGGGCGGCGTCCTCGCCCGCACCGTCCTGGAGAAGGCCCCGCCGGCCCCGGGCGTCACCCACGTCATGGTCTGGGCCGAGTACGGCTTCAGCTCCAACATGCGCCTGGCCGACTTCGCCTCGGAGCGCACGGTCTTCGCCACCCACCAGGGCGGCGAGCCCCTCACCGCCGAACACGGCTTCCCGCTGCGGCTGGTGGTCCCGCACCTGTACGCGTGGAAGGGCCCCAAGTGGGTCCGCGGGGTGGAGTACATGACCGCCGACCGCCGCGGCTTCTGGGAGGAGCGCGGCTACCACAACATCGGCGACCCCTGGCGAGAGCAGCGCTTCTCGTACCAGGAGGAGCCGGGCGACGGCCCGGAGCTCTAGGCCGTCCCTCTCCGTCCGTCCCTCTTCCGTCCGCGCGCGGGCGCTACGGGATCTCGCGGAGCCCCTTCAGCCGCGCCACGTCCGCCGCGTGGCCCTCCTTGCCGCCCGGGGTCTCGATCACCAGCGGCACCCCCGCGGTCTCGGGATGCGTGAACAGCTCCCGGAAGCCGTCCTCCCCGATGTGGCCCGCGCCGATGTTCGCGTGCCGGTCCTTGTGCGCGCCCACGCCCTCCTTGGAGTCGTTGGCGTGGATCAGCTTCAGCCGGCCGGGGCCCACGGTCTGCGCCAGCAGGTCCAGGGTCTCCTTCGTGCCGCCCGGCGCCGCCAGGTCGTGGCCCGCGGCGAAGACGTGGCAGGTGTCCAGGCAGATCCCGAGCTTCGGATGGGCCTCCAGCGCCTCGAAGTACGGGCCGAAGTCCCAGGTGCGCGAGCACAGCGAGGAGCCCTGCCCGGCCGTGGACTCCAGCAGCAGGAACGGGTCGTCCTCGTGCACCAGTTCGTCCAGCAGCGGCAGCATGTGCTCCCGTACCTGCGCGAAGGCCTCCTCGCGGGGCCGGCCCCCGGTCGCCGAACCGGTGTGCACGACCACGCCCAGCGCGCCGATCTCCCGGCCCCGGCGCAGCGAGTGGCGCAGCGACTCCACCGACTTCTCCACGGTGGCCGCGGTGTGCGAGCCGAAGTTGATCAGGTACGGGGCGTGGACGTACGCGGGGACGCCCTCCCGGGCGCAGGCCTCGCGGAACAGCTCGTCCTGCGCCGGGTTCCCGGCCGGGGTGGCCCAGCCGCGCGGGTTCGCGACGAAGACCTGTACGGCCTCGGCACCCATCTCCCGCGCGTACGCCATTCCCACCCGGTCCAGCCCCCCGGCCACGGGAACGTGCCCGCCCACCGGATTGCGCAGGGCGGCGGTGGTGCGGCCGACGGCGGTCTCGTTCGCCGTCTCCGTCTTCGTCTTCGTCGTCATGCGGAGGTTCACAGTCCCTTGATGCGGAGGGTGACGGTGCTGCCCTCGGGGGCGCTCTCGCCGCCCTTGACCGACTGGCTCGCCACGTCGTCGCTGAAGGAGATGAAGGGCTTGTCCACCTTCACCTCGAAGCCGGCGTCCCTCAGCAGCCGCCTGGCCTCGTCCACATGGCGGCCGGTGACGTCCGGCACCTGGACCATCCGCGGGCCCTTCGACACCGTCAGCACGACCGTGTCCCCGGTGGCGGCACGCGAGCCGGCGGCCGTGGACTGGTTGGCCACGGCGCCCGCGGGCTGCGGGGAGTGGATCCGCTCGGGGGCCGTCGCGACCTTCAGCCCCAGGGCCTCCAGGGCGGCGCGGGCCTGCTCCTCTGAACCGCCGACCACGTCCGGTACGGTCACCGGCCGGCCCTTGCTGACCAGCAGGGCGACCGCCGTGTCCGGGGCCCGGCGGGTGCCGGCGGGCGGGTCGGTGCCGAGCACCGAGCCCGCCGGGACGTCCTGGCTGAACGCCTGCGTGACCTGGCCCGGGGCCAGCCCCGCCGCCTCCAGCTCGGCCTTCGCCGCCGCCAGGCTCCGGCCCTTCACGGCGGGGACGGTCACGATCTCGGGCCCGCGGGAGAGGGTCAGAACCACGGAGCCGTTGCCGCGGATCCGGGCGCCGCTGCCGGGGTCGGAGCCCATCACGGTGCCGCGCTCGAAGGTCCCGCTGAACTCCCGCCGGACCTCCTTCACGTCCAGTCCGGCCCCCGAGAGCCGCTCCCGGGCCTGCGCCTCGGTCTTCCCGAGCAGGTTCGGCACCCGCGTGAACTGCCCGGTGCTGATGTACCAGACCCCGGCGCCCAGCCCCAGGACCAGCAGCACGGCGGCCGCCACCAGGGCCGGGCCGCGCGGCGGCCTGCGCAGCCGGACGCGGCGCGGGCGCCCGGCGGGCGCGGCCGGGGCGGCGGGCGGCGGGGACTGGAGCCGGGCCGTGTGGTGGACGGAGGCGCGCTCGGCCGCGACCGGGCGGGGCAGCACGCCGGTGCGGTCCTCGGAGCCGGTCCGCTCCCACGCGGGTCCCCTGCCGCCGCGGGCCTGCGGCGGTACGGCGTCCAGCTGCTCCTCCGTCAGCCCGGAGCGGGCCTGCCGGGCCAGGCCCAGCAGGGCCACCGCGTCCTGCGGGCGCCCGGCCGCCTGCCGGGCGGCCGCCGCGGCGACCAGCGCGTCCAGGGCGGCGGGCAGCCCCGGCACGGCGACGGAGGGGGCGGGCACGTCCTCGTTCAGGTGCCGGTAGAGCACCTGGGCGGGGGTGTCCCCAGAGTGCGGCTTGGTGCCGGTCAGCATCTCGTAGAGGACGACACCGCAGGCGTACACGTCGGCGCGGGCGTCGGTGAGACCGTTCTCGATCTGCTCCGGGGCCAGGTAGGAGATGGTGCCGAGGACCGAGCCGGTGGTGCTGGTGACGGCGTCGACCGAGCGGACCAGGCCGAAGTCGGCCACCTTGACGCGGCCGTCGTCGCCGATCAGCACGTTCTCGGGCTTCATGTCGCGGTGCACGAAACCGGCCCGGTGCGCGGCGCCGAGCGCGGCGAGCACGGGCTCCAGGATGTCGAGGGCCGCCCGCGGCTGGAGCGCACCGCGCTCGCGCAGGACGTCGCGCAGGGTGCAGCCGGACACGTACTCCATGGCGAGGTAGACGTACGGGCCGTCGGTGCCCTGGTCGAAGACGGCGACCACATTGGGGTGCGCGAGCCGCGCCACGGACTTGGCCTCGCGGATGAAGCGGCCCACGAAGGCGGTGTCCGCGGCCAGGGCCGGGTGCATCACCTTCAGCGCGAGGACGCGGTCGAGGCGGAGGTCCACGGCGCGGTAGACCGTGGCCATGCCGCCGACCGCGATCCGGGCGTCTATGCGGTAGCGGCCGTCGAGCGTCTGCCCGACGAGCGGGTCGTCCAGGGTCGTGTCCACCCCGGAATTCTACGAGCGCCCCCACCCGCCCCCGCCCGCCCGGCCCGCCTTGCGGCACGACTGTGACGCGGCTCAACAACCGCGGGCCGCTCCCGAAGACCCGCCCCGGACCCCCGGGACCGGCCCCGCCCAGCGGAGCCGGTCAGAAGGCCGGGCGTTCCGGGTCGAGGGTGGCGCGGCCCTCCGTGGGGGAGGAGGCCAGGGCGAACCGGCGTACCGGGATCCGCCCGGCCCGGTACGCCAGCCGCCCCGCCGACACGGCGTCCCGCATCGCCGCAGCCATCAGCACCGGCTCCTGCGCCCGCGTCACCGCCGAGGCCAGCATCACCGCCGCACACCCCAGCTCCATCGCCAGCGCCGCGTCCGACGCGGTCCCGGCCCCCGCGTCCAGGATCACCGGGACCCCGGCCCGCTCCACGATCAGCTCGAAGTTGTGCGGGTTGCGGATGCCGAGCCCGGAGCCGATGGGGGAGCCCAGCGGCATGACGGCCGCGCAGCCCACGTCCTCCAGCTTCCGCGCCAGGACGGGGTCGTCGTTCGTGTAGGGGAGGACGGTGAAGCCCTCGTCCACGAGGACCTCGGCCGCGTCGAGCAGCTCCACCGGATCCGGCAGCAGCGTCCGCTCGTCCGCGACCACCTCCAGCTTGATCCAGTCCGTCCCGAGGGCCTCCCGCGCCAGCCGCGCGGTCAGCACCGCCTCGCCGGCCGTGAAGCAGCCTGCCGTATTGGGCAGCACGTCGATGCCGAGCTTCGAGAGCACGGAGAAGACCGAGCCCTGCACGGTGGGGTCCAGCCGGCGCATGGCCACGGTCGTCAGCTGGGTGCCGGAGGCCGCCAGGGCGCGTTCGAGCACGTCGAGGCTGGGGGCCCCGCCGGTGCCCATGACCAGCCGGGAGGAGAAGGTCCGCCCGCCGAGGGTCAGGAGGTCGTCCGCCATCGCGCTCAGCCCCCCTGCACTGCGGTGAGGACCTCGACGCGGTCCCCCTCGCCCACCGGGGTCGCGGCCCACTGCCTGCGGGGTACGACGGTCTCGTTGAGGGCCGCGGCCACTCCGGACGGGGCCTGCGTGAGGGTGGCGACCACCGCGTCGAGGGTGGTGCCTTCGGCGAAGGAGCGGGACTCCCCGTTGACCGAGACGTTCAGGGGGGCGGCCGTGGCGGTCATACGAGGAACTCCTCGGGAGCGGTGGAGCGGGGGGCGGGCACGGGGGCGGCCGGGCGGGCGGCCGTGAAGCGTCCCGGGGTGAAGGGCCGTACGGTCTCGGGTAGTTCGCCGCCCGTCAGTACCTCGGCCAGTACCTCCCCGGTCAGCGGGGTCAGCAGCACGCCGTTGCGGTAGTGGCCGGTGGCCAGGTGCAGTCCGGGCAGGGCCGAGGGGCCCAGCAGCGGGGCGTTGTCGGGGGAGGCCGGGCGCAGTCCGGCCAGGGTCTCGGTGAGGGGGAGTTCGGTGATGCCGGGCACCAGCTCGTGGGCGTCGCGCAGGAGTTCGTACACCCCGCCCGCGGTCACCGTGGTGTCCCAGCCCTGCTCCTCGCTCGTCGCGCCGACGACCAGCTCGCCGTTCTCCCGCGGTACGAGGTACACGTGGCTGCCGCGCACCACGGCCCGTACGGTCCGCTGGAGGAAGGGCGCGTACGACGGGGGCACCGCCAGCCGCAGCACCTGCCCCTTGACGGGCCGCACCGGCGGTACCGCCTCCGGCGGCACCCCGGCCAGCCGCCCGCTCAGCGAACCGCCGGCCAGGACCACCTGGCCCGCGCCGACCCGGGTCCCGTCGGCCAGCACGGCTCCGGCGGCCCGGCCGCCCCGGACGTCGAGCCGCTGTGCGGAGGTCCGGTGGAAGACCACGCCCGCCCGCTCGCAGGCGGCCAGCAGCGCCGCCGCCAGCCGCCGCGGGTCGACCTGGTGGTCCCCGTCCACGCGCAGCCCGCCGCGCACCCCCGGCGCGAGCATCGGCTCCAGGCGCCGGCACTCGCGGCCGGTCAGCCACTGGGAGTCCAGCCCGCAGCGGCGCTGGAGGGCGTGCAGGTCCCGCAGGTGGGCCCGGTCGTCGGCGTCGAGGGCCACGGCGAGGGTGCCGCAGGCCCGGTAGCCGATGTCCAGGCCGCCGGAGGCCTCGGCCAGTTCGGCCGCGAACTGCGGATAGCGCGCGGCCGAGGCCAGGTTCAGCCCGAGCAGGGTCTCCTCGCCATAGTGCAGCTCGGTGACGGCGGCCAGCATGCCCGCCGCGACCCGGGCGGCCCCGCCGCCCGGCGCCGGGTCCGCCACCGCGGTGCGCAGACCGCGCTGCGCGGCCCGCCACGCGGTGACCAGTCCGATGATCCCGCCCCCGATGACGAGGACGTCCGCCCCCGGATCCCCCGGGGAACGCCGTATGGATGCAAGCATGGGCGTCCAGCCCCTCCCTTCGCCGGCATGACCCGGATCAGGTTCGTACGGTCGGAGGCCGGCCAGCCTCCCTCTCAGCCCGGTCCGCCCGGGCTCCCGCGATAGGTACGGTGGCCAGATTAGCCCCCGCCCGGAACCGCGGGTAAGGCCGGTCGCCCCGCCCGCACCGCCCGGCCCGGGGCGGCGGCGGGCCGGGCCGCCGCCGAACCCTCCCCTCACGGGGCGTCAGATGGCTAGGGTGGCCGACGTGACCGATCACGTGACCGAACAGCGCAGCAGCAGCCCGGGCGGGGCCCGGCGGGGCGTCGTCATCGTCGGCGCCGGAATGGCCGGCGTGCAGACCGCCGTGGCCCTGCGCGAGGCCGGGTTCACCGGCCCGGTGACCCTCCTGGGCGCCGAACCCCACCAGCCCTACGACCGGCCCCCGCTGTCCAAGGCCGTCCTCCTCGGCAAGGCCGAGCACTCCGCCTTCGACGTGGACTTCGAGGAACTCGGCGTCGAGCTGCGCCTCGGCACGGACGTCTCCGCGCTGCGCCCCGCCGACCGCGAGCTCGACACCCCGGCCGGCCCGGTGCCGTACGACGTCCTGGTCCTTGCCACCGGCGCCGAACCGCTCACCCTGCCCGGCAGCGGCTCCGTACCCGGCGTGCACCTGCTGCGCACCCTCGACGACGCGGCCCGGCTGCGCCCGGTGGTCGAGGGCGGGCACGACGTGGTCGTGGTCGGCGCGGGCTGGATCGGCGCCGAGTTCACCACCGCCGCCCGCGAGGCGGGCTGCACCGTCACCGTGGTCGAGGCCGCGGACCGGCCGCTCGCCGGGGCCCTGCCCGCCGAGGTCACCGCCCCCATGGCCGCCTGGTACGCCGCCGCCGGAGCCCGCCTCCTGACCGGCACCAGGGTCACCGCCGTCGAAGAGGGCCGCGTCCGGCTCTCCGACGGCACCGAACTGCCCGCCGACGCCGTCGTCGTCGGCATCGGGGCCCGGCCCGCCACCGGCTGGCTCGCCGGCTCGGGCATCGCGCTCGGCCCCGACGGCTCCGTCACCGCCGACGACCGGCTGCGGACCTCCGTACCCGGGGTGTACGCCGTCGGGGACTGCGCCTCCTTCCCCTCCGCGCGCTACGGCGAGCGGCTGCTCGTCCACCACTGGGACAACGCCCTCCAGGGGCCGCGGACCGTCGCCGCCGCCGTGCTCGCAGAGGACGGCGGGCCCGCGTACGACCCCGTGCCCTACTTCTGGTCCGAGCAGTTCGGCCGCTTCGTGCAGTACGCCGGGCACCACGCGGGCGGCGACACCGTGCTGTGGCGCGGGGACCCCGCCGAGGACACCTGGTCGGTGCTGTGGCTGCGCGAGCGGGTACCGGTGGCCCTGCTCGCCGTGGGCCGCCCGCGGGACCTGGCGCAGGGCCGCAAGCTGATCGAGGCCGGGACCCCGGTGGACCCGGCCAGGGCCGCCGATCCGGCCGTACCCCTGAAGACGGCCGCCGCGCAGTAGCCCGGCGGGGGCGGGGGTGCGCGCCGGTGCGCCCCCCGTCCGCACCGGCCCGGGTACCGGCCGCCGTTCCGGGATGGCAGGCTTGTTCCGTGACCGAGATTGACGCAAAGACCGATGCTCTCGTCCCCGACTGGCTCTACCTCCCCGATATCGCGGAGATGCTGGACGTCGAGGTGACCCGAGTCCGCCAGCTGGTCAAGGAGGGCCAGCTGATCGCCGTACGCCGCGGGGAGAACCGCGCGCTGCAGGTGCCCGCCGCCTTCATCGACGGCGACAAGGTGGTCAAGGGCCTCGTGGGCACCCTGACCCTGCTCCGGGACGACGGCTTCAACGACGAAGAGATCCTGGAGTGGCTCTTCACCGCCGACCCCTCCCTGCCCGGCACCCCCGCGCAGGCGCTGAGCGAGAACCGCGGCACGGAGGTGAAGCGCCGCGCCCAGGCGCTCGCCGTCTGACCTGACCGGCTGCACCCAGCCGCACCCAGCTCCACTGCTCCACTCCGCTCCACGCGGTGTACGGGCCGCCGGCCCGTACACCGCCACGCCCCGGGGGGTTTCCCGCATGTCCCAGGCCACCGGCCGCGCCGCCGCGCGCGCCCTGCTGTCCGACGCCCGCCTCTACCTGTGCACCGACGCGCGCAAGCGCCAGGGCGACCTCCCGGAGTTCCTCGACGCGGTCCTCGCCGGCGGGGTCGACATCGTGCAGCTGCGCGACAAGGGCATGGAGGCGGGGGAGGAGCTCGAGCACCTGGAGGTGTTCGCCGAGGCCGCCCGCCGGCACGGCAGGCTCCTCGCGGTGAACGACCGCGCGGACGTGGCCCACGCCATCGGCTCCGGCGTGCTGCACCTGGGCCAGGGGGACATCCCGGTGCCGGCCGCCCGCGCGATCCTGGGCCCGGACGTGCTCGTCGGCCGCTCCTGCCACGCCGAGTCCGAGGTGGACGGCGCCGCGGCCGAGCCGGGCGTGGACTACTTCTGCACCGGCCCCTGCTGGCCGACCCCCACCAAGCCCGGCCGCCACGCCCCCGGTCTCGACCTGGTCCGCTACGCCGCCGGGCTGGCCCAGGACCGGCCCTGGTTCGCCATCGGCGGGATCGACGCCGGGAACCTGGACGAGGTCCTGGACGCCGGAGCCACCCGCGTGGTGGTGGTCCGCGCGATCACCGAGGCCTCCGACCCCGGCGCCGCGGCCGCCGCACTCGCCCAGCGGGTCCGCGCCCGTACGGCCTGAGCCCGCGTGGGCCGGCCGGGGCCCCGCCCGAAGGTGTCCAAAATCGTGTCCGACAGGTGGACGCTTCTTTGGGGGATCATGGACCGCGTCTAACCTGCCGGTATGGCCCTTGGAACCGCGTCCACCCGGACGGACCGCGCACGTACGGTCCGTGACATCCTCGCGTCCGGAAAGGCCTCGTACTCCTTCGAGTTCTACGCCCCGCGGACCGAGAAGGGCGAGCGGACCCTCTGGAACTCCCTGCGCCGCGTCGAGGCCGTCGGCCCGAGCTTCGTCTCCGTCACCTACGGCGCCGGCGGCTCCACCCGGGGCGGCACCGTCAAGGCCACCCAGGACATCGCCGCCGACACCACCCTGACCCCGGTCGCGCACCTCACCGCCGTCGACCACTCGGTGGCCGAGCTGCGCAACGTCCTCGGCCAGCTCGCCGACGCCGGGATCCGCAACCTCCTCGCCCTGCGCGGGGACCCGCCCGGCGACCCCCTGGGCGAGTGGGTCGAGCACCCCGAGGGGGTCGCGTACGCCGCCGACCTGGTCCGGCTGATCAAGGAGTCCGGGGACTTCTGCGTGGGCGTCGCCGCCTTCCCCGAGATGCACCCCCGGTCCACGGACTGGGACACGGACATCCGGCACTTCGTCGACAAATGCCGTGCGGGTGCCGACTACGCGATCACGCAGATGTTCTTCCATCCCGAGAGCTACCTGCGGCTGCGCGACAGCGTCGAGAAGGCCGGCTGCGAGACCCCGATCATCCCCGAGGTCATGGCCGTTGTGAACGCCCGGACCCTCGACCGGCTGCCCCAGCTGAGCACCGCCGCCTTCCCGGACGATGTGAAAGAGCGCATCCTCGCGGTCAAGGACGATCCGGCCGCTGTACGCTCCATTGGCATCGAGTTCGCCACGGAGTTCTGCGCGCGGCTGCTCGCCGAGGGCGTCCCGGGGCTGCACTTCATCACGAACAACTCCACGGCGACCCTCGAGATCTACGAAAACCTGGGCCTGCACCAGCGGCCCTGACCGGTCACGCGCACGCGTCGGCCGTACCGAGAGGGGCCATGCATGGGCTGGACGGTCCTCTACATCGCGTTCGGCTTCGTCGCGTTGTGGCTGCTGGCTGAGGTTCTGCTGCAGAACAAGGCCCGGCTGCGCTGGCGGGTGCTGGCCTTCGCCGGCTTCCTCGGCGTGGTCGCGGGAGTCCTGCTGCCCTCCGTGATCGTCATCGGGATCGGCGCGACGGCCTTCGCCGTGGGCCAGACCCTGGTCACGCTCTCCTTCCGGCGGGGCTTCGAGGCGGGCTGGTCGGTCGGCAAGAAGAAGAAGCCGGCCGCCCCCAAGCGCCGCAGCGGCCGCCCGGCCCGCGAGGAGCCCGCGCTGGAGGTCTCCGGCCTGGAGGCCATCGAGCCCGTCGAGGTCGCAGGCCCCCCCGCCCACGGCGATCCCGGCGAGACCTCTGCCTTCGCCTCTCCCTTCGCGGACCCCGCCGCGGACGCCCCGTACGGCGACCAGTCCGGCTACGCCTACGCAGGCGGCGCCGCCCAGGACCCCGGTTACGCCTACTCCGGCTACTACGACCCGCAGGCCCCCGCCGACGGCGCCCCGCAGGACGCGTACGCCCAGGGCGGTCAGGGCGGGTACGACTACGGCACCGGCGAGCACCCCTCCTACGCGGCCTACGCGGACCCGTACGGCGGGGCGGGCGCCCAGCCCCCCGGCAGCCAGGACCAGACGGGCTACCCGGGCTACGGCGCGCAATACCACGGCACGGGCCAGGAGGGGTACCAGAACCCCCAGGACCCGTACACGAGCCACCACTACGCCATGGACACCCCGCCCGGCGGGGTCTGGGTCCCGGCGCAGCGCGGAACGGAGCAGCCGTACCCCGAGCAGCAGGCGTACCCGTACCAGCAGCCCCAGGGCGGCTACCCGGCCCAGGACCCCGCGGCCGGGCAGCCCGCGGCCCCCGGGTACGAGACCCCGACGGGCGAGTACGAGCAGTACCGCTACTGAGCGGGACGCCGCCGGGCGGCCCCGGCGGCAGCGCAGCGGGTCCGGCCCGCAGGAGGACTCCTCCTGCGGGCCGGACCCGTTCCACCGCCCGCGGACCCGGAGCCCCGGCGCGGGCCGTGCTCCCGGGGCCGGCGCTCCCGGCGCGCCCCCGGCTCACTGCGAGCCGCGGAACCCGTCGCCCTCGACGATCAGCCCGGCCACCAGGGCCCCCGACATCCCGGCGTGCGCGAGCCCGCCGCCGGGGTGGGCCCCACCGCCGGCCAGGTAGAGGCCGGGCAGGGCGGTGGTGTTCGCGGGGTGCAGCAGGGCGCCGCCGGCCCCGGCCAGGGCGGGCGCCGGTACGGTCCCGTCCGCCCAGCCGGTCGCCGCGGCCGTATCGGCCGGGGTGTGCACCTCGTGCCACAGCAGCCGCTCGCGCAGGTCCGGTACGGCCGCCCCGGCCGCCGCCAGGACCTCCGCGGCCCCGGGGGCGGTCCCGGCGGTCCCGCCGGGGACCACGGCCCGCAGCACCACGGCCTCGTGCCCCGCATCCGGCCGGCCGGCCGGGTCGTCGGGGCGCAGCACGGTCACGGCGGGCAGCCCGGGGGCCGCGTGGACCAGCGTGCGGTGCACCGCGTCCTGCGGGCGGGCCCCGCGCAGGGCGCAGAACACCGTGAGCCGGCCGGCGGCGGGGGCCCCCGGCCCCCGGGCGCCCGCGGGCCACAGGGTGCGGTCCGGCAGCAGGGCGGCCAGGGCCCGCGGGTCGGTCCCGCACACGACGGCGTCGGCGGGGGTTTCGGTGCCGTCGGCCAGCACCACCCCGGCCGCCCGGCCGCCGCGCTCGGCCACGGCGGCCACCGCGGCCCCGAAGACGAACTCCACGCGCCGCTCCCGGCAGCGCTCGTACACGGCCGTCGCGAGGGTGCGCATCCCGCCGCGGACGTACCAGCTGCCGAAGGTCTGCTCCATGTACGGCAGGACGGCGGCGGAGGCGGGGACGGCCTGCGGGTCCAGCCCGTAGGCCAGCACCCGGTGCTCCAGCAGGGAGCCGAGGGGGCCGCCCAGCTCCCGCGCGGCCACCTCGGCCAGGGTGGGCGGGCGGCGGCGCAGCAGCCCGCTCCGGCGCAGGGCGGGGTAGGGGTCGCGGCCCAGCACCGGCCAGTCGGGCCACAGGGGTTCCTCCAGCAGCGGCCGGCGGGTGGCGTCCCAGGCGTCCCGGGCCCGGCCCAGCACGGCAGCCCAGCGCTCTCCGGCGCCGGGGCCGAAGGCCCGGTCGAGGGCGGCGGCGGTTCCGCCGCGGGAGGCGTTGGGGAGGCGGACACCGGTCCCGCCGGGCAGGACGTGCCGGACGGCCGGGTCGACCTGGACGGTCTCCACGCAGTCCTCGAGCGGCCGCTTGCCGGTTTTGACGAACAGGTCCCGGTAGACGGCCGGCAGGTGCAGCAGTCCGGGCCCGGTGTCGAAGGCGAAGCCCTCGCGCTCGAAGCGGCCCACCGCCCCGCCGTAGGTGTCCGCCCGTTCGTAGACCGTGACCCCGTGGCCTGCCACGGCCAGCCGGGCGGCCGCCGCCATCGCGCCCATCCCGGAGCCGATCACCGCAATTCGTGCCATGCGGCGACCCTATCGGCCGGGGTCAGCGGGGCGGCGGCCCGGCCCCCGGACCCGGCCCGGCGGGGGCCTCCCGGGCCAGCTGCCGCTCCTCCCGCCGCTGGGCGCGGCGGCGCAGGAAGCGGCGGATCCGGCTCCACAGGAACACCAGCAGGGCGATGCCGGCCAGGAGCAGCACCCCGGCGATGACCGCCGCGGCCTCCGGGTAGAACATCGCGAAGGTGACGAGCCCGCCCACGCCGAGGTCCTCGGCGGTGCTCATGACGATATTGCTGACCGGCTCCGGCGAGGTGTTGATCGCCATCCGGGTGCCGGCCTTCACGAAATGGCTGGCCAGGGCGGTGGTACCGCCCACCGCCCCGGCGGCGAGGTCGGAGAGCGAGCCGCTCTGCCCGGCCAGCAGCGCCCCCACGACGGCCCCGGAGACCGGCCGGACCACGGTGTGGACGGCGTCCCAGGCCGAGTCCACGTACGGGATCTTGTCGGCCACGGAGTCGCAGAGGAAGAGCACGGCCGCGGCGATGAGCACGTCGGTGCGCTGGAGGGAGGCGGGCACCTCGTCGGTCAGCCCGGTGGCGCCGAAGATGCCGAGCAGCAGGACCACGGCGTACGCGTTGATCCCGCTGGCCCAGCCGCTGGTGAAGACCAGGGGGAGCACACTCATCCGGTCATCATGCCGCACGGTGTGGCGGAGGGGGTGCCCGTCCGGTGGACGGGCACCCCCTCATGCACGGGTACTGCGGGTACTGCGGGTGCGGCGGTGCTCAGTGGCCCTGTTCGTCGCGGCGGCGCTGCCACCGCTGCTCGATGCGGTTCATCATCGACCGGCGCTGCCTGTTCTGGCCGCTGCGGCCCGGACCGCCGGCACTGCCGGGGGCGGGCTGCTCACCGGGTTTGGGTGCCTTGCGCCATCCGGTGACCGCGAGAACAGCACAGCCCAGCATGACGAGGAAGCCCACCACACTGATCCAGAGCAGGTTCGGCGCGACCATTCCGGTCATGAGGAGCGCGATACCCACCAGAAAGCCTGCGACTGCCTGGTAGACCCGTCGTCGGGTGTACGTACGCAGCCCGCTTCCCTCAAGCGCTGTCGCGAACTTGGGATCTTCGGCGTACAGCGCTCGCTCCATCTGCTCGAGCATTCGCTGCTCGTGCTCCGAGAGCGGCACGGGAGTCCTCCTCATCCGTCGGTCGCGGGGGGTAGCGACCGGGGGTCCCCTCCAGGATAGGCAGGGAATCGCCCCCGTGAAACCCGCCCTCTACGCCACGTTTCCTGAATAAGCCCTGCGTAAGAACCGTACCGTCGTGCGGGCGGTTGCTGAGGCCCTTATTCCCCAACCGCCGGTCCGCCATGCCGGGACGTGTCCCCCGATCATACGGGGCCGACCGGCTGAACGGAGGGTCTGCGGCACACGGCGTCCGACTCGGCCCCCGTGTGCCGCGCCGCAGATCAGGACTGCTTCTTGCCCAGGACGTGCAGCTGGGTGGCGACGGCGTGGAAGGCGGGCAGCTCCGCGGCGGCCTCCTCCAGCCTCAGCAGGGCCTCCACGGCGCCCGGCTCGGTGTCCACGAGGACCCCGGGGACGAGGTCCGCGAAGACCCGTACGCCGTGCACCGAGCCGACCTCCAGGCCGGCCGCGGCGACCAGGCCGGACAGCTGCTCGGCGGTGAAGCGGCGCGGCACCGGGTCGCCCGCGCCCCAGCGCCCGGCCGGGTCGGTGAGGGCGGTGCGGGCCTCCGTGAAGTGCCCGGCGAGGGCCCGCGCGAGCACGGCGCCGCCCAGGCCCGCCGCGAGCAGGCTCAGCGTGCCGCCGGGGCGCAGGGCGGCCACGGTGTTGGCGAGGCCCTCGGCGGGGTCGTCGAGGTACTCCAGGACCCCGTGGCACAGCACGACGTCGTAGGACTCGCGCTCGACCACGTCCAGCAGGCCCTGGGCGTCGCCCTGCACGCCCGTGACGAGGTCGGCGACGCCGGCCTCGGCCACCCGGCGCTCCAGGCCGAACAGGGCGTTGGGGCTCGGGTCCACGACCGTGACGCGGTGGCCCAGGCGGGCGAGCGGCACGGCGAACTTGCCCGTGCCGCCGCCGGTGTCCAGCACGTCCAGAGCCTCCCGCCCGGCCGCCTTGGCCCGGTCGTCCAAGGCCTCCTTGAGGACCTCCCACACCACGGCGGTGCGGAGGGAGGCGCGGGGGCGGGAAGTGTCCGACACGGCTGATGACTCCTCGGCGCGGGAACCGCCGCGGGCGGCGGGGTGGGTACGGGCGTGCAGTGCACAGCCACCCTATTGCCTCCCGCGGCGCTGCCCGTCATCCCGCGTCGGGCTGCTCCGTCCGGGGGGTCGGGAGCGTCGGCGCCAGCGCGAGCATCCGCTCGACCAGCCGGAGGAACATCGCGGACGCGCGGAGCAGGTCGTCCGCCTCCCGGGGGCTGGCCGCCCCCGGTATGCCGGCCTCGGCCCGGGCCCGGCGGGCCGCCCCGGAGGCGAACAGGGCGCTCCACTCGGCGAGCTCGGGGGCGAGCTCCGGCAGCACTTCCCAGGCGCTGCGGATCCGGGGCCGGCGGCGCGGGCGGACGGGCTCGGGGCGGGCCCGGGCGGCGAGGACCGCCGCGGCGGTGCGCAGGGCGGCGAGGTGGGCGGTGGCGTAGCGCTCGTTCGGCCGGTCCGTGGCGGCTGCTTCGTCGAGGCCGCTGCGGGCCTTGGCGAGCAGGTCGAGGGCCGCGGGCGGAGCCGGGGCCCGGCGGAGGACGGGGTGGACATCGGCGGCTTGTGTTGCCATGACGTACCTCCTGTCTTCGTCGTGTCCCCCCATCGTGACGGGCCCCACTGACAGTCCCCCCGAGCTGGGATTTTGACGACCCGTCCGGCGCGGGCTAGTTTTTAGACTGACCGGTCAGTTCAAAAGGAGGGGGAGGGGTGTGGACAGCCCGTTCGGCGCGGCCGTCAAGGCCGCGGACTTCGGACTGAAGGGCCCGCGCGGCTGGGTCTTCCAGGGCGTGGACCTGGACGCCGGAGCCGGTTCGCTCATCGCGGTGGAGGGTCCCTCCGGATCCGGCCGCACCTGCCTGCTGCTGGCCCTCACCGGTCGCATGAAGCCGACGGCCGGATCGGCGGAGGTCGCGGGTCTCCCGCTGCCGAAGAAGATGGCCGCCGTACGCCGCCTCAGCGCCCTCGGCCCGGTCCCCGGGGTCACCGATCTCGACCCGGCCTTGACCGTCGCCGAACAGCTCCGCGAGCGGGCGCTCCTCCAGCGCCGGTACGACACCCCCGTACGGGCCCTCCTGCGGCCCCGCGCGCAGCGGGCCGCGCAGCTCGCGGAGCGGATCGACGAGGCCCTGGCCCTCGTCGGCCTCGACGTGTCCGCCCTCCCGAACGGCCCCCGCACCTCCGTGCGGAGCCTGGAGCGGCTGCAGGAGGTCCGGCTCTCCCTGGCGCTGGCCCTGATCGCCCGCCCCCGGCTGCTGGCGATGGACGACGCCGACCTGAAGCTCTCCGACGCCGAGCGCACCGAGCTGTGGGACCTGCTGCGCGCGGTCGCGGCCCGCGGCACCACCGTCCTGGCGGTGTGCAGCGAGGCCCCCGCCGGCGCGGTGGTCCTGCGGACGGCGGCCCCCGGCACCGGGGTGCAGGTGGCGCCGGGGGGCACCACCTTCACCCCGGCCGCGGACTCGGCCGCGGGCTCGGCTGCCGCCCCGGTTCCGGATCCGGCCGGGGGCCGCAGCCGTCGGCTCCGCGCCCGGCGCGCGGCCGCCGCCGAGGCGGCAGCCGCGTCCGCCGCGCCCGCCGCGTCCGCCGCGCCCGCGTCCCGCGAGACCGAAGTGCCCGGGTCCGGCGCCGGGGTCGCCCCGGTACAGGCCGATGAGGCCGTACCCGCGCCCACCGCCGGGGCCGGATCCGCGCCGGTCGCCGAAGCCGGTGCGGCCGCGACCCAGGCCGCGACCGAGACCGATTCCGCGACCGCGGCCGAGACCGCGACGGCGGCCGAAGCCGGTGTGACCGAGACCGCCACCGAGACCGAGACCGCGGCCGAAGCCGCGCCCGAATCCGCGCCCGCCGCCGCAGGCGACCGCACCGTACAGAAGGGGGCGGCCGATGCGCTCGCCGAAGCTCGCCGCTCTTGAGCTGAAGAGGTTCGCCCGGGGCAAGATGCCCCGCGCCGCCCTCGTCGCGCTCCTGCTCCTGCCGCTGCTGTACGGCGCGCTCTACCTCTGGTCGTTCTGGGACCCGTACAGCCGCCTCGACAAGGTGCCCGTCGCCCTGGTCAACGCCGACAAGGGCGCCGTCGTCGACGGCAAGCGCGTCACGGCCGGGGACGAGATCACCAAGGGGCTCCGCGAGAGCCGGACCTTCGACTGGCGGGAGGTGGACGCCGACGAGGCCCGCGAGGGGCTGGAGAAGGGCCGGTACTACCTGTCCCTGACCATGCCGGAGGACTTCAGCACCCGGATCGCCTCCAGCTCCGGTGACTCCCCGGAGACCGGCGCCCTCCAGGTCCGTACGAACGACTCCAACAACTACGTCGTCGGCTCCATCTCCAAGACCGTCTTCTCCGAGGTGCGGGCCTCCGCCTCCTCGAACGCCTCCCGGGGCTTCCTCGACAAGATCTTCATCTCCTTCTCCGACCTCCACGGCAAGACCCAGGAGGCCGCCGACGGCGCCACCCGCCTGAGCGACGGCATCGGCGAGGCCAAGAAGGGCTCCGAGAGCCTGGCCAGCGGCCTCGGCACCGCCAAGGAGAAGACCGGCGAGCTCGCCGGGGGCCTGCGCAAGCTGGACGCGGCCGCGGGCCGGCTGGAGACCGGCGCCCGCGACGTGGCCGGCGGCACCCAGAAGGTCGCCGACAAGGTCACCGGGGCGGCGGACCGGGCCCGGCCGTTCCTGAAGGAGAACGCCCAGCAGATCGCCGACACCGCCGCGGTCGTCGCCGACACGGCCGCCACCGTCCGCAAGCACCTCGACGAGATCTCCGGGGCGGCCGCCGCGGCCGACGAGAAGGCCAAGGCCGCCTCCGCGAACCTGGACACCGCGTACGGCGAGCTGTGCACGGGCGGCGAGGCCCCGCAGGGCTGCACCGCCCTGAAGAAGGCCAAGGACGCCGCCGCGGAGGCCGCCGGGCTCACCGGCAAGGCCGCCGACCGGGTCTCCGCCTCCAACGGCAACCTCGACAAACTGGACTCCCAGCTGAAGAAGCTGGAGCGGCAGGCCCGCGAACTGGCCCGCAGGGCCCCCGGGCTCGCCGACGACCTGGACGCGGCCGTCGCCGGGGTCAACGCCCTGAACAAGGGCGCCCACAAGGTCGCCGACGGCATGGACCAGCTGCACGCCGGCCTGTCCTCCGCCGCCTCCGGCTCCGCCGGCATCGACAGCGGCGTGGGCAAGCTCGGTGCGGGCGCCCGCAGCCTCGACGGCGGCATCTACAAGCTCGTCGACGGCTCCGGCGAACTGGCCGGCGGGCTCCACGACGGCGTGGACCGCATCCCCGACTACGACAAGCAGCAGCGCGAACAGCGCACCGAGGTCATGGCCGACCCGGTCCAACTGGCCGCCCAGTCCCTGCACAAGGCCCCGAACTACGGCACCGGCTTCGCCCCGTACTTCATCCCGCTGTCCCTGTGGGTCGGCGCGATGGTGGCGTACATGCTGATCCAGCCGATGAACCGGCGGGCGCTCGCCGCGGGCGCCTCGGCCTGGCGGATCGCCCTCGCGGGCTGGCTGCCGGTCGCCGCCCTCGGCACCCTCCAGGTCTGCGCCCTGATGTCCGTCCTGCACTGGGGACTCGGCCTGGAGATGGCCCGGCCCGCCGGGACCGTCGCGTTCCTGGTCCTGGTCACCGGCTGCTTCGCGGCCATCGTGCAGTGGCTGAACGCCAAGTTCGGCGCGGCCGGCCGGATCCTGGTCCTCGCCGTGCTGATGCTCCAGCTGACCTCGGCGGGCGGCACCTACCCGGTGCAGACCAGCCCCGGCTTCTTCAACGCCCTCCACCCCTACCTGCCGATGTCGTACGTCGTCGAGAGCCTGCGCCGGCTCATCACCGGCGGCGACCTCACGCCGGTCTGGCAGGGCGCGGTGGTCCTGGCCGCGTTCACCGCCGGAGCCCTGGCCCTGACCGCCCTCGCCGCCCGCGGCAAGCAGGTATGGACCATGGACCGGCTGCACCCCGAACTGAGCCTGTAGACCTGTGAGAATCAGCGCCATGGAAAGCAGCGGCAGCGCAAGCGCCACCAGCTCCGGCAGCGGCACCGGTACGACGCGACGCCAGGCCACCCGGCAGAAGCTCTACGAGGCGGCCGTCACCCTCATCGCCGAACAGGGGTTCTCGGCCACCACGGTGGACGAGATCGCCGAGCGGGCCGGGGTCGCCAAGGGCACGGTCTACTACAACTTCGCCAGCAAGACCGAGCTCTTCGAGGAGCTGCTGAGGCACGGGGTGGGCCTGCTGACGGCCTCCCTCACGGACGCCGCCGAGCGCACGGAGGCCCGCGGCGGCACCCGGGTCGAGGCCCTCGACGCCATGGTCCGGGCCGGGCTGGAGTTCATCGCGGCCTACCCGTCCTTCACGCAGCTGTACGTCGCCGAGCTGTGGCGCACCAACCGCGCCTGGCAGTCCACCCTCATGGTCGTCCGCGGCCAGGCCGTCGCCGTGATCGAGAAGGTGCTGGGCGAAGGGGTCGAGCGGGGTGAGCTGAGCCCGGAGATCGACGTACAGCTCACCGCGGCGGCGCTGGTCGGGATGGTGCTCGTCGCCGCCCTCGACTGGCAGTCCTTCCAGCGGGAGCGGTCCCTGGACGACGTCCACTCGGCGCTGTCGCTGCTGCTGCGGGGGCGGGTCGGCGGGGGCTGACACCCCTGCCGCCGCGGGCCGACACCCCCCGGTCGGCGGTGCCGCCGGACGGGGGCGGGCGCGTAGAACTGAGTATCCGTACCTAGACGCAGAGATGAGTAGGTACGCGGATGGGCTCCCGCCCGCGCAGACGGGAGAGTGGTGCCAACGGAAAAGGGGCGCCCGTCCCGCACCGCCGACACGGGGCGGCGGTGCGGGACGGGCCGCCCTGCCGTCGGGGCCCGGGGGACCGGGCCGGGGGAAACGGGGATCCCGTGACACAGGGATCCCCGGCGGGGGAGCGGCGGCCGGGGCAGTCCGGCCGCCGGGGGAGGGGCCGCACGGTCCGCCGGACGCACAGCCGGCCGGGCCGGGCCCCTGCCCCGCCGGTGCGGCCCCGACCCGCGGTCGCGCCGCACCGGCGGCCCCGTCCAATGGCTCCGCCCCGCGGCCCCGCTGCACTGGCGCCCCCGCGTAGGGCTGCTCCGGAGCCGCGGGCCCTTGCCTGCCCCGCCGTGGCGTCTCGTGCCGTGCAGTGCCGCTGCGCGGGCATTCCCCCACCCCGCCCCTTCCCGAAACCGGGGCTCGGCCCCGGGCCCCCGGCAGTGCCCCCGGGCTTCGCCCGGGGAACCCCTTCGGGGGGCCGGGGGCGGCCCGGGATCCGTGCGCTGCCGCGCACGGTGCGCTCAAACGCCGCGCGGGCTGGATGTGGCCGCTGCGGGCGGGACGGTGTGCGTGTCGCCTGGTGCCCCGCAGTGAACTCTCCAGCCCGCCAGCCCGCCAGCCCGCCAGCCCGCCAGCCCGCCAGCGTGATGGCCACCCGCCCCGTCGGCGTTTGAGGCGCCAGGTGTGGGGCGGAGGCCCGTGGGCCGGGGTCAGCCTCGGTGGAGGAGGGTGCGGGTGCGGGTAGTGATGGCTGCGGCCAGGGCGGTGCGGCGGTCCGTGGCGGCCCAGACGAAGCGGACCGCCGAGCGCGGCGCCAGCCGCGCCCGCAGGCGGGGCCAGCGGGTGAGGGCGGCCAGCAGGGCGGCCCGTACCAGCAGGACGTCCTCCCGCAGGCCGGCCACCGGCGGAGCCGCCGGTGCGTACAGCGTCCGCTCGACCGCCCCGGCCACCCGGTGCACGGCCTCCGCCGCCCCGGTGTCCAGGCCGCCCAGCCGGACGATCCGCTCGGCGGCCCGCCGCGGGGACAGGGCCTCGTCCGGGGTGATGCCCACGTCCCAGGCCGCGTCCGTCAGCTCCTCCCAGACGGCCAGCACGTGCCGGGCGGAGGGGGAGCCGGCAGGGGAGGGGTCCGGCTCGTGTACGGAGGCGGTCGCGGACGCCGGGGCCAGGCGCCTTCGGCGGACGGCGAGCCGCCACAGGTACGGGAGGAGCAGCAGCAGGACCGCCGCCGCCGTCACGGCGAGTACCAGCAGCGCCGTCGCCCACCAGGGCGTGCCCGTGTCCGCGGCGGCCGCCCCGGCGCCCGCGGTGGGCCCGCAGTCGCCCAGCCGCCGCATCTGCGCGGTGCACGCGGCGGAGGCCGACGGCGCGGGCGCCGCCGCGCTCGGCTGCCCGGCGGACTGCTCCGGTGCGGGGCCCGAGGTCCGGCCCGGGGCGGGCTCGGCCACCGTGTAGCCGGGGGTGCTGCCGCGGGTCGGGGTGGGCTCGAAGCGGGTCCAGCCGACGCCCTCGAAGTACAGCTCGGGCCACGCGTGCGCGTCCCGCAGCCCGACCGACATGGTGCCGTCCGGCTGCTTGGTGCCCGGGGTGAAGCCCACGGCGACCCGCGCCGGGATGCCCAGTTCGCGGGCCATCGCGGCCATCGAGAAGGAGAAGTGGACGCAGAAGCCCCGCTTCTCCTGGAGGAAGCGGACGATGGCCTCCGAGCCGGTGCCCGAGGACACGCTCGTGTCGTACGCGAACCCGCCCTTCGAGGCGAACCAGTTCTGGAGGGCCACCGCGCGCGCGTAGTCCGTGTGCGCGCCCTTGGTGACGTCGCGGGCGGTGCGCCGCACCACCTGCGGCAGGTCGTCGGGCAGCGCCGTGTACTCGGCCACGACGGCCTCCGGTGCCGGCGGGGCCGCCGCCAGCTGCTTCGCGGTCGGCTGTACCAGCAGGCTGCGCACGGTGTACTGCGCCCCGCGCGTGTCCTGCTTGCGGTCGCCGACGAGGGTCCGCCCCTCCGGTTCGAAGCGCCAGTCCCCGCCGATGTCCACCCGGGTTGCCGGATAGGGCAGGGGCAGGTACGTCTGCCCGTACCAGCCCGCCGCCGACAGGCTGGTCCGCACCTCGGTGGTCTTGACCCCGGTGCTCAGCCCGGCCGGTGCCGGGAGCTCCTCCGGGACGTCCGTGATCTTCCGCTCGGAGGTCCGCCAGGAGGTGCCGTCGAAGGAGTCGAGGGCCACGATCCGCAGGTACTGGCCCGTGACCTCGCTGCTGTCGGTGCGGTAGCGCAGCACCTCGCGGTTCTCGGGCTGGTTCAGGTTGCTCTTGAGGGACACCAGCGGGTTGACGGCGGAGATGGTGCCGCCGCCGAAGCCGCCGCCCCCGCTCCCGCCGCTGCCGCCCAGCGCCCCGCCCTCCAGGGCGGGCAGCAGCAGCGGCACGGCCAGGGCGATGCCGAGGGCCGCCACGCCCAGGCGGCCGCCGGTGCGGGCCGGGGCGGGACCGGCCGAGGGGCCGCCGGTGCCGCGGCCGCCGCGCGGGGCGCCGCCGAAGACCCGGCCCCACTGGGAGAGCCGGTCGCGGCTCTCGGCCAGCAGCAGCAACAGGTACCCGGAGGCCGCCAGCACGAAGTACACCCAGTGCGCGCCGCCCGCGGTCAGGCCCGCGGCGACCGAGTACAGGGCGAGCAGCGGCAGCCCGGAGGCGGCCGCGGTGCGCATGGTCACCGCGAGGAAGTCCACGAGCAGCCCGATGACCAGCACGCCGGAGACCAGCAGCAGGCCGATCCCGTCGGTCAGCGGGGCCGGGGAGGCGTAGTGCGCCACGTCCTCGACGCCCTGCGCGTACTGGTCCGCCAGCTCCCCGAGCACCCCCGGCCCGGGCAGCACGCCCGCGAGGGCGCGCTCCCCGGCGTACAGCAGGGTGATCAGCAGCAGGGAGGCGAGCAGCTGGCACAGCACGGTCAGCGGGCGGGCCAGCGGGACCCGCCGGGTCAGCGCGCCCACCCCGCTCTGCACGCCCAGCAGCAGGCCCGCGCGCAGCAGCCAGCTGTCCGGGTGCACCAGCGGCATCATCGAGCAGGCCGTCAGCAGGGTCGCCAGCAGCGCGAACAGCGTCAGTCTCGCCCGGCCGCTCATGCCCAACCCCCCGGGGCGCCCGCGGCGCCCGATGCTTCCGATGCGCCCGTCTCCGGGCCGTACCCGCCGTAGTGGTCCCCGCCGCGGCCCGCCGCGCGGCCGCCGGTCGCGCTGCCCGCCGCCTGCCGCCAGAGGTCGGCGAAGGCCGCGCCGGGCGGTACGGGCACGGCGGCCCAGCCCGTCTCCTGGAGCTGCCGCAGCCGGTCCGGCCCGCCGCCCTGCGCCGGTTCCTCCGCGTCCGGGGCCGCGGCGGCCCAGGTCCCGGAGTCCAGTACGAAGGCCACGGCGGCCCCGTTGCGCCGCCGGGCCTTCGCCAGCAGCGCCGCCTGGGACGCGTCGAGATCGCCGAAGAAGGCGATCAGCAGCCCCTCCTGCCCCGTGCGCAGCACGTCCGCCGCGCGCGAGAGCCCCGCCCCGTCGGAGTGCCCGACCACGGCGAGGGTGTCCATGATCATTCCGGCCGTCTCGGCCGTCTCGGCGCCGCCCGCGGAGAATCCGCCGGCGCCCTCGCCGCCCGCGCCGGTGCAGTCGCCGGTATCGGTCAGCAGCCGGACCGCGTACCCGCGCTCCAGCAGGTGCACCAGCGCGGAGGCGGCCGCGGACACGGCCCACTCGAAGGCCGAGTCGGGGCCGGCGCCCCGGTAGGCGGCCCGCCGGGTGTCCAGCAGCACGGTGGCCTTCGCCCGCTGCGGCTGCTCCTCGCGGCGCACCATCAGCTCGCCGTAGCGGGCCGTGGAGCGCCAGTGGACCCGGCGCAGGTCGTCGCCGTAGCGGTACTCGCGCGGGATCACGTCGTCGTCCCCGGCCAGTGCGAGGGCGCGCTGGCGGCCCTCGCCGTAGCCCCCGGCCTCGCCGGCCAGCCGCACGGGCGGCAGCGGCTCGGTGCGCGGGACCACGGTGAGGGTGTCGTAGGCGCTGAAGGAGCGGGTCAGCTCGACCATCCCGAAGGGGTCGCCGAGCCGCAGCTGGAGCGGGCCCAGCGGGTAGCGGCCGCGCAGGTCGGAGCGGACCCGGTACGAGACCTCGCGCTTGCCGCCCGCCTCGACCCGGTCCAGGACGAAGCGGGGCCGGGGCCCGAGCACGTACGGCACCCGGTCCTGGAGCATCAGCAGCCCGGTGGGCAGCCGGGAGACGTTGTCCATGCGCAGCTGCACCCGGGCCTCGGCCCCGGCGGGCACCCGCGCGGGGGTCAGCCGCCGGCTGGAGGAGACCCGGTAGCGGGTGCGGTGCAGGGCCAGTGCGCACAGCAGCGGCAGTACGGCGAGCAGGACGCCGACCCGCAGCAGGTCGCCCTGCCCGAGCACGTACGCGCAGACGGCCGCCGCGGCCCCCGCGGCCAGGAAGGAGCGGCCGCGGGTGGTCAGCCCCGACAGGGCCGTCCGCAGACCGGTGCGCTCCCCGGCGTCGCGGTCGGCGGCCGCGGGGCGCACCCCGGCAGCCATCAGAACCCCCGGACGCCCGGCGCGCGCTCGCCGTGCCCGGCCGGGGCGCCGATGCCCCGGGCGCCCGCGGTCGGGACCGGCGTGCGCTGCAGGATCTCGGCGACGACCTGCTCGGCGGTGCGGCGGTTGAGCTGGGCCTGCGCGGTGGGCAGCAGCCGGTGCGCGAGCACCGGGGCGGCCAGGGCCTGGACGTCGTCGGGCAGGACGTAGTCCCGGCCGGCCAGGGCCGCGGAGGCCTTGACCGCGCGCAGCAGGTGCAGGGTGGCCCGGGGGGAGGCGCCGAGGCGCAGGTCGGGGTGCGAGCGGGTGGCGGAGACCAGGTCGACGACGTAGCGCCGGACGGGCTCGGCCACGTACACCTCGCGGACCGCGTCGATCAGCTTGACGATGTCGTGGGCGTGCGCGACGGGCGCGAGGCCGTCGAGCGGGGAGAGCCCGCCGTGCACGTCGAGCATCTGGAGCTCGGCCTCGGGGCTGGGGTAGCCCACCGACACCCGGACCATGAAGCGGTCGCGCTGGGCCTCGGGGAGGGGGTACGTGCCCTCCATCTCGACCGGGTTCTGCGTGGCCACCACCATGAAGGGGCTGGGCAGCTCGTAGGTCTTGCCGTCCGTGGTGACCTGGCGCTCCTCCATGGACTCCAGGAGGGCGGACTGGGTCTTCGGCGAGGCGCGGTTGATCTCGTCGCCGATCACGATCTGGGCGAAGACCGCGCCCGGCTTGAACTCGAACTCCCCGCGCGCCTGGTCGTAGACGCTCACGCCCGTGATGTCCGAGGGCAGCAGGTCCGGAGTGAACTGGATCCGCTGCACCGAGCAGTCGATGGACTTCGCCAGGGTCTTGGCCAGCATGGTCTTGCCGACGCCGGGCACGTCCTCGATGAGGAGGTGGCCCTCGGCGAGCAGCACGGTCAGCGCGAGCCGAACGACCTCGGGCTTGCCCTCGATCACGCTCTCCACCGACCGGCGCACCCGGTCGGCAGTGGTGGTCAGATCAGCGAGGCTCGCTCGATCGTCATAGGTCGTCACCCGGCCCTCCTCGGCCCTTTCACTGGGCCGACGCCCGCTCGCGCTTGACCGGCCCACCCCGAAAACACAGGAGGCTGCGGGGGCAGGGACCCCCGGAACCTCAGGAACGCGGCGCGCCGGCCGGGCGGGATCGGAGATCCTCCCGGGAGGGCGCCACACCGCATTCTTGACGGCAGGACGCCCTTGTGTCACTCACGGGGCGGGATCGATCTCCCGCAGCAGCCCGGCGGCCGCGTCGAAGACGAAGCCTCGCACGTCCTGACCCTGGCGCAGGAGGGGGGAGGCCCGCACCCGCTGTACGGGACGGCGCGGGTGCCCGGGGCACCCCGGCTGGTCGTGAGCGACCGGACCGTGTCGGACCCGGACGGTCGTGCTCACCGTCGGGCCGGGCAGGTGCGGGGCCGGGCAAAGGGGGTGCCCGGACACCGGTGTGAGCTACCCCACAAGGGTGGGTGCACGGGGCCGGCCGGGTGATCCGCGGGGTTCGCCCGATCACCGCGAGCGGCCCGCACGGCACGCGGGCCGGATCGTTGACCGCGCCGACCCGTGGACTAAAGTGGCGCGAACCGGCCGCGGCCACGGGCCCGCCCCGTACCCCGGCCCCGACAACTTCCCGCGTGCGCGGCGCGTATCGCAGGTCGCGCCACTGTCTGAGAGGGCGCATGAGCGAGACTCGGCATGTCCCGGTGATGCTCCAGCGGTGCCTGGACATGTTGGCCCCCGCACTGGAAGGGCCCGGCGCCGTCGTCGTCGACTGCACCCTCGGCCTCGGCGGCCACAGCGAGGCCCTCCTGACCCGCTTCCCCGAGGCGCGGCTGGTCGCCCTCGACCGGGACAAGGAGGCCCTGCGGCTGTCCGGCGAGCGCCTCGCCCCCTTCGGGGACCGCGCCACCCTGGTCCACGCGGTGTACGACGAGCTCCCCGAGGTCCTCGCCCGGCTCGGCATCCCCCGGGTCCACGGGGTCCTCTTCGACCTCGGCGTCTCCTCCATGCAGCTCGACGAGGCCGACCGCGGCTTCGCGTACGCCCAGGACGCCCCGCTCGACATGCGCATGGACCAGACCACCGGCACCAGCGCCGCCGAGGTGCTCAACACCTACCCGCCCGGCGAGCTCGTGCGCATCCTGCGCGCGTACGGCGAGGAGAAGCAGGCCAAGCGGATCGTCTCCGCGATCGTGCGCGAGCGCGAGAAGGAGCCCTTCAGCAACAGCGCCCGGCTCGTCGAGCTGATCCGCGACGCGCTCCCGCAGGCCGCCAAGCGCACCGGCGGCAACCCCGCCAAGCGCACCTTCCAGGCCCTGCGCATCGAGGTCAACGGCGAGCTGTCCGTACTGGAGCGGGCCGTCCCCGCCGCGGTCGCGGCCCTCGCCGTGGGCGGCCGGATCGCCGTCCTGTCGTACCACTCGCTGGAGGACCGGCTGGTCAAGCAGGTGTTCGCGGCCGGCGCCACCAGCACCGCGCCGCCCGGCCTGCCGGTCGTGCCCGAGAAGTACCAGCCCAAGCTGAAACTGCTCACCCGCGGGGCCGAGCTGCCGACGGAGGAGGAGGTCGCCGAGAACCGGCGCGCCGCCCCCGCCCGGCTGCGCGGGGTCGAGCGGATCCGCGAGGAGGAACTGTGAGCGCCGCTCGACGACCGGGGTACCTGGAGGCACGGTGAGCAAGGGGGCCACGGCCCCGCGCGGGCGCGCGGGGCGGCTCGGGGGAGTCCTGAGGATCGGGCCCGCGGGCCCGCCGGGGGCCGCCCGGACCCCCTTCGTCCTGCTGGTCGTCGTGCTCCTGGCCGGCGGCCTCATCACCCTGCTGCTCCTGAACTCCGCGCTCAACGAGGGCTCGTTCCAGCTCAGCAGGCTGAAGAAGGAGACCACCTCCCTCACCGACGAGCAGCAGGCCCTCCAGCGGGACGTCGACGCCTACTCGGCCCCCGACGCCCTGGAGCGCCGTGCCCGCGAACTGGGCCTCGTACCCGGCGGCAGCCCGGTCTTCCTCGGCCCCGACGGCAAGGTCCACGGGGTGCCGAGCACCGCCGCGGCCCCGCCCGCCGCCCTCCCGCAGCCCGCCACCGCGCCCGCGGCCCCCGCCGCCCGGACCCCCTCCGGCGGCCCCGCCGCCCCGGCTGCCGACCCCGGCGCCGCGGGCCCGCAGCAGGGCTCCCCGCAGGACGGGCCGGCCGCCCCGCAGCAGGACGCGCAGTCCGCCCCGCAGCAGGCCCCCCGGGCCGGCGCGCAGGACGCCCCCGACCCGGCCGCCGTACAGGACGAGCCGTACGGACAGCAGGACCCCGCCCGCCGGGAGCCCGGCGGCGACCCCGCCCGGGACCCCGCCGCCGGCGCCGCCGGCAGCACCGGCACTTCCCCCGGACTCCCCTCCGGCCCCGACGCGAAACCCATCCCGAACCCCGGCAGGTGACGCCGTGACCGCCCCCGATCCCTCCCGCCGCGCGGGGCTCAGCCCCGCCCCGAACCGGCCCGGCGGCCACCGGGAGGCCCCGTGAGCCCCCAGGAGCCCCCGCGCCGCCGCCCGGTCCCCGGCCCCGGCCGCCCCCGCGGCGAGGCCCGCAGCCGCCCCGCCGCCCGCCCGGCCGCCCGGCCCGCGGCCCGCCGCCCCCGGCCCGCCCCCCGCGGCGGCGCCGGCATCCGGCTGGGCAGCCCCAGGCCCCGGCTGCGCCTGGTCGGACTCGGCCTGACCCTGGTCATGCTGGCCTTCGTGGTCCGGCTGCTCCAGGTGCAGGCCGTCGACGCCTCGGAGTTCTCCGCTCAGGCCGAGAAGAACCGGTACGCGAAGCACGTCCTGGCCGCCGAGCGCGGCCGGATCACCGACCGCTCCGGCATCGCCCTGGCCACCAGCGTCGACGCGTACGACATCACCGCCGACCCGACGATGTTCACGCCGAAGGAGAGCAAGGCCCCCGACGCCCCCGAGCAGGCCGCCGCCCTCCTCGCCCCCATCCTCGGCAAGGACGCCGCCGGGCTCACCGCCCGCCTGAAGACCCCCCACACCAAGTACGTGGTCCTGGCCCGCCGCCAGACCCCGCAGGTCTGGAACCAGATCAAGGACCTCAAGAAGGCCTTCGCCGACAAGGCCCAGGCCGACAAGCGGGGCAACGGGCCAGGCGCCAACGTCCTCGCCGGCGTCTTCCAGGAGCCCAGCAGCAAGCGGATCTACCCCAACGGCACCCTGGCCGCCGGGATAATCGGATACGTCAACTCCGAGGGCAAGGGCGCCGGAGGCCTGGAGTCCGCCCTCGACGAGAAGCTCGCGGGCCAGGACGGCGAACTGCGCTACGCCCAGGCCGGCGGCCGCCGCGTGCCCACCGCGGGCTCCCGCGAGAAGCCCGCCGTACCCGGCTCGGACATCGAGCTGACCATCGACCGCGACATCCAGTGGGCCGCCCAGAACGCCATCAGCGAGCAGGTGCGCACCTCCGCCGCCGACCGCGGCTACGTCGTCGTCCAGGACACCCGCACCGGCGAGATCCTCGCCATGGCCAACGCCCCCGGCTTCGACCCCAACGACCTCACCCGCGCCCGCTCCGCCGCCATGGGCAACGCGGCGCTCCAGGACGTCTACGAGCCCGGCTCCACCGCCAAGGTCATCTCCATGGCCGCCGTACTGGAGGAGAAGACCGCCCACCCCCTCACCCGGGTCACGGTCCCCAACCGGCTGCACCGCGGCGACCGCCTCTTCAAGGACGACATCGACCACCCGACCTGGTACCTGACCCTCAACGGGGTCCTCGCCAAGTCCAGCAACATCGGCACGATCCTCGCCACCGGGCAGCTCGGCAAGACCCAGTCCGACGCCAACGACGTCCTGTACTCGTACCTGACCAAATTCGGCATCGGGCAGCCCACCGGCCTCGACTACCCCGGCGAGTCCCGCGGCCTGCTCGCCAAGCCCCGCGACTGGTCCACCTCCCAGCAGTACACGATCCCCTTCGGCCAGGGCCTGTCCGTGAACGCCGTACAGGCCGCCTCCGTGTACTCGACCGTCGCCAACGGCGGCGTCCGCATCGAGCCCACGCTGGTCCGCGGCACCAAGGGGCCCGACGGCCGCTTCACCCCCGCCACCGCCCCCCACAAGACCCGCGTCGTCAGCGAGGCCACCGCCAAGACCCTCGCGCAGATGCTCGAATCGGTCGTCGACGACCAGGAGGGTACGGGCACCAAGGCCCGCATCCCCGGCTACCGGGTCGGCGGCAAGACCGGAACCTCCAACCGGGTGGATCCGGCCACCGGCCGCTACAAGGGCTACACCGCCTCCTTCGCCGGCTTCGCCCCGGCCGACGACCCCCGCGTCACCGTCTACTGCGCCATCCAGAACCCCACCAAGGGCAGCTACTTCGGCGGCCAGATCTGCGGCCCCATCTACAAGAAGGTCATGGAGTTCGCCCTCAAGACCCTCCGCGTCGCCCCCAGCGGCACCCCGCCCGCCGGCCTGCCGGTCACCTTCACCCCGTAAGGCACCACAGTGACGACGATCACCCAGGACCCCGGGAACCGGCACGGCCCGGGCCCCTCGATTCCCGGCGGGCCCGGTGCGCCCGGTACGCTCACCGCCGTGCCCCACGCTGATCAGCCCAGAACCGCCCAGAACGACGCCCCGGCAGCGCCGCCGGGAGCACCGAGGCCCGCGACGCCGCGCCCGACCCCGCTGGGGGAACTGGCCGCGCGCGCGGGAGCGGAGCTCCGCGCCCCGGCGGGGGCCTCGGGCCCGGAAGGCGCCGCGGACCCCGCCGCCGCCCCGGTCACCGGCATCACCCACGACTCCCGCGCGGTCCGCCCCGGGGACCTGTACGTGGCCCTCGCCGGAGCCCGGATGCACGGCGCGGACTTCGCCGCGCAGGCCGCCGGGCTCGGCGCCGCCGCCGTCCTGACGGACCCCGCGGGCGCCGACCGGGCCGCCGCCACCGGACTGCCGGTCCTCGTCGCCGCGGACCCCCGCGGCCGCATGGGCGAACTCGCCGCCCAGGTCTACGGGGACCCGGGCACCGGACTCCTCCAGATCGGCATCACCGGCACCTCCGGCAAGACCACCACGGCCTACCTGGTCGAGGGCGGGCTCCGCGCGGCCGGGCACACCACCGGACTCGTCGGCACCGTCGAGATGCGCATCGGCGACGAGCGCATCAAGTCCGAGCGCACCACCCCCGAGGCCACCGACCTCCAGGCCCTCTTCGCCGTCATGGCCGAGCGCGGCGTGGACGCGGTCGCCATGGAGGTCTCCAGCCACGCCCTGGTCCTCGGCCGGGTCGACGGCTGCGTCTTCGACGTGGCCGTCTTCAACAACCTCAGCCCGGAGCACATGGAGTTCCACTCGGGCATGGAGGACTACTTCCAGGCCAAGGCGCAGCTGTTCACCCCGCGCCGCAGCCGGGTCGGCGTCGTGAACATCGACGACGAGTACGGCCGCCGCCTCGCCAAGGAGGCCGGCGTCCCCGTCGTGACCTTCTCCGCCGACGGCGACCCCGCCGCCGACTGGCGGGCCGAGGACGTGGCCAGCGGACCCGTCGACTCCACCTTCACCCTCCTCGGCCCGGCGGGCGAGCGGATCAGCGCGACCGCCCCGCTGCCCGGCCCGTTCAACGTGGCCAACACCGTGGCCGCCGTGGTCACCCTCGCCACCGCCGGGATCGACCCGCAGACCGCCGCCGACGGCGTCGCCGCCGTCCCCGGCGTGCCCGGCCGGCTGGAGAAGGTGGACGCGGGCCAGCCGTACCTGGCCGTCGTGGACTACGCCCACAAGACCGACGCCGTCGACTCGGTGCTGCGCGCCCTGCGCACCGTCACCGGGGGCAGCCTCCACATCGTGATCGGCTGCGGCGGCGACCGCGACACCACCAAGCGCGCCCCGATGGGCGCCGCCGCGGCCCGGCTCGCCGACACGGCCGTCCTGACCTCCGACAACCCCCGCTCCGAGGACCCCCTCGCGATCCTCGCGGCGATGCTCGACGGGGCGGTCTCCGTGCCCGCCGCCGAGCGCGGGCACGTCCTCGTGGAGCCCGACCGGGCCGCCGCCATCGCCGCGGCGGTGGCCCGCGCCCGCCCCGGGGACACCGTCCTCGTGGCCGGAAAGGGCCACGAGCAGGGCCAGGAGACCGCCGGAACGGTCCGCCCCTTCGACGACCGCCTGGTCCTGCGCGCCGCCATCGAGCAGCAGCAGGAGCAGGTCCGACAGGCCGAGGTGACCCAGTGATCGCCCTCTCCCTCGCCGAGATCGCCGACATCACCGGCGGGCTGGCGCACGACATACCGGATCCGTCCGTACGGATCACCGGCCCCGTCGTCATCGACTCCCGCAAGGTCGGGGCCGGAAGCCTGTTCGCCGCGTTCGACGGCGAGCACGTGGACGGCCACGACTACGCGGAGCGGGCCGTGGCCGCCGGCGCCGCCGCCGTCCTGGCCGCCCGGCCGGTCGGCGTGCCCGCCGTGGTCGTCCCGGACGTCGAGGCCGCCCTCGGCGCCCTCGCCCGCGCCGTCGTCGCCCGGCTGGGCACCGACGTCGTGGCCCTGACCGGATCCGCCGGGAAGACCTCCACCAAGGACCTGATCGCCCAGGTGCTCCAGCACCACGCGCCCACGGTCTACACCCCCGGCTCCCTCAACAACGAGATCGGCCTGCCCCTCACCGCCCTCCAGGCGACGGCGGAAACCCGCCACCTCGTCCTGGAGATGGGCGCCCGCGGCATCGGCCACATCCGCTACCTCACCGGGCTGACCCCGCCCCGCATCGGCGTGGTCCTCAACGTCGGCACCGCCCACATCGGCGAGTTCGGCGGCCGCGAGGCCATCGCGCAGGCCAAGGGCGAGCTGGTCGAGGCCCTGCCCGCCGAGGCGGAGGGCGGGGTGGCCGTGCTCAACGCCGACGACCCGCTCGTCCGCGCCATGAGCTCCCGTACGAAGGCCCGCACGGTGCTCTTCGGAGAGGCCCCGGACGCCGAAGTGCGCGCCGAGGACGTGCGCCTGACGGCAGCGGGACAGCCTTCCTTCACGCTTCACACACCCACCGGGTGCAGCGCGGTGACCTTGCGGCTGTACGGTGAGCACCACGTGTCGAACGCGCTCGCCGCGGCCGCCGTCGCCCATGTGCTGGGCATGTCCGTCCAGGAGACCGCCCGTGCGCTCTCCGAAGCGGGCACGCTCTCCCGCTGGCGCATGGAGGTCACCGAGCGCGCGGACGGCGTGACGGTCGTCAACGACGCCTATAACGCGAACCCCGAGTCCATGCGGGCAGCGCTGCGTGCGCTGGTCGCCATGGGCGGCGCCTCCCGGGCGCAGGGGGGGCGCACATGGGCGGTGCTCGGTCCCATGGCCGAGCTCGGGGACGATTCGCTCGCCGAACACGACGCGGTCGGACGGCTTGTCGTCCGGCTCAACGTGAGCAAGCTCGTCGCGGTCGGGGGCAGGGAAGCCTCCTGGCTGCAACTGGGCGCATATAACGAGGGTTCGTGGGGTGAGGAGTCCGTGCTCGTGTCCGACGCGCAGGCGGCGGTCGACCTGTTGCGCAGTGAACTGCGCCCGGGTGACGTCGTGCTGGTGAAGGCTTCCAGGTCCATCGGTCTGGAGCGGGTCGCGCAGGCGCTGCTCGAGGGCGAGGTCGCCGGGCGATGAGGCAGATCCTGTTCGCCGGTGTCATCGGCATGTTCCTGACCATCGTCGGCACGCCGCTGCTCATCAAGCTGCTGGCCCGCAAGGGCTACGGCCAGTTCATCCGCGACGACGGCCCCCGCGGCCACGCGGGGAAGAAGGGCACGCCCACCATGGGCGGCATCTCCTTCATCCTGGCCACGCTCGCCGCGTACGGCCTGACGAAGCTGATCACGGGCAGCGAGCCGACGTACTCCGGCCTGCTCGTGCTCTTCCTGATGGCCGGCATGGGCCTGGTGGGCTTCCTCGACGACTACATCAAGATCGTCAAGCAGCGCTCGCTGGGCCTGCGGGCCAAGGCCAAGATGGCCGGCCAGCTGATCGTCGGCGTGGCCTTCGCCGTACTCGCCCTCCAGTTCAAGGACTCCCGCGGACTGGCCCCGGCCTCCACCAAGCTGTCCTGGGTCTCCGACTTCGGCTGGCAGATCGGCCCGGTGCTGTTCGTCGTCTGGGCGCTGTTCATGATCCTCGCGATGTCGAACGGCGTGAACCTGACCGACGGCCTCGACGGCCTCGCCACCGGCGCCTCCGTGATGGTCTTCGGCGCGTACACCTTCATCGGCGTCTGGCAGTACCAGGAGTCCTGCGTCAACGCGGAGACCCTCACCAACCCGGCCGCCTGCTTCGAGGTCCGCGACCCGCTCGACCTCGCAGTCGTCGCCTCCGCCCTGATGGGAGCCTGCTTCGGCTTCCTGTGGTGGAACACCTCGCCCGCGAAGATCTTCATGGGCGACACCGGTTCGCTCGCGCTCGGCGGCGCCCTCGCGGGCCTCGCCATCTGCTCGCGCACCGAACTGCTCCTCGCGCTCCTCGGCGGCCTGTTCGTCCTCATCACCATGTCCGTGGTGATCCAGGTCGGCTCCTTCCGCCTCACCGGCAAGCGCGTCTTCCGGATGGCCCCGCTCCAGCACCACTTCGAACTCAAGGGGTGGTCCGAGGTCCTTGTCGTGGTCCGCTTCTGGATCATCCAGGGCATGTGCGTGATCGTGGGCCTCGGCCTCTTCTACGCAGGATGGGCAGCCGACAAGTGACCTCCCCCGCCCCCGGCCGCACCTGGCAGGGCATGAACATCACCGTCGCCGGCCTCGGCGTGAGCGGCGTCAGCGCCGCCCGCGCCCTGGCCGGCCTCGGCGCCCGCGTGACCGTGGTCGACGGCGGCGACAGCGAGGCGCTGCGCGCCCGCGCCGCCGAACTCGCCGGGCACGGGGTCTCCGTACGCCTCGGCGACGCCGAGACCCTGCCCGGGGGCACGGACCTGGTCGTCACCTCGCCCGGATGGAAGCCCGACAGCCCGCTGTTCGAGGCCGCCGCGGCCGCGGGCACGGACGTGGTCGGGGACGTGGAGGTCGCCTGGCTGCTGCGCGGGCCGGACAGCCCGCCGTGGCTCGCGGTCACCGGTACGAACGGCAAGACCACCACCACGCAGATGCTGGCCTCGATCCTGCGGGCCGCCGGCCTGCGGACCGCCGCCGTCGGCAACATCGGCACCCCGATCGTGGACGTGGTCCTCGCCGCCGACCCCGAGTACCAGGACCTCGACGTCCTGGCCGTGGAGCTCTCCAGCTACCAGCTGCACTGGGCCCCCAGCCTGCGCGCCCACTCGGCGGCCGTGCTCAACCTGGCCCCCGACCACCTCGACTGGCACGGCTCCATGGAGGCGTACGCCGCCGACAAGGGCCGCATCTACGAGGGCAACACGGTCGCCTGCGTCTACAACGCCGCCGACAAGGCCACCGAGCACCTCGTCGAGGAGGCCGACGTCGAGGAGGGCTGCCGCGCCATCGGCTTCACCCTCGGCGCCCCCGGCCCCTCCATGCTCGGCGTGGTCGACGGCATCCTCGTGGACCGGGCCTTCGTGCAGAACCGGCAGAAGAACGCGCAGGAGCTCGCCGAGGTCGCGGACGTCAACCCGCCCGCCCCGCACAACATCGCCAACGCCCTCGCCGCCGCGGCCCTCGCCCGCGCCTTCGGGGTCCCGCCGCGCGCCGTCCGCGACGGACTGCGCAGCTTCCGGCCGGACGCGCACCGCATCGCGCACGTCGCGGACGTGTCCGGGGTCGCGTACGTGGACGACTCCAAGGCCACCAACACCCATGCCGCGGAAGCCTCCCTGGCCGCCTACGAGCCGGTGGTGTGGATCGCCGGCGGGCTCGCCAAGGGCGCGGAGTTCGACGAGCTCGTCAGCCGGTCCGCGAAGCAGCTGCGGGCGGCCGTCCTCATCGGCGCCGACCGGGCGCTGATCCGCGACGCGCTGGCGCGACACGCCCCCCAGGTCCCGGTGGTCGAGCTCGACCGGACCGACACTGGGGCGATGCGTGCGGCGGTCCGGGAAGCGGCCCGGCTCGCGGAGCCCGGCGACACGGTCCTGCTGGCCCCGGCCTGTGCCTCGATGGACATGTTCGCGAACTACAACAAGCGGGGCGAGGCGTTCGCCGAGGCCGTACGCGAACTGGCCGCCGAGAGCAGCACCTAGGCGCGGACGGGGTCTGTCCGGCCGGCTGCTCGTCCGAGTGGAGGGGAACAGACATGCAGCGCCTGGCGGTGGGCTCAGGGCGGCGGCCGTCCGTACCGAAGGCACCGGTGCGCCGGCGTCTGCCGGGATCCCCGGGGTCCCGGCGGCCCCGGCCGCCGCGCTCCGGCGGACGCGGTCCCCTGGAGCGGATCCGGCGTACGCACGGGCAGTTGAAGCGGACCTGGGACCGGCCGCTCACGGCGTATTACCTGATCTTCGGCAGCGGGCTGCTGATCACGGTGCTCGGCCTGATCATGGTGTACTCCGCATCGATGATCAAGGCGTTGCAACTGGGACTGTCCGCCTCGTTCTTCTTCCAGAAGCAGTTCCTCGCCGCCCTCCTGGGCACCGGGCTGCTGCTGCTCGCCTCCCGGATGCCGGTCAAGCTCCACCGGGCGCTGGCCTATCCGGCCCTCGCCGGAACCGTGTTCCTCATGGCGCTGGTCCAGGTCCCCGGGATAGGGGTCTCGATCAACGGCAACCAGAACTGGATCTCGCTCGGCGGCCCCTTCATGCTCCAGCCCAGCGAGTTCGGCAAGCTCGCCCTGATCCTGTGGGGCGCCGACCTGCTGGCCCGCAAGGGCGACCGGCAGCTGCTCGGCCAGTGGAAGCACCTGCTGGTGCCCCTGGTCCCGGTGGCCTTCCTGCTGCTCGGACTGATCATGCTCGGCGGGGACATGGGCACCGCCATCGTCCTGACGGCCATCCTCTTCGGGCTGCTGTGGGTCGCGGGCGCGCCCACCCGGCTGTTCGTCGGGGTCCTCGCCCTGGCCGCCGTACTCGTCGCCGTCCTCATCAAGACCAGTCCGCACCGCATGGAGCGGCTCGCCTGCATCGGCGCCACCAACCTCGGCCCCGAGGGGGACTGCTACCAGGCGGTCCACGGGATCTTCGCCCTCGCCTCCGGCGGATGGTTCGGTTCCGGCCTCGGCGCCAGTGTGGAAAAATGGGGCCAACTGCCCGAAGCCCACACGGATTTCATCTTCGCCATCACCGGTGAGGAACTGGGGCTCGCGGGGACGCTGTCGGTCCTCGCCCTGTTCGCGGCCCTAGGCTATGCGGGTATCCGCGTGGCGGGACGCACGGAGGACGCCTTCGTCAGGTACGCCGCGGGAGGAGTGACCACCTGGATCATGGCCCAGGCCGTGATCAACATCGGTGCGGTCCTCGGTCTGCTGCCGATCGCAGGGGTCCCGCTCCCGCTGTTCTCCTACGGGGGCTCCGCCCTGCTGCCGACGATGTTCGCGGTCGGACTGCTCATCGCGTTCGCGCGCGACGAGCCGACCGCCCGCGCCGCCCTCGCGATGCGGCAGCCGCGCAACGGCCGTAAGCGGACCGGGCCGGGATGGAAGTCGATGAGACGGCGCGTCAAGAAGCGTCCGTCCGGAGAGCGGTGAATTTCGGTGCATGTCGTACTCGCCGGTGGGGGGACCGCCGGCCACATCGAGCCGGCGCTCGCCCTTGCGGACGCCCTGCGCAGGCAGGACCCGGCCGTGGGCATCACGGCCCTCGGCACGGAGCGCGGACTCGAGACCCGCCTCGTCCCCGAACGCGGCTACGACCTGGGGCTGATCCCCGCCGTACCGCTGCCGCGCAAGCCCACCCCCGAGCTGATCACCGTCCCCGGACGGCTGCGCGGCACCATCAAGGCCGCCGAGGAGATCCTCACCCGCACCAAGGCCGACTGCGTGGTCGGCTTCGGCGGGTACGTGGCCCTGCCCGGCTACCTCGCGGCCAAGCGGCTCGGCGTGCCGATCATCGTCCACGAGGCCAACGCCCGCCCCGGACTGGCCAACAAGATCGGCTCCCGCTACGCCGCCGCCGTGGCCGTGTCCACCCCGGACAGCAAGCTCCGCGGCGCCCGCTACGTCGGCATCCCGCTGCGCCGCAGCATCGCCACCCTCGACCGGGCCGCGGTCCGCGCCGAGGCCCGCGCCGCCTTCGGCCTCGACCCCAACCTGCCGACCCTGCTGGTCTCCGGCGGCTCCCAGGGCGCCCGCCGCCTCAACGAGACCGTCCAGCAGATCGCCCCGGCCCTCCAGCGCTCCGGGATCCAGATCCTGCACGCCGTCGGCCCGAAGAACGAACTGCCGCGTGTCGACCACATGCCCGGGATGCCGCCCTACGTCCCGGTACCGTACGTGGACCGGATGGATCTCGCGTACGCCGCGGCCGACATGATGCTCTGCCGCGCGGGCGCCATGACCGTCGCCGAACTCTCCGCCGTCGGGCTCCCCGCCGCCTACGTACCGCTGCCGGTCGGCAACGGCGAACAGCGGCTCAACGCCCAGCCGGTGGTCAAGGCCGGCGGCGGGATGCTCGTCGACGACGCGGAGCTCACGCCGGAGTGGGTCCAGAGCCGGATCGTCCCCGTGCTCGCCGATCCGCACCGGCTGTACGAGATGTCCCGCGCCGCCGCCGAGTTCGGCCGCCGGGATGCCGACGAGCTCCTCGTCGGCATGGTGTACGAGGCGATCGCCGCACACGCAGGCCGCTGACGCCTGGTTCGCGGCAAGCACGGACGCAGGAGGCGACAGCAGTGGCCGGACCGACGACCGCACGGCGCGGCGGAACCAAGCCGGGGGCCGAGCCCCCCAGGCCGCCCGGGGCACCGGGACCGGCCGGCTCCGGGCGCGGTCCGGGAGGGCCGGGCGGACCCGGGGCGCAGGGCCGCCGGCCGCTCGGGCGCAAGGCCGTCCTGCTGGCGGGACTCGCCGCCGCGGCCGTCCTCGCGGGCGGCGGTGCCTGGGCCCTGTACGGCTCCTCCTGGCTGCGCGTCGAGAAGGTCGGGGTCTCGGGCACGGCCGTGCTGACGGAGGCGCAGGTCCGCTCGGCCGCCGCCGTGCCGCTCGGCGCCCCCATGGCGGGCGTGGACACCGACGAGATCGAGCGGCGGCTGCGCGGCGCGCTCCCGCGGATCGAGACCGTGGACGTCGTCCGCGCCTGGCCGCACGGCATCGGACTGAAGGTCACGGAGCGCAAACCCGTCCTTCTGCTGCGCAAGGGGGCGCAGTACGTGGAAGTGGACGCGAAGGGTGTGCGATTCGCCACGGTGGACCGCGCCCCCGCCGGCGTGCCCGAACTCCGCCTGGAGGCGCGGAACTCGCCCAGCCTGCGCCGCTTCGACGAACAGCGGCTGCTGCACGAGGCGGTGACCGTGGCGGACCGGCTCCCCGCGGCGGTGGCCGCGGACACCCGGGTGGTGCGGGTGCGCTCGTACGACAGCGTGGTACTGGAGTTGACCAAGGGTCGTACGGTCGTCTGGGGAAGCCCCGATGACGGTGAGGCGAAGGGCCGGGCGCTGAGGTCTCTGATGAAGGCCGCACCGACCGCTTCGCGCTTCGATGTGAGCGCCCCCAGCGCCCCTGCGGCGAGCGGGAGTTGACGCGGGATCCAACAGGAACGCACCCTGGTTGGCCAGCGATACGGGTGATCACATAGGGTGAAAAGAAAAACGGGAGGTTCGGCGTGTTCGTTGAACGCGCGCGGCTTGTCGACTTAGTGTCCTGTTCGGAAGAGTCCAAGGAACAGACACCCAGTTAACCCTAAACTTCAGGGTTAGGGTTCGGGTCGGCGGCAACCGGACGTGGTCGAGCCGCCCCCCAATTCGGCATCAGTCGTCGCCCCGCAGGCCCGCGGAGCGGCGACACGTAACTCGAGGCGAGAGGCCTTCGACGTGGCAGCACCGCAGAACTACCTCGCAGTCATCAAGGTCATCGGTGTCGGCGGCGGTGGTGTCAATGCCATCAACCGAATGATCGAGGTCGGTCTCAAGGGCGTCGAGTTCATCGCCATCAACACGGACGCACAGGCGCTGTTGATGAGCGACGCCGACGTCAAGCTCGACGTCGGCCGCGAACTCACCCGCGGCCTCGGCGCCGGCGCCAACCCGGATGTGGGGCGCAAGGCGGCAGAGGACCACCGCGAGGAGATCGAGGAGGTCCTCAAGGGGGCCGACATGGTCTTCGTCACCGCCGGCGAGGGCGGCGGCACCGGCACCGGCGGCGCCCCCGTCGTCGCCAACATCGCCCGCTCGCTGGGAGCCCTGACGATCGGCGTGGTCACCCGCCCCTTCACCTTCGAGGGCCGCCGCCGGGCGAACCAGGCGGAGGACGGCATCGCCGCCCTGCGCGAAGAGGTCGACACCCTCATCGTCATCCCCAACGACCGGCTGCTGTCGATCTCGGACCGCCAGGTCTCCGTGCTCGACGCCTTCAAGTCGGCCGACCAGGTCCTGCTCTCCGGCGTCCAGGGCATCACCGACCTCATCACCACCCCCGGTCTGATCAACCTCGACTTCGCCGACGTCAAGTCCGTGATGTCCGAGGCCGGCTCGGCCCTCATGGGCATCGGCTCCGCCCGCGGCGACGACCGCGCGGTGGCCGCCGCCGAGATGGCGATCTCCTCGCCGCTCCTCGAGGCGTCCATCGACGGTGCCCGCGGCGTGCTCCTCTCCATCTCCGGCGGCTCCGACCTCGGCCTGTTCGAGATCAACGAGGCCGCCCAGCTGGTCAGCGAGGCCGCCCACCCGGAGGCGAACATCATCTTCGGCGCCGTCATCGACGACGCCCTCGGCGACGAGGTCCGGGTGACGGTCATCGCCGCCGGCTTCGACGGCGGACAGCCCCCGGCCCGCCGGGACAACGTCATCGGCGCCGCGTCCACCAAGCGCGAGGAGCCCCCGGCCCCCGCCCGGACCCCCGAGCCCCCGCGCCCGGCCTTCGGCGGGCTCGGCTCGGTCACCCCGCGCGAGGAGGCCCCGGCCCCGGCCGAGGCCGCCCCGGTGGCGGAGGCCCCGGCTCCGGCCCCGGCCGTCTCGACCCCCCAGGTCCCGACGGCCCGTCCCTACCAGGACAGCCCCGCCGAAGAGCTGGATGTCCCGGACTTCTTGAAGTGATAGACGAGCAGCACACCGCGAGCGGCGCGCACTTCGCCTTCACCGACAGGTGGGGCGGGGTGAGCGCCGTTCCGTACGAGGAGCTCAACCTCGGCGGCGCCGTGGGCGACGACCCCGCCGCCGTGACCGCCAACCGCGGGCGCGCCGCCCGGCAGCTGGGCATCGACCCCGACCGGGTCGTGTGGATGAACCAGGTGCACGGCCGGGACGTGGCCGTGGTCGAAGGCCCCTGGGGGGACCGGCCGGCCGCCGCCGTCGACGCCGTGGCCACCGCCCGCCGCGGACTTCCGCTCGCCGTCCTCACCGCGGACTGCACCCCGGTCCTGCTGGCCGACCCCGTCGCCGGAGTGGCCGCCGCCGCCCACGCCGGGCGCCCCGGACTCCTCGCCGGAGTGGTCCCGGCCGCCGTCGGGGCGATGGTCGCGCTCGGCGCGGACCCCGCGCGGATCATCGCCCGTACCGGCCCCGCCGTCTGCGGGCGCTGCTACGAGGTCCCCGCCGGGATGCGGGACGAGGTCGCCGCGTCCGTACCCGCCGCCTACGCCGAGACCAGCTGGGGAACCCCCGCGGTCGACGTGGTCGCCGGAGTGCACGCCCAGCTCGCCGACCTCGGGGTGACCGACCTCGGCCGCTCCCCGGTCTGCACCCTGGAGTCCCGGGACCACTTCTCGTACCGCCGCGACCGGGTGACCGGACGGCTCGCCGGATATGTCTGGTTGGACGCAAAGAGATGACGACGGACCGCAAGGCACAGCTCGCCGCCAACCTGGCACGGGTGGAGGAGCGCATCTCCGCCGCCTGCGCCGCGGCAGGCCGGGACCGCGGGGAGGTGACGCTCATCGTCGTCACCAAGACCTACCCCGCGAGCGACGTACGGATCCTGGCGGACCTGGGGGTCCGCCATGTGGCGGAGAACAGGGACCAGGACGCCGCCCCCAAGGCCGCGGCCTGCGAGGATCTGCCGCTGACCTGGCACTTCGTCGGCCAGTTGCAGACCAACAAGGTCCGCTCCGTGGCCGGATATGCGCATCTCGTGCAGTCCGTCGACCGCCCGAGGCTCGTCACCGCCCTCTCGGCGGCGGCGGAGAAGGCCGGCCGGGAGCTCGGCTGCCTCCTGCAGGTGGCGCTCGACGCCGGGTCGGGCACCCGCGGCGAGCGCGGCGGCGCTGCCCCCGACCAGATCGGGGAGCTGGCGCAGCTCGTGGCGGAGGCCCCGGGGCTGCGGCTCGGCGGGCTCATGACGGTGGCCCCGCTCTCGGGCCCGTACGCGGGACGCGAACAGGCGGCGTTCGAGCGGTTGGTGGAATTGTCATCCCGCCTGCGCACTGCTCATCCGACTGCCACGATGGTCTCGGCGGGGATGAGCGGTGATCTGGAACAGGCCGTTGCGGCCGGGGCGACACACGTACGCGTCGGTACTGCGGTACTCGGAGACCGACCCCGGCTCGGGTAACGTCGCCAAACAAGTCGGACCACAGCAGAAAATATGGTCAATCCCACTGATATGCGGGCGGACCACGTGGATCGCGGACACTTGGCACCCTTGGTGACACGGTGGCCTGGGCGCCAGACGATCCACCACAGAGCGGAGGACTCAGAGCATGGCCGGCGCGATGCGCAAGATGGCGGTCTACCTCGGCCTCGTGGAGGACGATGGGTACGACGGCCCGGGGTTCGACCCCGACGACGAGTTCGAGCCCGAGCCCGAACCGGAGCGGGACCGCAGGCGGCACCAGCCCCCGCATCAGCCCGTACAACAGGACGAACCGGTACGAGCCGTACAGCCGCCGGCCCCCCGCGAACCCGTGTCGCTGCCGGTAGAAAACGGGCGTCCGGCGCGAATCGCCCCCGTGGCATCCATCACACCTGAACGACCGAGCCTGGAGAAGAACGCCCCCGTGATCATGCCCAAGGTCGTCTCCGAGCGGGAGCCGTACCGCATCACGACTCTGCACCCCCGGACCTACAACGAGGCCCGTACCATCGGGGAACACTTCCGTGAGGGCACCCCGGTGATCATGAATCTCACGGAGATGGACGACATCGACGCGAAGCGACTTGTCGACTTTGCGGCCGGTCTCGTCTTCGGCCTGCACGGCAGCATTGAACGCGTGACCCAGAAGGTGTTCCTGCTGTCTCCTGCTAACGTCGATGTCACGGCGGAGGACAAGGCCCGTATTGCAGAGGGCGGGTTCTTCAACCAGAGCTAGACCCGGAACGAGAAAGAACGGCCCGGCCGGACCCGGCCGGGCAGCATGAGCAAGGGGAGAGGGAAGCACGGGGATGGGCGTTGCACTGCAGGTGGTCTACATCGCTCTGATGTGCTTCCTCATCGTGCTGATCTTCCGACTGGTGATGGACTACGTCTTCCAGTTCGCACGTTCATGGGAACCCGGCAAGGCGATGGTGGTCGTTCTGGAGGCCACTTACACTGTCACCGATCCACCGCTCAAGCTCCTCCGGCGGTTCATCCCGCCGTTGCGTCTCGGGGGCGTGGCACTCGACCTGTCCTTCTTCGTTCTGATGATCATCGTCTACATCCTGATCTCCGTCGTGAGCGGCTTCGCCAGATGACCGAGATCGAGATGACCGCGGACGATACGGTCTTGCCGACTGCCGACGACTACGTAGAGGTGAAGAAGACATGCCGCTGACCCCCGAGGACGTGCGGAACAAGCAGTTCACGACCGTCCGCCTCCGAGAAGGCTATGACGAGGACGAGGTCGATGCCTTCCTCGACGAGGTCGAGTCCGAACTGACGCGCCTGCTCCGCGAGAACGAGGACCTGCGCGCCAAGCTGGCCGCGGCCACGCGTGCCGCCGCGCAGAACCAGCAGCAGGCCGCCATGCGCAAGCCGGAGCCCCAGGACCAGCGCGGTCCCGGCGCCCCCGTGCCCGCCGCCATATCCGGCCCGCCGGTCCAGCAGCAGCCCCCGCAGATGGGCCCGCCGCAGCTGCAGGGCGGTCCCCCCCAGCTTCCGGGCGGAGCCCCGCAGCTCCCGCCCGGCCCCGGCGGACACGGCCCGCAGGGCCCCGGTCCGATGGGCCCCGGCCCCATGGGCGGCCCCATGCAGCACAGCATGGGCGGCCAGAACCCCATGGGCGGTCCGAACCCGATGGGCGGCCCCATGGGCCAGCCGATGCAGCAGCAGATGCAGCAGCAGATGCAGCAGCCCCCGATGCAGCAGCAGATGCAGCACCAGCCGCCGCAGCTGCCGCAGGCCGGCCAGGGCCCCGGCGGCGACAGCGCCGCCCGCGTCCTGTCGCTCGCGCAGCAGACCGCCGACCAGGCGATCGCGGAGGCCCGCTCCGAGGCCAACAAGATCGTCGGCGAGGCCCGGTCGCGCGCCGAGGGCCTGGAGCGGGACGCCCGCGCCAAGGCCGACGCGCTGGAGCGGGACGCGCAGGAGAAGCACCGCGTCGCGATGGGCTCCCTGGAGTCCGCCCGCGCCACGCTGGAGCGCAAGGTCGAGGACCTGCGGGGCTTCGAGCGCGAGTACCGCACGCGTCTGAAGTCGTACCTGGAGAGCCAGCTGCGCCAGCTGGAGACCCAGGCCGACGACTCGCTCGCGCCGCCGCGGACCCCGGCGACGGCCTCGCTGCCGCCCGCCTCGGCCCCGTCGATGGCCCCCGCCGGATCCATGGGGCACTCCATGGGCGCGCCCGCGCCGATGAGCCCGCCGGCTCCCATGCCGGCCGGACCGTCGTACGGCGGTCAGCAGCAGATGTCTCCGGCGATGACGCAGCCGATGGCTCCGGTGCGGCCGGCTGCGCCGCAGCCGATGCAGCAGGCGCCGTCGCCGATGCGGGGCTTCCTCATCGACGAGGACGACAACTAGGGCCGCCGCCGTCCTCGCGTCGGCAGTCGCACCGTTACGGGCCGGGCCCGGGTTCCCTCTGGAACCCGGGCCCGGCCCGTTCCCGTCCCCGGGTGCCGGCAGCCGCTGCGCGGGGCCGCCTGTTCCCCACCCCGCCCCTTCCCGAAACCGGGGCTCCGCCCCGGACCCCGGTTCCGTGCGCTGCGCGCACGGTGCGCTCAATCGCCGCGCGGGCTGGATTGTGCTGCGCAAAATCATCAGCCCTGCGCGGCGGCAAAATCCAGCCCCGCCAGGGGGTCCCCCCGGACGAAGTCTGGGGGAGTTTGAGGCGCGGGGTCCGGGGCGGAGCCCCGGGAAAAGGGAACGGCGCCCCGGAGGGCGCCGTTCGGGGTGGGGCGGGGCCCCGGGGAGGGTCAGGCCTTGCGGAGGGCGAAGGTCAGGGACAGGGGCTCGTCCGTGAACGGGGCCCCGTACGAACCGTCCGCCGCACCGGCCGCGAAGTCCGTGGCCAGCACCTCGTCCGCGATCAGCGCCGCATGGTCCGTGAGGGCCGTCACGACCTCCGGGTCCGCGGAGGACCACCGCAGGGCGATCCGGTCGGCGACGTCCAGGCCGGAGTTCTTCCGGGCCTCCTGGATCAGGCGGATCGCGTCCCGGGCGAGCCCGGCGAGCCGCAGCCCGGGGGTGATCTCCAGGTCGAGGGCGACCGTCGCACCCGACTCGGAGGCCACGGACCAGCCCTCGCGCGGGGTCTCCGTGATGATGACCTCCTCGGGGGAGAGGGCCACCTCCTCGCCGTTCACCGTGACCACGGCCTCGCCGGTCCGCAGCGCCTGCGACAGGGCCGCGGCGTCGGCGGCGGCCACGGCCTTGGCCACGTCCTGCACGCCCTTGCCGAAGCGCTTGCCCAGCGCCCGGAAGTTCGCCTTCGCCGTCGTGTCGACCAGCGAGCCGCCGACCTCCGAGAGGGAGGCCAGGGAGGAGACGTTCAGCTCCTCCGTGATCTGGGCCTGGAGCTCCGGCGACAGGGCGTCGAACCCGGCCGCCCCGACCAGGGCCCGGGACAGCGGCTGGCGGGTCTTGACCCCGGACTCCGCGCGCGTGGCGCGGCCCAGTTCGACCAGCCGGCGGACCAGCGCCATCTGCTGGGACAGCTCGGTGTCCACGGCCGCCGCGTCCGCCGCCGGCCAGGTCGACAGGTGCACCGACTCGGGGGCGTCCGGCGTGACCGGGACCACCATGTCCTGCCAGACCCGCTCGGTGATGAACGGGGTCAGCGGGGCCAGCAGCCGGGTGACCGTCTCGACCACCTCGTGCAGCGTGCGCAGCGCCGCCTTGTCGCCCTGCCAGAAGCGGCGGCGGGAGCGGCGCACGTACCAGTTCGACAGGTCGTCGACGAAGGCGGACAGCAGCTTGCCGGCCCGCTGGGTGTCGTAGGCCTCCATGGCCTCGGTGACCTCGCCGACGAGCGCGTTCAGCTCGGAGAGCAGCCAGCGGTCGAGAACGGTGCGCTCGGCCGGGGCCGGGTCGGCGGCCGAGGGGGCCCACTGCGAGGTACGGGCGTACAGGGCCTGGAAGGCCACGGTGTTCCAGTACGTCAGGAGGGTCTTGCGGACCACTTCCTGGATGGTGCCGTGGCCGACGCGGCGCGCCGCCCACGGGGAGCCGCCGGCCGCCATGAACCAGCGGACCGCGTCGGCCCCGTGCTGGTCCATCAGCGGGATGGGCTGGAGGATGTTGCCCAGGTGCTTGGACATCTTGCGGCCGTCCTCGGCGAGGATGTGGCCCAGGCAGACCACGTTCTCGTAGGAGGACTTGTCGAAGACCAGGGTGCCGACGGCCATCAGCGTGTAGAACCAGCCGCGGGTCTGGTCGATGGCCTCCGAGATGAACTGCGCCGGGTAGCGCTTCTCGAAGACCTCCTTGTTCTTGTACGGGTAGCCCCACTGCGCGAACGGCATCGAACCCGAGTCGTACCAGGCGTCGATGACCTCCGGCACGCGCACCGCTTCGAGGGAGCAGCCCTCGGCGGTGCAGGTGAAGGTCACGTCGTCGATGTACGGGCGGTGCGGGTCGAGGTCCGCGTGGTCCCGGCCGGACAGCTCGGAGAGCTCGGCGCGGGAGCCGACGCAGGTGAGGTGGTCCTCCTCGCAGCGCCAGATGGGCAGCGGGGTGCCCCAGTAGCGGTTGCGGGACAGGGCCCAGTCGATGTTGTTGTTCAGCCAGTCGCCGAAGCGGCCCTGCTTGACCGACTCCGGGAACCAGTTCGTCTTCTCGTTCTCCCGCAGCATCGCGTCCTTGACGGCGGTGGTGCGGATGTACCAGGACGGCTGGGCGTAGTACAGCAGCGCGGTGTGGCAGCGCCAGCAGTGCGGGTAGCTGTGCTCGTAGGAGATGTGGCGGAAGAGCAGGCCGCGGGCGTCGAGGTCGGCGGTCAGCTGCTCGTCGGCCTTCTTGAAGAACACCCCGCCGACCAGCGGGACCTCCTCCTCGAAGGTGCCGTCGGGGCGGACCGGGTTCACGACGGGCAGGCCGTACGCGCGGCAGACCGCGAGGTCGTCGGCGCCGAAGGCCGGGGCCTGGTGGACCAGACCGGTACCGTCCTCGGTGGTGACGTACTCGGCGTTGACGACGTAGTGCGCCTCGGCGGGGAACTCGACGAGGGAGAACGGGCGCTCGTACGACCAGCGCTCCATCTCCTTGCCCGTGAACGACTGCCCGGTGGTCTCCCAGCCCTCGCCGAGGGCCTTCTCGACCAGCGGCTCGGCGACGACGACCTTCTCCTCGCCGTTGGTGGCGACGACGTAGGCCACGTCCGGGTGCGCGGCGACCGCGGTGTTGGACACCAGGGTCCACGGGGTCGTCGTCCACACCAGCAGCGCGGCCTCGCCGGCGAGCGGGCCGGAGGACAGCGGGAAGCGCACGTACACGGAGGGGTCGACGACCGTCTCGTAGCCCTGCGCGAGCTCGTGGTCGGACAGGCCGGTGCCGCAGCGGGGGCACCAGGGGGCCACGCGGTGGTCCTGGACCAGCAGGCCCTTGTTGAAGATCTCCTTCAGGGACCACCAGACCGACTCCACGTACTCCGGGTCCATGGTCCGGTACGCGTCGTCCAGGTCCACCCAGTAGCCCATGCGGGTGGTGAGCTCGGCGAAGGCGTCGGTGTGGCGGGTCACGGACTCGCGGCACTTGGCGTTGAACTCGGCGATGCCGTACGCCTCGATGTCCTGCTTGCCGTTGAACCCGAGCTCCTTCTCGACGGCGAGCTCGACGGGCAGGCCGTGGCAGTCCCAGCCGGCCTTGCGGGCCACGTGGTAGCCGCGCATGGTGCGGAAGCGGGGGAAGACGTCCTTGAAGACGCGGGCCTCGATGTGGTGCGCACCGGGCATTCCGTTGGCGGTGGGCGGGCCCTCGTAGAAGACCCACTCGGGGCGGCCCTCGGACTGCTCCAGGGTCTTCGCGAAGGTCTCGTGCTCCTGCCAGAACTCCAGCACGGCGTGCTCGAGGGCGGGCAGGTCGACCTGGGCGGGTACCGGACGGTACTGCGGCGGTGTGGTCATGAGGCTGAACTCTTCCTCCGGCGGGCTGGGTCTCCGACCGGAGGGACGAGGGCCTGGGCTCCCGCGGTACCACCCTCCTTGGCCCCCGGGACGCGCACCTGCGCGCCGGCGGCCCCCTCATTAGGGGCGCGAGCCGGTTCTACTCGCCCGAGGGGGTGCCTGCGGGCTTTCTTCCGGCGGCTCCGGGGTGATCCTTCGCATCGCGCTCGCCCCCGGGCTCGCACCGTCCCCGGGTCGCTCCTGGCTGCGTCCGACGCTACTCGTCCCCATCCATGCCTTTCGCTGGGCCCAGTGTACGGGCCGCGGGACGGGTCGGCAGACCGGATTACGGGGGGCGGGCGCTATGGCGGTCGCGGGGGCGCGGGAGCGGGGCGGGGGTCCCACGGACGGCCGGACGCGCCGGACCGGGCGCCGCCCGATCCGCCGGGGCGGATTACCGGGCGGCGAGCTGGGCACAAGGCAGGCAGGTCCGGGCCGACGGGAGCCGGGGCGGGTCCCGGTGGCGGCGCGAGCCGTTGCCGCGGCGTCCGAGTCGATTTATCGTCCCAGCACGACTCGCGTGCAAGATCACGATATGTGAAGGGGCCGCGGCCATGGTGGCGAAGAAGACCGCCGCGAAGAAGACGGCGTCCACGGATTCCGCCCGTGCGGGCGCCGGGAGGGCCGGGGGAGCCGCGGGCGGGAAGAGCACGGCCGCGGCCGGGACCGCGGCGGCGAAGAAGGCGCCGGCCCGGAAGACCGCGGCCGTGAAGACGGCCTCGAAAACGGCCGTGAAGACGGCCTCGAAAACGGCCGTGAAGACGGCTGCGAAAACGGCCGTGAAGTCGAAAACGGCCGTGAAGACGGCTGTGAAGACAGCCGGGAAGGCAGCGGGGACACCGGCCGTGAAGACGGCGCAGGCCGCCGGCCGGGGTGCGGCGAAGAAGACGGCCGCGCGGAAGACCGCGGCCGACGGGGCGGCCGAGGCCGCCGGAGGCGAGCAGACGGGAGCCGAAGTGGCCGCCAAGAAGAGCACGGGCACGGGCAGGGCCGGGACCGCGGCGGCCAGGAAGGCGGCGGAGGCCGCCACCAGCGGCCTCCCCAAGGCCGCGGCCGTCGCCGCCCCAGCCGCCCCCGGCGAGCTGGCCGTCCGGCCGGGGGAGGACCCGTGGACCCCGGACGAGGTCGCGGACGCCCGGGCCGAGCTGGAGAGCGAGGTCCTGCGGCTGCGCGCCGAGCTGCACGCCTCCGAGGAGGCGATCACCGGCCTGATGCGCGATTCGGGCGACGGCGCCGGGGACGACCAGGCGGACACCGGGGCGAAGAACATCACGCGGGAGCACGAGCTCTCCCTGGCCTCGATCGCCCGGGACATGCTGGAGCAGTCCGAGCGGGCCCTGGAGCGCCTGGAGACCGGCACGTACGGCGTCTGCGAGAACTGCGGCAACCCCATCGGGAAGGCCCGGATGCAGGCCTTCCCCCGGGCCACCCTGTGCGTGGAGTGCAAGCAGAAGCAGGAGCGCCGCCACTAGGACGCCTACGCCTGTCCCGCCGGACCCCGACCGGCCTGCGCCAGGGGGGTCCGGCGGGGCGTGACGTACTCTCGTGGGGTCGAGCACTTGAGTCGAGGGAATCCACGTGGCAGAGGCGGAGCGCACCATCGATACGCCAGGCGTTGAGGAAGCCGGTCCCGAGGCCGCGCAGCCCGGGGGCCGGCGCCGGATCGCGGCGCTGCTCGCGGTCGCCGTGGTCGCGTACCTCCTCGACCTCGGCAGCAAGATGCTCGTGGTCGCCAGGCTGGAGCACGAGGCGCCCATCGAGATCATCGGCGACCTGCTCAAGTTCGAGGCGGTGCGCAACCCCGGCGCGGCCTTCGGCTTCGGCGAGGCCTTCACCATCCTCTTCACGATCATCGCGGCGACCGTGATCGTGGTCATCGTGCGCCTGGCCCGCAAGCTCTACAGCCTGCCCTGGGCCATCGCGCTGGGCCTGCTGCTCGGCGGTGCGCTGGGCAATCTGACCGACCGGATCTTCCGCTCCCCGGGCGTGTTCCGCGGGGCCGTGGTCGACTTCATCGCCCCCGCGCACTTCGCCGTCTTCAACCTCGCGGACTCCGCGATCGTGTGCGGCGGCATCCTGATCGTGATCCTGTCCTTCCGGGGCCTGGACCCGGACGGCACCGTCCACAAGGACTGACCGCCGCGGACGGGCCGGTGCGCGAGTCCGGCATACTCGACGGGTGAGTACGATTCCCGAGGTCCGCACCCTGCCCGTCCCCGATGGCCTGGAGGGCGAGCGCGTCGACGCCGCCATCTCCCGCATGTTCGGGTTCTCCCGCACCAAGGCGGCCGAGCTGGCCGCCGCCGGCAAGGTGTCGGTCGACGGCAGCGTCGTCGGGAAGTCCGAGCGGGTGCACGGCGGTGCCTGGCTCGAGGTCGAGATGCCCGCCCCGCCGCGACCCGTGGAGATCGTCGCGGAGCCCGTCGAGGGCATGGAGATCGTCCACGACGACGAGGACATCGTCGTGATCATGAAGCCGGTCGGCGTGGCCGCGCACCCGAGCCCCGGCTGGACCGGCACCACCGTGATCGGCGGGCTCGCTGCCGCCGGGTACCGGATCTCCACCTCCGGGGCCGCCGAGCGCCAGGGCATCGTGCACCGCCTCGACGTCGGCACCTCCGGCCTGATGGCCGTCGCCAAGTCGGAGCGCGCGTACACCTCGCTGAAGCAGCAGTTCCGCGAGCGGATCGTCGACAAGCGCTACCACACCCTCGTCCAGGGCCACCCGGACCCGATGAGCGGCACGATCGACGCCCCCATCGGCCGGCACCCGAACCACGACTACAAGTGGGCCGTGATCCAGGACGGCAAGGCCTCGGTCACGCACTACGACCTCATCGAGGCCTTCCGCTCCGCCTCCCTGCTCGACATCAAGCTGGAGACGGGCCGCACGCACCAGATCCGCGTGCACATGTCCGCGCACCGCCACCCCTGCGTCGGCGACCTGACCTACGGCGCCGACCCCACGATCGCCAAGCGCCTCGGACTGACCCGGCAGTGGCTGCACGCGGTGCGCCTCGGCTTCGAGCACCCGGCCGACGGCCAGTGGGTCGAGTTCGAGAGCTCGTACCCCGCCGACCTGCAGCACGCCCTCGACGTCATCCGCGCCGAGAGCGAGTGACCCGGTGACCGCGCCCGCCGCTGCCGGCGGCTACGGGGTCCGTGTCGCGGAGTCCGAGGCGGACCGCGCCGCCTGCTTCGCCGTCCGCGAGGAGGTCTTCGTGGGGGAGCAGTCCGTCCCCGCGGAGATCGAGTACGACGCCCACGACGCGGACGCCCTCCACGTGCTCGCCGTGGCCGCCGACGGCAGCCCGCTGGGCACCGGCCGGCTGCTCGACGGGATCGAGGGGCCCGGCATCGGCTCCCTCGGCCGGCTCGCCGTGGCCAAGGCGGCCCGGGGGCTCGGCGTGGGCGCGGCCCTGGTCAGGGCCATCGAGGCGGAGGCGGCCCGGCGCGGGTTCACCGCGGTGGACCTGCACGCGCAGACCCACGCCCTCGGGTTCTACGAGCGGCTGGGCTACACGGCGTACGGGCCGGAGTTCCCGGACGCGGGCATCGCGCACCGGGCGATGCGCCGCGCGCTGTAGGGCGTACGACAGACCGTAGAGCCGGGACAAAACGCCCGACGCGCTGACCCGGAGCGGCGGGGGCCGCATGGCAGGGTGGGCGGGTGGATCAGCTCGCCCTCCTGTTCGTCCTGCTGCTCGGAGCCGTGGTCACGGTCCCGCTCGGGGACCGCCTCGGACTTCCCGCGCCGGTGCTGATGACCCTCGGGGGCGTGGTCCTCGCGCTCGTGCCCGTGGTGCCGAACGTCGACATCCCGCCCGAGTACATCCTCCCGCTCGTCCTGCCCCCGCTGCTGTACGCCTCCGTGCAGCGGACCTCCTGGCGGCAGTTCGCCGCCAACGTGCGGCCCATCCTGCTGCTGGCCGTGGCCCTGGTCTTCGTGACCACCGCGGCCGTGGCCGGAGTGGCGAACGCCCTGGTCCCGGGGCTGCCCATCGCCGCGGCCCTGGCCCTCGGCGCCCTCGTGGCCCCGCCCGACCCGGTGGCCGCCACCGCCGTCGCGGGCTCCCTGGGGCTGCCCCGCCGGCTCGTGTCGATCCTGGAGGGCGAGGGGCTCTTCAACGACGTCACGGCCATCGTGCTCTACCACGTGGCCGTGGCCGCGGTGGTCAGCGGCACCTTCTCCTGGCCCGAGGCCCTCGGCGAGTTCGTGCTCTCCGCCGTGGTCGCCGTGGCCGTCGGGCTGGCCCTGGGCTGGGCCGCCGCCCGCCTGATGGACCGGCTCGGGGACGCCACCCTGCAGATCGGGCTCACCCTCCTCGTGCCCTTCGTGGCCTACGTCCTGGCCGAGGAGTTCAAGGGCTCCGGGGTGCTCGCCGTCCTCACCACCGCCCTCTTCCTCGGCGAGTACGCCAACGACGCCGACGACGTCCTCGGCCGACTCGCCGGGCACACCTTCTGGGAGGTCGTGGACACCCTGGTCACCGGGGTGGCCTTCGGGCTGATCGGCCTGGAACTGCACGCCGTGTTCGGCACGGCCTCCGGGCGGGTCTGGGACATGGTCGGCTGGGCCGCCGCCGTGCTCGCGGTCGTGGTCGGCGTCCGCCTGGTGTGGCTGCTGCCCGCGGCCTGGCTGGCCAAGAAGCTGCACGACCGGCGGGACGTCGACGAGGAGATCCCGCTGAGCTGGCGCGAGAGCACCGTCATGTGGTGGTCCGGGATGCGGGGCGTGGCCTCCGTGGCCCTGGCCCTCGCCCTGCCCCTGAGCACCGACGACGGCTCCCCCTTCCCCCAGCGGGACGTGATCGTCTTCATCGCCTTCGCCGTGGTCATGGGCACCCTCGTGGTGCAGGGGCTGACCCTGCCCCGGGTGGTGCGGCTGCTGGGGGTGCGCGCCGACTCCGATGCCGAGCGGGCCTTCGAGCGGGAGCTCGCGATCCGCGCCGCCAAGGCCGCGAAACGGCGCCTGAGGGAGATCGGCGAGGTCGAGGAGCTCCCCGAGGACCTGCTCGAACAGCTCCAGCGCCGGGCCTACGACGTGGGGGCGCGCATCAGCCCCGAGATGGTCGACGAGGAGCGGCGCGAGGCCTGGATGCAGCGCAGCGCGCGGCTGCGCTCCCTCCAGCGGATCCAGCGCGAGATGATGTCCGCCGCCCGGCACGAGGTGCTGGCCGCCCGCAGCGAGCCCGGCGCCGACCCGGAGATCGTGGACCGGGTCCTGCGCCACCTCGACGTCAGGAGCCTGCGGCCGTAGCGGGGTCCGTGGGACCTGAAGGGTCAGTGGGATCTGAGGGGCCCGTGGGATCTGCGGGGCCTGCGGAGCCGCCGGGACCTGCGGGGCCCGCGGGCCCGTCCGTGCCGGTTCCCGGCCGCGGGACGGCCTCGGCGGTGGTGACCCGGGGGAGGGCGTACGGGTGCTCCGCGACCAGCCAGGCGACCAGCCGCTCCCGGACCTCGCAGCGCAGGGTCCAGATGTCGTCGCCGTCCTTCGCGCTGACCACCGCCCGCACCTGGATCGTGGTCGGCGTGGCGTCGGTGACCAGCAGCCCGCTCTTGCGGCCGTCCCATGCGGGGCACTCGCGGAGCACGGCGTCGAGCCGGGCCCGCAGCAGGGCCACCGGGGCGCTGTGGTCGAGGTGCAGGAAGACCGTGCCCGTCATCTCGGCCCCGCCGCGCGACCAGTTCTCGTACGGCTTGGCGGTGAAGTACGAGACGGGCATGGTGATCCGGCGCTCGTCCCAGGTGCGCACCACGAGGAAGGTCAGCGTGATCTCCTCGACCCGGCCCCACTCCCCGTCCACCACCACCGTGTCGCCGATGCGCACGGTGTCCCCGAAGGCGATCTGGAGCCCGGCGAAGAGGTTGCCCAGGGTGGACTGGGCGGCGATGCCGGCGACGATGCCGAGGATGCCGGCGGAGGCGAGCACGGAGGCGCCGACCGTGCGCATCTGCGGGAAGGTCAGCAGCATCGCCGACAGGGCGACCACCCCGACGGCCGCCGCCACCACCCGCCGGATCAGGGTCACCTGGGTGCGGACCCGGCGCACCCGGGCGCTGTCCTCGCCGGCGGCCGCGGCGTAGCGGGCGTACGCGGTGTCGACCGCGGCCGTGCTGATGCGGACGAGCAGCCAGGCCGCGGCCCCGATCAGGACCAGCCACAGGACGTGCTCGACCCCCGCCTCCTGGTCGCGGAGCACCTCGGCCCGGTCGTGGAAGCCGAGCAGCAGGGCGGTGGCGAGCACCAGCTGGAAGGGGACGCGGCAGCGGCGCAGCAGTCCCCACAGCGGGGTTTCGCCGTGCCGGGCGTCGGCCCGGCGCAGCAGCAGGTCGAGCAGGCCGCCGGCGATCAGGGTCAGCGCCAGGACGGCGGCGGCGACGATCAGGGGGCGCAGGACGTTCTCCACAGACGGACCTCCCTCGGAGGAGCCTCCTCCGCAGCGACCGTAGCCGACCGCCGCGGGCCGGTGCTGGCACGATGGGGCCATGAACATCATGCTTTTCCACTCGGCGTACGGGCTGCGGCCCGCGGTGCACGCGGCGGCCGACCGGCTGCGCGCGGCGGGGCACGAGGTGCACGTACCGGACCTCTACGAGGGGCGCACCTTCGAGACCGTCGAGGACGGGATGGCCTACCGGGACGAGGTGGGCACGGACGAGCTGCTGCGGCGGGCCGTGCTCGCGGCCGCCCCCTACTCCGAGCGCGGGCTCGTCTACGCGGGCCTGTCTCTGGGAGCCGCGATGGCCCAGCACCTGTGCTTCGCCGACGCCAGGGCGCGCGGATTGCTGCTCCTGCACGGTACGGCGGACATCGCGGACGCGGCGCAGCTGCCCGACGAGCTGCCGGTGCAGCTGCACATCGCCGACCCGGACCCCTTTGAACCGCACGACTGGCTGACGGCCTGGTACCTGCGGATGCAGCGGGCGGGGGCGGACGTGGAGGTGCACCGCTACCCGGGCGCCGGCCACCTGTTCACGGACCCGGACCTGCCGGACTACGACGCGGAGGCCGCGGAGCAGGCCTGGAAGACGGCGGTGGGCTTCCTCGACACGTTCTGAGCGGGTACGGCGGGAAGGGGCGCGGTCCGGCACCAGCCGGGCCGCGCCCCTTCCGTGTGCTCAGGCGCTCACGTGCTCAGGCGCTCAGGAGCCCGGCAGCTCAGGCGCCGCGGTACGCGGTCCAGTTGCTCTGCATGCGCGCCACCTGGCCGGCGGTGAACTGGTACATGCAGGAGTCGTACGTGTAGTCCATGAAGTTGCGGATGGGGTCGGCACCCGGCTTGCTGGCGCAGGTGTCGCGGCCCACCGGGCACTCGTACGCGGCGCTCTTCTCGGCCGGGGTGTCGGAGACGTAGTCGCCGTTCCCGTTGCAGCCGCCCTGGAAGGTGTGGTAGAGGCCCATCCAGTGGCCGACCTCGTGGGTGCCGGTGTCGCCCTCGTTGTAGTTGGCGGAGGAGCCGCCCGGCAGCGAGGAGTCGAGGAGGACCACGCCGTCCATGCTCGGGTTGGAGCTGTACGAGCTCGGGAAGGTGGCCCAGCCGAGCAGCCCGCCCGAGAGCTTGGCGGTGTAGATGTTCAGCGCGCCCGCGCCGCCCTTGCGCAGGGTCGACTTCATGTTCTTCTCGGCCGTGGAGCCGGACGCCAGGTTGTACCAGGTGGCGTTGTCCGTGTAGTCGGTCGAGACCAGCGAGAACTGGTAGTTGGTGTTCACGTTGCCGGTGCCGACCCCGCCGAAGGCGGAGTTCAGCACGGCCATCTGCTTGCCGATGTCGGTCGAGGTCAGCTTGCCGGCGGTGCCGGAGTGGATGACGTGGAAGTAGACCGGGATGGTCGTGACGGCCTCGGCGGCGCGCAGGCTGCGGGGGGTCTGCGCCTTCTTCGAGAGCTTGTTCCTCAGCTCGGCGTCCATGGCCTTGGCCTGGGCGTCGGTGACCTCGTTGGGCTCCTTGGCGTGCGCGCCGTCCTTGGGGCGGGCGACGCGGGCGGCCGCGGCGGCACCCTCGTGGCCGTGGGTGTCCTCCTCGATGCAGATCTCGGCGCCGGTCTTCGGCGCGGCGGCGACCGTGACCGGGGCGGAGAAGGAACCGAAGGCCAGGGTGCCCGCGAGGACGGCGGTACCGAGGGCGCGGCGGCGGAGCGTGGGGGATATGCGGGCGAGAGCGCGCACGTGAACTCCTCGCAAAATCATGGGGGGCAGCGGGTGGTGATCCACTCGCTGGCAGCGGAGTTTACGTGTGCATGTCAGGCGGGAGTCAAGAACTTTCGGCCAACAAACGATCAGGCCGCCCGGATCATAAGCCGGGCGGCCTGCTCGCCGTAAGAGTTTGAGCGTGCGTCAGCGGACCGGCTGCTGGACCCGCTCGACCTTCTGCGTACCGTTCAGCGTGCGGTACGAACGCGACCACGAGGTGCCCGCGTCGGCCCGCCGCTTGTCGGACACCACGAAGTAGTCCATCTGCGTGCGCTCGGCGGTCACATCGAGCACCCCGTACCCGTGCGAGTCCATCTCCACCCACTTGACGTGCCGGTTCGCCGCGCGGACGGCCGTCTCGGCGGCCACCGAGACGGTGCGCGGGGCGACGTGCAGGATGTCGTCGATGTTGTCGGAACTCACCGAGGTGACCACGAACTCCGTGGCGGCGGACCGCGACAGCGGGTAGGTCGCCGCGGTCACCGGGACCTCGTTCGCGAAGGACATGTGGATATCGCCGGTGAGGAAGACCGTGTTCTTCACGTTCCGCTGGGTCAGGTGGCCGAGCAGCTCCTTCCGGTCGTCCGTGTAGCCGTCCCACTGGTCCACGTTGACTGCCAGTCCACCCGCGGGCAGGCCCATCAGCTCGCCGAGCGGGCCCAGCAGGTGCGCCGGTACGGAGCCGAACGCCAGCGGCGAGATCATCACCGAGGTGCCGACCAGCTTCCAGGTCGCGTCCGAGCCGGCCAGCCCCGCCTTCAGCCAGTCCAGCTGCGCCCGCCCGGTGAGGGTGCGCTCCGGGTCGTCGACCGAGCCGCTGCCCGTCTTCGCCTGCGGGGAGCGGAAGGAGCGCAGGTCCAGCAGGTGCAGGTCGGCCAGGGAGCCGAAGCGCAGCCGCCGGTAGACCGTGCCCTCCGTGGAGGTGCGTACGGGCATCCACTCGAAGTAGGCCTGGCGGGCGGCCGCGGCGCGGGCCGCCCAGTCGCCCTCGGTGCCGGGGGTGTGGTTCTCGGCCCCGCCGGTCCAGGCGTCGTTCGCGAACTCGTGGTCGTCCCAGATGGCGATGACCGGGTGCGCGGCGTGCAGCGCCTGGAGGTCCGCGTCCGTCTTGTACGTGGCGTGGCGCAGGCGGTAGTCGGCGAGGGTGGTGATCTCGTGCCGCGGCTCGTGCGGGCGCACGGTGTACTTCGCCTCGGGGTAGGACCCGCTGCCGTACTCGTAGATGTAGTCGCCCAGGTGCAGGACCGCGTCGAGGTCGGTGCGGGCGGCCAGGTGGCGGTAGGCCGAGAAGTGCCCCGACTCCCAGTTCGCGCAGGACGCCACGCCGAAGCGGACCCCCGTGGCCGCGGAGTCGTGGGCGGGCGCGGTGCGGGTGCGGCCCGCGGGGGAGGAGGTGCCCCCGGCGGTGAAGCGGAACCAGTAGGCGGTGGCCGGGCGCAGGCCGCGCACGTCCGCCTTGACGGTGTGGTCGGCCGCGGCCGCGGCCGTGGTGGTGCCGCGGGCGGTGATCCGGGAGAAGGCCCGGTCCTCGGCCACCTCCCAGTGCACCTCGGTGTCGGGGCCCAGGCCGGAGCCGGGCACGGCTGCGGGGACCGGGGTGACGCGGGTCCACAGGAGGACCCCGTCGGGCAGCGGGTCGCCGGAGGCGACCCCGTGGAGGAAGGCGGGGGCGTCGGCCCCGGCCGCGTGGGCGGTCGCCGTCCCCACGGCGGCCTGCGCGGCGAAGGGAGCGAACGCGGCGGTGGCGGCAGCGGCCTTGACGACCGTGCGGCGCCGCGGCGCTGCGGCAGAAGAGGAGTGAAGACTGGTCACGGATGATCATATTACTGAGCGGTAGTCACTCTCCGACACCCCTGCGACACACAACGGGCGGGCGAACCCGCAGAGTTCGCCCGCCCGTTGCCCGGTCTTGACCCGGCGTCAGCCCTTCAGGGCCTTGTCGATCGCCTCCGTGAAGGACTGCGGGGTCTGCGGGGTCTCGATCTTCTTGCCGTCCATCTTCAGCGTCGGGGTGCCCTGCACCCCGCTCTTGTCGAAGGCCTTCGACATCTCGACCGCCCAGCGGTCGTACGTGCCGTCCTCGACCGCCTTCTTGAAGGCCGCGTTGCCCTTCAGCGCCGGCACCGAGTCCGCCACCTTCAGCAGGTACGCGTCCTTCGCGAACTCGTCCTTGTTCTCCTCGGGGTGGTTCTCGGCCGAGTACAGCGCCGACTTGTACGCGAGGAAGGCGTCCGGGCCCTCGTTCAGGGCCGCGCCGAGGGCGCTCAGGGCGTTGCGGGAGCCGGTGCCGGGGGCGCCGTTGTCGATGAAGGTCGCGCCGACGAACTTGAGCTTGTACTTGCCCGCGTCCACGTCCTTCTTGATCTGCTCGCCGTTGGCCTGCTCGAAGGTCGCGCAGACGGGGCAGCGGGCGTCCTCGTACAGCTCCAGGGTCTTCTTGGCGGCCGGCTTGCCGATGACGACCTCGGTGCCCTTCTCGCCGGAGGCGTTCTTCGGGACGGTGAGGGGGGCGGTGGCCGCCGCGTCCCACTCCGAGGGCTTGTTGCTCTGGACGACGGCGTAGCCGATGCCGCCCGCGACCACCAGGACCGCGGCGGCCGTACCGGCCACGATCAGCTGGCGGCGGGTCTTGTCCTTCTTGGCCTGGATCTCGCGCTCGGCGCGCATCCGCTCGCGGGCCGCGTCCTTGTTCGCCTTGCTGTTGCGGTTGCTCATGGTGAATCTCCGTGGGTGCTGCGTCAGGGTTGTGGGTGGACTGCCGTGCTCAGGCGCCGGTGGGCGCCGGTACGGGCGGCCCTCGCAGGCCCACGGAGTGCACGGGGAACCGGGTACGGGCCACGGACCCGTACCGCCGGGCCGCTGCGGGGCCGCCGGGCGCCGGCCGGCCCCGGTGCCGTACGGCGGCCAGCGCCGTGCCCAGCGGGCGGAAGGCCAGGGTCCCGGCCGCGGCCAGCAGCCGGCCCACGGCCCGCTCGCCGCGCCACAGCCAGAAGGCGGCCAGCAGGCCCACCGAGACGTGCACGCCCAGCAGCAGCCAGGGGGTCAGCGGATCGGGGGAGACCAGCAGGGCGGCGGCCTCCCCGGGGGCGCGGCCGGGCACCCCGGGCACCCCCACCCCGGCGAGCGCGGAGCCGACCGGGGTGCCGCCGCACAGCACGTCGAGCCCGACGGCCCGCAGCGGTCCCGAGACCGGCCCGCCGGCGGGCCCGTAGCAGACGTGCTGGCCCGAGGTGAAGACCGTGTCCGCGGCCAGCTCCAGCGGCACCAGCAGCCCGGCGATCCGCCAGAACCCGCGCTCGCGCCCGGCCAGGGCGAACGCGAGCCCGAAGACCCCGGCGCCCAGCGCACCGACCAGGACCGGGGGCAGGGCCGCCCCGGAGGCCAGCACGTGCGACGCGGCCGAGAGCAGCACGACGAAGGCGCTGAACAGCGCCGCCCGCAGTGCCCTCAGCCGGGTCCCCTTGAATTCCATCGCGGGGAAGTGTCCCACGAGAACCTGTGAAGAGAGGATTTTCGGCCCGGACCGCCCGTACCGGGACGAGCCGCCCCGGGTACCCGCTCCGGCCCGGCGGCCCGGCCGGGCGCTGCGGCCCCGCGGGCTCAGACCGCCAGCCGCCCGTTGCGGAACAGGTCCACGAAGATCTGGTGGTCGGCCCGCGCCCGGGCGCCGTACGCGTGGGCGAACTCCACCAGCAGCTCCGCGAAGGCCTCGCCGCCGTCCGCGTCCGCCGCTATGGCCGCGTCGATGGCCCGCTCCGTGGAGAACGGCACCAGCGACTGCCCGCTGCCGTGCTCGTCCGCCGCCGCGTGCATCGCCGCCGTGGCCCGCCCCAGGTCGGCCACCACGGCCGCCATCTCCGCCGGGTCGTCGATGTCCGACCAGTCCAGGTCCACCGCGTACGGGGAGACCTCCGCGACCAGCTGCCCGGCCCCGTCCAGCTCGGTCCAGCCCAGCCACGGGTCCGCGTGCGCCTGGAGGGCGCGCTGCGAGATCACCGTGCGGTGCCCCTCGTGCAGGAAGTAGTCGCGCACCGCCCGGTCCGCCACGTGCCGCGACACCGCAGGGGTCTGCGCCTGCTTGACGTAGATCACCACGTCGTTCTCCAGCGCGTCGCTGTGGCCCTCCAGCAGGATGTTGTACGAGGGCAGCCCGGCCGAGCCGATGCCCACGCCCCGCCGCCCCACCACGTCCTTGACCCGGTAGGAGTCCGGCCGCACCAGGCTCTCCTCCGGCAGGGTCTCCAGGTACCCGTCGAAGGCCGCCAGGACCTTGTAGCGCGTCGCCGCGTCCAGCTCAACCGCGCTGCCGCCGGAGGCGAACCGGCGCTCGTGGTCGCGGATCTCCGTCATCGAGTCCAGGAGCGCGAAGCGGGTCCGGGAGCGGGCCGCGCGCAGGGCGCCGAGCAGCGGCCCCTGCGCGGTCTCCAGGGTGAAGCTCGGCACCTCCTCCGTCCCGGCCCCGGCGGCCAGCCGGTGGATCCGCTCCCGGTAGGCGTGCGCGTACGTGCGCACCAGGTCGCCGATCTGGGCGTCGCTGAGCGCCTTCGTGTAGCCGAGCAGGGCCATCGAGGCGGCGAAGCGCTTGAGGTCCCAGGTGAAGGGGCCGACGTACGCCTCGTCGAAGTCGTTCACGTTGAAGACCAGGCGGCCGTTGGAGTCCATGTACGTGCCGAAGTTCTCGGCGTGGAGGTCGCCGTGGATCCAGACCCGGCCGGTGCGCTCGTCCACGTACCGCCCCTCGTGCTGCTCGCGCTCCAGGTCGGCGTAGAACAGGCAGGCCGTGCCCCGGTAGAAGGCGAAGGCCGAGGCCGCCATCTTGCGGAACTTGACCTCGAAGGCCGCGGGGTCGGCGGCCAGCAGCTCGCCGAAAGCGGTGTCGAACACGTCGAGGATCTCCTCGGCGCGCTGCTCGGTCGTGGTCTCGGGGACCGCCATGGCCGCTGCCTCCTGGTGCGGGTGGGACGGGTGCGCCGCGGGTGGCATGCGTCACACCGGTCGTGCCGGGTCGTTCGGGTGTTCTCCTAGGGTGCAACGCCCGACCGTACCGTTGCGTGCCCGGCCGCAGGACTCCGCCAGCGGGTCCCACGGCAGGGTTTCTGCCCCGGCTCTGTCCCCGGCGCGACGTAGACTTCGACGCTGTCCCCCCGTCCCGTCGGCGACCGCTCCCGGAGGTCCTGCGCCGTGTCACAGAAGCCGTTCACGCACCTGCACGTTCACACCCAGTACTCGCTGCTGGACGGGGCTGCGCGGCTCAAGGACATGTTCAGCGCGTGCAACGAGATGGGCATGACGCACATCGCCATGTCCGACCACGGCAACCTCCACGGGGCCTACGACTTCTTCCACTCGGCGAAGAAGGCGGGGGTCACGCCGATCATCGGCATCGAGGCGTACGTCGCCCCCGAGTCCCGGCGCAACAAGCGCCGCATCCAGTGGGGCCAGCCGCACCAGAAGCGCGACGACGTCTCCGGCTCCGGCGGCTACACCCACAAGACCATCTGGGCGGCGAACGACACCGGACTGCACAACCTCTTCCGGCTGTCCTCCGACGCGTACGCCGAGGGCTGGCTCACCAAGTGGCCCCGGATGGACAAGGAGACCATCTCCCAGTGGTCGGAGGGCCTGATCGCCTCCACCGGCTGCCCCTCGGGCGAGGTGCAGACCCGGCTGCGCCTGGGCCAGTTCGACGAGGCCGTCCAGGCCGCCTCGGACTACAAGGACATCTTCGGGGAGGGGCGCTACTTCCTGGAGCTGATGGACCACGGCATCGAGATCGAGCGCCGGGTCCGCGACGGGCTGCTGGAGATCGGCAAGAAGCTCGGCATCCCGCCCCTGGTGACGAACGACTCCCACTACACGTACGCGCACGAGGCGGGGGCGCACGACGCCCTGCTGTGCATCCAGACCGGCAAGAACCTCTCCGACCCCGACCGCTTCCGCTTCGACGGCTCCGGCTACTACCTGAAGTCGGCCGAGGAGATGTACGCCATCGACTCCTCGGACGCCTGGCAGGAGGGCTGCGCGAACACCCGGCTGGTCGCCGAGCAGGTCGACATCACGGGCATGTTCCAGGAGCGGAACCTCATGCCCAAGTTCGACATCCCGGAGGGCTACACCGAGATCACCTGGTTCCGCGAGGAGACCATGAGGGGGATGCACCGCCGCTTCCCCGGCGGGATCCCCGAGGACCGCATGAAGCAGGTCGAGTACGAGATGGACACCATCATCTCGATGGGCTTCCCGGGGTACTTCCTCGTGGTCGCCGACTTCATCATGTGGGCCAAGAACCAGGGCATCGCGGTGGGCCCCGGCCGCGGCTCCGCGGCCGGCTCGATCGTCGCGTACGCCCTCGGCATCACCGACCTCGACCCCATCCCGCACGGCCTGATCTTCGAGCGGTTCCTGAACCCCGAGCGCATCTCCATGCCCGACGTCGACATCGACTTCGACGAGCGCAGGCGCGTCGAGGTGATCAGGTACGTGACCGAGAAGTACGGCCAGGACAAGGTCGCCATGATCGGCACGTACGGCACCATCAAGGCCAAGAACGCCATCAAGGACTCCGCCCGCGTCCTCGGCTACCCCTACGCCATGGGCGACCGGCTCACCAAGGCCATGCCCGCCGACGTCCTCGGCAAGGGCATCCCGCTCTCCGGCATCCTCGACCCGCAGCACCCCCGCTACAGCGAGGCCGGCGAGATCCGCTCGATGTACGAGAACGAGCCCGACGTGAAGAAGGTCATCGACACCGCCCGCGGCGTCGAGGGCCTGGTCCGCCAGATGGGCGTGCACGCGGCCGGCGTGATCATGTCCAGCGAGCGGATCACCGACCACGTACCGGTCTGGGTCCGGCACACCGACGGCGTGACCATCACCCAGTGGGACTACCCGAGCTGCGAATCGCTCGGCCTGCTGAAGATGGACTTCCTCGGCCTGCGCAACCTCACGATCATGGACGACGCCGTCAAGATGGTGAAGGCCAACAAGGGGATCGACATCGACCTCCTGGCCCTCCCGCTCGACGACCCCAAGACCTTCGAGCTGCTCGGCCGCGGCGACACCCTCGGCGTGTTCCAGTTCGACGGCGGGCCCATGCGCTCCCTGCTGCGCCTGATGAAGCCCGACAACTTCGAAGACATCTCCGCCGTGTCCGCCCTGTACCGGCCGGGCCCGATGGGCATGAACTCGCACACGAACTACGCGCTGCGCAAGAACAAGCAGCAGGAGATCACCCCGATCCACCCGGAGCTGGAGGAGCCGCTCCGGGAGGTCCTGGACGTCACCTACGGCCTCATCGTGTACCAGGAGCAGGTGCAGAAGGCCGCCCAGATCATCGCCGGGTACTCCCTCGGCGAGGCCGACATCCTCCGCCGCGTGATGGGCAAGAAGAAGCCCGAGGAGCTGGCCAAGAACTTCGTGATCTTCGAGGCCGGAGCCAAGAAGAAGGGCTTCAGCGACGCCGCGATCAAGGCCCTCTGGGACGTGCTGGTCCCCTTCGCCGGCTACGCCTTCAACAAGGCCCACTCGGCCGCCTACGGCCTGGTCTCGTACTGGACGGCGTACCTCAAGGCGAACTACCCGGCCGAGTACATGGCCGGACTCCTCACCTCGGTCAAGGACGACAAGGACAAGTCCGCGATCTACCTGAACGAGTGCCGGCGCATGGGCATCAAGGTGCTCCCGCCGAACGTGAACGAGTCCGAGTCGAACTTCGCCGCCCAGGGCGACGACGTGATCCTCTTCGGCCTCACCGCCGTGCGCAACGTGGGCCAGAACGTCGTGGACTCGATCATCAAGACCCGCAAGGCCAAGGGGAAGTACTCCTCCTTCCCCGACTTCCTCGACAAGGTCGAGGCCGTGGTCTGCAACAAGCGGACCGTCGAGTCCCTGATCAAGTCCGGGGCCTTCGACGAGATGGGCCACACCCGCAAGGGCCTGGTCGCCCAGCACGAGCCGATGATCGACAACGTGGTCGCGGTCAAGCGCAAGGAGGCCGAGGGACAGTTCGACCTCTTCGGCGGCATGGGCGACGAGGGCGGCAGCGACGAGCCGGGCTTCGGCCTCGACGTGGAGTTCTCCGACCTGGAGTGGGAGAAGTCCTACCTGCTCGCCCAGGAGCGCGAGATGCTCGGCCTCTACGTCTCCGACCACCCGCTCTTCGGCCTGGAGCACGTGCTCTCCGACAAGACCGACGCCGGGATCTCCCAGCTCACCGGCGGAGAGCACGGGGACGGCGCCGTGGTCACCATCGGCGGCATCATCTCCGGCCTCCAGCGCAAGATGACCAAGCAGGGCAACGCCTGGGCCATCGCCACCGTCGAGGACCTGGCGGGCTCCATCGAGTGCATGTTCTTCCCGGCCACCTACCAGCTGGTCTCCACCCAGCTGGTCGAGGACACCGTGGTCTTCGTGAAGGGCCGCCTGGACAAGCGGGAGGACGTGCCCCGCCTGGTCGCGATGGAGATCATGGTCCCCGACCTGTCCTCCGCCGGGACCAACGCCCCCGTGGTCCTGACCATCCCCACCGTGAAGGTCACCCCGCCCATGGTCAGCCGGCTGGGTGAGATCCTGCGCCACCACAAGGGCAACACCGAGGTCCGGATCAAGCTCCAGGGCCCCCGCACCACCACCGTGCTCCGCCTCGACCGGCACCGGGTCCAGCCCGACCCCGCCCTCTTCGGCGACCTGAAGGTGCTGCTCGGCCCCTCCTGTCTGGCGGGGTAGCCGGCGGGGGCGGAGCCGGGTCGGACCCGGTGCCCGTACGGACGAGAAGGGCGCGCCCGGGGGACCGGGCGCGCCCTTCCGCGTACCGGCGGAGGCGTCAGTTGTGGCCGAACTTCTTCTGCTTGCCCTTGCGCGCCATGTCCATGGGGCTGGGGGACGCGCCGCCCGAGACGGGCGAGGACTCCGCCGAGCCCTTCGCCATGTCCGACGCGGACGAACGGACCTGCTGCTTGGCGGGCTGCTGGCGGTTCTTGTTCTTGGCCATGGTGAAGCCTCCTGTGAAGGGTGTAGGGGCCAGGGCCGCCTTCACACTCACATACCCCCTCACACCGCGCATTTTGGATCATTACCGTGCGTAATCGGTGGAACGTCTGCGGAACTTGGGGATCCGCCACGCCGGTGATCGAGTTCCGGCCGTCAACGCCCTTGCCGTCGGGCAGACTCGGGGAAAACCGAACCATCACCCGGGTCCCTCCCGGGGACCTCCGGGGAAGTGGGTGGAACGCGTGGACCGCTGCGTCGTCCTGGTGGATGCCGGCTACCTGCTGGGCGCCGCCGCGAGTCTCCTCGCCGGAGAGCCCTCGCGCTCCCGGATCACCGTCGACCACGCCGCCCTCATCCAGGGCCTGCGCGAACGGGCCGAGGCCGACACCGAACAGCCCCTCCTGCGCATCTACTGGTTCGACGGCGCACCCGACCGGGTGCCCCAGCCCGAACACCGCCGGCTGCGCGTCATGCCCCGGGTCACCGTCCGGCTCGGCGCCCTGACCCGCAGCGACGGCCGCTGGGCCCAGAAGGGCGTCGACGCCGCCATGCACGCCGAGCTCACCGAGCTGGCCAGAAACCGCGCCTGCTCCGACGTGGTCCTCGTCACCGGCGACGGCGACCTCCTGCCCGGACTCATGTCCGCCAAGGAGCACGGGGTCGCCGTCCACCTGTGGGCCGTCCAGGCCGCCGACGGGGACTACAACCAGTCCGAGGACCTCGTCGCCGAAGCCGACGAGCGGCGCGTCCTCGACCGCGCCTGGATCACCCGGGCCGTCCGCGCCAAGGACCTCGCCGGGATCTGCGCCCCGCCCCCCGCCCCCCGCCCCGAGATCCACGCCATCCTCTCCGCCCCGCTGCCCGAGGCCGCCCTCGCCGAGGCCGCCCGCAACGGCACCGCCCCCGCCACCCCGGCCCCCGGGCCCGCCGGGCCCGCCGGAGCGGCCGCCCCCGCCGCGCCCGCCCCCGCCGGGACCAAGGGCGTCCCCACCCCCAAGGACCTCGCCGCCCTCCGGGCGCCCGCCCACCCCCACGCCCCCGTCCCCGGCCCGCAGAGCCCCCCGCACAGCGGCTCCGCCACCCTGCGCTGGTCCTCCGACAAGGGCTGGATCGAGCGCGGCGGCCCCCTCGGCGAACCCGCCGAGACCGCCTCCCTGCCCACCCTCGCCCAGCTCACCAGCGCGGAGCAGCGCTGGGCCGACCGCGAGGAGGACATCACCACCGTCGGCGGCGACCCCTTCGAGGTCGGCCAGGTCTTCGCCCGCCGCTGGCTCGAACGGCTCCCCGAGACCGTCCACCTCCAGAAGCTCGCCACCCTCTACCCCCGCATCCCGCACCGCATCGACGGCGAGCTGCTCCGCTACGCCGCCCGCTTCGGCCTGCTCGCCCACAAGGACGACCAGATCGACGAACACGACCGCTACGCCATCCGCGCCGGGTTCTGGCGCGAGATCGACGTCCGCGCCGCCTCGGCCCCCCTCCCGGCCGCCCACCCGTCCCCGGTGCCCGAGTAGACCCCTCCACCGCCCGGCCCGGTCCCCGGACCGGACCCCCTCCACCGCCCAGCCCGGTCCCCGGACTGGGCGGAGTAGCGGCGTCCCCCGCCCCCCGGCGCCCCTCCCCGCCGCGAACCACGTAGGCTGCTCCCTCGTGAGTACGGGCACAGCGCAGGCGGGACAAGCCGCGGGACACGGCGACCGGGCCCCCGGGGCGGGGGCCGCCGCGCCCTCCGCTGCCGTCTGCACGGTGCGCGACCTGGTCAAGACCTACCCCCCGCTGCGCGGCGGCCGCGGCACCCCGGCCCTGCCGGAGGTACGGGCCACCGACGGGATCTCCCTGGAGATCCGCCGCGGCGAGATCTTCGGACTGCTCGGCCCCAACGGCGCCGGCAAGTCCACCCTCGTCCGCCAGCTGACCGGGCTGATGCGCCCCGACTCGGGCACCGTGGAACTCCTCGGCCACGACCTGGTGCGCCACCCCGAGCGGGCTGCGCGCCTGCTCGCGTACCTCGGGCAGGAGTCCACGGCCCTCGACGAGCTGACCGTCTCCCTGGCCGCCGAGACCACCGGCCGGCTGCGCGGGCTCGACGCCCGGACCGCCCGCGCCGAGCGCGACGCCGTCCTCGCCGAACTGGGTCTGGAACCGATCGCCGGGCGCCCCCTGAAGAAGCTCTCCGGAGGCCAGCGCCGGCTCGCCTGCTTCGCCGCCGCGCTGGTCGGCGAGCGGCCCGTACTCGTCCTCGACGAGCCGACCACCGGCATGGACCCGGTCGCGCGGCGGGCCGTCTGGAGCGCCGTGGACCGGCGGCGCGCCGAGCACGGCGCCACCGTCGTCCTCGTCACCCACAACGTCATCGAGGCCGAGACCGTCCTCGACCGGGTCGCCGTCATCGACCGCGGCCGCGTCATCGCCTGCGACACGCCCGCCGGACTGCGGGCCCGGGTCGCCGGCGAGGTCCGCGTCGAGCTGGTGTGGCGCGGGGCCCCGCCGCTCGACGTGCCCGAGGTCGCCGCGCTCCGGGCGGCCGCGACCGAGTCCGGCCGCCGCTGGGTGCTGCGGATGGGACCCGACGAGGCCCGCGCCGCGGTCGCCGCGATCACCGGCGGCCCGGCCTTCGCCGCCCTCGACGATTTCACGCTGGCCACCCCGAGCCTGGAGGACGTCTACCTGGCGCTCGGCGGCCGTACGAAGGGCCTGGTGAAGACGTGAGCACCGCGACCAACCCGCATCCCGCGACGGCGGCGGACCCCCCGGACCGCACCGCCCCCGCAGCCGCCCCCGCGCCGGCGGACCGGCCTTCCCCGGCCGCTCAGGCCGCCCCGGACACCGGCCCCGCCGCCGCGCCCGGATCCGCACCGGCGTCCGCACCCGCGACCGCCCCCGCCGAGCTGGCCCCCCGGGCGCGGCTGCTGCCCGCCCTGGCCGCGGTCTACCGGGCCCAGCTCTCCCGGGCCCGCGTGGCCCGGATCCCCCTGCTGTTCGTCGCCACCTTCCAGTCCGTCGGGATCATGGTCCTGATGCGCGGGGTGGTCGACGGGGGCAGCGAGGCCCGCGCCGTGGTCGCCGGCTCCTCGGTGCTCGTGGTCGCCTTCGTCGCCCTCAACCTGCTCGCCCAGTACTTCGGCCAGCTCCGCGCCTCCGGGGGGCTGGACCACTACGCCACCCTGCCGGTGCCGCCCGCCGCCGTCGTGCTCGGCGCGGCCGGCGCGTACGCCTCCTTCACCGTCCCCGGCACCCTCGTCACCGCCGTGTTCGGCTGCGTGCTCTTCGGCCTGCCCATGGGCGGCCTGTGGGTGCTCGCCGCAGTGGTCCCGCTGGCCGGGGCCGCCCTGGCGGGGCTCGGCGCGGCCCTCGGGCTGCTGGCCCCCCGCCAGGAGCTGGCCACCCTCGCGGGCCAGCTCGGCATGTCCGCGGCCCTGCTCCTGGGCGTGCTGCCCCCCGAGCGGATGCCCGCCCTGATCGTCTGGGCCCGCGACCTGCTCCCGTCCACGTACGGGGTCGAGGCCTTCGCCCGTACGTTCGCCCCGCACCCCGACTGGGCCGCGGTCGCCGCCGACCTGGCCGTCTGCGCGGGCGTGGGCGCCGCCTCGCTGGCCCTCGCCACGTGGGCGTACCGCCGAGCGGCGGTCCGCTGACACCGGCTCCCGCGCCACCTGGCACGATGTGGGGGTGACCGAAGCCTTCTCCCCGCCGCCCGCCGCGCCCGGCTCCCCCCACGACCCGGCAGCCGCCGGGGCCGACGCGGGACCGGACGGCCCCTCCCTGGCCGAGGACCTCAAGGCCGGCGCCGTGGTCACCCTGGCGGTGGCCTTCTCCGGACTGCTGCTGGGCCTGCTGTGGGCCTGGCTGGCACCGCGCGTGCAGTACGTGTCCAACGGCGAGGCGGTGTTCCTCCGGGACACCGAGAACGAGGGCCGCATCGGCGCCGACGGGGTCTTCTTCCTCCTGTCGCTGGGCCTCGGCGTCCTCAGCGGGCTGACGGTCTTCCTGGCCCGCCGCAGGGGCGGGGTCCCCGTGGTCGCCGGCCTGGCCCTCGGCTCCCTGATGGCCGCCCTGCTGGGCTGGCAGCTGGGCATGTGGCTGGGCCCCGACGGCGACGTGGTCTCCGCGGCGAAGGCCGCGGGCAAGGGCGTGCCCTTCGACGCCCCGCTCCAGCTGCTGGCGCACGGGGTGCTGCTGGTGTGGCCGATGGCCGCGCTGGCCACCCACCTGGCGATGGTGGGCATGTTCGGCCCCCGCGAGGCCGAACCGCTTCCGGGCTGGCCGGCGTACTACCAGCCGTACCCGCCGGTCCCCGGCTCCGGGGAGCCCGCCGCGCCCGGCGCCCCCGGCCCGTACGGCCCGCCGTCCGACGCCCGGCAGAACCCGTTCGCCGCCCCCGCGGACCCCGGGGCCGACACCCCGCCGAAGGGGTACGGGCCCCCGGCCGGCGGCCCGCAGAACCCGTTCGCCGCCCCGCAGGACCGGCCGCCGGCCCCCTGAGGCGCCGCTCCGGCCCCGGCCGCCGGCCTACCGGCGGGCGATCGGGGCCAGTACCGCCGAGGTCAGGGCGGCCAGGTCGGCCGGGGCGAGCTCGACCTCCAGGCCGCGGCGGCCCGCCGAGACGCAGATCGTCGCGTGCTCCGAGGCCGAGGAGTCCAGCACCGTCCGCAGCGGCCGCCGCTGGCCCAGCGGGGAGATCCCGCCCCGCACGTACCCCGACGAACGCTCGGCGGCCGCCGGATCGGCCATCGCGGCCCGCTTGCCGCCGACCGCCGAGGCCAGCGCCTTGAGGTCCAGCGAGCCCGCCACCGGCACCACGGCCACCGTCAGGGCCCCGTCCACCTCGGCCACCAGGGTCTTGAACACCCGGTCGGGGGACACCCCCAGCGCCTGCGCGGCCTCCTCGCCGTACGAGGCCGCCGCCGGGTCGTGCGCGTACGCGTGCACCGTGAACTCCAGGCCCGCGGCCGTCAGCGCCACCGTCGCCGGAGTGCCCCCGGCCGCGCCCTGCCCGGCCCTGCCCGGCTTCTCCCGCTTCTCCTTCTTCGCCACGGCGCGCGCCGTCAGTTCGGGCTCGTCGGGGCCCGGGTGAGCTCCACCGCGGGCAGCGAGGGCAGGTGCCGGATGACCGCCGTCTCGGTCTTCAGCAGCTTCAGCTCCTCCGCGAGCCGCGAAGCCGTGTCCGGGGCCTGGAGCAGCCGCTGCTTCGCCGGTACGTCCAGCACCGCGGCCGCCGCCACCAGGTACGACACCACCGAGGGCTCGTCGGGCAGCTCCGAACCGCCGCTCAGCGACCGCTCGCGCGCCCCCGCCAGCCGCTTCTGGTACGCGCGGAAGGCCCGCAGCACCGCCAGGGCCAGCTCCCCGCCGCCCTCGCCCGGCTCCTCCGGCAGCTCCTCCAGCTCGGCCGTCAGGTACGGCCCGTCGGCGGCCACCGACAGCAGCCGCACCCGGGTCGTCCCGGTCGCCAGCACCTCGAAGCTGCCGTCCTCGCGCTCGCGGATCGTCGCCGCGTCCGCGATGCAGCCCACGCGGTGGAAGGCCTGGACCGGGTCCGCCCCGAAGCCGGCCGCAGGGCCGCGCTCGGGCAGCGAGGTCGGGTCGGGCATGCCGGGCGCGGTCGGCGCCACCTCCCGGCCGTCGCGGATCGCCACGACGGCGAACCGGCGCGGCTCCTCCTCGGAGGTCTTGAGCAGGTCGCGCATCATGGCGCGATAGCGCTCCTCGAAGACGTTCAGGGGCAGCACGAGCCCCGGGAAGAGCACGGAGTTCAGCGGGAAGAGGGGCAGGCGAACGGAGGTCACGTCGGCCAGAGTAATGGCCGGGACACCGCCCCCGTCACCCCTGCACGCGCCCGCGACCGCCCCCGCACCCGCCCGCGACCGGCACCCGGCCCCGCCGCCCGCGCCCGCCGCGGCACCGGCCGCCCCACCGAACCCGGCCCCCGGCCCCGCCGCCCGCGGCCCGGCCGCCCGCTCACCCCCGTCTCAGCAGCCGGGACGCCCCCGCCGCCACCGTGGTCGCCAGCACCCAGCCCAGCAGCACCAGCACCGCCGCCGCCCACTGCCAGCCGCCCTCCAGCCGCCAGTACCCGTCCTGGCCGAGGTCGATCACCGGCAGCAGCACGTCCAGCGCGTACAGCACCGGATTCCACACGGGGTGCTCGTCCCCCTTGATCGAGGCCGGATCATGGCGGGAAAAGGCCGCCGCGCCCGCCGCCCACAGCACCGCCATCCACACGGCCGCCCGACCCGGCCGGTACCCGTAGGCCACCGTCCAGTCCTGGAGGTACCCCCACAGCTTCGCCGCCAGCGGCAGCGTCTCCCGGCGCCGCCGCTGCTTGGCCAGCAGCACCTCCCGCGCCTCCGCGTCCTCCCCGCTGGCCCGCAGCACCGCCGCCAGCCGCTCGTACGGCTCGGGGGAGTACTCGGGGGTCGCCGCCTCCACCCACTCCAGCCGCCGCGCCAGCGGGAACAGCCCGCGCGGCACCAGGAACTCGTACGAGAAGCCGTCCATCGAGACCAGCCCCGGGCCCGGCCAGCTCGTGGCCTGGTCCACCAGCTTGACCACCTTCGCCCCCGACAGCACCACCCGCCCCTGCTCGGGCCGCTCCCCGACGAACCGCAGCTCCGGGGTCTGGATCCGGCGCAGCGACAGCTCCTGGTCCCCGGCCAGCACGAACCGCGCCCCGTACAGGTCCACCGCGTCCCCGAAGCGCCCGTCGTCCAGCCGCAGCCCGCCCCGGCACTCGAAGCGCTGCACCCGCCCGCCGCGCCCCGCCGGGGTGTGCCCCAACCCGTACGGGGGAGTGGAGCCGGGGTCCCCGCCCGGGTCCAGGGCCACCGAGGTCAGGTAGAGCGTCCGCTCCACGGTCAGCTGCGGGGCGTTCAGCGCCCGCCTGCCGTACGGGTTGCGCAGCCGGGCCCCGCGCAGGCTCATCGACACCCCGACCTTCGCCCCGCGCAGGCTCACCTCCCCGTACGTCTCCAGCAGCTCGGCCTGGAAGTCCTGGCCCACCGACAGCCCGTCCGCCGCGATGGCCCGGCCCTTGCTGTCCCGCTGCACCACGGCCTGGCTGATCAGCAGGTCGGTGCCGATCTGCGCGTCCGTCAGCCGCACCCCGCGCGCCACCCGGCAGCGCGGCAGGTGCAGATCGCCCTCCGTGTGGATCCGGGAGGCCTCCAGCCGCGGTATCGAGCACCTGATCATCCGCAGGGTCGTGAACCGGGTCTCGGACAGTTGCACTTCGCTGTCGAAACGGCAGGCGTTCAGCTCCACGTACGGGTCCACCGTGCCGCCCGACAGCTCCAGGCGGCCGGTGATCCGGGCCCCCCGCAGCTTCAGCGACGGCACCCGGCCGGGCACCGCCGAGGGCCCGCTGAGCAGCAGTAACGCGATCACCTCGGCGCGCACGCTGCGCTCGGGACCCCAGGCCCGGTCGGCCATCGGGTCGTCGCGGTCCAGGGCGTGCGCGCTCAGGTCGCAGATGGTCCCGGTACGGAAGGCCCGCCACATCCGCAGCTCGGGCGGGCTGAGATCGGCCGGCGCCCCGTCCAGCGCACCGGGCTGTGCCTCGCGGACCTCGTCCACGGGAGGCCCCCCTTCCCCATCGGTCGTCCTTGCGAACGCTAGTGGTCGGCGGTGACATCCGGGGTGCGTATCAGCCAGTGATACAGGAGACCGGGTGCGGGAAGCGGTCTGAGAGAATCGGGATGTGATCTCTCGTATCGACCTGCGCGGTGACGCCCTCCCCGAGGGTGCCGCCCTGCGCGATCTGCTGCCCCGTGCCGAGTTCGACGTGGAAGCCGCCCTGGAGAAGGTGCGGCCCATCTGCGAGGACGTGCATCATCGCGGCACCGCGGCGCTGATCGAGTACGCGAAGAGGTTCGACGGGGTCGAGCTGGAGCAGGTCAGGGTGCCCGCCGAGGCCCTGGAGAAGGCCCTGGCCGCACTGGACCCGGCCGTCCGCGCCGCCCTGGAGGAGTCCATCCGGCGCGCCCGGACCGTGCACGCCGCGCAGCGCCGCTCGGAGCACACCACGCAGGTCGTGCCCGGCGGCACCGTCACCGAGAAGTGGGTCCCCGTCGAGCGCGTGGGCCTCTACGCGCCCGGCGGCCGCTCGGTGTACCCGTCGTCCGTGGTGATGAACGTCGTACCGGCCCAGGAGGCCGGCGTGGAGTCGATCGCCCTGGCCTCCCCGCCGCAGGCCGAGTTCGGCGGGCTGCCGCACCCGACGATCCTGGCCGCGTGCGCGCTGCTCGGCGTGGACGAGGTGTACGCGGCGGGCGGGGCCCAGGCCGTCGCCATGTTCGCGTACGGCACCGACGAGTGCGCCCCCGCCAACATGGTCACCGGCCCCGGCAACATCTGGGTCGCCGCCGCCAAGCGCTACTTCACCGGGAAGATCGGCATCGACACCGAGGCCGGTCCGACCGAGATCGCGGTCCTCGCGGACGCCACCGCCGACCCGGTGCACGTCGCCGCCGACCTGATCAGCCAGGCCGAGCACGACCCGCTGGCCGCCGCCGTGCTCGTCACGGACTCCGAGGAGCTCGCGGCCGCCGTCGAGCGGGAGCTGGAGCCGCAGGTCGCGGCCACCAAGCACGTCGAGGACCGGATCAGGCCCGCGCTCGCCGGCCGGCAGTCCGCGATCGTCCTGGTCCGCGACCTGGAGGACGGCCTCAAGGTCGTCGACGCGTACGGCGCCGAGCACCTGGAGGTGCAGACCGCCGACGCCGCCGCCCTGGCCGCCCGCGTCCGCAACGCCGGCGCGATCTTCGTGGGCCCCTGGGCCCCCGTCTCCCTCGGCGACTACTGCGCCGGGTCGAACCACGTGCTGCCCACCGGCGGCTGCGCCTGCCACTCCTCGGGCCTGTCCGTCCAGTCCTTCCTGCGCGGCATCCACATCGTGGACTACACGCGCGACGCGCTCGCCGAGGTCACCCACCACGTGGTGACCCTGGCCGAGGCCGAGGACCTGCCCGCGCACGGCGCCGCCCTCAAGGCGCGCTTCGAGTGGAAGGTGCCCGGCCAGTGACCGCGTACGACCGCGTCCGCATCGACGACCTGCCCGTCCGCGAGGAGCTCCGCGGCAAGTCCCCGTACGGCGCCCCCCAGCTCGACGTGCCCGTCCAGCTGAACACCAACGAGAACCCGTACGAGCTCCCCGAGCCCCTGGTCCGGCGGATCGCCGAGCGGGTCGCCGACGCGGCCCGCACCCTCAACCGCTACCCCGACCGGGACGCCGTCGAGCTGCGCACCGAGCTGGCGAAGTACCTCACGCGCACGGGCAAGCACCCGGTCGCCATGGAGAACGTCTGGGCCGCCAACGGCTCCAACGAGGTCCTCCAGCAGCTCCTGCAGACCTTCGGCGGCCCCGGCCGCACCGCGATCGGCTTCGAGCCCTCCTACTCCATGCACGGCCTGATCGCCCGCGGCACCGGCACCGGCTGGATCTCCGGCCCCCGCCGGGACGACTTCACCATCGACACCGCCGCGGCCGCGGCGGCCATCGCCGAGCACGCCCCCGACGTCGTCTTCGTCACCTCGCCCAACAACCCCACCGGCACCGCCGTCGCGGCGGACACCGTCCTCGCCCTGTACGAGGCCGCCCAGGCCGCGAAGGCGGCGACCGGCGGGGCCCTCGTGGTCGTGGACGAGGCCTACGTCGAGTTCAGCCACCGGGACTCGCTGCTGCCCCTCATCGCGGGCCGCCCGAACCTGGTCGTCTCCCGGACCATGTCCAAGGCCTTCGGCGCCGCCGGACTGCGCCTCGGCTACCTGGCCGCGCACCCCGCCGTGGTGGACGCCGTCCAGCTCGTGAGACTCCCGTACCACCTGTCGGCCGTCACCCAGGCCACGGCGCTCGCCGCCCTGGAGCACACCGACACCCTGCTCGGCTACGTCGAGCAGCTCAAGGCCGAGCGGGACCGCCTGGTCGCCGAACTGCGCGCCACCGGGTACGAGGTCACCGAATCCGACGCGAACTTCGTGCAGTTCGGGCGGTTCGAGGACTCCCACACCGCCTGGCAGAAGATCCTCGACCAGGGAGTCCTGGTCCGGGACAACGGAGTACCCGGATGGCTGCGGGTGACCGCGGGCACGCCGGCGGAGAACGACGCGTTCCTGGAAGCGGTTCGCGCACTGAAGAAGGAGCAGCAGGCATGAGCCGCATCGGACGGGTGGAGCGCACCACCAAGGAGACCTCTGTCCTGGTCGAGATAAACCTCGACGGCACCGGACGGGTCGACGTGTCGACGGGCGTCGGCTTCTACGACCACATGCTCGACCAGCTCGGCCGCCACGGCCTCTTCGACCTCACGGTCAAGACCGACGGCGACCTGCACATCGACTCGCACCACACCATCGAGGACACCGCCCTCGCCCTCGGCGCCGCCTTCAAGCAGGCCCTCGGCGACAAGGTCGGCATCTACCGCTTCGGCAACTGCACCGTGCCCCTGGACGAGTCCCTCGCCCAGGTCACCGTCGACCTCTCCGGCCGCCCGTACCTCGTGCACACCGAGCCCGAGAACATGGCGCCCATGATCGGCGCGTACGACACCACGATGACCCGCCACATCCTCGAGTCCTTCGTGGCCCAGGCCCAGATCGCCCTGCACGTGCACGTGCCGTACGGCCGCAACGCCCACCACATCGTGGAGTGCCAGTTCAAGGCCCTGGCCCGCGCCCTGCGCTACGCCAGCGAGCGCGACCCGCGCGCCGAGGGCATCCTGCCGTCCACGAAGGGCGCCCTCTAACCGTGACCGGTCTCTCCACCATCCTGATCGTCGTCGGCCTCTTCCTGCTCGGCGGCGTCTACTCCTTCAAGAAGCAGAAGATGCCCCGCAGCGTCATCCTGCTCCTCGCCATCGGCTCCGCGATGTGTCTGGCCGCCGGAGTCCTGCGAATCCAAGGAATCTGGGAATGAGCGCAGTGAGCCCCACGAAGAAGGTCGTGGTCTTCGACTACGGCTTCGGCAACGTCCGCTCCGCCGAGCGGGCCCTCGCCCGCGTCGGCGCCGAGGTCGAGATCACCCGCGACTACGACAAGGCCATGGACGCCGACGGACTCCTCGTCCCCGGAGTCGGCGCCTTCTCCGCCTGTATGCAGGGGCTCAAGGAGGCCCGCGGCGACTGGATCATCGGCCGCCGGCTCTCCGGCGGCCGCCCCGTCATGGGCATCTGCGTCGGCATGCAGATCCTCTTCGAGCGCGGCATCGAGCACGGCGTGGAGACCGAGGGCCTCGACGAGTGGCCCGGCACGGTCGAACCGCTCAAGGCGCCCATCGTGCCCCACATGGGCTGGAACACCGTCGAGGCCCCGGCCGACACCCAGGCCTTCGCCGGACTCGACGCCGACGCCCGCTTCTACTTCGTGCACTCCTACGCGGTCCGCCACTGGACCCTGGAGGTCGGCAACCCCAACATCCGCGCCCCCAAGGTCACCTGGGCCACCCACGGCGAGCCCTTCGTCGCGGCCGTGGAGAACCGCGCGCTGTGGGCCACCCAGTTCCACCCCGAGAAGTCCGGCGACGCCGGAGCCCAGCTCCTCACCAACTGGATCGAGACCCTCTGATGCCCGCACGCACCCTGGAGCTCCTGCCCGCCGTCGACGTCCGCGACGGCCAGGCCGTCCGCCTCGTCCACGGCGAGTCGGGCACCGAGACCTCGTACGGCTCCCCCCTCCAGGCCGCACTGGCCTGGCAGTCCTCCGGCGCCGAGTGGCTCCACCTCGTCGACCTCGACGCCGCCTTCGGCACCGGCGACAACCGCGACCTCGTCGCCGAGATCACCCGCGCCATGGACATCAAGGTCGAGCTCTCCGGAGGCATCCGCGACGACGCCTCCCTCGCCAAGGCCCTCGCCACCGGCTGCACCCGCGTCAACCTCGGCACCGCCGCCCTGGAGACCCCCGAGTGGGTCGCCAAGGTCATCGCCGAGCACGGCGACAAGATCGCCGTCGGCCTCGACGTCCGCGGCACCACCCTCAAGGGCCGCGGCTGGACCAGCGAGGGCGGGGACCTCTACGAGACCCTGGCCCGCCTCGACTCCGAGGGCTGCGCCCGCTACGTCCTCACCGACATCGGCCGCGACGGCACCCTCACCGGCCCCAACGTCGAGCTGCTGAAGAACGTCTGCGCCGCCACCGACCGGCCCGTCGTCGCCTCCGGCGGCGTCTCCTCCCTCGAGGACCTGCGGGTCCTCGCCGGCCTGGTGCCGGACGGGGTCGAGGGCGCCATCGTCGGCAAGGCCCTGTACGCCAAGGCCTTCACCCTGGAAGAGGCCCTGGAGGTGGTCTCCGCATGAGCACCGACACCACCCGCATCTCCTCCGGCGGCCCCTACGAGGACGCCATCGGCTACTCCCGCGCCGTGGCCCTGTCCAACGGGCTCGTCCTCGTCTCCGGCTGCACCGCCGCCGACGCGGGCGGCCCGTACGACCAGGCCAGGGCCGCCTTCGCGGTCGCCTTCAAGGCCCTGGAGCAGGCCGGACTCGGCCCGGAGCACGTCGTGCGCACCCGCATGTACCTCAGCCACGCGCGCGACGTGGAAGAGGTGGGCCGCGCCCACAAGGAGCTCTTCGACGCGGTCCGGCCCGCCGCGACCATGCTGATCGTCTCCGGGTTCGTGGACCCGTCGATGGTCGTCGAGGTCGAGGTCGAGGCCTACCGGGCGGTGGCGCCGTGACCCTCGCCGTACGCGTCATCCCCTGCCTGGACGTGGACAACGGCCGGGTCGTCAAGGGGGTCAACTTCCAGAACCTCCGCGACGCCGGGGACCCCGTCGAGATGGCCAAGCTGTACGACGCCGAGGGCGCCGACGAGCTGACCTTCCTCGACATCACGGCCTCCTCCGGCAACCGCGAGACCACCTACGACGTGGTGCGCCGCACCGCCGAGCAGGTGTTCATCCCGCTCACCGTGGGCGGCGGCGTGCGGTCGGCCGACGACGTGGACAAGCTGCTGCGCGCCGGCGCGGACAAGGTCGGCGTCAACACCGCCGCCATCGCCCGGCCCGAGCTCATCCAGGAGATCGCCGAGCGCTTCGGCCGGCAGGTCCTCGTCCTGTCCGTCGACGCCCGCCGGACGGACTCCGGATCCTTCGAGGTCACCACCCACGGCGGGCGCCGGGGCACCGGCATCGACGCCGTCGAGTGGGCGCACCGGGCCGCCGAGCTGGGTGCGGGCGAGATCCTGCTGAACTCGATGGACGCGGACGGGACGAAGGACGGGTACGACACCGAGATGATCGCGGCGGTGCGCAAGCACGTCACCGTGCCGGTGATCGCCTCCGGCGGGGCCGGGAGGCTCGCGGACTTCCCGCCGGCGGTGGCCGCGGGTGCGGACGCGGTCCTCGCGGCCTCCGTCTTCCACTTCGGCGACCTCCGCATCGGCCAGGTCAAGGACACCCTCCGCGAAGCGGGCCACCCGGTCCGCTGACCGTTCCCGGGGCTCCGTCCCAGACCCCGCGCCTCAATCGCCGGCGGGGCTTGATTTGCCGCCTGCGGCGGCAATATCAAGCCCGCGCGGCGATTGAGCGCACCGGGCGCGGAGCGCACGGAAACGGGGTCCGGGGCTTGCCCCGGTTTCGGGAAGGGGCGGGGTGGGGAACAGGCCCCGCGCAGCGGGACCCGGGGTCAGATGCCGAGGCTGGCCCGGGTGAGGGCCGCGACGGCGGCCTTCTCGCCGTCGAGGGAGACCGCGGCCGCCGCCTGCCGGCCGAAACAGAACAGCGTCAACTCCCCCGGCTCCCCGGTCACCGTCACCACCGGCGTCCCCTTGTGCGCCACCGCCGTCCGCCCGTCAGGCCGCCTCAGCACCAGCCCCACCGGCGACTTCCGTCCCGTCAGCCGGGCCAGCTTCTCCAGCCGCGACCACAGCGAGTCCGCGAAGACCCGGTCCAGCTCCCGCGGACTCCAGTCCGGCTGCGCCCGCCGCACGTCCTCCGCGTGCACGTAGAACTCGACCGCGTTCGCCGCCTCGTCCAGCTGCTTCAGCGCGTACACCGACATCTTCGGCGGCCCCGTCCGGATCAGCTGGATGAGCTCCTCGTACGGCTTCGCCCCGTACTCCTCCATCGCCTTGTCGAGCCGCCCCTTCAGGGCCCCCAGGAGCAGCCCGCCCGCCGCGTCCGGACGGCGCTCCCGTACGACGACATGGGCGGCCAGCTCACGGGTCCGCCAGCCCTCGCACAGGGTCGGCGCCTCGGGCCCGGCCTGCTCCAACAGGTCAGCAAGCAGCAGTCGTTCACGCTTCGCATGGGTAGACATGGCCGCCACCCTACGGCGCAAAACCCGCTCCTGCCCGCCCACCTGGCGGACAGCCTTTTCCGGCCCCTCCGGCCGGACGGCACAATGGCCCCCATGAGCACGCCCGACACCCCCAGCGGCCTCGACCCGGCCATCGCCGCCCGCCTCAAGCGCTCCGCGGACGGCCTGGTGCCCGCCATCGCCCAGCAGTACGACACCGGTGAGGTGCTCATGCTCGGCTGGATGGACGACGAGGCGCTGCACCGGACCCTGACCACCGGACGCTGCACGTACTGGTCGCGCAGCCGCCGCGAGTACTGGGTGAAGGGGGATACTTCCGGCCATGTCCAGCACGTGAAGTCGGTCGCCCTCGACTGCGACGCCGACACCGTCCTGGTCAAGGTGGACCAGGTGGGCGCCGCCTGCCACACAGGCGCCCGGACGTGCTTCGACGCCGACCAGCTCCCGCTCTCGCACTAGGCAGGCACCCACCCCATGGATCTCGACACGTTCCGCAAGCTGGCCGTCGACCGCCGCGTCATTCCGGTCATCCGCAAGCTGCTCGCCGACGGGGACACCCCGGTCGGCCTCTACCGCAAGCTCGCGGCCGAGCGCCCCGGGACCTTCCTGCTGGAGTCCGCGGAGAACGGCCGGACCGGCCAGCTGTGGTCCCGTTACTCCTTCATCGGGGTCCGCAGCGCCGCCACCCTCACCGCCCGCGACGGCGAGGCGCACTGGATCGGCACCCCGCCCGTCGGCGTCCCCGTCTCGGGCGACCCGCTGGACGCCCTGCGGCACACCGTGGAGGCCCTGCACACCCCCCGCGACCTGGCCGGGACCTACGAGGGCACGGTGCCGCCCTTCACCGGCGGCATGGTCGGCTACCTCGGCTACGACGTCGTACGGCGCCTGGAGCGGATCGGCGAGCACGGCAGCGACGACCTGCAGCTGCCCGAGCTGACCATGCTCCTCACCTCCGACCTGGCGGTCCTCGACCACTGGGACGGCACGGTCCTGCTGATCGCCAACGCCATCAACCACAACGACCTCGACAGCGGGGTGGACGAGGCGTACGCCGACGCCGTGGCCCGGCTCGACGCGATGGAGGCCGACCTGGCCCGCCCCGCGCCCTACGCCCCGGCCCCGCTGCCCGCCTCCGAGCTGCCCGGGTTCACCGCGCTGTGGGGCGGCGAGGCCTACCAGCGGGCCGTCGAGGACATCAAGGAGCGGATCCGGGCGGGCGAGGCCTTCCAGGTCGTGCCCTCGCAGCGGTTCGAGACCCCCTGCGAGGCCTCCGCCCTCGACGTGTACCGGGTCCTGCGGGCCACGAACCCCTCCCCGTACATGTACCTCTTCCGCTTCGACGGGTTCGACGTGGTCGGCTCCAGCCCCGAGGCCCTCGTCAAGGTCGAGGACGGCCGGGCCATGGTCCACCCCATCGCCGGCACCCGGCACCGCGGGGCCACCCCGCAGGAGGACCACGACCTCGCCGAGGAGCTGCTCGCCGACCCCAAGGAGCGCGCCGAGCACCTGATGCTCGTCGACCTGGGGCGCAACGACCTCGGGCGGGTCTGCGAGCCCGGCTCCGTCGAGGTCGTCGACTTCATGTCGATCGAGCGGTACTCCCACGTCATGCACATCGTCTCCACCGTGACGGGGAAGGTCGCCGAGGGCCGCACCGCCTTCGACGTGCTCACCGCCTGCTTCCCGGCCGGCACCCTCTCCGGCGCCCCCAAGCCCCGGGCCATGCAGATCATCGAGGAGCTGGAGCCCTCCCGCCGCGGCCTGTACGGCGGCTGCGTCGGCTACCTGGACTTCGCGGGCGACTCCGACACCGCCATCGCCATCCGTACGGCGCTGCTGCGCGACGGCACGGCGTACGTCCAGGCCGGCGCGGGCGTGGTCGCGGACTCCGACCCGGTCGCGGAGGACAACGAGTGCCGCAACAAGGCCGCCGCCGTCCTGCGCGCGGTCGGCGCCGCCAACCGGCTGCACCGCCGCAGCCAGGGCTGACGCCGGGCCTGGCGCCGGGGCCGCGGAACCGGTAGGGGATAGTGGGGTACGTGAGTGCCGTACCCCAGCCCCGAACCGATGCCGAGTCCGACCGCCCGGCCGGCGGCGCACCCGCCGACCGCGGCGGCAGCCGCCGCAGCGTGGCCGTGGCCCTGCTGACCGGCGCGCTCGGCGCCACCGTCGTCCTGCTGGCCTCCGGCCGCACCTGGGCCCGCGGCACCGCCGACGTGGCGGGCGGGTCCCTCCCGCTGTCCGCCGACGGCACCGCCGTCACCGGGGTGCCCGCCGCCCTGGCGATCGTCGGGCTGGCGGCCCTGGTCGCCGTGTTCGCCGTCCGCGGCGCCGGCCGGACCGCGGTCTCGGCCCTGCTCGCGCTCAGCGGCGCGGGCGCCGTCCTGGCCTCCGTGTCCGGCGCGGCCGACAGTGCGGCCCTGGACGACCAGGCGGCCCGCACCGCCGCGGACACCGCGGCCACGGTCGCCGGACTGACCCACACCGCCTGGCCGTACGTCACGGCCGCCGGCGGTGTGCTGATCCTGCTCGCCGGACTGCTCGCCCTGCGGTTCGGGAAGGCCTGGCCCGCCATGGGCGGCCGCTACGAGCGCGAGGGCGGCGCCCGGGTCCGCCGGGCCGCCCCCCGGGTGGACCCGGACCGGCCCGAGGACCTGTGGAAGGCCCTCGACCGGGGCGAGGACCCCACGGGCTGAGCCCCCCGGGCGGCCCTGCGGGCCGGGCCCCGGATCCGCCGCAGGCGGGCCCCGCGCGCGGCGCGCAGCGAGCGCGTGCCGCGCGCCCACCCCCCGGCCGGGACCCCGGTCACCGGTGCGGGACAATGGATCCCGAGCGTTCGACACAGCACGTTCGACAGAGCAACGAGGAGCAACTCATGGCGGGCAGTAGCCACGGACACACCCCGGCCGCCTGGACCGGTGTCATCATCGCCTTCATCGGTTTCTGCATCTCCGGCGCCTTCATGGTTCTGGCCAACCCGCTCGGCTTCTGGGCCGGCCTGGTCGTGGTCGCGCTGGGCGGTGTCGTCGGCATGGCGATGCGGGCCGCGGGCATGGGCGCGAAGAAGCCGGTCCGCTCCCTGGAGGGCGCCAAGGCCTGAGGCCGCGGCGCACCGCCTCCGGACTCCGGCGCACGGAGCCCCCGGGGCGGGGCAGGACACCGGTACGCACGCACACGCCCGTACGCACGCATACGCAGAGGCGCGCATGCGCACGTAGGCGCGTACCCGGAAAGGCGCGGCCCCCTCGGGCTGCGCCTTTCGGCGTCTGCGGCGACAATCACCGGGTGGACGCCCCCCGTACTCCCGAAGCCCCCGCCGCACCGGACGCCCCGGCCGCGGCACCGGCAGGCCCCGCCGGACCGGCCCCCGGATCCGCCGGGCCCGTGCCGCCGCCCTCCCGGGCCCGGCGCCTCGGCCCCCCGTTGCTCGCCCTCGCCGGGGTCGGTGCGGCCTTCGCGTACGTCGGCACCGTCGACCCGAACGAGCCCGGCCACTACCCGGTCTGCCCCCTGCTGCGCCTGACCGGCATCCTGTGCCCCGGCTGCGGCGGACTGCGCAGCGCGCACGCGTTCGCGCAGGGCGATCTCGCCACCGCCGTCGGCGCGAACGCGCTGGCCGTCGCCGGCTACTTCGTCTTCTTCGCGTTCACCGCCCTGTGGCTGGTCCGGGCCTGGCGCGGCGGACCCAAGCCCTCCACCGCCCTCAAACCCGTCTGGTGGTGGGTGATCGGCACGGTCGCCCTGGTCTTCAGCGTGGTGCGCAACCTGCCCTTCGGCGCGGCCCTGGCCCCCTGACCAGGGCGCGCCCGGCCTCTGAATAGGGCATTCCGAATGTCCAGGTGGTGGGACGCCGTCAACCGCGTGCGGAGCGGAAGCCCTCCTGCGGATACCATTTGGAGTGCCGGTCCCGCAGGTCCCACCGACCCGCACGGCCGGCCGACCATCGTCACCTACCCGGAAGGGGGCCGCTCGCGTGAGTGTGCTCGACGAGATCATCGAAGGGGTCCGCGCCGACCTCGCCGAGCGGCAGGCGCGTGTCAGCCTCGACGAGCTCAAGGAGCGTGCCGCCAAGGCGCCCCAGGCGAAGGACGGCGTCGCGGCCCTGCGCGGCGACGGTGTCAAGGTGATCTGCGAGGTGAAGCGGTCCAGCCCCTCCAAGGGCGCCCTGGCCGCCATCGCCGACCCCGCCGGGCTCGCCGCCGACTACGAGGCGGGCGGCGCGGCCGTGATCTCGGTCCTCACCGAGCAGCGCCGCTTCGGCGGTTCGCTGGCCGACCTGGAGGCCGTCCGCGCCCGGGTCGACATCCCGATCCTCCGCAAGGACTTCATCGTCACGGCGTACCAGCTCTGGGAGGCCCGCGCCTACGGTGCCGACCTCGCCCTGCTGATCGTCGCGGCCCTGGAGCAGGAGGCCCTGGTCTCCCTCATCGAGCGCGCCGAGTCCATCGGCCTGACCCCGCTGGTCGAGGTCCACGACGAGGAGGAGGTCGAGCGGGCCGTGGCCGCGGGCGCCAAGATCATCGGCGTCAACGCGCGCAACCTGAAGACCCTCGAGGTGGACCGTTCGACCTTCGAGCGGGTCGCCCCGGAGATCCCGGCGGGAATCGTCAAGATCGCCGAGTCCGGCATCCGCGGACCGCACGACCTGATCGCCTACGCCAACGAGGGCGCCGACGCCGTACTCGTCGGCGAATCCCTGGTCACCGGCCGCGACCCCAAGGCGGCCGTGGCCGACCTGGTCGCCGCCGGCGCCCACCCCGCCCTGCGGCACGGCCGGAGCTGACCCTCCCGTGACCGCCGCCCGCCGCCTGCGCCGCCCGACCCCGAGCACCCGCTCGGGGCTGGCCGGCGTGCGCGCGGGCGCCCCGGGGGCCGACCGGCACGCCCCGCTCGCCCGCGGCTGCCGCCCGCGCGGCTGCCGCGCCCCGGCCCGCCGCGTCCTCGGCCGCCGGGTGCGCTACATCCTCGGATCGGAGCCGGGGCAGGTCAACGGCATGCGATGGCGCGCCCACGCTGCGCCGCAGGCGGAAGGTGCCCTTCCGCTCCGCTAGGCCTCCCCGGGACCGTGTCCGCACCGCACCGCATGCGCGCGTACGCACCCCCGTCCGCGACGGCCCCGTCCGCCCCGTACCCCGTACGGCCGCGCACGGCACGCCGCCCGTACGGCCCTCCCCGGCAGCCCCGCGCGAGCCGCCGGCCCGCCCGCCGCCGCCCCGCAGCGTCCGCCCGGCCCCACGGGCCCCGGCCGTCCCGGCCGCGGCGTGCCCGCCCCCTCCCCGGGGTGCGCGCAGCGCCGCCGCCGGCCCGGCCCGCGGACCCCGTACGGCCGGACGACCGGACCTGCGCGCTGCGGCCGCCTCCGCCCGCGCGGCGCATACGGTGACACCACCCGAAGCTTCCGAGAGGTACGTACTGGCATGTCCAGCGAGTTCTTCATCCCCGACCACCAGGGCCCGGTCCCGAACGCCGAGGGCTACTTCGGCGACTTCGGCGGCAAGTTCATCCCGGAGGCGCTCGTCGCCGCCGTGGACGAGGTCGCCGTCGAGTACGACAAGGCCAAGAACGACCCCGCCTTCATCGCCGAGCTGGGCGACCTGATGGTCAACTACACCGGCCGGCCCAGCGCCCTCACCGAGGTCCCGCGGTTCGCCGAGCACGCGGGCGGCGCGCGGATCTTCCTCAAGCGCGAGGACCTGAACCACACCGGCTCCCACAAGATCAACAACGTGCTCGGCCAGGCCCTGCTCACCAAGCGGATGGGCAAGACCCGCGTCATCGCCGAGACCGGCGCCGGGCAGCACGGCGTCGCCACCGCCACCGCCTGCGCCCTCTTCGGCCTCGAGTGCACCGTCTACATGGGCGAGATCGACACCCAGCGCCAGGCCCTCAACGTGGCCCGGATGCGGATGCTCGGCGCCGAGGTCATCGCCGTGAAGTCCGGTTCGCGCACCCTCAAGGACGCGATCAACGAGGCCTTCCGCGACTGGGTGGCCAACGTCGACCGCACCCACTACCTCTTCGGCACGGTCGCCGGCCCCCACCCCTTCCCGGCGATGGTCCGCGACTTCCACCGCGTCATCGGCGTCGAGGCCCGCCGCCAGATCCTGGAGCGCGCCGGGCGCCTGCCCGACGCCGTCGCGGCCTGCGTCGGCGGCGGCTCCAACGCCATCGGCCTCTTCCACGCCTTCGTCCCGGACGCCGGCGTCCGCCTGGTCGGCTTCGAGCCCGCCGGGCACGGGGTCGAGACCGGAGAGCACGCGGCCACCCTGACCGCGGGCGAGCCCGGCATCCTGCACGGCTCCCGCTCCTACGTCCTCCAGGACGAGGAGGGCCAGATCACCGAGCCGTACTCGATCTCGGCCGGCCTGGACTACCCGGGCATCGGACCCGAGCACGCGTACCTGAAGGACACCGGCCGCGGCGAGTACCGCGCGGTGACCGACGACGCCGCGATGCAGGCCCTGCGCCTGCTCTCGCGCACCGAGGGCATCATCCCGGCCATCGAGTCCGCGCACGCCCTCGCGGGCGCCCTCGAACTGGGCCGGGAGCTGGGCGGTGACGGCCTGCTGGTCGTCAACCTGTCCGGCCGCGGCGACAAGGACATGGACACGGCCGCCCGCTACTTCGGGCTGTACGACGCGGAGGGGGAGCAGAAGTGAGCCAGGGGAACATCCAGCTGCTGGGCGACACCCTCGCCAAGGCGAAGTCCGAGGACCGCGCGGCCCTCGTCGCCTACCTGCCCGCCGGCTTCCCGACGGTCGACGGCGGCATCGAGGCCGTCAAGGCCGTCATCGCGGGCGGCGCGGACGTGGTCGAGGTCGGCCTGCCGCACAGCGACCCGGTCCTCGACGGCCCGGTCATCCAGACCGCCGACGACATCGCCCTGCGCGGCGGGGTGAAGATCGCCGACGTGATGCGGACGGTCCGGGAGGCCCACGCGGCCACCGGGGCCCCCGTGCTGGTCATGACGTACTGGAACCCGATCGACCGCTACGGCGTCGAGCGCTTCACCGCCGAGCTCGCGGCCGCGGGCGGCGCCGGGTGCATCCTGCCCGACCTGCCGGTCCAGGAGTCCGCGCTGTGGCGCGAGCACGCGGCGAAGCACGGTCTGGCCACCGTCTTCGTCGTCGCGCCGAGCAGCAGGGACGAGCGGCTCGCCACGATCACCGAGGCGGGCAGCGGCTTCGTGTACGCGGCCTCGCTGATGGGGGTCACCGGCACCCGCGCCTCGGTCGGCGCGCAGGCGCAGGACCTGGTGGAGCGCACCCGCCGCACCACCGACCTGCCGGTCTGCGTGGGCCTCGGCGTCTCCAACGCCGCCCAGGCCAAGGAGGTCGCGGGCTTCGCCGACGGGGTGATCGTCGGCTCGGCCTTCGTCCAGCGGCTGCTGGACGCGCCGGACCTCGCCGCGGGCCTGGAGTCCGTACGGTCCCTGGCCGCCGAGCTCGCCGAGGGCGTACGGCGGGGCTGAACGCAGAGTGACGAATCCGGGCTTAACGATCTTCAACGAGAACGGTCTGTAGTCCGTTCGGGTGGTTGAGGGGCCGGGGAGGCACGCGAGTGCCTCCCCGGTTCGTTTGGCGGAACGTGAGCGAGAAGAACCCTGAAGCGAAGCGGTCGGCCCGCGAGAAGCTCCTGGAGGAGCGCGAGCGGCAGAAGGCCAAGGAGAAGCGCCGCCGGACCCTGGTCGTCGCGGGCGCCGTCGTCGGCGTCCTCGGCCTGGCGGCCGTCGTCGGCCTGATCGCGGCCAATGCCGGCAAGGACGGCGGCAAGTCCACGGCCGGGCCGGTCGTGGCCCCCTCCGGGGCCGTGGGCAAGGACGCCCTGGCCGTCCAGACCGGCAAGGACTCCGCCCCGTCCCTGCTGACGATCTGGGAGGACTTCCGCTGCCCCGCCTGCAAGGCCTTCGAGGACGCCTACCGCACGACGATCCACGAGCTGGAGGCCAAGGGGCAGCTCAAGGTCCAGTACCACCTGGTCACCCTGATCGACGGGAACATGGGCGGCCAGGGCTCGCTCAAGTCGGCCAACGCGGCGGCCTGCGCCCAGGACGCCGGGAAGTTCACGGCGTACCACGACGTGCTCTTCCTGAACCAGCCGCCGGAGCCCGACGACGCCTTCGCCAAGGAGTCCAAGCTCTTCGAGCTGGCGGGGAAGGTCCCCGGGCTCGACACCCCCTCCTTCCGCAGCTGCGTGGAGGACGGCACGCACAACGCGTGGGTCAACAAGTCCTACGAGGCCTTCCGCGCCGGGAACTTCCGCGGCACGCCGACGGTCCTCCTGGACGGCAAGGACATCTTCTCCGACCAGTCCAACCCGCTGACCCCGCAGAAGCTCAAGGCGGCCGTGGAGGCCAAGGCCAAGGGCTGAGGGCCGCCGGGGGCGGTGGCCGGGGAGCCCCGGGCGCAGCCCCGGCCGGGCCGCGCGGCACGTGTGGATTTGGTTTCACCTTGCCGTGCGGCTTGCCTTCGGTACCGCCCGGCAAGGTAGCGTCGGCTCTGCCATGGAACTTGCTTACATTCCCAGCCCGTCGACCGGTGTGATCTACCTCGGACCGGTTCCGCTGCGCGGCTATGCCTTCTGCATCATCCTCGGCGTGTTTGCCGCCGTCTGGCTCGGCAACCGCCGCTGGATCGCGCGCGGCGGCAAGCCGGGCACGGTGGCCGACATCGCCGTCTGGGCCGTGCCCTTCGGGCTGGTCGGCGGTCGCCTCTACCACGTCCTCACCGACTACCAGCTGTACTTCAGCGAGGGTGAGAACTGGGTAGACGCCTTCAAGATCTGGGAGGGCGGCCTCGGCATCTGGGGCGCCATCGCGTTCGGCGCGGTGGGCGCCTGGATCGGCTGCCGCCGCCGGGGCATCCCGCTGCCGGCCTGGGCCGACGCCCTGGCCCCCGGCATCGCCCTGGCCCAGGCCATCGGCCGCTGGGGCAACTGGTTCAACCAGGAGCTCTACGGCCGCGCCACCGACCTGCCGTGGGCCGTCGAGATCAGCGAGGGCCCGAACCGGGTCGCGGGCACCTACCACCCCACCTTCCTGTACGAGTCGCTGTGGTGCATCGGCGTCGCCCTGCTCGTCATCTGGGCCGACCGCCGCTTCACGCTGGGCCACGGCCGGGCCTTCGCCCTGTACGTCGCGTCGTACTGCGCGGGCCGCGCCTGGATCGAGTACATGCGCGTCGACGAGGCCCACCACATCCTGGGCCTGCGCCTGAACGTGTGGACGGCGATCATCGTCTTCGTCCTCGCGGTGGTCTACTTCGTCCTCTCCGCGAAGCTGCGGCCGGGCCGCGAGGCCGTGGTCGAGCCGGGTGCCTCCGGCGGTGACGGGGACGCCGGGTCCGAGTCCGCCGAGGGCGAGTCCACGGAGGGCACCGCCGGCAAGTCCGGCGGGTCCGCCGAGGGCACGTCTGCTGCCGCGACCGCGACCGCGACTGCCACCAAGGCCAAGACCGAGCCGAAGACCGGGACCGAGGAGCCGAAGGCCGACGCCACGGCCACGACCGGGGCCGGGGTCGACGGAAAGGCCGACAACGTCGGGCTCACCAAGGCAGCCAAGACGGGCGAGGCGGCCAAGACCGCCGAGTCGGCCGAGAAGGCCGAGACCGCCGAGGCCGGCCGGGACGCGGACGGCGACAAGGCCCCCGGGGCCGCCGACGGTACGGACGCCAAGCCCGCCGAGGCCGAGAAGCGCTGACCGGGCCCCTGCCCGGACCCGACGGCCGGCCGCCCCTCCCGGGCGGCCGGCCGTCGGCGTACCCGCGCCACCGGGCCCGCTACGGGGCCCCGGCCACCGGGACGAACACGCTCAGGCGGTAGACCGTCGGCCGTTCGGGGCGCCCGCACAGGAGGTCCACGCGGAGGTCCCGGGGATCCGGTCCCGACGGCTCCGCGGCCGGCTCCCGTACCGTCTCGCGGCAGGCCGCCGGGCCCCCGGTGCGCAGCACCGGCTCCCCGTACCCCGCCCGCTCCCCGTCCCCGGCGGACCGGCGGGAGTCCCGCTCCCGCTGCTGTCTGCGCCTGCGCTGCCCCGGCATCCCGCCGTGTTCGGCGGTGCGCCGCGGCCGCAGCAACCGGGATTCAGGCCCCGCCGCCCCCGGGCGCCCGGCCGGCGAGGGCCAGGACGCGCTCCGCGGCCGCCACCACCGCCGGGTCCACGAAGCGGCCGTCGGGGAGGGCGGCCGCGCCCGGTGCGGCGCGGGCCGCGTCCACGACCGCGCGGGCCGATTCCACCTCTGCCTCGGAGGGGAGGTAGGCCTCCTCGATCACCGGCAGCTGCCGCGGGTGGATGGCCGCCCGGCCCAGGAAGCCCAGGGCCCGCCCCCGGGCGCAGGAGGCCGCGAGCCCGGCGAGGTCGCGCACGTGGGGGTACACCGACTGCGCGGGCGGCGGCAGCAGGGCGGCGCGGGCCGCGACCACCACCCGGGAGCGGACCCAGTCCAGCCCCTCGTCCGCCGACACCCCCAGCTCCGCCCGCAGGTCGGCCTCGCCGAGGGCCAGCCCCCGCAGGGCCGGGTGGGCGGTGGCGATGGCGTACGCGTGCTCGATGCCCAGCGCCGATTCCAGCAGGGCGTACAGGGCGACCCCGCCGGTCCGGTCCGCCACCTCGGCCAGCCGGGCCGGCGAGGCCACCTTGGGGATCCGCAGGGCCGAGAGCCCGCGCAGCCCGGACAGGACGTCCAGGTCGGTGGCGGCCCAGGGGGAGTCCAGCGCGTTGACCCGGACGTGCAGGGGCACCGGGGGCCGGGACGACAGCAGTTCGGCGGTGGCCGAGCGGGCGTAGTCCTTGCGGTCCGGGGCGACCGCGTCCTCCAGGTCCACGATCAGCACGTCCGGCCCGGCGGCCACGGCCTTCTCGACCACCTCCGGCCGGTCTCCGGGTACGTACAGCCAGGTCAGCGGGGTCCCGGCCAGAGACCCCGGGGCCCCGGCGGCGGTCACAGCGCCCCCTCCGCCCGCAGCTGCGCGATCTCGGCGGGCGCGAGCCCCAGCTCCCCGAGCACCTCCTCGGTGTCCGCCCCGTGCGGGCGGCCCGCCCAGCGGATCCCGCCGGGGGTCTCCGAGAGCCGGAAGAGCACGTTCTGCATCCGGATCGGGCCGAGCTCCGGGTCCTCGACCTCGGTGACCGTGTCCAGCGCCCGGTACTGCGGATCGGCCATCACGTCCCGTACGTCGTACACGGGGGCCACCGCCGCCTGCGCCGCCTCGAAGGCCTCGACGACCTCCTCCGCCTTGTGCCGGGCGATCCAGCCGCCCACGGCCTCGTCCAGCACGTCCGCGTGCCGGGCCCGGCCGGTGCCCGAGCCGAACCAGGGCTCGGCCGCCAGCTCCGGCCGGCCCACCAGCCGCACCACCCGCTCCGCGACCGACTGCGCGGAGGTGGACACCGCCAGCCAGCGGCCGTCGGCGCTGCGGTAGGTGTTGCGCGGGGCGTTGTTCACGGAGCGGTTGCCGGTGCGCGGCTGGACGTAGCCGAGCTGGTCGTACCAGAGGGGGTGCGGGCCCAGGACCGTCAGGATCGGCTCGATGATCGCCAGGTCCACCACCTGCCCCCGCCCGGTGTCGGCGCGCGCGGTCAGCGCCGTCATCACGGCGTACGCGGTGGTCAGCGCGGCGATGGAGTCCGCCAGGCCGAAGGGCGGCAGGGTGGGCGGGCCCTCCGGCTCGCCCGTGATCGCGGCGAACCCGCTCATCGCCTCGGCGAGGGTGCCGAAGCCGGGGCGGTGCGCGTAGGGGCCGTACTGGCCGAAGCCGGTGACGCGGGCGAGGACCAGGCGCGGGTTCGCGGCCGACAGCTCCGGCCAGCCCAGGCCCCACTTCTCCAGGGTCCCGGGCCGGAAGTTCTCGATCAGCACGTCCGCGGTGCCGGCCAGGCGCAGCAGCACCTCGCGCCCGCCGCTGGTGGACAGGTCCAGGGACACGGTCCGCTTGTTGCGGCCCAGCAGCTTCCACCACAGGCCGATGCCGTCCTTGGCGGGGCCGTGCCCTCGGGAGGGGTCCGGGCGGCGGGGGTGCTCGACCTTGACCACCTCGGCGCCGAAGTCCCCGAGCATGGTCGCGGCCAGCGGACCGGCGAACAGGGTCGCCAGGTCGAGGACGCGCAGCCCGGCGAGCGGTCCGGAACGGGGCGGCTCGGAACGGGGCGGGCCGCTACCGGGGAGATCGGCATCGGGCAGGTCGGTATCGGGCCGTGCGGAAGCGGGCTGCTCGGAACCCGGTCGCCCGGAACCCGGCTGCTCGGAACCGGGTCGTCCGGTCTGCTCCCCGTACGGTGCGCTCACCGCTGCCGCTCCGCCGCGAAGGCCTGCGCCGCGAACGCGTCCGTCTCGGCCCGCTCCGGCATCGACGCCGAAGCCCCCGCCCGCTGCACCGACAGCGCGGCGGCCGCCGAGGCCCAGGCCAGCGCCCCCGCCATCGGCCGGCCCTCGCCCAGGGCCACGGCCAGCGCCCCCACGAAGGTGTCCCCGGCCGCGGTGGTGTCCACCGCCCGCACCCGCGGCGCGGCCACCCGGACCGGCTGCACCCCGCGCGCCGCGTACAGGCAGCCCGCCGCGCCCAGGGTGACGACCACCTCCGGCACCTCGTGCAGCAGGGCCGCGGCGGCCTGCCCGGGGTCGGTCAGCCCGGTGAGGGCCGCGGCCTCGTGCTCGTTGGGGACCAGCAGGTCGACCGCGGCGAGCAGTTCGGGCGGCAGCGGCCGGGCGGGGGCCGGGGTCAGGACGGTGCGGACCCCGTGGGCCCGTGCCGCGAGGGCCCCGGCGAGTACGGCCGGCAGCGGCAGTTCCAGCTGGAGCAGCAGGGCCCCGGCGGCGGCGATCCGGGCCTCGTCCCCGGCCTCCAGGGCGGTGACGGCGGCATTGGCGCCGGGAACGACGACGATCGCGTTGCCGCCCTCGTCGTCCACGGTGATGTGCGCGGTGCCGCTGGCGCCCTCGACGGTCCGCAGGCCCGCCGTGTCCACGCCCGCCTCCGCGAGGACGGCGCGCAGCCGCACCCCGAAGCCGTCGGCCCCGACCGCCCCGATCATCGTCACGGCCCCGCCCGAACGGGCTGCCGCAAGGGCCTGGTTGGCGCCCTTGCCGCCGGGGACGGTACGGAACTCCCGGCCGGTGACGGTCTCGCCGAGCCGGGGGGCCTTGGCCACGTACGCCACGAGGTCCATGTTCGTACTGCCGAGCACGGCGATGGCGGGCGCCTGCGGGGCGGCTGCCGCGGCGGGGCCGGGCGGGGGAGCGGGCTGGTTCATCGGCGGACTGCCTCCTGGGCGGTCAGGGCGGCGAGGGCGCCGAAGCCGACGCCGTCGAAGCCGGGGATCGAGGTGGCCAGCCGGTCCCGCAGCGGGGCCGTCCAGCGGGCCGGGAGGGCCCCGGCGGAGCCGGCGAGGAGACCGGCCAGGGAGCCGGCGGTGGCCCCGTTGGAATCGGTGTCCCAGCCCCCGGACACGGCCCGGCAGACCGAGCCCGTGAACTCCCCGCCGGCATGGGTGAGCGCGGCGGCGACCAGGGCGGTGTTGGGGATCGCGTGCACCCAGTGGTAGTGCCCGTAGCGGGCGTGCAGCAGGTCCACGACCCCGTCGAAACCACTCCCCGCGGCGGCCGTTGCGGCGTCGATCCCGAAGCGGACCGCCCCGGCGAGCCGGGAGCGCGCGGGGACGACGGCCAGCCCGGCCCGCAGGGCGCCGTGCACGTCGGCCCGCCCGCCGGCCGCCTCCGCGAGCGCCGCTGCGGCGAACAGGGCGGCGTACAGGCCGTTGCCGGTGTGGGTCAGCCGGGCGTCACGGAAGGCCTGCCGGGCGGCTGCGGCCGGGTCGCCGGGGTTGGTCCAGCCGTGGACGTCCGCGCGGATCAGGGCCCCGATCCACTCCCGGAAGGGGTTGTGGTGGGTCGCCGTCAGCGGGGGCTCCAGGCCGAGGAGGAGGTTGCGGTACGCGATGCGCTCGGCGGTGAAGGTCCGGCCGGCCGGGAGCCCGTCCAGCCAGACCCGGGCCACGTCGGCGGTCGTGAACCCGCGGCCGTACCGGCCCAGCAGCACCAGCCCCAGCAGCGGGTAGTTGAGGTCGTCGTCCTCGGGGGCGCCGTCGATGTTCTCGGCGAGGGAGGTGGCGGCGCTGCGCCGGTTCCACGGGTGGGCGGCGAGCAGGGCGGCCGGTACGCCGCGCTCGGTGAACCAGTCGTCCAGCGGCCAGTTCCCGGCGGCGCGGGCCAGCGCCCGGATGGCGTCCAGCGGCAGCTTCTCCACGGGCTTGCCGAGCACGCACCCGACGGCCCGCCCCACCCACGCGGCTTCGAGCCGCTGCACGAAGGGATCGGCAGGGGACGGCCGTTGGGGCGCGGCTGCGTCGGTACGCGCTGTCGTGTGCGCGTGCCCGAGCCCGTGCTGCGGGTCGGCGGCGGGGGAGCGGTCGGGCCAGTCCGGGCAGGCGGCGCGGATCGCGTCGAGATCCTGCGGTTCGTCCGCGGCCAGCGGCGACGGGAGGGCGGCCAGCTCGGACAGCAGGCGCTCGGCGAGCGGCCGCAGGGCGGGTGCGGGCGGGGCGGGGGAGGCCCCGGCCCGCTCGGGGGCGGCCCGCCCGCCCGCCGCCAGCCAGGCCCGCCGGTACGCGTCCGCGTCCCGCCCGTCCTCGGCGGCCTGCCGCAGCTCGTGCCCGACCAGGTCCTCGGGTTGCACCCAGGTCATCCGGACCGGCCCGGTACCGGGTACGGCCACGGCCCCGGGTCCGGTGGTCGCCCCGGCGCGGGCGCCCCCGGGGGCGCGGACCGGAGCGGCGGGAGCGTTCACCGGGCGACCGGGGCGGTCGGGGCAGCGGGGGCGGTACGGGCCGGTGCGGGACCGGCGGGGGCGGCGGGTGCGCCTGGGCCGGTCACGGCCGCGGTCTGCGCGGGGGCGGGTGCGCCTGGGCCGGTCAGGGTCGCGGTCCGTGCGGGTGCGGGCGCGGGTGCGCCCGGCCCGGTCAGGGCGGCGAACGCCGACTCGTGGGTGCGGCGCCGGTGCAGGTCGCGGGCGAAGACCTCGCGCGCGACCGCCGCCAGCTCCGCCGCCGGGGCGTACAGGTCGAGCCGGCTGGCCGCGCCCACCTGCTCGGGCCAGGCCCGCGGGATGCCCGCGTCCCCGCCCAGCGCCCCCGCGACCGCGCCCGCCATGGTCGCGATCGAATCGCAGTCCCGGCCGTAGTTGACCGCTCCGAGCACCGAGGGCTCGTACGCCCCGCGGCCGACGAGCAGCATCCCGAGCGCGACGGGCAGTTCCTCGATGGAGTGCAGCCGGGAGGGGCGGCGCGCGGCCAGCGAGGGCCGCCGGTAGTCCGGGCCGACCGTGTCGAACGGCTCCACCGCCGCCCGCAGCGGCGCGAGCGCCGACTCGAAGTCCCCGTAGCGCGCGGCGGTTTCGCAGACCGCCTCGATCGCCGCGCGGGTCCCGTCCTTCGCCACCGCGAGCGCCGCCTCCACCGCCGTCTGCGCGGTCGCCCCCGGCGTGCAGGCCGCCGCGACCGCCGCCGCGAACACCCCGGCCGCCTCCCGCCCGTACGAGGACTGGTGCGCGCCCGCGATGTCCAGGGCCTCCGCGTAAGCCCCGGCCGGATTGCCCGCGTTGACGATCCCGACCGGCGCCATGTACATCGCGGCACCGCAGTTGACGATGTTGCCGGAGCCCGCCTCGCGCGGGTCCACGTGCCCGTAGTGCAGCCGCGCCACGATCCACTTCTCCGCGAGGAAGATCCGCTGGAGCGGCAGGGCCTCCGCTTCCAGCTCGGGGATCCACCGGGGGTTCGAGATCAGGTCCGGGACCAGGTGCTCGGCCACCGCGTACGCGTCGAGGTGGTCGCGGACCTGCGCGTACACCCGCACCAGCGCGTGGGTCATGAGGGTGTCGTCGGTGACGTGCCCGTCGCCCTTGTGGTACGGCGCGATGGGCCGGGCCGTACGCCAGTCCTCGTGGAACGGGCCCACGATCCCGCGGACCCGGCCGCCGTGCCGCTCGGCGATCTGCTCGGGGGTCCAGCCCTCCACCGGCCCGCCCAGCGCATCGCCGACGGCGGCGCCGACGAGGCACCCGGCCGCCCTTTCCTCCAGAGTGAGCGTCATGTCTGAATCATCCCTTGAGCGAGGTGAGTTCGGTCCGTGCGAGCAGGGCGGCCAGTTCCACGAGGTCGGTGCCGGCGAGCCGGGGCAGGGCGCAGCCGGACAGGGTGCGGCAGGCCGCGCGCCAGGGCGCGGGGATGCTCTCCCCGCCGCCGAGCGCCCCGGTCAGCGCTCCGGCCAGGGCGGGGGCGGAGTCGGCGACGCGGGAGAGGCAGGCGGCGGCCGGCACCGCCTCGGAGACCCGGCCGCGGGCGGCGGTGGCCAGGGCCAGGGCGACGGGCACGGTCTCGGCCGCGGCGATCCCGTAGCTGTAGACGTGGTCGACGATCTCGTGCTCCAGGGTCGGCACGAGCGCGAAGGCCCCGCCGGGGCCGTCACCGGCGCCCGCGCGGGCGATCCGGACGGCGTGGCGGGCGTTGCGGCCGATCTCCGTGGCCGCGGGGAGCTGGGCCAGGGCCGCGTCCACGGCCGCGTCCACGCCCGCCCCGCCGAGGGCGGCGGCCACGGCGGCGGCGGTGGCCCGCGCCCCGTGCACCCCGTCCCCGTCCTGGGTGTACCGGGCGTCGAACTCGGCCAGACCCGCGGCCGCTTCGGGGTCCCCGGGGTGCACCACGGCGAGTACGGCGGCCCGTACGCAGGCCGCGTCGTCGAAGTAGTGGGGGTTGTCGTGGCCGGTGGCGGGAGGGCGCAGCCCGGCGGCCAGGTTGCCGAGGCCCGCGCGTACGGAGATCCGGGCGCGCAGCGGCAGCACCGCCGACTCGACTTCGGGGGCCCGCTCGGCCGCGGCCGCGACCTCGCTGGCCAGGGCGTTCCAGGCGAGGTCGATCGCGGCGCGCATCCGCCGGGACCGGGACAGGTCGCTGAGCAGCGCCCCGGCGGCGCTGAGCACCGACTCGGCGGCGAACGCGGCCCATTCGGCGTCGTCGGACGGGCCGAGGCGCAGCGGCTCGGGGGGCTGGTTGAGGGCGATCGGGACGGGGAGGGTGGTGGTGGCGTTCTGCTCGGCGAAGGTGTCGAGCTCGCGGGTCAGCCGCCGGGTCCACTCGGGCATCCGGGAGGCCCGGTGCCGGGCGGCCGGCCAGCCCGCGGCGTCCCCGGCGGCGAGGCCGAGCAGCAGCCCCTCGATGCGGCGGGCGCCGTCGCCCGCGGGGGGCGGGACGGTGCCGAGGGCGAGGGGCGCGGCCGCCGCGGCCCGGTCCGCGCAGGCGCCGGTACGGGCGGGGGAGGCCGTACGGGCCCCGGCGGGCGCCGGGGCGGTGGCGGAGGACGCGGCGGCGCCGGTGAGGGCCGGGGCGGGTGCGGCCGCGAGGGCGGGCACGGGCCCGGCCGGGGCGGCGGGTACGGGCGCGGGGCGGGCCGGGGTCCCGGCCGCCGGGTCCGCAGCGGCGGGCTGCGGCTGCGTACCGCCGCCGTACCGGGCGGGGGAGCCGGTGTCCCGGGCGGGGACCAGGGCCCCCGCGGGCTCCGGGGCCGGGGCGTCGCTGCCGGGGCGGGACGCGGGCGGGAGGGGGTGGTGCGTCATCGGGCCGGCTCGCTTTCCGGGGTGAGGAGGTCCGCGATGTCCAGGACGTGGTACCCCCGCATCGAGGGCAGGCAGCTGCCGCGGACCGGGCCGATGGCCGAGGACCAGTGCGAGGGGATCGACGCGACCCCGCTCAGCGCCCCGGCCAGGGCGCCGGCGACCGCGGCCGTGGTGTCCGCGTCGCGGCCCATGTTGACGGCGGTCAGGACGGATTCGGCGAACTCCCCGCGGGCCGCGGCGAAGGCGCCGAAGGCCAGGCTGACGGCCTCGGGGGCCAGATCGGTCCAGGGGTAGCCGCCGATCACCACGGCGGACCGCACGGCCCGCTCCCCGCGCGGGGCGGCCGTCACGGCCCGCCGCAGCGAGCGCGCGGTCCACGAGTCGGAGGGGATCACCGACAGGGCCGCGGCGACCACGGCGGCCGGGCTGCCCCCGGCCATCGCCGCGGCGACCCCGGCCGCCACGGCCTGGCCCCCGTAGATGCCCTCCCCGTCGTGGCTGACGCAGCCGTCGATGGCGACCAGCCGGGCGGCCTCGGCGGGCCGGCCCGCGGCGAAGACCCCGAAGGGGGCGGCCCGCATCGCGAGCCCGTCGCTCCACGCGTGCCGGTGCTGGGCGGAGATGGGGGCGGCGAGTCCGCGCCGCAGGTTCTCCAGGGTGCCCCGCTCGGAGAAGCCGGCCCCGCGGAACGGGCCCTCGTCCAGGTCGGCGATCCAGTGGTGCCAGGCGCGTTCGACGTGCGAGACGGTCAGCGCCGAGCCGTGCCGGGCCAGCAGCAGGCCCGAGAAGATGGCGTACTCGGTGTCGTCCGTACCCGCCGGGTCGTCCGAGACGAATCCCTCGATCCGGCCCCACCGGGCCCTGATCTCCGAGGGCTTCATGTTCTCCGCGGGGGCGCCGAGCGCGTCCCCCACCGCAAGTCCCAGAAGAGCGCCCCGGGCCCGCTCGAGGAGGACCTGCGGATTGCATGCAATCTGCTTCATGGCGGCGCCTCTCCACTTGGTGGGCCCCATCATGGGCCCTAGGGGGATTTGTGCCATGACACGGGGTTTGTCGGCGGGCGCGAAACACCCCGGTCACCCGGTCGCCCGCGGCCAAAAGCCCTGGTAAGTACGGCCTTCCTTGCTGGCGGGCGCGGAAATTCGTGCGTAGTTTCGAGGTGTTCAGGGGGACCCGGATGCCGCAGGGCACCCGTATGCGCAAAAGGGGAGTGAAGACGCATGTCCATCATCGACATCGAAGCGCCGCTGCACGAGGCGCACCGCGACAACCACACCCACCGCGATGTCAACGGCGGATGGCTGCGGCCGGCGGTCTTCGGCGCGATGGACGGGCTCGTCTCCAACCTCGCCCTGATGACCGGCGTCGCCGGCGGCGCGGTCTCCCCGCAGACGGTCGTCATCACCGGCCTCGCCGGACTGGCCGCGGGCGCCTTCTCCATGGCCGCGGGCGAGTACACCTCCGTCGCCTCGCAGCGCGAGCTGGTCCAGGCGGAACTGGACGTGGAGCGCCAGCAGTTGCACAAGCACCCGGTGGACGAGATGGAGGAGCTCGCCGAACTGTACGTGTCCCGCGGCGTGGAGCCCGCCCTCGCCCGCGAAGTGGCCATGCAGCTCTCCCGCGACCCGGAGCAGGCGCTGGAGATCCACGCCCGCGAGGAACTGGGCATCGACCCCGACGACCTGCCCTCGCCGATGGTGGCCGCCGTGTCCTCCTTCGCCTCCTTCGCGCTCGGCGCCCTGCTGCCGCTGCTGCCGTACCTGCTCGGGGCCACGGCCCTGTGGCCGGCCGTGCTGCTGGCCCTCGGCGGGCTCTTCCTGTGCGGCGCGGTGGTCTCGAAGGTGACCGCGAGCCGCTGGTGGTACAGCGGACTGCGCCAGCTCCTGCTGGGCGGCGCGGCGGCGGCGGTGACGTACGGCATCGGCGCGGCGATCGGCACGGCCGTCGGCTGACCCGGCCCGCCCGGGGAGGCACTCCGCTCGCCGCGCCGACCCGGCCCGGAGGCGGGAGACTGTCGGGACGGTGTGACGTACGCCCCGGCCGGTGGGGGCGTACGGCCCTAGGCCGTCCGCCCCGGAGGTGAGACACTATGCATCAGCCAACATAAATAATCTCTACAGCCAGTCCCTTGTCTGGCGCCCCGGTTGTTTCGAGCACATGTACGCCGGGCATGAGACGGAGGCGCGCGGGCAAGGGTGCCCGACCCGCTCCCCAGGACCTCACTCCACCGCGATCCGTCCGCGAAGGTCCCCTTTTCCGCCTCGGGCAGTGTCCGCATGGTGAAACGCGATATCCGCTTCTCGGGATCGCCGTCATCATGTAACCTGCACGAAATTTCGCAGAGGGCCAACGTCGTCCCTCGGCACTTGCATATGCCACGACGACGACGGGAGAGCCGATGCGTTCCGCATCCACGCACTCCGCGACCGGCCCCAGCACCACCGCCTGGTCGCCCATGGACGGTCGCCCCGCCCCCCAGGGCCTGTACGACCCGCGCAACGAGAAGGACGCCTGCGGCGTCGGATTCGTGGCGAACCTCACCGGAGAGGCCACCCACACCCTCGTTGAGCAGGCACTGACCGTCCTGCGGAACCTCGAGCACCGTGGCGCCACCGGCTCCGAGCCGGACTCGGGCGACGGCGCCGGCATCCTCTCCCAGGTCCCGGACGCCTTCCTCCGCGAGGTCGCCGGATTCGAACTCCCCGAGGCCGGCTCCTACGCCGTCGGCATCGCCTTCCTGCCCGCCGACGACTCCGCACAGGCCGTCGCGCAGATCGAGGCCATCGCCGCGGACGAGGGCCTCACCGTCCTCGGCTGGCGCGAGGTCCCGGTCAGCCCCGACCTCCTCGGCAACGGCGCCCGCGCCACCATGCCGGCCTTCTCCCAGCTGTTCGTCGCCGACGGAGAGAGCGCCGGCATCGAGCTGGACCGCAAGGCCTTCGTGCTGCGCAAGCGCTCCGAGCGCGAGGCCGGCGTGTACTTCCCGTCGCTCTCCGCCCGCACCATCGTCTACAAGGGCATGCTGACCACCGGCCAGCTGGAGCCCTTCTTCCCCGACCTCTCCGACCGCCGCTTCGCCTCCGCGGTCGCCCTGGTCCACTCCCGGTTCTCCACGAACACCTTCCCGAGCTGGCCGCTCGCCCACCCGTACCGCTTCGTCGCCCACAACGGCGAGATCAACACGGTCAAGGGCAACCGCAACTGGATGCGCGCCCGCGAGTCCCAGCTCGCCGGCGAGGTCTTCGGCGCCGGCAAGGACCTCTCCCGGATCTTCCCCGTCTGCACCCCGGACGCCTCCGACTCCGCCTCCTTCGACGAGGTCCTCGAACTGCTCCACCTCGGCGGCCGCTCCCTGCCCCACGCGGTGCTGATGATGATCCCCGAGGCGTGGGAGAACCACACCTCCATGGACCCGGCCCGCAGGGCCTTCTACCAGTACCACGCCACGATGATGGAGCCCTGGGACGGCCCGGCGTGCGTCACCTTCACCGACGGCACCCAGGTCGGCGCGGTCCTCGACCGCAACGGCCTGCGCCCCGGCCGCTACTGGGTCACCGACGACGGCCTCGTCGTCCTCGGCTCCGAGGTCGGCGTCCTCGACATCGACCCCGCCAAGGTCGTCCGCAAGGGCCGCCTCCAGCCCGGCCGCATGTTCCTCGTCGACACCGCCCAGAAGCGGATCATCGAGGACGACGAGATCAAGGCCCAGCTCGCCGCCGGGGCCCCGTACGCCGAATGGCTCGAAGCCGGCGAGATCGAGCTGGAGGACCTGCCCGAGCGCGAGCACGTCGTCCACACCCACGCCTCGGTCACCCGCCGCCAGCAGACCTTCGGCTACACCGAGGAAGAGCTCAAGATCCTCCTCGCCCCGATGGCCCGCACCGGCGCCGAGCCCATCGGCTCCATGGGCACCGACTCGCCCATCGCCGCCCTGTCCGAGCGCCCCCGGCTGCTCTTCGACTACTTCACCCAGCTCTTCGCGCAGGTCACCAACCCGCCGCTGGACGCCATCCGCGAGGAGCTCGTCACCTCGCTGCGCTCCCACATCGGCCCGCAGTCCAACCTGCTCGCCCCGACCGCCGTGTCCTGCCGCAACATCATGCTGCCGTTCCCGGTGATCGACAACGACGAGCTGGCCAAGCTCATCCACATCAACGCCGACGGCGACATGCCCGGCATGAAGGCCGCCACGCTCTCCGGCCTCTACCGGGTCTCCGGCGGCGGCGACGCCCTCGCCGCCCGCCTCGACGCCATCTGCGCCGAGACCGACGCCGCCATCGCCGACGGCGCCCGCCTCATCGTCCTCTCGGACCGCCACTCGGACGCCGAGCACGCACCGATCCCCTCGCTGCTGCTCACCTCCGCCGTCCACCACCACCTCATCCGCACCAAGCAGCGCACCCACGTGGGCCTGCTCATCGAGGCCGGCGACGTCCGCGAGGTCCACCACGTGGCCCTCCTCATCGGCTACGGCGCCGCCGCGGTCAACCCGTACCTCGCCATGGAGTCGGTCGAGGACCTGCTGCGCGCCGGCACCTTCATCGAGGGCATCGAGCCCGAGCAGGCCATCAGGAACCTGATCTACGCCCTCGGCAAGGGCGTCCTGAAGGTCATGTCCAAGATGGGCATCTCCACCGTCGCCTCCTACCGCGGAGCCCAGGTCTTCGAGGCCGTCGGCCTCGACGAGGAGTTCGTCGCCGCGTACTTCAACGGCACCGCCACCAAGATCGGCGGCGCCGGCCTGGAGGTCGTCGCCAAGGAGGTGGCCGCCCGCCACGCCAAGGCCTACCCCGCCTCCGGCATCGCCCCGGCGCACCGCGCCCTGGAGATCGGCGGCGAGTACCAGTGGCGCCGCGAGGGCGAGCCGCACCTGTTCGACCCGGACACGGTCTTCCGCCTCCAGCACGCCACCCGCAACCGCCGGTACGACATCTTCAAGCAGTACACGGACCGGGTGAACGAGCAGTCCGAGCGCCTCATGACGCTCCGCGGGCTCTTCGGCTTCAACAGCGACCGCCCGTCGATCCCCGTGGACGAGGTCGAGCCGGTCTCCGAGATCGTCAAGCGCTTCTCCACCGGCGCCATGTCGTACGGCTCCATCTCCAAGGAGGCGCACGAGACCCTCGCCATCGCCATGAACCAGCTGGGCGGCAAGTCCAACACCGGTGAGGGCGGCGAGGACCCGGAGCGCCTGTACGACCCCGCGCGCCGCTCGTCCATCAAGCAGGTCGCCTCGGGCCGCTTCGGCGTCACCTCCGAGTACCTGGTCAACGCGGACGACATCCAGATCAAGATGGCCCAGGGCGCCAAGCCCGGCGAGGGCGGCCAGCTGCCCGGCCACAAGGTCTACCCGTGGGTCGCCAAGACCCGGCACTCCACCCCGGGCGTCGGCCTGATCTCCCCGCCGCCGCACCACGACATCTACTCCATCGAGGACCTCGCCCAGCTCATCCACGACCTCAAGAACGCCAACCCGGCCGCCCGCATCCACGTGAAGCTGGTCTCCGAAGTCGGCGTCGGCACGGTCGCGGCGGGCGTCTCCAAGGCCCACGCGGACGTCGTCCTCATCTCCGGCCACGACGGCGGTACGGGCGCCTCCCCGCTGACCTCCCTCAAGCACGCGGGCGGACCCTGGGAGCTCGGCCTCGCCGAGACCCAGCAGACCCTGCTGCTCAACGGCCTGCGCGACCGCATCGTCGTCCAGACCGACGGCCAGCTGAAGACCGGCCGCGACGTGGTCATCGCCGCCCTCCTCGGCGCCGAGGAGTTCGGCTTCGCGACCGCCCCGCTCGTCGTCTCCGGCTGCGTCATGATGCGCGTCTGCCACCTGGACACCTGTCCCGTCGGCATCGCCACCCAGAACCCGGTCCTGCGCGAGCGCTTCTCCGGCAAGGCCGAATTCGTCGTCAACTTCTTCGAGTTCATCGCCGAAGAGGTCCGCGAGCTGCTCGCCGAGCTCGGCTTCCGCACCCTGGAAGAGGCCGTCGGCCGCGCCGAGATCCTCGACACCTCCCAGGCCGTCACCCACTGGAAGGCGCAGGGCCTCGACCTCCAGCCGCTCTTCCACGTGCCCGAGCTGCCCGAGGGCGCGGTCCGCCACGCCCTCGTCGCCCAGGACCACGGCCTGGAGAAGGCCCTCGACAACGAGCTCGTCCGGCTCGCCGCGGACGCCCTGTCCGCCGAGACCGCCGAAGCCGCCCAGCCGGTCCGCGCCCGGGTCGCCATCCGGAACATCAACCGGACCGTCGGCACCATGCTCGGCCACGAGGTCACCAAGAAGTTCGGCGGCGCGGGCCTGCCCGCCGACACCATCGACCTCACCTTCACCGGCTCCGCGGGCCAGTCCTTCGGCGCCTTCCTCCCCAGCGGCATCACCCTGCGCCTGGAGGGCGACGCCAACGACTACGTCGGCAAGGGCCTCTCCGGCGGCCGCGTGATCGTCCGCCCCGACCGCGGCGCCGACCACCTCGCCGAGTACTCCGTCATCGCCGGCAACACCATCGGCTACGGGGCCACCGGCGGCGAGATGTTCCTGCGCGGCCGCACCGGCGAGCGCTTCTGCGTCCGCAACTCCGGCGCCCTGGTCGTCTCGGAGGGCGTGGGCGACCACGGCTGCGAGTACATGACCGGCGGCACGGCCGTCGTCCTCGGCGAGACCGGGCGCAACTTCGCGGCCGGCATGTCGGGCGGCGTCGCGTACGTCATCGACCTCAACCGCGACCAGGTCAACTCCGGCAACCTCGACGCCGTCGAAGGCCTCTCCGACGAGGACAAGCAGTGGCTGCACGACGTGGTGCGCCGCCACCAGGAGGAGACCGGCTCCACCGTCGCCGAGAAGCTCCTCGCCGACTGGACCGCCGCCGCGGACCGGTTCAGCAAGATCATCCCGACCACGTACAAGGCAGTGCTCGCCGCCAAGGACGCCGCTGAGCTGGCCGGACTCTCCGAGTCCGAGACCACCGAGAAGATGATGGAGGCGGCGACCCATGGCTGACCCGAAGGGCTTCCTCACCACCCCGCGCCAGACCGCCTGCTCCCGCCCCGTCGAGGAGCGGCTCAAGGACTGGAACGAGGTCTACGTCCCCGGCTCCCTGCTGCCGGTCATCAGCAAGCAGGCCGGCCGCTGCATGGACTGCGGCATCCCGTTCTGCCACAACGGCTGCCCCCTCGGGAACCTGATCCCCGAGTGGAACGACTACGCGTACCGCGAGGACTGGTCCGCCGCCTCCGAGCGCCTGCACGCCACCAACAACTTCCCGGAGTTCACGGGCCGCCTGTGCCCCGCCCCGTGCGAGTCGGCGTGCGTCCTCGGCATCAACCAGCCCGCCGTCACCATCAAGAACGTCGAAGTCTCGATCATCGACAAGGCCTGGGACAACGGCGACGTCACCCCCCAGGTCCCCGAGCGCCTGTCCGGCAAGACCGCGGCCGTCATCGGCTCCGGCCCCGCCGGCCTCGCCGCCGCCCAGCAGCTCACCCGGGCCGGCCACACCGTGGTCGTCTACGAGCGCGCCGACCGCGTCGGCGGCCTGCTGCGCTACGGCATCCCCGAGTTCAAGATGGAGAAGGTGCACATCAACCGCCGCATCGAGCAGATGCGCGCGGAGGGCACCAAGTTCCGTACGGGCATCGAGGTCGGCCGCGACATCACCGCCGGCGACCTGCGCAAGCGCTTCGACGCCGTCGTCATCGCCGCCGGCGCCACCGTCTCCCGCGACCTGCCCGTCCCCGGCCGCGAACTCAACGGCGTCCACTTCGCCATGGAGTACCTGCCGCTCGCCAACAAGGTCCAGGAGGGCGACTTCATGGCGCCCCCCATCACGGCCGAGGGCAAGCACGTCGTCGTCATCGGCGGCGGCGACACCGGCGCCGACTGCGTGGGCACCGCGCACCGGCAGGGGGCCCTCTCGGTCACCCAGCTGGAGATCATGCCGCGCCCCAACGAGGAGCGGAACGCCGTCTCCCAGCCCTGGCCGACCTTCCCCATGCTGTACAAGGTCACCTCCGCGCACGAGGAGGGCGGCGAGCGGATCTACTCCGTCTCCACCACCCGCTTCGAGGGCGACGAGGACGGCAACGTCCAGGCGCTGCACCTCGTCGAGGTCGAGTTCGTCGACGGCAAGCTGGTCCAGCAGCCGGGCACCGAGCGCCGGATCCCGGCGCAGCTGGTCACCCTGGCCATGGGCTTCACCGGCACCGACCAGGCCAACGGCCTCGTCGAGCAGTTCGGCCTCGAACTCGACGCCCGCGGCAACGTCGCCCGCGACGCGTCCTACGCCACCAACGTCGACGGCGTGTACGTCGCCGGAGACGCGGGCCGCGGCCAGTCCCTGATCGTGTGGGCCATCGCGGAGGGCCGCTCGGCCGCCCGCGGCGTGGACCGCTACCTGACGGGCTCCAGCACCCTCCCGTACCCGGTCAAGCCGACGGACCGCTCCCTGACGGTCTGACACCGGGAGCCGCAACCTCCGCGGCACCCTGCACCACCGCGCAACACCCCGCAGTCCGAAGTCTCCGCACTACCCCGCAAGGGGTGCACACCCTGCACCCCGTGCCGCACCCCTCCCGCCCACCGGCCGGGAGGACCCCTCAAACGGCCCGTACAACGGCGTACGGAACCCCCGACACGGCGCCCGCCCGTCCCCGACCAAGGACACGGCGGGCGCTGTGGCGTGCGGGGGCCGCGCGTCTCCCCGGGCCGGGCTGCGAACCGCAGCCTGCCCGCGCGCCTCCCCTGGCCGGTGCTTCCAGCCGGGGTCTCCTCCCCCGCCCCAGCGCCCCGGCCGACCGGTCTTTGCCCACCACCCCCTGGGGGGGCCGGGGTACGGGGACCATCGCGTACGGGCTCGGATCCGGACCGCGCTAGCGGCCCGGGGCCGGGCCCGCCCGAGTCCCGTCCGAACCCCGGCAATCCACCCCGGCAGGGGTGCCACCCGACCCCGGCTATCCAGCCCCGCCAGGGGTCTCGCCCGACCCGGCCCCTCCAGCCTCGCCGGCGTTTGAGGCGCGGGGTCTGGGGCGGAGCCCCAGTTCGGGAAGGGGCGGGTAGGGGAACCAGCACCGCGCAGCGGCCCCCGCTATCCCCGGCCCACCTCTCTGACCCCTTACCCGGGTCGGGAAGGTTCTCCGGTGTCTGCTCGCATGTCTGAGGGTGCGGCCGTCCCGTGGCACCCTGTCAAGGGCGCTGCGCGTCGCTGCGCGATGGCCCTGCGGGCCACCCTTGACAGGCCACCACGGGACGTCAAGTCCCAGACTTGCCAGCAGCCACAGGAGAAAAAGCAGCAGGGGGACCAGGGACACGGGCGGTCCGGATGGCCAGGCGGGCCCGAGCCCGGCCGACCCCCGCCCTCCGGGCGGAAAGACAACCGACACAAGCCGCAGCGGATCGCTACGCGCTTCGGCCGTCTCAGCGGCCTCCGGGCCGCCTGCGGCTGGGCAGAAGCCGCCAACGATCGGCACCCGCCCCGGCCCGCCCGGCGCCAACCGGACCACCCGAGGTGACGAGCTGGATCGCTCCAGAGTCACTGGCGAACTGGTATTGCTGGCACAGGAGATGGGGTTCTGGCGTCGGACCTCGGCTACTGCGGGGCGAACTCGTATTGAAGCTCGTACAGGTGGCCGGCCTTGACCATGACCGTCGCTTCCACCGCGCGGTCGTCGTCACTGTAGACAGTGCGCAGCGTCCGGAGCACAGGGAGGTCGCTCGGCAGGCGCAGGTACGTGTACTGGTCTTGTGTCGGCACGCGTGCAGATACCCGGTCGACGCTGCGGCGCGGCGGGAAGCCGAGTTCTGTGAGCAGGGTCGGAGTTCCACCGCGGATCTTGCGCGCCTGAGCGAGCGGGGTGCCGGCGGCCACTTCCGGAGGGTAGTAGGAGGCGATCAGCTCGACCGGCTCCTCATCGAGAGTGAGCAACTGGCGGCGCAGCTGAACGTCGTCACCACGCCCGATGGCGAGTGCCGCCGCCACGTCGGCGGGCGCAGCTGTCCGGCACACGTTGAGGAGGGTCACCGCGGCCCGCGCTCCGTGCCGCGCCGTCTCTGCCAGCCAGGGGAAGGGGCCGCCTGCTACCGCTGCATTCAGCGAGCCCGCAGGCCGCACAACACGATGGCGCCTCTCCCGCACGGTGACGGCTGAGCCGGGGCGCCCCACCACCAGCCGCTCTTCCTTCAACAGGTGCAAAGCCTTCTGGATGGTGGCACTGGAGGCGTTGAAGCGATCCTTCAGCTGGGTGGTCGACGGCAGGTTCGTCCCCGGGGCCAGTTCCCCGTTCATGATCTCCTCGCGGAGGTCTGCGGCCATGCGCTGATGGAGCGGGCGGGAGTCGTGGGGCTCGGGGGCGGAGGAAGGCATGATCATCCGACCGTCATCTCGTATCGGAGGCGTTGGCGGTGGGCGGGCATGGTCATGAGGTCCGCTTGGAAGGGGCGGCCGTCGGCGGCGTAGGTGGCGCGGCTGATGACGAGCACGGGGTGCGTGGGGGCGAGTTGCAGGAGCTCGCACTGGGCGGGGGTGGGGAGCAGGGCTGTGACCTCCTCCGCCACGCGGGCAGCACGGTAGCCGAGGGTGGACAGCAGGGTGACGGCCCCGCCGGGGATCTTGGCGGTGCCTGCGAGGGCGGTGCCGACGGCGACTGACGCCGGATAGTAGGTGTCGGTCAGTTCGACCGGCTCCCCGTCGAGTGTGATCAGCCGCCGCCGCACGGCCACCGGATCGCCGGCCTCCAGCCCGAGCAGGGCGGCAACCTCGGGAGTTGCCGCCTCCTCGCCCGCGTACAGGATCCGCTGCCCACCGCGCCGCCCCTTGGCCGCCGCCTCCTGCGTCCAGGCATCGGCCGCACCCGCCACCTGCGCCTGTACGTAGGGCATCGAACTGCTCACCCAGCCCCGCTCACCCACTGCGCTCTCCCAGTCCCTCGCCGTGTCTGTGGCGAGTCCACGGTAGGGGAACCGGGGGGCGGGCTCAGGAGTCGCCGGATTCCACGGCCGTAGCGATATCGGAGAGGTCCTTGGCGACGGCCTTGCGGACGGCTCCGGCGCCGAGGCGGCCGAGGAGGCGGGCGGCGAGGGGGAGCTTGCCGCCGCCCTGGGGCGCGGCGGAGAAGGTCATGCGGACCGTGGTCCGCCCCGGGCTCGACTCCGTGAGGCGGAACTCGGAGACATAGTGCATCCCGGAGTTGTCGGCCTCGCACACGTAGCGCGCGGGGGCCTCGCACGCCGTCACGTACATCTCCTCGGTGGCCGACTTGCCGAACATCCGGCGGGTCTCCCGCCACCGGGTACCCACCTGGAACGGCCCGGGGGTCAGCACCTCCACCGACTCCACCCCGCTCAGCCGCCGCGGCGCGGCCTCCAGATCAGTCAACGCGCGCCACACCACCTCCGGCGCCGCCGAGATCTCCCGCTCCACCGCTACCTCGCTCTGTCCCATGGCCGGATTCTCGCCCCGCCGGGCACCGTGCGCGAGGGCACCGCTGCCAGCCGGGTGCCGTGCGCTGGGTTCCGTCCAGCGGATCGCAGAGCACGGCAGGCGGCCGTGGCTTCCCCGGCGGGGCGGGTCCGTGCGGGTTGCCGTGCGCTGAGTCTCGTGTGGTGGGTCTTGGGGTATCGGAGGCTTGGCCTGCCGCGGCTGTGTCGCTGTCTGCCGCTCCTCGGCCCCAGGCGGTCCGGTTGGCGCCGGGCGGGCCGGGGCGGGTGCCGATGCCCAGCCGCAGGCGGCCCGGAGGCCGCTGAGACGGCCGAAGCGCGTAGCGATCCGCTGCGGCTTGTGTCGGTTGTCTTTCCGCCCGGAGGGCGGGGGTCCGGCGGGCTCGGGCCCGCCTGGCTATCCGGACCGGCCGGGGTCCTGGTCCCCCTGCTGCTTTTTCTCCTGTGGCTGCTGGCAAGTCTGGGACTTGACGTCCCGTGGTGCCCTGTCAAGGGTGGCCCGTAGGGCCATCGCGCAGCGACGCGCAGCGCCCTTGACAGGGTGCCACGGGACGGCCGCACAGTCAGACATGCGAGCAGACACCGGAGAGCCATCCCGACCCGGGTAAGGGGCGACACGGTGGGCCGGGGGTAGCGGGGGCCGCTGCGCGGAGCGAGGTCCCCTACCCGCCCCTTCCCGAAACTGGGGCTCCGCCCCAGACCCCGCGCCTCAAACGCCGGCGAGGCTGGAGGGGCCGGGTCGGGCGAGACCCCTTGCGGGGCTGGATAGCCGGGGTCGGGTGGCACCCCTGCCGGGGTGGATTGCCGGGGTTCGGACGGGACTCGGGCGGGCCCGGCCCCGGGCCGCTAGCGCGGTCCGGATCCGAGCCCGTACGCGATGGTCCCCGTACCCCGGCCCCCCAGGGGGTGGTGGGCAAAGACCGGTCGGCCGGGGCGCTGGGGCGGGGGAGGAGACCCCGACCCGGGAAGCACCGGCCGGCAGAAACCCACGGGCAGGCTGCGGCTCGTACCCCGGCCCCGCCCCGGGGGCGTTGGGGCGGGGGAGGAGACCCCGTCAGCGGTCGTGCGGGGGGTCGTCGGCGTTGGTGCGCAGGACCGTGTGGCGGCCTGTGGTGGGGTGCCAGGTGGTGAGGACCAGGTCGTCGGACTCGATGGTGGTGAGGACGACCTCCGTCAGTTCCGTGCGGAAGAGGGCGAAGGGGTGGGTGTCGGGGTTCTCGGCGTCCTCTTCGGCGTACCGGTGGAGTTCGGGGGAGTCCGTGATCTCCACGGCCCGCCCCGCGACCCGTACGTCCCCGTCCGGCATCCGCTCGTCCGCGCCCGGGTTGGTGTGGAGCGCGAAGCGCGGGTCGCGGCGCAGGTCGTCGGCCTTGCGGGAGCCCGGCATCATCGCCAGCCACAGTTCGCCGCCGCGGATGGATACGTTCAGGCCGGTGACCCGCGGGGAGCCGTCCTTGCGGAGGGTGGCCAGGACGTGGTGGGCGTACTGGCCGAAGCGGGAGCTGACGGTGGCGGCGAGTTCCGGTTCTGCCGTCTCGAACGCCGCCCAGTTGTTCGTCCTCGTCATGGGGCCATCAAAGCGTGCGGTCAGTCCCGGACGATGCCTGCCGCGCGGGCCTGGGCGAGCCAGCGGGGGAATTCCGCCGTCAGGCGGTCGTACAGCTCCCGGTCGGGGAGGGTGCGCGGGTCGAGTCCGGCGTGGAAGTAGCCCGCGTTGTCCACGGCCCGCGCGTCCGGTACGGGCAGTTCGTCGAGGCGGCGCAGGAAGTCGAACTGGCTGCTGCGGGTGTTGCCGAAGCCGACGAACTGCCAGAAGAGCGGCAGCGCGGCCGACTTGCACAGCCACCGCTCCGCGGCCGGCCTGCTGACGGGCCCGCCGTCCGTCTGGAAGACCACCAGCGCGGGCCGGGTGCTGCCGCTGTCGAGGTAGTGGTCGATGACGGCGTCCATGGCGAGGTGGTACGAGGTCCTGCCCATGTGTCCGAGGCCCGAGGCGATCCGCTCCACCGCGCCCTCGTGTTCGGCGAGCGGGATCTCCGTCTGCGCGTCCACGTCCGTGGAGAAGAACACGACCGGGACCCGTCCGTCGTCGTCCAGGTGGGCGGCGAGGCCCAGCACCCGGTCGGCGAGGGCCTGCACGCTGCCGTCGGCGTAGTACGGGCGCATGGAGCCCGAGTAGTCGAGGACCAGGTAGACGGCGGCGCGCTGCCCGTGCAGTTCGTGCTTGCGGAGGCTGACCGCGGCCTTCTTGTACAGGCTGACGAGGGCGGGGGCCCGCTCCGCGAGGGTGGCGAGGTCCACGGCGCTGGCGCTGGCACCGGCGCTGGCGGAGGGGGCGGGCTCGGCGGAGGGCGCGGCGGTCATGGGCGCGAGGGTACGTCAGAGGCGGGGGCGGGGGCGGGGGAGGGGTCCGGCGGGTCCGCGGAGTCCGTCGGGTCGGCCCCGCCCGTCACCTCCCGCAGGTCCGCGAGCATGTCCTCGGCGAGGTCGCGTTCGCGGGCCTGGTGGCGCTCCGCCCAGCGCAGGGCGAGGGCCGGGTACGTCCACCCGGGGCGGGCGGCGGCGGCCTCGGCGTCGGCCGCGGCGAGTTCCCTGGACTCCTCGGCCCGGTCCCGGTGGCGGGTGAGGAGTGCGCGCAGCTGTTCAGGTTCGAGGAGGTGGCCCAGCCACAGGCGGAGCATGGGCCCGTGCTTGAGCACGGGCGGGTCGACGGGGGTCTCGCGGGCCCAGGTCCGTACGGCCTCCAGGCCGGCCGGGGTGATCGCGTACACCCGCTTGTCGCGGATCCCGGCCTCGGGGGCGACCCGCCGGGAGACGGCGTACCCGGCCTTCTCCAGGCGCTTGAGCTCGCTGTAGATCTGGCTGAAGGACGGGCTCCAGTAGAAGAAGCGCAGGGAGCGGTCCGCCCACTTCTTCAGGTCGTAGCCGGAGAGCTCCTCCCCGAAGGAGAGCAGCCCGAGGACCGCCCAGCCGGTCGCGGGGAGGGGGCGTCCGCCGCCGGCCCCGTCTGCGCCCGCGCCTGGCCCCGTGTCCGCTTCCGCCTCTGCATCCGCCTCTGCCGCCACGGGCGCAGTTTACGGCGGGGGCCTTCCTCCCGTACGGCGTTCCTGTTACAGGTATTTCGATTAGGCATACGGAGGTGCAGGCATGCGGACGTACGGGATGGAGGGTGCGATGGGCAGCGACGGGGACGGGGGCGGGACCGCGGACGGAGGCGTGCTGGCCGGCAAGGTCGTCGTCATCACCGGTGCGGGGCGCGGGCAGGGCGCCGCGGAGGCGCGACTGTGCGCTGCGGCCGGGGCGCGGGTGGTGGTCACCGACGTACGGGAGGACGAGGGGCGGGCCGTGGCGGCGGAGCTCGGCGGGCGGGGGCTGTTCGTACGGCACGACGTGGCCGAGGAGGGGGACTGGGCGGCCGTGACGGAGGCGGCCGTGGGCGCGTACGGACGGATCGACGCGCTGGTCAACAATGCCGCGCTGTGGCGCACGGCCCATGTCGAACAGGAGACGGCCGAGGGTTTCGAGGAGCTGGTACGGGTCAACCTGCTCGGGCCGTTCCTCGGGATCCGGGCGGTGGCGCCGGTGATGAGGGAGGGCGGCGGGGGATCGGTGGTCAACATCTCCTCGGCGGCCGGGCTGGTGGGGATCCCGCGGCACGCGGCCTACGGGAGCACCAAGTTCGGGCTGCGGGGGCTGACCCGCTGCGCGGCCCTCGACCTCGCCGCGGACGGCATCCGCGTCAACTCGGTGCACCCGGGGGCGATCGACACGCCGATGACGGAGGCCGCGGCCGCCGGGCGGGACTGGTCGCACCTGCCGCTGGGGCGGCGGGGGCGGCCCGAGGAGGTCGGCTCGCTCGTGGTCTTCCTCTGCTCGGACGCGTCCTCGTACGTCACGGGGGCGGAGTTCGCGGTGGACGGGGGGATGACCACCCGCTGAGGGGCCACCCGCGGCGGGGCGGCTTCCCACGTCGCCCTGCGTCGCCCGAGTCCCCGTGCGTCGCCCGGATCCCCCGGATCCCCCTGCGTCCCCCGGATCCCCCGGATCACCGGCCCTCCGGCAGCCCTCCGGCAGCCGTCCGGTGGCCGTCCGGTGGCCGTCACGGGTTACGGCCCGCCCCCGCGGCGGGTATCCCCCAGGAGACGCAGCGGATGCGGGGGGCACGCCATGGACCACGAAGACCAGCCGGGCCCGGGGGCAGGACCCGGGCCGGGGGAGGGGCCCGGCCCGGCACCGGTCCCGGGCCGGGACTCCGGTACGGGTACGGGTACGGGACCACCCCCCGGCGCGGGCCCCGTCCCCGTGCCCGGAACCGTCCCCGTGCCCGGGACCACCCCCACCCCCGCCCGCCCCGTCCTGCGGACGCTGCCGCCCATCCCCTGCCCCTTCCCCTCCCTCGTCCACCCGGCCGCCTCCCTCGCCGAGGCCCATGTCCGTTACTACGGGCGGCGGTTCGGGCTGGTGACCAACCCCGCCGCGGAGGAGCGCTTCGACCAGGCCGGGTACGGGCTGTTCGCGGCGCGCACCTCGCCGACGGCTTGCGATATCGAGCTGCTCGCCGAGTGGGCGGCCTGGCTGTTCGTCTTCGACGACGAGTTCGACGAGTCCGGGCGGCCGCACGAGCGCGCCCTGCTCGTCGGCGAGGTGCTGGCCGAGATCCGCGCGATCCTCTCCCCGGACCTCGCCCCGCCCCCGCGCCACCCCAGCAACCCGCTGGCCGGGGCCCTCGCGGACATGTGGCCGCGCACGGCCCGCCGGATGAGCATCGGATGGCGGGAGCGGTTCGCCCGGCACCTGTGCGCGTACGTGGAGATCTACCGGACCGAGCTGTCGAACCGGCGGTTCGGCGCCCCGCCGCCCTTCGAGGACTACCTGCCCTTCCGCCGCGTGGTCAGCGCCATGGACGCCTGCTGGGACCTGATCGAGGCCGCGCAGGGCGAGAGCCTGCCGGAGGACGTGGTCGCGGACGTGCTGTGCCAGGCGGTGCGGACCGCGGCCAACGACGTCACCTGCTGGACGAACGACATCGTGTCCCTCAACAAGGAGCACGCCCGCGGGGACATGAACAACGTCGTCGCCGTCCTGCGGCACGCGCACGGGCTCGGCTGGGCGGAGGCCGCGGAGCGGGCGGCCGGGCTGGTCGCCGTACGCACGCAGGACTACCTCGCAGCCCGCCGGGCCCTGGCCGAGTCCCCGGTCTCCACAGCCTACTTGGAGCGCTGCCTGGACTCGATGTCCCTGTGGATGGCGGGCAGCCGGGTCTGGCACCTGTGGTCGCGCCGCTACCGGGACATCGAGCACGCCCCGCCCGCGGAGGACCCGAGCTACTACGACCCGCTCCTGTAGGCGGCCGGCCGCCCGGCCCGTGGCGGGCGGGAGGTACGCCGCTACGCTCCGGGCGTGCCCAGCTACGCCACCCACCGCGCCCGCGCCCTGGACCCGTCCCTGACCCCGCGGGAGCGGCACGCCGCGCTGCGGACCTGCGTCACGCTCTTCGCCCCGTACGGGTTCCGGGCCACGTACCACCACCTGTGCCGGAGCGCGGGGGTCCCGGCGCGGGTCGGGGAGGACCCCGGGGCCCTCGGGTGGGCGGTGGAGGAGCTGTCCGCGGCGCGGCGGGTGTGGCTGGGGTACCGCGAGGGGTTCATCGCGGCGCGGCTGCGGGACAAGGCGCGGGGCCGCAGGGCGCTCATCCGGACCCCGGCGGGGCCGCACGGGTTCGCGTACTGCCCGGACCCGCTCCGCCACCCCGCCGGGCCGCTGCCGGAGGTGACCGCACGGGTGCTGGCGGGCTGGTACGCCGGCTCCGGCTCCGACCCCGGCTCCTGGGCCTGCCCGGCCTGCGGGTTCACCGCCCGCCCCGGTACGGAATCCCGGGCCCCCCCGGGCCGTCTTCCGCGACGGGTACCACGCCCACGAACTGTGCCCCGGCTGCGGGATCGGGCTGGCCCGCCGCGCGGACCGCGACCCGGTGGCCGCGCAGGCGGGGCTGGAGCGGTGGGCGCAGGTGTGGCGGGACAAGGGGGAGGCCGGACGGGGGGAGGCCGGGGGCCGGGGGCTCAGCGGTTGAGGCGGAGGAGGTCCGAGAGGGTGGCGGACAGGGTGTCGGCGGCGGGGTCCGTGACGCGTTCCGCCTCGGGGCGGCGCAGGAGGCCGAAGACGGCGGGGCCGCGGAACTCCGCGGGGAGGCCGGGCAGGCGCGGGACCACGTGGAAGTGCACGTGGGAGAAGCCGGGGGCCTCCGCGAACTGCACGACGTACGTCTTCGTGCAGCCGGTCGCCTCCCGTAGGGCGCGGGACAGCCGGACCTGCCAGCTCCCGAGCCCGGCGGCCTCCTCGTCCGTGAGCTCGTGCACGGCGGTCACGTGCCGGCGCGGTACGAGCACCAGCCAGCCGGGGAGGGCGGTGCCGGTGGCGTGGGCGACCCGCCAGTGCGGGTCGGAGGCGATGCGCTCGCGCGGCGGGACGGCGGGGAAGGCGGCCTCCTGCGCGCAGGTGTAGCAGTCGGTCATCGGGTCACCTTACGGCGAGGCGCAGGGTGGTGACGTAGTGCTCGTCGAGCTCGCCCGCGGGGAACTCCTCCGCCAGGAGGGCGCGTTCGGCGGCGAGGAACTCCTGCGTGCCCTGCTGTCCGGGCAGCAGGAAGAGGGAGTGGGTGGCGAGTTTCGCGAGGTGGGCGTCGAGGGTGATCCGGCGGGACCAGGACAGTTTGCGCTCGGTGAAGCGGAGGGGGCCCTCGGGGAGGGAGTGGTCGGCTACGTACCAGCCGGGCCCGAAACGTTTGTGCAGACGGGCGTCCTGGCCGGCGATCCAGGGGACGCGGACGTCGGGCTCGTTCCAGAAGAGCGCGAGCGCGCCGCCGGGGCGCAGCACGCGGGCCGCCTCGGGGACCGAGCGCTCCGGGTCGGTCCAGTGGAAGGACTGGGCGTACGTGACCAGGTCGAAGGCGGCGGTGGCCAGGGGGAGGCGGTTGCCGTCGCCGCGGACCACGGGGACCCCGGGCAGGCGGCGCCGGAACTCCGCGGCCATGCCGTCGCCGGGCTCGACGCCGGTGACGCGGGCGCCGCGGGCGGCGAGCAGCGCGGTGGCGATGCCGGTGCCGGCGCCGATGTCCGCGGCGCGGGTGCCGTACAGGGGGCGGCCGGTGAGGGACTCGACGGTGTCGAACAGGGCGGCGGGGTAGCCGGGGCGGTGCGTCCCGTACTGGGGGGCGGCGCGGTCGAAGGCGCGGGCGCGGGGTGAGTGCGTCATGCGTCCATCCTGGCGCGGGTGGGGCCCGCCGGGCGCGCGGCCGCCCCGAAACCCCTCCCGGTGCCCCCGGGTTGCCCCGTCACCGCCGCCCTCACTCCGCCCTCCCCGCGCGCTCCGCGCCGGCTGCGCTCAATCGCCGCGCGGGCTTGGATGGGCTGCTGTTCGTGGTGGGGTGCTGCGCTGTCGTCGTCTTGGAGGGGGACCCGGGTCACCGGTGCGCTCAATCGCCGCGCGGGCTTGGTTTGCCTGCTGTCTGCGGTCGGGCGCCGCGTCGGCCGTCGCTTCCTTGGGTCCGGCCCCGGCGCGGCCCTTCCCGCGCGCTGCGCGCCGGGTGCGCTCAATCGCCGCGCGGGCTTGGATGGGCTGCTGTTCGTGGTGGGGTGCTGCGCTGTTGTTGCCTTTGGTGGGGCCTGGGTGTCCGGTGGGCTCGATCGCCGTGCGGGCTCGGGTATGTCCCGGTTGTCGCCAGGTGCCCGCCCCCAGACGAGGGACGGGCCCGGCAGAATCCAGCCTCGCCGGCGTTTGAGGCGCGGGGTCCGGGGCGGAGCCCCGGAACGGGTCCGGATCGGACCGGAGTGGAGCGGCTCGGGCCAATCCCGGTCCGCGTCAATCCCGGTCCGTGCCGACTGCGGTCCGTGCCGACCCCGGCCCCGTCAACCCCGGCCCGCGTCAACCCCGTTCCGCGTCAGCTCAGTCCGCGTCAGCTAAGTCCGCGTCAGCCCCGGCCCCGGGCCGCCGGGCTGCGGGAAGAAAGGGCAAGGGGTCACGACGGCAACGTCATGACGGTGGTCCGGCAGGCCGGCGGGGTGCCCCAGGCGTCGCGGAGGGGGCGGGCCTTGCGGAGCCACAGGGAGAGGTCCAGTTCCTCCGTGTAGCCCACCGCGCCGTGGAGCTGGAGCGCCGTCCCCGCCGCCCGGTACGCCGCCCCGCCCGCAGCGAGCTTGGCGGCGGCCGTGTCCCGCGGGTCCAGTGTGAGGGCCGCCGCCCAGACCAGCGGCCGGGCGAACTCCAGCGCCAGCAGCGTGTCCGCCAGCCGGTGCTTCACGGCCTGGAAGGAGCCGATCGGCGCCCCGAACTGCGTGCGCTGCCGGACGTACTCCACCGTCCGCTCCAGCAGCGCCTCGCCCAGCCCCAGGCACTGCGCCGCCGTCAGCAGCCGCGCCCAGCCCAGGGCCGCCGCCGCGGCCTCCCGTACCGCAGGGCCCGCGGCCAGCAGCTCACCCCCGGGCAGCGGGCGGAACAGCCGCCGGGCCGGGTCGGTGGACGCGGCTCCGGCGCCGCCCGCGGGGAAGAGGTACAGCTCGTCGTCCGGGGTGACCGCCAGCCGGAACCGCGCCCCGGCCGCGTCGAGCGCGTACGGGCCGCCGGCCGGGAGGGCCAGCGTGGCGAGGACCTCCCCGGAGGCGGCCGGCTCGGCGCCCGCGAGCGCCGGCAGCAGCCGCTTCGCGGGCCCCTCGTCCCCGGCTTCGGCGAGGGAGGCCAGCAGGGCGGCGGCCGCCGCGGTCTCCACCACGGGTCCCGGTACGGCGTGCCGCCCCAGCTCGGTGTAGGCCACGGCCGCGGCCGCCGGCAGCGGCCCCAGCCCCTCGTACCGCTCGGGCACGGCCAGGGCGAACACCCCCGCGTCGGCCAGCTGCGCGAACACCGTTCGCCCCGGCCCCGGGTCCCCCGCGGACCAGGCCCGTACGGCCGCGGGCATCCCGGCCGCGGTGAGCCGGGAGTCCAGCGAACGGGCGAAGTCCGCCTGCTCCTCGGTCGGCAGGAAGCGCATCAGCGGCGGCCCTTCGGGAGGCCGAGCAGCCGCTCGGCGATGATGTCGCGCTGGATCTCGTTGGTGCCCGCGTAGATCGGCCCGGCGAGGGAGAAGAGCCAGGGTTCGGCCCAGGGGCCGTCGGCCAGTTCGCCGTCCGCGCCCAGCAGGTCGAGGGCGGTCTCGTGCAGGGCGATGTCGTACTCGCTCCAGAACACCTTGTTGAGGCTGGACTCCGCGCCCGTCGCGGCCCCTTCCGCGTACCGCGCCGCCGCGGCCCAAGTGAACAGCTGGTAGGCGCGGGCCCCCACCACCGCGTCCGCGACCCGGTCCCGCAGGGCCGTGTCGGCGGGGTCCGCCCGCTCCCGCCACAGGGCCGCCAGCCGGTCCGCCGCCGCCAGGAAGCGGCCCGGCGGGCGCAGGGTCAGCCCGCGCTCGCTGCCGGTGGCCGACATCGCGATCCGCCAGCCCTGCCCCGGCTCGCCGATCACGTCCCGGTCCGGGACGAAGAGCCCGTCGAGGAAGAGCTCCGCGAAGGCCGGCTTCCCGTCCAGCCGCCCGATGGGCCGGACCGTCACCCCCGGGGCCCGCAGGTCGAACATGAGGTACGTCAGCCCCTGGTGCGGCCGGGCGGCCTCCGGATCCGTGCGGAAGATCCCGAAGGCCCGGTCCGCGAAGGCCGCCCGCGAGGACCAGGTCTTCTGCCCGTACAGCAGCCAGCCGCCGTCCGTACGCACCCCGCGCGAGCGCAGCGAGGCCAGGTCCGAGCCGGCCTCGGGCTCCGACCAGGCCTGGGCCCAGACGGTCTGCCCGCCGGCCATCGGCGGCAGCACCCGGCGGCGCTGCTCCTCGGTCCCGTGGTCGAAGAGGGTGGGGGCGAGCAGGCTGATGCCGTTCTGCGAGACCCGGCCGGGCGCCCCCGCCGCCCAGTACTCCTCCTCGAAGACCAGCCAGCGCTCCAGGTCCGCGCCCCGGCCGCCGTAGCGCTCCGGCCAGGAGACCACCGACCAGCCGGCCGCGTGCAGCCGGGCCTCCCACTGCCGGTGGGCGGCGAAGCCCTCCCGGGTCTCCAGCGAGGGCAGCGGCCGCGCGGGCACGTGCGCCCGCAGCCAGGCCCGGGCCTCGGCCCGGAAGGCCTCCACCCCGGGCGGGTGCGTGAGCTCCATCGGCCCTCCGCCTCCTTCTCCTCCGCGGGTTCCCTAACAAGTGTTTGGTAGGTTAACGTACGGCCATGAGCAGCGTCGAGGAATCCCCGCGACACCCCGCAGGCCCAGCGGACCCCGCAGGCGCGACCGCTCCCGCGTACGTGCCCGGCCACGGCCTGCTGCGCGGCCGCACCGCCGTGGTCACCGCCGCCGCCGGCGCCGGCATCGGCGGCGCCACCGCCCGCCGCTTCCTGGAGGAGGGCGCCCGCATCGTCATCGGCGACGCCCACGCGCGCCGCCTGAAGGAGACCGAGGCGTCCCTCGCCGCCGAGTTCGGCCCCGGCCGGATCTCCGCGCTGCCCTGCGACGTGACGCAGGAGGAGCAGGTTCAGTCGCTGTTCGCGCTCGCCGCCGACCTCCACGGCGGGCTCGACATCGTCGTCAACAACGCCGGCCTCGGCGGGACGGCCGCCCTCGCCGACATGACCGACGAGCAGTGGTCGAGGGTCCTCGACGTGACCCTGAACGGCACCTTCCGCTGCACCCGCGCCGCCCTGCGCGCCTTCCGCGACCAGGCACAGGGCCGTGAAAGCCCCGAAAGCCCCGACGGCCCCGATGGCCGTAGCCACCCCGGCCACCCCCACCCCAGCCGCCCCGGCCGCCCCGCCGGGGTCGTCGTCAACAACGCCTCCGTGGTCGGCTGGCGCGCCCAGGCCGGCCAGGCCCACTACGCCGCCGCCAAGGCCGGGGTGATGGCCCTCACGCGCTGCGCGGCCGTGGAGGCCGCCGCGTACGGGGTCCGCGTCAACGCCGTAGCCCCCAGCCTCGCCATGCACCCGCACCTGGTGAAGGTCACCAGCCAGGAGCTCCTCGACGAACTGACCGCCCGCGAGGCCTTCGGGAGGTACGCCGAACCCTGGGAGGTGGCCAACGTGATCGTGTTCCTCGCGAGCGGCTACGCGTCCTACATGACCGGCGAGACCGTCTCCGTCAGCAGCCAGCACGCCTAGCGCGCGGCCGCCCCGAGAATGGACGCGTGCCAACGAACCAGCCGAACCCCCGGAAGAAGCCCCCGGTGACCCCCTCTCCCGAGCGGCGCGCCGAACTCCTGCGCACGGCCGCCGAGGTCTTCGCCGCCCAGGGCTACAACGCCACCACCGTCCGCAAGATCGCCGACGCCGCCGGAATGCTCGCCGGCAGCCTCTACTACCACTTCGACTCCAAGGAGTCGATGCTCGACGAGATCCTCTCCGGCTTCCTCGACGAGCTCTGGGCGGGCTACGACGCCGTACTCGCCGCCGGGCTCGGCCCCAGGGAGACCATCGAGGCCCTCGTCACCGAGTCCTTCCGGGAGATCGACCGGCACCGCGACGCCGTGGCGATCTACCAGAAGGAGTCCCGGCACCTGGCCCCGCAGCCCCGCTTCCACTACCTGTCCGACTCGCAGCAGAAGTTCGAGAAGGCCTGGCTGGGGACGCTGGAGCGGGGGGTCGGGGCCGGGGTCTTCCGGGCCGACCTGGACATCCGCCTCACCTACCGCTTCATCCGCGACACGGTGTGGGTGGCGGCCTCCTGGTACCGGCCCGGCGGCCGCCACAGCCCCGAGGAGATCGCCCGCCAGTACCTCTCGATGGTCCTGGACGGGGTCGCCGTACGCACCTGACCCGCCGCAGCAGATCCGCGAAGGAGAGCAGCAGCCATGCCCGAGGCCTACATCGTCGAAGCGGTACGCACCCCCGTCGGCCGGCGCGGCGGGGGACTGGCCGGGGTCCACCCGGCCGACCTCGGCGCCCACGTCCTCACCGCGCTCGTGGAGCGCTCGGGGATCGATCCGGCGGCGGTGGAGGACGTGGTCTTCGGCTGCCTGGACACCGTCGGCCCGCAGGCCGGGGACATCGCCCGTACGGCCTGGCTGGCCGCCGGACTGCCCGAGGAGGTCCCCGGGGTGACCGTGGACCGGCAGTGCGGCTCCTCCCAGCAGGCCGTCCACTTCGCGGCCCAGGCCGTGCTCTCCGGCACCCAGGACCTGGTGGTCGCGGGCGGGGTGCAGAACATGTCCATGATCCCCATCGCCTTCGCCTCCCGGCAGGCCGCCGACCCCCTGGGCCTCACCCAGGGCCCCTACCTCGGCTCCGCCGGCTGGCGCGCCCGCTACGGGGACGCACCCGTCAACCAGTTCCACGGCGCCCAGCTCATCGCCGAGAAGTGGGGCATCTCCCGCACCGACATGGAGGAGTTCGCCCTGCGCTCCCACCAGCGGGCCGTCCGCGCCGTCGACGAGGGCCGCTTCGCCCGTGAGACGGCGGCCTACGGGGACGTGGCCGTCGACGAGGGCCCCCGCCGCGACACCAGCCTGGAGAAGATGGCGGGCCTGCGCCCGGTCGTGGAGGGCGGCACCATCACCGCCGCCGTCTCCTCCCAGGTCTCCGACGGGGCCGCGGCCCTGCTGGTCGCCTCCGAACGCGCCGTACGGGAGCACGGGCTGACCCCGCGCGCCCGCATCCACCACCTCTCCGTACGGGGCGAGGACCCCATCCGGATGCTGTCCGCTCCGATACCCGCCACCGCCCACGCCCTGAAGAAGACCGGGCTGACCCTCGACGCGATCGACCTGGTCGAGATCAACGAGGCCTTCGCCCCCGTCGTGCTGGCCTGGCTCAAGGAGACCGGCGCGGACCCGGACCGGGTCAACCCCAACGGCGGAGCCATCGCACTCGGACATCCGCTCGGGGCGACCGGCGTCAAGCTGATGACCACACTGCTGCACGAGCTGGAGCGCACCGGCGGCCGCTACGGCCTCCAGACCATGTGCGAGGGCGGCGGCCAGGCCAACGTCACCATCATCGAGCGCCTCTGAAGCCCTCCGGCAGGCCGCTCGCGACCCCTCCGCGGCCCCCTGCGCCATCCGCCCGCGCGGCCCCGCGACACCCGCGCGGGCGCCGCGCCCGACACGACGCGCGCACTCCCGGCCGCGGGCCGCGGGCGCGGTGTGCTAGCTTTGAGGAGTTGCAGTTGTGGTACCCATAGACTTTATGTGCGCCTGACGGGAATGTTCCTCAGGCGCATTATTAGTTTCCGGCATCTCCGGATGGGGCCCAAACCTTATTCAGGAGATTCTCATGGCCAACGGCACCGTGAAGTGGTTCAACTCGGAAAAGGGCTTCGGCTTCATCGAGCAGGACGGCGGCGGCCCGGACGTCTTCGCCCACTACTCGAACATCGCCACCTCTGGCTTCCGTGAGCTCCAGGAAGGCCAGAAGGTGACCTTCGACGTCACGCAGGGCCAGAAGGGCCCCCAGGCGGAGAACATCCTCCCCGCCTGATCGCTCGTCGCACGGCCGGGGCCCGCACCTCACGGTGCGGGCCCCGGTTTGCGCATGGCACGTCTGCCTGCCGTGTCCGTCTGCCAGCTTCAGGAGGGCTTCTTCCGCATGACCAGCTCCAGTTCGTCCCGAGCTCCCCGCCGACCCGGCCGTGAGCGGGGCGCCTCCCAGGGCCGTCCCAAGGGCGCAGGGGGCCGTCCGAAGGCCGCACCGCGGCCCCAGGAATTCACCATGCCGGAGACCCTCACCCCCGCCCTGCCCCCCGTCGCGGCCTTCGAGGACCTCGACATGCCGGCAGCGCTGCTGAAGACCCTCGGGGCCCAGGGCGTCACCGAGCCCTTCCCCATCCAGGGCGCGACCCTCCCGAACTCCCTGGCCGGCCGCGACCTCCTCGGCCGCGGACGCACCGGGTCCGGCAAGACCCTGGCCTTCGGCCTCGCCCTGCTCGCCCGCACCGCCGGCCGCCGCGCCGAGCCGCGCACCCCGCTCGCCCTGGTCCTCGTACCGACCCGCGAGCTGGCCCAGCAGGTCACCGACGCCCTCACCCCCTACGCCACCTCCGTGCACCTGCGCATAGCCACGGTGGTCGGCGGCATGTCGATCAACCGGCAGGCCAACGCCCTGGCGCGCGGCGCCGAGGTGCTCGTGGCCACCCCCGGCCGCCTCAAGGACCTCATCGACCGCGGGGACGTCACCCTCCGCCAGGTCGGGATCACCGTCCTCGACGAGGCCGACCAGATGACCGACCTCGGCTTCCTGCCGCAGGTCACCACCCTGCTCAAGCAGGTCGAGCCGGGCGGCCAGCGGCTGCTGTTCTCCGCCACCCTCGACAAGAACGTCGACAAGCTCGTCAAGAACTTCCTCGTGGACCCGGTCACGCACTCCGTGGACCCCTCCGCGGGCGCCGTCTCCACCATGGAGCACCACGTCCTCTACGTGATGGACGAGACCGACAAGAAGGCCGTCACCACGCGCATCGCCGCCCGCGACGGCCGCGTGATCATGTTCCTGGACACCAAGCGCTCCGTGGACCGCCTGGTCAAGCGGCTGCTGGCCAGCGGCGTACGGGCCTCCGGCCTGCACGGCGGCCGCTCCCAGCCGCAGCGCAACCGCACCCTGGACCAGTTCAAGAACGGCCAGGTCACCGCGCTCGTCGCCACCAACGTCGCCGCCCGCGGCATCCACATCGACGACCTCGACCTCGTCGTCAACGTGGACCCGCCCACCGACCACAAGGACTACCTGCACCGCGGCGGCCGCACCGCCCGCGCCGGCGAGTCCGGCAGCGTGGTCACCCTGGTCCTGCCCGAGCAGAAGCGCGAGGTCGGACGCCTGATGTCGGACGCCGGGATCAGCCCGCGCACCGCGCAGATCAAGTCCTCCGACACCGCGCTGACCGACCTGACCGGCGCCCGCGAGCCCTCCGGGGTCCCCGTGGTCATCGAGGTCCCGCAGCCCGCCGCCCGGCCCGCCGCGAAGACCGGCGGCCAGGGCCGCTCCGGCAGCGGCCAGCCCCGCCGCCGCTCCCGCGGCGCCGGATCGGGCGCCGCCGCCGGCACGGGCACCCCCGCCGCCGACCGCGGCCGCCGCTCCCGTCCCGCGGGCCAGTCCGCCGCGGGCGGCCGCACCGACTCCGGCGCCGCCGGCCAGTCCCGCGGCGCCGGCTCCGCCCAGCGCACCGGCGGCGCCCCCCGCCAGCGCACCGCGGGCGGGGCCGCCCCGGCCGCCGAGGGCGCGGGCGCGGCCCGCCGCTCCGGCGCCTCCCGCCGCCGCTCGGGCAGCGGCAGCGCGGGCGCGGGTGCCGGACGCCGCCGTCCCGCAGGTCCCGCCGCGTCCTGACCCCCGCACACCGGGCCACGGTGGGCTGACACGCGTCACCAGGCCCGGGTCCCCCTGGGAATCCCAGATTCCCCCGGGGACCCGGGCCTTTCGCGTACCCGCGTACCCGCCTACCCGCCTACCGGTCCGGGCTCAGCGCACCAGGCGCTTCTGCAGCCTCGCCAGCGTCCCCAGGTCCAGCCCCAGCCCCTGGGTCAGGTACCCGTAGAAGCTGCCGAAATCGGCCTCCATCCGGGCGGTGGCCGCACCCAGGTAGTCCTGCCGGACCTCCTGGAGCGGGATCAGCAGCTCGGGGTTCTGCATCAGGCCGGCCTGCTTGAGCCCCGCCCGCTGCCGCGCGTCGTACGCCGCCCGGAAGGAGTTCGAGGCCAGGTAGTCCTGCTCCGCCGTGCCCGTCGGGGTGCCGAGGGCCCGCAGCAGCACGTACGACAGCCAGCCGGTCCGGTCCTTGCCGGAGGTGCAGTGGAACAGCAGCGGACCGGTGCCCCCGTCCGCGAGCTCCCGCAGCACCGCTGCGAACTGCGCCCGGTTCGCCGGGTCCGTGACGAAGGTGCGGTACACGTCGCGCATGTACGCCTCGGCCCGGCCGCCGCCGAGCGCGGCCTCCTGCTTCACCGGATCGGCGCTGGAGATCACTCCGACCAGGGTCGCGAACAGGCCCAGGTCGTTCACCGGCCGGGAGGTCGCCGTCAGCCCCGGCGGCAGCCGGTCGGCCCCGTCGTACTGGAGCTCCATGGCGACCCGGAAGTCCACGACCTCGCGCAGGCCGAGCCCCCCGACGGCGGTGACGTCCGCCGGGGTCAGCTTGGACAGGGCGTCCGAGCGGTACACCAGCCCGTGGCGGACCTGCCCGCCGGTGTACGTGCGGTAGCCGCCCAGGTCGCGGAAGTTGACCGCGCCCTGGAGGGGGATCTGGCGGATCGGGTCGGCGGCGCCGCGCGGGCCGCCCCGCCCGGGCCCGGCGGCCGGTACGGAGGAGCCCGCGGAGGCCGAGGGGGCGGAGGCGGCGGCCGGGACGGCCGGGGACGAGGGGCCTGAACGTGCGGGACCCGCCCCGGCGAGGGCCGGAGCGGGCAGGGCACCGAGGGCGAGAGCGGAAACGATCACTCCGGTCGCCAGGCGGAAACGGGCACGGCTCATCAGTGCGACTCCTGTGGCGGAGAAGGGATCACCCTGGTGGAGGCAGGGTGCCGGTCGCGTGCAGTCCTTCCAGCGCGTACTGCGCCTCGGCCATGACGCGGGCGACGAGCTCCGCACACGAAGGCAGATCCTCGATCACCCCCGCGACCTGGCCCGATGCCATGATTCCGAGGTCGGTGCGGCCCTCGACCATGGACGCCTTGAGGAGCATCGGGGTGTTCGCGGCGAGCAGGACCTGGCTCCAGGACAGGTCCTTGCCGTGTTTCATCGCCAGGCCGTCGCGGACCATCTCCCGCCAGCCCAGCCCGGAGACCCTGCGGAACTGCGCCGCGTGCCGGACGGCCCGCAGCAGCGCCCCGGCCCGCCCCGAGCGCTCGAGGGCGGCCACCAGGTCCGTGCGCAGCATCCGGTGCGGCAGCCCGTCGACCGCGGTCGTCACCGTCACGTCCTTCACCGAGGCGGCCAGGTAGCGGGCCTTGACGGCGTCCGGGACCGTCGAGTCCGAGGTCAGCAGGAACCGGGTGCCCATCGCCACCCCGGCCGCCCCCAGCGCCAGCGCCGCGACCAGGCCCCGCCCGTCGCGGAACCCGCCCGCCGCCACCACCGGGATGTCCACGGCGTCCGCGACCTGCGGCAGCAGCACGGTCGTGGCCACCTCCCCGGTGTGCCCGCCGCCCTCCGAGCCCTGGACGACCACCGCGTCCGCGCCCCAGGCCGCCACCTTCTCCGCGTGCCGCCGCGCCCCGACCGAGGGGATCACCACCACCCCGGCGTCCTTGAGCCGCGCGATCAGCTCCTGCGAGGGCGCGAGGGCGAAGGAGGCCACCTTGACCCCCTCGTCGACGATCAGCCGCACCCGCTCGCCCGCGTCCCCGGCGTCGGCGCGCAGGTTGACCCCGAACGGCGCGTCCGTACGGGACTTCACCTCGCGGACCGCCGCGCGCAGCTGCTCCAGGGTCATCGTGGCCGAGGCCAGGACGCCCAGCGCGCCCGCGTTGGCGGTCGCGGACACCAGCCGCGGCCCGGCCACCCAGCCCATCCCGGTCTGCACGATCGGGTACCGGACCCCGACGAGCTTCGTCAGCGCGGTCTCCATCAGCCCCGCACTTCCCGCTCGCGCAGCCCCTGCGGGTCGATGACCTCGCGGATCAGCCGCAGTTCGGCGGCGGTGGGCTCCCGGGTGTCGGCCACCCGGTCGGCGGTCTCCAGGGGGAAGGCGGTGGCCTCCCGTACCTCCTCCACGGTCACGCCCGGGTGCAGGGACACGATCCGCATGGCGTGCCCGGGGCCCCCGAAGTCGAAGACCCCGAGGTCGCTGACCACCCGGCGCAGCGCGTGGAAGCGCGACGCGGACGGGCCCGCGGCCGCGGCCCGGTCGAAGCCGACCCCGCTGACCATGTCCACGCGCTCGGTGAACACCCGCCGCGAGTGCTTCGGGATCCAGTAGCTCACCGGGTTGTTGATCGTGTTCACCGGGGCCCCGCGGACCCCCAGCAGCTGCCGGGCCGGGCGCTCCCAGTCCCCGATGCAGGAGATGTTCTGGTTGCCGTACCGGTCGATCTGGCTGGCGCCCATCATCACGTGCCGCCGCCCGCCGGTGACCATGGCCAGGTGCCGCCGGTACGGCAGCCAGCCCTCGACCGTGCCGTCCAGCCCGACCAGCAGCGCCTCCCCGTCGGTCAGCAGCAGGTCCGGGGAGAAGGTCCGCTTGGCCAGCCGGGCCCCGAAGGAGGGGATCAGGCCCATGGGGCTGGCCAGCACCTCGCCGTCACCGCGCCAGGCCTCGGCGCAGGCGAGGACGCAGTACTCGGCGCGGGTGGGCGGGGGAGGGGCGGTGCGGGTGGGCGCGTCGGGGGCGGGTGCGGGTCCGGCGGTCACCTGATTTCTCCCAGGATGCCCCGTCCTTTAGGGCGGGGAGGAATGGGTCCTTGGGGCGGAGCCGCGGAGCGGCGGAGTTCTCTTCGCATCTGTTCTGACCTGCGCTCTCTTTCGTTGTCAGTGGGGGCTGTTAGGTTGCGGATCATGACGACAGCAGCGATGGCCGAGACGGTGGCCGGGCACGCCCGGTACACCTACCGGCTGCGTGTGTCGTCCACCGCCCGTAC
>NZ_JBVJYM010000003.1:0-64628 GCF_055600495.1 Streptomyces sp. NPDC038213
GTCCGACAACCGCTCACCCGCAGGCGACTTGACCTGCCCCACCCTCGCCACACCACAACCAACGAGCACAGAACATCTAAGTCACCAGCATTGGGATTAGCCCTTATGGGGTTTAGCAGCGGCCGGTGCTGTGGTGAGGGGTCGGGCCACCCCGAGTCCCGTCTAGACCCCGGCTATCCACCCCGGCGGGGGTCCCACCCGACCCCGTCTATCCAGCCTCGCCGGCGATTGAGGCGCGGGGTCTGGGGCGGAGCCCCAGTTCGGGAAGGGGCGGGTAGGGGAACCAGCACCGCGCAGCGGCCCCCGCTACCCCCGGCCCACCTCTCTAGCCCCCGGCCCGGGTCGGAGAGGTTCTCCGGTGTCTGCTCGCATGTCTGACTGTGCGGCCGTCCCGCGGCACCCTGTCAAGGGCGCTCCCTTCGGTCGCGTCGCTGCGCGATGGCCCTGCGGGCCACCCTTGACAGCGCACCACGGGACGTCAAGTCCCAGACTTGCCAGCAGCCACAGGAGAAAAAGCAGCAGGGGGACCAGGACCCCGGCAGGCCAGCATCGGCCAGGCGCACCCCGTTCCCCTGGACCCCCGCCCTCCGGGCGGAAAGACCACAAGCCGCGGCGGATCGCTACACAGCCGCGGCCGTCTCAGCGGCCTCCGGACCGGCCAGGGCTGGGCATAGGCCGCCGGCGATCGCTACGCGCTCCGGCTGTCTCAGCGGCCTCCGGGCCGCCTCCGGCTGGGCAGAAGCCGCCACCGACCGCTACCCGGCCAGGCCGGCCCCGGCGGCAGCCGGACCGCCCGGGGCCGAGGGGTGCGACAGCCCAGCAATCCGCCGAGCCGCCCTCCCGTGCCCCACGGCCCGCCCAGCGGAACTCAGCGCACGGCAGCCCGCACGCTTCCACCCCACCACGGGACGAAATGCTGCCTGCCGTGCTCTGTGATCCGCTGGGCGGGACTTTCGGCGGGGAAGGAGGCGGGCGGGGTTGGGGACCGGCCCGGGGCGGGCCGGTCCGGGGGTGGGTCGGTGTTAGGCGGTGGCCGAACGGGTGGTCGCGGGGCGCCACATGGCCCACACCTTGGGGCCTCCGCCGGGCAGTTCCAGTTCTGCGACCACGGAGAAGCCGAAGTGCTCGTAGAAGGGGATGTTCTCCGGCTTGGAGGACTCCAGGGATACGGGCATCCCCTCGGCGTCGGCCTTGGCCAGGCCGGAGCGGAGCAGGGCCGCGCCGTGGCCCTGTCCCTGCGCGGCCGGGTCGGCGCCCAGGACCGCCAGGTACCAGTGGGGTTCGCGCGCGGGGGCGGCGGCTGCCGCCGCGACGGCCTCGCGGTAGGCGGCGGCCCGGTCGCCGAGAATCTCGTCGAGGGCCGCCAGGGCCTCGGGGCCCGGCATCGACTTGTCCAGCGCGTGCGGCGCTACCCAGAAGGCGGCGGCAGCGTCGGTCTGTTCGCAGAAGCCGTGGGGGCCGTACTGGTGGGTGTGGAGCGCGGTGAAGTAATCGCGCATCCCCGCCTCGCTGCCGGGGCCTTCAGGGAAGAACCACAGCATCATCGGGTCGTCGCTGAAGGCACGCGCGAGAGTGGTGCTGACCGTTGACGCGTCGTCGGGCGTTATCGCCCGGGGAGTGTTCGTTTTCGGCATACCGGTCATTCTGCAATTTGTGATCTTTAGTCCTGACGCCGGGTCCCCTCGGTGGACAGATACAACTGCGGGGGTTGGTTGGCCAGTTACTGGAAGGGGCTCCAGTCCGCTGGGGCGCGTGCTGATGCCTGGACCTGGGCGGGTGCCCGTCGCCGTCGGGGGGCTGCTGCGCCCCTAGGCGGGCGGTCCACGAACCGGCGGCAGGCCGGGCATTCGGCCCGGCCCCTGACGTGTGTTGAATACCGCCCGGCGGATCGCAGAGCACGGCAGGCGGGCGTGGCATCGGTGGTGGGGCGGGTGTGTGCGGTCTGCCGTGCTCTGAGTTCCGCTGGGCGGGTCGCGGAGCACGGGAGGGCGGCTCGGCGGGATCCTGGGCTGCCGCGCCCCTCGGCCCGGGGCGGTCCGGCTGCCGCCGGGCCGGGCGGAGCGCGTAGCGATCGGTGGCGGCCTATGCCCGGCCCCGGCCGGGCCGGAGGCCGCTGAGACGGCCGCGGCTGTGTAGCGATCCGTCGCGGCTTGTGTCGGTTGTCTTTCCGCCCGGAGGGCGGGGGTCGGCCGGTGCTCTGGCTCGCCTGGCCGACGCTGACCGGCCTGGGCCTTGGTCCCCCTGCTGCTTCTTCTCCTGTGGCTGCTGGCAAGTCTGGGACTTGACGTCCCGTGGTGCCCTGTCAAGGGCGGAGCGCCAGCGGAGTCGCGCAGCGACGCGACCGGAGGGAGCGCCCTTGACAGGGTGCCGCGGGACGGCCGCACAGTCAGACATGCGAGCAGACACCGGAGAGCCTTCCCGACCCGGGTCGGGGGCGACACGGTGGGCCGGGGGTAGCGGGGGCCGCCGCGCGGAGCGAGGTTCCCCTACCCGCCCCTTCCCGAACTGGGGCTCCGCCCCAGACCTCGCGCCTCAAACGCCGGCGAGGCTGGAGGGTCGGGGTCGGGTGGGACCCCTGCCGGGGTGGATAGCCGGGGCGCGAAGGGACTCGGGGTGGCCCGACTCCTCACCACAGCACCGGCCGCTAACCAAACCCCGTACGTGCTGATCCCCGTACCCGGGCCCCGCCCCGGGGTTGGTGGGCAAACACCGGTCGGGTGGAGTGCCGGGGCGGGGGAGGAGACCCGGGCCCGCAGCTGGACGACGTACCCGGGCCCCGCCCTGGGGGTGGTGGGCAAGTACCGGTCGGGTGGAGTGCCGGGGCGGGGGAGGAGACCCGGGCCGGGGGCTGATTTCCGTACCCCGGACCGGAGTTGGGTGCCGTACGACCGGCTCGTCCTCGGGTGGGCGACGGTCCGTGAGGTGGAACTCCTGGGTCGGGACGGGGCGGTTGTCAGGCGGTGTGGGGGGTCAGGGGGTGGGGGGTTCTCATGGCCAGGGAGACGGCTTCGATTGCGCTGTTGAAGGAGACCTCGGCCAGGACGCCGGGGGCGGCGACCTGGTCGCCCGCCAGGTAGACGTCCTGGCCGCGGTCGACGGCCGGGCGGTCGCGCCAGGTGGTGCCGGGGAGGTCGACCGCGCCGGTGCGGCCGGTGGCCACGGCCTCGCGGCGCCAGGTGGTGCGGTCGCGCCAGCCCTTGTAGCCGAGGTCGAGGAGGCGTTCGGCGCGCTCGATGCCGACGGCCTTGGACTGGTCGGGGGCGATGGGCAGTTGGGCCTGGAGGAGTTCCTCGCCTGTGGGGGCGAGGGTCTTGTCCTGGGTGGTGAACCGCTCGATCCAGCCGGGCTCGTCCAGGTCGGAGAGGGCATACAGGTCGCCGCGGCGGGTGCGCAGGGCCAGGTCGAGGAGGACGGTGCGGCCGCTCTCCCAGGTGAGGGAATCGTCGCCGAGGAGCTTGCGGGCGGCGGGGAGGGAGGTGGCCACGACGACCGGGCCGTCGGGGAGTTCGTCGATGCGCGAGCCGGTCTCGATGACGGCGCCCAGGTCGCGGGCGCGGGCCGCCATGCGGTCGATGACGGACTGCCAGCCGCCGCGCGGGAAGCGGGCCTCCGGCGGGAACTTGGCCACCCGGCGCAGCCGTTCCTGCACGAACGCGGCCGACAGAGAGCCGACGTCGTGGTGGAAGAGGGCGACGGCCAGGGAGTTGGCGACGGCGCGGGTGTCCTCCTCGCCGATGATCCTCGAGGCCCAGGTGTGGAAGTCGAGGTCTACGGGCGCGTCGGAGACCGGGCGGCGGGCGAGCTTGACGAGCGAGAGCGGGGGCATCGCGCGCAACCTGCCGCCGCGGCGCACGCGCAGCCGGGTGGAGTCGACGAGCCCGACCGGGGCCAGGGGGCCGAGCAGGTCGCGCTGGAGGAGCCAGGGCCAGTGGGGGCCGCCGTTGTAGAAGGCGTGGGGGCCCTCGTTGGTGCGGTACGGGCCTTCGGCGGTGCGGGCGCGGCCGCCGAGGGTCTGGTGGGACTCGTGCACGGTCACCCGGGCGCCGGCCTCGGCGGCGCTGATGGCCGCGACCAGTCCGGCGAAGCCGCCTCCGATGACGGTGAGCTTGTCCATGGTCTCCCTCTTTCCGTGCCGGGTGGGTGGAGCGCTGTGCGGGTGCGGGTGGTCGTGCGGGGTTTCGGTGAGGGGACGGGTGGGGGGCGGTGATCTGTGACATGGATGCGGAAAGTTTTTCTCCCGTGCAGGTCAGGGGGGGGTGTCCCGGTGGTGCCGGGGGAGTGTCGGCGGGGGTGGTCATGATGGGGGGATGGCTGCGAAGAAGAAGAGTCGGGCGGTGCGGCGGGCCGAGGTGCGGCTGCCGGAGCTGAGGGCGTTCGGCGGCGCGGAGCTGGAGCCGGACGGGGATTACGACGGGCTGGAGTTCCGGGACCTGGACCTGGCGGGGCAGGAGGCGCCGGGGGCCCGGTTCCTGGACTGCGGGGTGTACGAGTGCGTGCTCGACGAGGTGGCGCTGCCCCGGGTGCGGTTCCTGGACTCGGTGCTCTCCGGGGTCAGGGGGGTGGGTACGGACCTGTCCGGGGCGGTGCTCCAGGACGTGGAGGTGGTGGATGCGCGGCTGGGCGGGGTGCAGCTGTCGGGGGCTGGGCTGGAGCGGGTGGTGGTCCGCGGCGGGAAGATCGACTATCTGAACCTGCGCATGGCCCGGCTCAGGGACGTGGTCTTCGAGGGCTGCGTGCTGGTGGAGCCGGACCTCGGGGGCGCGGTGCTGGAGCGGGTGGAGTTCCGGGACTGCGTGCTGAGGGGCGTGGACCTCACCGGGGCGCGGCTGGCGGACGTGGACCTGCGGGAGGTCGCCGAGCTGTCCGTCGCGCGGGGGGTGGACCGGCTCGCGGGGGCGGTGATCAGCCCTGCGCAGCTGCTGGACCTGGCGCCGGCGTTCGCGGCGCAGCTGGGGGTGCGGGTGGAGGCGTAGGCCGTCCCGGCCGGGGAGGCGGGCAGGGGGAGGCGTACTGCCGTACCGCCGCCCTGGTGGTCGGGGGCGGCGGCGGTGGTGTCCGCGGTGCGGTGCGTGCTGGTGGTGGCGGGCGGACGGCACGCGGATGCGGTGCCGGTCAGGTCACCCGGGGGAAGCGGGCCTGGAGGGTCCAGATGGCCGGGTTGTCGGCGAGGCCCTCGTGCATGTCGGTGAGGTCGGCGACGAGGTCGTGGAGGAAGTCGCGGGCCTCGCGGCGCAGCAGCCGGTGGCTGAAGGTCAGTGGTGCTTCCTCGGCGGGCATCCAGTCGGCTTCGATGTCGACCCAGCCGAAGCGGCGCTCGAAGAGCATGCAGTCGCTGGACTCGGTGAAGTCGAGTTCGGCGTACTGGCGCTCGGCGGAGCGGCTGCCGCGGGGGTCGCGGTCGAGCTGTTCGACGATGTCGCACAGGGCCCAGGCGAAGTCGAGGACGGGCACCCATCCCCAGGCTGTGGACACCTCCCGGTCGGCCTTGGTGTCGGCGAGGTAGACGTCCCCGCAGAAGAGGTCGTGGCGCAGGGTGTGGACGTCCGCGGTCCGGTAGTCGGTCTGCGGGGGGTCCGGGAAGCGCCGGGAGAGGGAGTAGCCGATGTCGAGCACGTGACCGATGGTGTCACGGGCCGCGCGGGGTGTGCACCGCGCGGCCCGTGAGTCAGGGGGCCGGGACGGGCCGGAAGCGGGCCGGCGGGGTCCGGCGCGGGCGGGCCGGTCGGGCCGGGGGTGCGGCCGTGGCCGCCGTGCGGGGTCGGGGGCCGGGCCCGGGAGCGGGCGGAGGGTGGGGCACTCGGGCTCGCTCCTTTGCCGGGTCCGGGTGGGGGGTGGCTGAGAGAGTGCCAGCGAAAGGGGGTTTTCTGACAGGTCTACGACAAGTTGGCGGGCACGGTTGTCCGAACTCAGGTCATGGATGTCCGGAATCCGACCGGGAATCCCCGCCTCCGCCACCCGGGGAGGCCAGCCCGGCGGCGCTCCACCCGCTGGCACCTCACCGGGTGAGCCCCGGCCCTGCGGACCCGCGAAGCCCCGCCGGCCGCCCCCGCCCTCAAGGCAGGAGCCGCTGCTCCTTGGCCACGGCGACCGCGCCCGCCCGGGTGTCCACACCGAGCTTGTCGTAGATGCGGCCCAGGTGGGTTTTGACGGTGGCCTCGCTGATGAAGAGGGCGCGGGCGATGTCGCGGTTGCCGAGGCCGTGGGCCAGCTGGCCCAGGATGTCGAGCTCGCGGTCGGTCAGCGTGGGCCGGGTGCCGCGCATCTGGGCCATGACCCGGCTGGCCACGGGCGGCGACAGGGCGGTGCGGCCCGCCGCGGCGGCGTGGATGGCGGCGAAGAGCTCCTCGGGGCGCTCCGCCTTCAGGAGGTAGCCGGTCGCCCCGGCGCCGATGGCCCGGGTGATGTCCGCGTCCGTGTCGTACGTGGTGAGGACGAGGACGTGCGGCGCGTCGGGGGCGGCGGTGATGCGGCGCGTGGCCTCGACCCCGTCGATGCCCTCGCCCAGCTGGAGGTCCATGAGGACCACGTCGGGGCGGAGCTTGGCCGCGAGGGCGACCGCCTCCTCACCGCTGCCGGCCTCGCCGACCACCTCGATGTCGGGTTCGCTGCCGAGCAGGGCCAGCAGTCCCGCCCGGACCACCACGTGGTCGTCGCACAGCAGGATCGTCGTCGGCGGGGTCGTCATCGGGGGGTCTCCGGGGTGGGGGAGGGGGCGGAGGAGGGGGCGGGAGGGGCCGTGGCCGGGGCGCCGGCGGCCGTCGCGGGTACGGAGACCGAGAGGACCGTGCCCTCGCCGGGCGCTGATTCCAGGGTCAGCGTGCCGCCCAGCTGCCGCACCCGCGCCCGCATCGCCGGCAGCCCGTGCCCGCGCTCCGGGGTGCCGGGCGGGGCGGCCGCCCCGGGGGCCGGGGGTGCGAAGCCGTGGCCGTCGTCGGCGATGTCGAGCAGCACCTCGTCGCCGAGGAAGCTGAGGGTCAGGCCCGCCGTACGGGCCCCGGAGTGCTCGCGTACGTTCGCCAGCGCACCCTGGGCGATCCGCAGCAGCGCCGATTCCGTACGGTCGGGCAGCGCCACCGGTACGCCCTCCAGGTGGAAGCGGACGGTGACTTCCGGGCCCGCGTCCAGCGCCCGCAGGGCGTCCGCCAGCGAGGCCCCGTCGGCGAGCTGCGGCGGGGCCAGGTCGGCGACCAGCCGCCGGGCCTCGGCGAGCCCGCGGGCCGCCACCCCGGCGGCGGTGTGCACGTGGGAGCGGGCGGTGCCGGGGTCGGAGTCCCAGGTGCGCTCGGCGGCCTGGAGCAGCATCTGCTGGCTGGACAGGCCCTGGGCGAGGGTGTCGTGGATCTCCATGGACAGCCGCTGCCGCTCCGCGAGGGTGCCCTCGCGGCGCTCGGTGGCGGCGAGCTCGCGCCGGGTGCGGATGAGGTCGTCGATCAGCTCCCGCTGGGCCTGGGCCTGCCGTTCCATGTGGACGTACACGGCGGTGGCCAGGGCGGCCACGGCGGGCGGTGCGAGCAGCAGGTTCGGGTCGAAGCCGGTCGCGAGGCGCAGCTGGGCGGCGACCACGAAGGCCGTCAGCAGGGCCACCAGCACCATCGCGGCGCGCGGCGGCAGGGTGCGCAGCGCCGTGAAGAACAGGGGTACGGCGCACCAGGCGAAGCTCGGCGCGAGGAGCACCAGTACGACCCAGACGGCCAGGACCAGCCCGAGCCAGACCAGCCGGCGCACGGTGGGCGCCGCCCCCAGCACCGGGCCCAGCACGTAGAGCAGGGCCAGGGTCAGGCTGAGGGCGAGGATCCAGGGGGTGCGCGGTTCGCCGGGGTGCCGCATGAGGAAGCGGGCCAGGGAGGCGCCGAGGAGGAGGAAGAAGGCGGCGTGCGCGACCGTGGCGAGGGAGCGGACCCCGGCCGGGCCGGCGGGCGGTCCGGGGGGAGGCCCGGCGGGCGTTCCGGGGGCGGGTCCGGCGGGCGGGGTGCCGTCCGGGCCGGTGGCCGCGTCGCCGCGCTGCCGTGCCATGGGTGACCTCCGTGCCTGTGCCCTGTGCCTGTGCCGGGCCCGTTCCTGCCCGTGCGGGCGCCGCGCCGGGGCGCTGTCGCGCCGCCTGCCCATCATCTCCCCACCCGGGCGGGGGGTGGCGCATCAACCGATCGGCTGACCCGCGGGTCAGCCGGTACGCGGGCCAGGGCCAGCCGGTACGCCGAGGGGGCGGGCCCGGTTGCGGACCCAGGTTGGGAGCAGCCCCACCGAAGTCCCCGAAGAACCCCGAACGAGGAGCACTCCATGAAGACCCGTACCCGTGTCGCGACCGGTGCCGCCGTTGCGGCCGTCCTCGCCGCCGGCACCTTCGGCGCCGTGAACGCCAGCGCCGCCGCTCCCGCCGCCCAGGCCGCCCCGGCCGCGGCGGCGAAGAAGGACGGCGACCGGAACTTCACCACGAGCACGCACCTCACCGTCGACGCCGCCACCCGCGCCGCCCGTGCCGCGCTGAAGGCCGCCGAGGCCGAGAACCAGCGGGTGACGGTGGCCGTCGTGGACCGCAACGGCAACACCCTCGTGACCCTGCGCGGCGACGGCGCCGGCCCGCAGTCGTACGAGTCCGCCGAGCGCAAGGCCTTCACCGCCGTGTCGTGGAACGCCCCGACCTCGGTCCTGGCCGGCCGCCTCGCACAGGCCCCGAACCTGAAGGACATCCCGGGCACGCTGTTCCTCGGCGGCGGCACCCCGGTCCAGTACAAGGGCGCCCCGGTGGCCGGCATCGGTGTCGCCGGCGCCCCGAGCGGCGACCTGGACGAGAAGTACGCCAAGGCCGGCGTCGAGGCCGTCCAGGACTGACCCCGCCCGGGCCCGGGGCCCCACGGCCGCCCCCCGGCGCCGTGCCCCGGGCCCAGCCCCCGGTGCCCGATCCGTACCGTTTGGGAGCCCCCGCTTAGGATCGTGAGCGTGGAACACGCCCCCAGCCTGCGGATCATCGCCCCCGCCACCGCCGCCCTGCTCGCGCTCACCGCGCTGACCGCCTGCACGGGCGGCGCGGTGCAGGGGCGGCCGGGTGCCTCGGGCCTGCGCGACCCGTACTTCCCCCGGGCGGGCAATGGCGGCTACGACGTGTCCCACTACGGGATCACCCTCGACTACGACCCGCGCACCGGGCGGCTCGAGGGCACGGCCGCCGTCACCGCCACCGCCACGCAGGGCCTGAGCGCCTTCAACCTCGACTTCTCGGGGCTGACGGTGGACTCGGTCGAGGTGGAGGGCGAGGGGGCGCGGTTCAACCGGGCCGGGCAGGAGCTGACCGTCCGCCCCGCCGACGACCTCAGGAAGGGCGAGACCTTCCGCACGGTCGTGCGCTACTCGGGGGTCCCGGAGGCCTACGAGGACCCGGACGGCTCCGAGGAGGGCTGGATCCGGACCGCCGGCGGTGCGGTGGCGGTCGGCGAGCCGGTGGGGTCGATGACCTGGTACCCGGGCAACCACCACCCCTCCGACAAGGCCCGCCACGACATCACCGTGACCGTCCCGAAGGGCTACGAGGCCGTCTCGAACGGCAGCCTCCGCTCCCGCACGGAGCGCGGCGGCCGGACCACCTTCCGCTGGCACGGCTCCGACCCGATGGCCACCTACCTGGCGACCGTCGCGATCGGCCCGTACAAGGTCTCCACCGGCCGGACCAAGGCCGGCGTGCCGCTGTACACGGCGGTCACCCCGGCGGAGGCCGCGGAGAGCGCCGGGGCCCTCGGCGAGCTGCCGGAGATCGTGGACTGGGGCGTACGGCGCTTCGGCCCGTACCCCTTCGACTCGGCCGGCGCGATCGTCGAGCGCGGCGGCACCCTCGGCTACGCGCTGGAGACCCAGACCCGGCCGGTCTTCCCCGGTGCGCCCGACGTCCCGCTGCTCGTGCACGAGGCGGCGCACCAGTGGTTCGGCAATTCGGTGTCGCCGAAGACCTGGCAGGACATGTGGCTCAACGAGAGCTTCGCGACCTACGCCGAATGGCTGTGGGAGGAGGACCACGGCGGGTACACCGCCGAGGAGTACTTCGACGCCTTCTACGAGGGCGACACCGACGTGGACGCCAGCGCCGGGGAGCCGGTCTGGGAGTTCCCGCCCGCCGAGCCGCCCGGCCCCGAGGACGTCTCGGGCTCGCCGGTCTACTACCGCGGCGCGATGGTCCTGCACCGGATCCGGCAGGAGGTCGGGGACAAGGCCTTCTTCGACCTGGTCCGCGGCTGGGCCCGCGACCACCGGCACGCCAACGCCGGTACGGAGGAGTTCACCCGGTACGCCGAGCAGCGCACGGGCCGGGACCTGACGGAGGTCTGGGACGACTGGCTGTACGGGGAGGGCAAGCCGGAACTGCCCTGACGGGCGCCGGTCAGGGGCGTCGGCCGGTGTCGGTGCGGTGCCGCTGTGGTGCCGGTGCGGTGCCGGGCCCGGCAGCGGGGAGACGCGCGGGGCCCCGCGGACGCACGCGTCCGCGGGGCCCAGCCGGTCAGAGGTCTCAGACGTTGACGCCGAAGTCCTGGGCGATGCCCGTCAGGCCGGAGGCGTAGCCCTGGCCGACCGCGCGGAACTTCCACTCGGCCCCGTTGCGGTACAGCTCGCCGAAGACCATGGCGGTCTCGGTGGCGGCGTCCTCGGAGAGGTCGTAGCGGGCGATCTCGGCGCCGCCGGCCTGGTTGACGACGCGGATGTACGCGTTGCGCACCTGGCCGAAGTTCTGGCTGCGGGAGTCGGCGTCGTAGATCGACACCGGGAAGACGATCTTGTCCACGTCGGCGGGGAGGCCGGCGAGGTTGACGTTGATCGCCTCGTCGTCGCCCGCGCCCTCGCCGGTGCGGTTGTCACCGGTGTGCACGATGGTCTGGTCCGGGGTGGACTTGTTGTTGAAGAACACGAAGTGGCCGTCGGAGACGACCTTGCCGAGCGCGTTGACCGCGATGGCCGAGGCGTCGAGGTCGAAGTCGACGCCGGTGGTGGTCCGGACGTCCCAGCCGAGGCCGACCGTGACGGCGCTGAGCCCCGGGGCTTCCTTCGTGAGCGAGACGTTGCCGCCCTTGGACAGGCTTACCGCCATGGGATGTCCCCTTCTGTTCTTCTGATCCTCGTGGTCCGTCCGCGGTGGCCGCGCGCCCGCCGGACGGTGGGACCGGCCGGGTACGAAAGCTACCGCTCACCTTCATAACGCGGCGAGGGGTCCCGCAGGTTCCACCGCGCCCAAAAAGGGGTGACGGGCCGGTGCCGGCGCGGGATCATTGGCCCATGCCTGGTCCTTACGTCATCCGCGGTTCGGTCGTCCTGCCGGAGTCCGAGCTCGTCTGGCGTTTCTCGCGTTCGTCCGGTCCGGGCGGGCAGCACGTGAACACCTCGGACTCCAGGGCCGAGCTGAGCTTCGACCTGGCGGAGACCAAGTCGCTGCCCGAGGTGTGGAAGCAGCGCGCGCTGGAGCGGCTGGCGGGCCGGCTGGTCGGCGGGGTGGTGACCGTCCGGGCCTCCGAACACCGCTCGCAGTGGCGCAACCGCGAGATGGCCGCGGTCCGCCTGGCCGCCCTGCTGGCGGAGGCGACGGCGCCGCCGCCCAAGCCGCGCCGGGCCACGAAGATCCCGCGGGGGATCAACGAGCGGCGGCTGCGGGAGAAGAAGGCCCGCGCGGAGACCAAGCGGGGCCGCTCCGGCCGCGATTGGTGACCGCCGGGCCCGGCGCGCCCCGGCCCCGCGGACCCCGCCCCCGCCCCGGACCCCACCCCCGTGCGGGTCCGCTCGCAGGCCGGTCCGGGCCGGGCCCGGTCAGCCCAGGTGCCGGTAGCGCCCCTGGAAGTACGTCAGCGGGCCGCCCTCCGAGGCCGGTACGGCCGCCGTCAGGACCCGTCCGATGACCAGCGTGTGGTCCCCGGCCTCGACCCTCTTCTCCGTACGGCACTCCAGGGTGGCCAGCGCCCCGCCCATCAGCGGGGCCCCGCTGACCTCCCCCCGCGCGTACGGCAGGTCCTCGAAGAGCAGCCGGTCGCTGATCCGGCCCTTCATGGCGAACCGCGCGGCCACCTGCCGCTGGCCCTCCGCGAGCACCGAGACCGCCCACAGGGGCTGCTCGGCGAGCAGGTCGTCCATGCGCGAGCCCTCGCGCACGCTGACCATCACCAGCGGCGGGTCCAGGGACACCGACAGGAACGCGGTCGCGGTCATCCCGACGTCCTCGCCGTCCGGGCCGCCCGCACCGAGCGGGGGCTCCTTGGCGGTGATCAGCACCACGCCCGCCGCGAGCCGTGACATGGCGGCGCGGAACTCGTCATTGCTCACCCCTTCAGCATGAGGGGTCACAGGTCTCGTCTTCAGCACGCCTGGAACGCTAGTCTCGCCCTTCCGCGCCGCACATCGGACCACGGTCCGAGCCGCGACCTAGGCCGGACGGCCCATGCCCGCGTACACCGTGCGCGCCGTTTGCTGCCGGGAAGGGCGGGGAGCGCTCCCAGTGCCGGTCGCGCCCTGAGGCCTCCGGTTTTCATCTGATGTGACTTAAGTCACAGAGGGCAAGATTTGTTGACCCTGTGTACCGGCGGAACAGCTCACTGTGATTCAGTGGAGCGGACACCGCAACGAAACGCCGATGACAAACCTGGAGTTGCTGTCGAGGTCTCGGGGAGAGCGAGCAATGGAGACCGAGTCGGAGCCGTACGTCCGTCTTGCGACCCTGCGGCAGCTTCACCAAGTAGTGGCCGAACTGAACACGGCCAGGAGCCTCGCCGACACCCTCCAGACCGTCGTCGACGGCATCGTCGTCGGCCTCGGGTACGAGCTCGCGTGCGTCAACCTCGTTCGCCCCGACGGTGATCTGGTCGTCGCCGCCTTCGCCGGGAACCCCGCCGCCGAGGCCCTGATCACCGGCCGCGTCGGCTCCCGCACCTCCTGGGAGCGCCGCCTGTCCATGGGCGAGTCCTGGGGCGACCTCCGCTTCATCCCGCACACCGAGGGCTGGATCCTGCTGGAGGACGACGTCCCCCAGTGGCACACCGAGGGCCCCGAACCGCGCTTCGAGGACGAGTGGCACCCCGAGGACCGGCTGTACGCGCCCATGTACGCGTCCGGCGGCGAACTGCTCGGCGTGATTTCGGTAGACAAGCCGCGCAACGGGCGCCGGCCGGGCGCCTGGGGCCGTGAAGCCCTCCAGATGTACGCGTTCCAGGCGGCCATTGCGATCAGCAATGCCCGCCTCCGCGCGAACATGCAGCGCGCACTCGTCCGGCTGGAACGGGAGCAGCAGGCGCTGCGCGCCAGCGAGGAGTCCTTCCGGCAGGCCTTCGAGTACGCGCCCAGCGGGATGGCCATCGCCGAGATGGGCGGTGACCAGCACGGACGCCTGCTGCGCACCAACGACGCCCTGTGCCGGCTGCTGGGCCGCCCGGCCTCGGTACTGCGCCGCTACTCCTTCTCCGACCTGGTCCATCCGGAGGACATCGGCACCCTGCTGCGGACCTCCGCCGAGGGCGGCCGGGCCGAACTGCGGCTGGGCCGGCGCGACGGCTCGTACGTCTGGGTGTCGCTGCGCAACTCCGTCGTCGCGGACGCCGCCGACGGCCCCCGCTTCCTCCTCACGCACGTCGAGGACATCGAGGAGCGCAAGCGGCACGAGCTCCAGCTCGCCCACCGGGCCAGCCACGACTCCCTGACCGGCCTGCCCAACAGCGCCGAGCTGCGCTCCCGGCTCGCCGCCCGGCTGTGCCGGCGGCCCCTGTCCGCGCGGGCCAGCGCCGTGGAGGCCCTGGACGCGGCGTACGACGGGCGGCCGGCGGAGGGCGGGGGCGGCGAGCGGGGCGCGGAGCACGGCTTCCCGCCCGACGGGTACCGGCCCGAGGGCTACCCCGACCCCTTCGCGGAGGGGGCGTACGCGGGCGTGCCGCCCGGTGCGGCCGGGCCCGGCCCGTACGACCACCACGTGCACACGGTCGCGCCCGCCACCGAAGTCGACGACGGTACGAAGGGGCTCGCGGTCCTCTTCTGCGACCTCGACGGGTTCAAGTCGATCAACGACCGCTTCGGGCACCACACGGGTGACGCGGTCCTCATCGAGGTGGCCCGGCGGCTGACCACCGGGGTCCGGGACGGGGACACGGTGGCCCGGCTCGGGGGTGACGAGTTCGTCGTCCTCGCGGACGGGCTGGGCGCGGCCGACGCCGCCGACCTCGCCGTCCGGCTGCGCAACGCGATCATCCCGCCCATCCGGGTGGACGGGCGGGCGGTCCGGGTCGGGGCGAGCTTCGGCATCGGGTGGGCCAGTTGCGGAATGTCCGCGGACGAGGTGCTGCGCTCCGCCGACCAGCGCATGTACATCGAGAAGAGGTCGCGTTCCAAGGCCCACCGCAGGGCCGGCTGAGGGTATCCGGAGCCCGTGGGTTCACGTGTTCGGGGTAGGCTCCCGGGGGTCGAAAGGAGTGACCTGCGATGACGACGCCCGCGAACAACGGACCGAACGGCGGCGCGAACACGCCCGAGGACGACGACCCGTTCGGCTACCTCTACGCGGACGGCCAGGCGGCCGGCGCCACCCCGCCCGGGCAGGGCGGCGGCTACGGCTACCCGGGCCAGGTGGGCGCTGCCCAGCCCGGCGTCCCCAGGACCTCGTACAACCAGGTGCGCACGGTCGGCGAGCGGACGTACGGCGGCCAGCGCGCCCAGGTTCCGCCGCAGCAGCACGCGCAGGGCGGCTACCAGCCCCCGCAGCCCCAGTACCCGGCCCCGGAGACCCTCGCGGCCGGCGGTTACGGCGTCCCGCAGCAGAGTTACGCGCCCCCGGCCCCGCCCCAGCGCGGCTCCGGCCGCCGCGGGCTGCTGATCGGCGCGGTCGCGGTGGTCGGCGCGGTGGTGATCGGCATCAGTGTGGCCATCATCTCCTCGAAGGGCGACGAGAAGGACAAGGACCCCGCGGCGGGCGGCGGGAACCAGGCCTCCGAGGCCCCCGAGACCCCGGGCGGCGAGTCCCCGAAGCCGGAGCCCTCGAAGAAGGCCGAGAAGGAGCTGCCGAAGGCGGACGCGGCCTCCGGCCCCGGCGTGGCCCTGGCGGGCGGCGCCCAGGTCCAGAGCGGTATAGAGGGCGCCAAGAGCGCGAACGGCCAGTACGTCGGCGGCTTCAACACGGTCGGCGCGTCCATCACCTGGACCGTGGACGTCCCCAAGACGGGTGACTACACGCTGTTCGTCAACTACGGCGTGCCCGGCAAGGACGCGAACGCCACCCTGACGATCAACGGGAAGGTCCAGGAGCGCCCGATCAACCTGGAGAACTTCGCGCGAGCGGCCGAGGGCCAGTGGAAGGACGGCTGGACCCACAGCTACTCGTGGCTGCACCTCTCGGCCGGTACGAACGTGCTGAAGATGTCCTGCGAGCAGGGCAACCAGTGCGACGCCGTGATCGACCAGATCCGGCTGGCCAAGGGGAACGTGAAGAACTGACGGCCGCAGCGGCCCGCCGTCCCGCGGCGAGCCGCTGCGCCGAGCTAGATACGCCCCACTTCAACGCACAGGGCGGCGACCCAGCCGATGCGGCTCCCGTACTTGACCTGAAGCCAGTCGTTGTCAGACGGCCCGCCCGGCCAACAGGTGTATGAGCCACCGTTGTTGTTCCTGGTGCAGTTGGTCGTCGTGCACGCGACTCGGGTCCGCGGGTTGGAGATCGTAGCGATCTTGCTTGACGAAGTGCTCGCGCTTGTCCGGATGTTGAACGAGTGACCGTTCGACATCCAGACCCCTGCGATCTCGGCGCTGTGGGCCTGCCCCGGCAGTGCCAGGATCGCTGCCGCTGCGACGCCCGCAGTAGTCAGGGCTGTCCGGAGTTTGGTGTTCACTGTGACCCTCTTACGTATCGAATGCATGTTCGATACGTAAGGGTAGGGCGCTGCGCCCGGGTCTCCTGAGGGTCTGGGGCCGCGCGCCCTAAAAGTGTGTGAAATTGTCTGATTGTCCCCCTAGCCCGCCGTCACGGTCACCTTCTCCCGCAGGAGTTCATAGGTCCCCCGGTCGAATTCCCCGGCCGCGGGGGCCTTGACCGTTGCGGCGGAGAGGGCGACCGCGTGGGTGAGGCGGGTGGGCCAGTCCTGGTCTCGGGTGAGGCCCGACAGGAGGGCTGCGACGGCGGAGTCGCCGGCGCCGGTCGGGTTGCCGGACATGGGGGCGGGCGGGGCGGCCTGCCAGATGCCCTGCGGGGTGGCGGCGAGCAGGCCGGCGGGGCCGAGCGAGGTGACCACGGCGCGGGCGCCGCGGCGGCGGGCGGCCAGGGTGGCGGGCAGCGGTTCGCGGGAGCCGGTGAGCTGGGCCAGTTCCCCGGCGTTCGGCTTGACGATGTCGGGCCGGGCGGCGACCCCGCGGCGCAGCGGCTCCCCGCTGGTGTCGAGGAGTACGGCGGCCCCGGCGGCGCGGGCGGTGCGGATCAGGGCGGCGTACGCGCCGACGGGCACGCCCGGGGGCAGGCTGCCGCAGAGGGCCACGGCGCGGGCGCCGGCGGTGAGCTCCTCGTACCGGGTGAGGAAGGCGGTCCACTCGGCGGGGGTGATGACGGGCCCGGCCTCGTTGAACTGGGTGGTGTCCCCGCTGGTCTCGTCGACGACGGCGAGGGTGCGGCGGGTGGTGCCGGCGCAGGGCACGAGGGCGTCCACGACCCCGGGCGAGGAGGCGGCCAGGGAGCTGCGCAGCACTTCGCCGACGGGTCCGCCGGCGAAGCCGGTGGCGGTGACGGGGTGGCCGAGGGCGTCGAGGACGCGGGCCACGTTGACGCCCTTGCCGCCGGGCCGCTCGGAGACGTCGGAGACCCGGTGCGAGGCGTGGGCCCGCAGCTGCGGCACGTGGTACGTCACGTCCAGTGCGGTGTTCAGCGTCACGGTCAGGATCATCGGTGCACCCCCCAGTCTTGTGCCGGGATCATGCCAAACGGAAGGCGGCCCGCCCAGTCCTGCGGGCGGGCCGTCTCGCGGGTACCAGCCGGTCGGCGCAGTCCCGCCGGGCGGGTGCGGCCGGCCGGCGGGCCGCTGACCGGAGGTCAGGTACGGGCGGCCGCGGGCGGGGTGACGATCCATTCGCCACGCCGCATGACCCCCTCGAGCTCGAACTCGGCGTCGAGGACGACGAGGTCGGCGTACTTGCCCGGGTCGAGGGAGCCGACCTGGTCGTAGAGGCCGAGGAGTTTGGCCGGGTTGGCGGAGATCGCCTGGACCACGGCTTCGACGGGGAGCCGGTCGACGGTCGCGGACCGCTTGAAGGCGGTGTCCAGGGTGAGGGTGGAGCCCGCGATGGAGCCGCCCTCGACGAGCCGGGCCACGCTGTCCTTGACCTCGACCTCCAGCGGGCCGAGGTGGTAGGTGCCGTCGCCGAAGCCGGCGGCGTCCATGGCGTCGGTGATGAGGGCGACGCGGTGGGCGCCGGCGTGGTGGAAGGCGAGCTCCAGGGCGGCCGGGTGCAGGTGGGTGCCGTCGTTGATCAGCTCGACGGTGACCCGCTCGTCCTCCAGCAGCGCGGCGATCGGGCCGGGCGCGCGGTGGGCGAGTGCGGGCATCGCGTTGAAGAGGTGGGTGGCGACGGTGGCGCCCGCGTCGATGGCCTCGACCGTCTGCTCGTACGAGGCGTCGGTGTGTCCGACCGCGGCGATCACGCCGTGCTCGGCGAGCAGCCGTACGGACTCCAGCCCGCCGGGCAGCTCGGTGGCCAGGGTGACCATGCGGGCGTGGCCGTGGGCGGCGTCGAGGAGCTTGCGGACCTCGGCCGGGTCGGGGTCGCGCAGCAGGTCCTCCTTGTGCGCGCCCTTGCGGCAGGGGGAGATGAACGGGCCCTCGAAGTGGATGCCCGCGATATCGCCCTGCTGGGCGATCTCGGCGAGGAGCCCGGCGCGGCGGGCCAGCTCGTCGAGCTCGCCGGTGACGGTGGAGGCGACGAGGGTGGTGGTGCCGTGCTCGCGGTGGGTGCGGACGCCCTTGAGGACCTCCTCGGGGGTGCCGGAGGTGAAGGAGGCGCCGCCGCCGCCGTGGTTGTGCATGTCGACGAAGCCGGGGACCACCCAGTGGCCGGTGAGGTCGAGGACGGGGGCGCCCTCGGGGGCGCTGCCCGCGATGCGGGCGCCCTCGACGATGACCCGCCCGTTCTCGACGGTTCCGGTCGGCAGCACCACCCTGGCGCCGGAGAGGACGGTGGTGCGGGCGCTTCCGGACATCAGGCGGATACCTCCGTGGCGAGTAGGTCCCAGGCGAGCAGGCCCGCGCCCAGGCAGCCGGCGGTGTCCCCGAGGGCAGCCGGCACGATGTTCGGCAGCCGCTGGAACGTCACGCGTTCCCGTACGGCCGTCCGTAGTGGTGCGAACAGGGTTTCCCCGGCCTCAGCGAGCCCGCCGCCGATGATCAGTGTGCGCGGGTCGAGCAGCGTGAGGGCGGTGACGAGGCCGTCCGCGAGGGCGCCGACCGCCTCGTTCCAGACGGCCGCGGCCTTCGGGTCCCCGGATTCCACGGCCTTGGCGCAGTCCGCGGCGTCCGCTTCGGGGTCCCCGCTGGCGTCCGCCCACGCGCGCGTGACGGCGGAGGCGGAGGCGAGGGTCTCCAGGCAGCCGTGCTGCCCGCAGCCGCAGGCGGGGCCGCCGGGGCGGACCACGATGTGCCCGATCTCGCCGGCGTACCCGTGCGCCCCGGCCTCGATGCGGCCGGCGATGCCGATGGCGCCGGCGATGCCGGTGCCGAGCGGGACGAACAGGAAGCGGTCGGCCTCGCGGCCGGCGCCGATGCGGCCCTCGGCGAGGCCGCCGGTGCGCACGTCGTGCCCGAGGGCGACGGGGAGCCCGCCGAGCCGCTCGCTGAGCAGGGCGCGCAGCGGTACGTCACGCCAGCCGAGGTTGGCCGCGTAGACGGCGGTGCCGAGGTCGGCGTCGACGATGCCGGGGACGGCGACGCCGGCGGCGCGGGGGCTCTCGCCGAAGCGTTCGCGGCCCAGGTCGTGCAGGTCGGCGGCGAAGGCCAGGATCGACTCGACGACGGCTTCGGGTCCGCGCTTGCGGCCGGTGGCCCGGCGCGCCTCGTGCAGGAGTGTTCCGTCCGCCCCGACCAGGGCGGCCTTCATCCCGGTGCCGCCCACATCGAGGGCGATGACGTGTTTCACGGGTTTCACGAAGGACAGTCTCGCGCGTGTGTAGGGGAAAGGTCTAGTCCACTGGGGGGGGATTGTTGAGCTGCCATACAAAATCGGGCCCGAAGTCCGTGCCGAATCGGCCACCTCGCCTGTAACCGGAAGGGTCTGGTGGTGTAGACCTTACGGACGACGTACGGGAAACGAGCGGGACTACAAGGGTGGGAATGTCTGTGAATCGCCGGTACCGGAACCTGTCTGCCACAGCCGCCGCACTGTCTGCGACCCTGGCCCTGGCCGGCTGCGGCACCGTCACCGGGAACAACGAGGTCACCCTCCGCCTCGTGGCGGCCGACTACGGTGACAATCCCGAGAACTCCTCCAAGAAGTACTGGGACTCCCTCGCCGCCGCCTTCACCGAGAAGAACCCCGGCATCAAGGTCGAGGTCAGCGTCTACTCCTGGGAGGAGGTGGACGCCAAGGTCGCCGCCATGGACAAGGCCGGCGACGCCCCCGACATCGCGCAGATCGGCGCGTACGCGGACTACGCCGCCGAGGACAAGCTGTACTCCACCGACCAGCTGCTGTCCGTCACCACCGAGGCCGACTTCCTCGCCCCGCTCGCCGACGCCGGCAAGATGCGCCGCGTCCAGTACGGCATGCCCTTCGTCTCCAGCACCCGGCTGCTCTTCTACAACAAGAAGCTCTTCACCGAGGCCGGCATCGCCCAGGCCCCCACCACCTGGGCCGAGCTGGAGGCCGCCGCCAAGAAGCTCAAGGGCGTGGCCAAGACCCCCTTCGCGCTGCCGCTGGGCCGCGAGGAGGCCCAGGCCGAGACCATGATGTGGCTGCTCGCCGGGGGCGGCGGCTACACCGACAGCGACGAGAGCTACTCGATCGACTCCCCGCAGAACGTCAAGACCATCGACTGGCTCAAGGACCACCTCTACGCCCCCGGCCTCACCGGCCCCACCGCCCCCTGGAAGCTCAACCGCCAGGACGCCTTCGACGCCTTCGCGCGTGGCGAGGTCGGGATGCTCAACGGCCACCCCACCCTCATGAAGCAGGCCGCGGACAAGGGCGTGCAGTTCGGCATGGTCCCGCTGCCCACCGAGACCGGCCAGGAGTCCCAGGCCATGGGCGTGGCCGACTGGGTCATGGCCTTCAAGAGCGGCGGGCACCGCAAGGAGGCGGGCAAGTTCCTCGACTTCATGTACGAGGAGAAGAACGTCACCGAGTTCACCGGCACGTACGACCTGCTGCCCGTCACCACCACCGGCTACCGGGCCATGCTCGGCGCCACCGGCGGCAGCTCCGAGCAGCTCAAGACCTTCCTGTCGGCCCTGCCCAGCTCCCGGCTCTACCCCGTCGGCAAGAAGTCCTGGGCGGCGGTCAGCGAGGACGTGAAGCAGAACATCGGCAAGGCCTTCATGCCGGGCGGCCGCGCCGACAAGGTCCTGGAGGAGATAGCGGGCACCGCCCGCACCGCCGACGGCTCGATGACCGAGCAGGGCTGACCCCTCCCCGGTGGCCGGGGGCGGGCGTCACAGCCCCCGGCTATGTTGGAGGGCATGACGGACCACCCGCACCCCCAGCCGCAGCCGGCGCGCGCCCAGCCGCAGCCGCAGCCGCTGAGCGAGCGCGAGACCGCCGTCCTCGCCTACGAGGCCCGCACCTGGCCCGGCCCCGGAGCCAAGGAGCGGGCCATACGCGAAGACCTGCGGATGTCCCCGGTCCGCTACTACCAGCTGCTCAACGCCCTCATGGACGACCCCCGAGCCCTGGCCCACGCCCCCGGCACCGTCAACCGGCTCCGCCGGATCCGCGAGGACCGGCGCGCCCGGCGCTGAGGGCCAGTAGGGTCGGAGCCATGGGGAGCCATCCGAACAGCCCGGACCAGCATCCGCAGCATCCGGAGAGCCAGCCGACACCCGTACCGGTACGGATACCCGTGTCCGGCACCGCCGCCGGACGCGAAGGGCTCGACGCGCTGCTGCGCTCGCCCCGCGACTCCGTCGTCGCGCTCGACTTCGACGGGACCCTCGCGGAGATCGTGCCGGACCCCGAGCGGGCCCGCGCCCATCCCGGGGCCGTACCCGCCCTCGCCGCCCTCGCCCCGCAGGTCCGCTCCGTGGCCGTGGTCACCGGCCGCCCGGCCGGGGTGGCCGTCCGCTACGGCGGCTTCGCCGGGGTCCCCGGACTGGAGCACCTGTCCGTACTCGGCCACTACGGCGCCGAGCGCTGGGACGCCGTCAGCGGGATCGTCCGGGCCCCCGCCGAGCACCCCGGGGTCGCCGCCGTCCGCGCCGAGCTGCCCGGGGCCCTGGACGCCGTCGGCGCCTGGCACGGTACCTGGATCGAGGAGAAGGGCCGGGCCGTCGCCGTCCACACCCGCCGGGCCGCCGACCCCGAAGCCGCCTTCGAGGCCCTGCGCGCGCCCCTCGCGGAGCTCGCCCGCCGGCACGGCCTGATCCTCGAACCGGGCCGGGCCGTCCTGGAGCTGCGGCCCCCCGGCATGGACAAGGGCGTGGCCCTGGCCGAGTACCTCGCCGAGACCGGCGCCCGCGCGGTCCTCTATGCCGGGGACGACCTCGGGGACCTCGCCGCCTTCGCCGCCGTCGAGAAGCTCCGCGCGGACGGGCTGCCCGGCCTCCTGCTGTGCAGCGGCTCCACGGAGGTCCCCGAACTGGCCGCCCGCGCCGACCTCGTCCTCGACGGCCCCGCGTCCGTGGTCGCCTTCCTCGCCTCCCTCGCCGCCGCGCTCAGCGACCGGGAATCCCCGGCAGGCCCGGAAGGCCCGGCTGCCCCGCCGCGCCCGGCAGGCTCCCCAGGTCCTCCAGCTGCCGGGTGAACCAGCGGGCCGGGGGCAGGGCGGTCGCCGCCGCCGCGAGGCGCTTCGTGCGCTCCGCCCGCTCCGGCCCCGGCATCGACAGGGCCTCCTCCAGGGCGCGGGCCGTCGCGCTGACGTCGTACGGGTTCACGGTGACCGCGTCCTCGTGCAGCTCCGCGTACGCCCCCGCCTCCGTCGACAGCACCAGCGCGCAGCCCTGGTCCGAGACCACCGGGATCTCCTTCGCGACCAGGTTCATGCCGTCGCGCACCGGGTTGACCAGGGCCACGTCGGCCAGCCGGTAGGCCGCCAGCGAGCGCGGGAAGTCGTCCTCCACGTACAGGTGCACCGGCCGCCAGTCCGCCGTCCCGAACTCCTCGTTGACCTCCTCCGCCAGCCTCGACACGTCCGCCGTGTACTGCCGGTAGACCGCCAGGTCCTGGCGGGAGGGGTACGCGAAGGCCAGGTGGACCACCCGGCCCCGGAAGGCCGGCCGCTCGCGCAGCAGCTCCCGGAAGGCCAGCAGCCCGCGCACGATGTTCTTCGACAGCTCGGTGCGGTCCACGCGGACCACGGTCAGGCAGTCCCCGGTCTCGGCCCGCAGGGCGGCGAGCCGGTCCTCGGCGGCCGGGCGGCGGGCCAGCTCCCGCAGCTCCTCGCCGTCCACGCCCAGCGGGTACACCGCCAGGCGGTCCCCGAGCCGGTCCCCGAGCCCGTGCTGACGGACGCAGCCGGCGAACAGGTCCGCCCAGACGGGGGTGTGGAATCCCACCCGGTCGGCCCCGAGCATCCCCTCCAGCAGTTCCCCGCGGACCTCGTGCGGCAGCATCCGGAAGTAGTCGGGCGCGGCCCAGGGCGTGTGGGTGAAGTGGGCGATCCGCAGGTCGGGGCGCAGGGCGCGCAGCTGCCCGGGGACCAGTGCCAGGTGGTAGTCCTGCACGAGGACGGCGGCTCCGGGCGCGGCCTCGGCGGCCAGGGCCTCGGCGAAGGTCCGGTTGTAGGCGGTGTACGCCTCCCACTGGCGGCGGAAGGCGGCGTCGAAGACCGGTTCGCGGGGGATCTCGTACAGCTGGTGGTGGGTGAACCACAGCACGCTGTTCGCGATCCCGTTGTACGCCGCGTCGTACACCTCCTCGGGGATGCCGAGCATCCGGACCCCGGGCTCGGAGACCCCGCGGGCCACGGCCTCGCGGTCGGCCGGGCCGAGGGCCGCGCACACCCACAGGGCGTCCGGCTGTTGCGCGAGGGCGGCGGAGAGTCCGGAGACGAGGCCGCCCCCGCCGCGGCGGGCGGCGAGTGAGCCGTCCCCCGCCAGGGAGTAGGTGAGCGGGCCACGGTTCGCTGCGACGAGCACCTGGGAAGCCATGCGGCGAACCTAGCCCGGCTCGGTTCCGCTCAAACGTTCCGGCTGTTTCCGGCCAAAGCTGCCGCAACCGGCGCGCGCGGGCTGCGGGAGACGGCGCGCGCCGGTTGCGGCGGGGGTGTGCGGGCCTCAGGCCGCGGGTCCGCTGGCGCGGCGTACGGCGTACTCCTCGACCTCGCGCATCGGCGGCCGCTCCTCGGTGTCCACCGGGTAGGTCCGCGGCACGAAGCCCTCCGGCCCGCGCTCGAACTGGGTCAGCTCCGGCCGCACCAGGTGCCCGCGCGAGAGCCGCAGCTGGGCGGTCCGGTAGATGGCCGCCGCCATCCGGCCGAGGGCCCGCCCGTCCTGGTGGCGGTGCAGCCGCACGCCCACGTCCACCTGCGCGAGGGCGTCCAGCCCGACCGTGTGCAGGGCGTCCACGAGCAGGCCCAGCTCGACCCCGTACCCCACGGGGAACGGCAGCCGCTCCAGCAGCGAGCGCCGTACGGCGTACTCCCCGCCCAGCGGCTGGACGAATCCGGCCAGCTGCGGCCAGTGCAGGTTCAGCAGCGGGCGGGCGACCAGCTCGGTGACCCGGCCGCCCTGCTCGGGCTCGCCCGCGCCGCCGCCCGCGCCGCCGGGGGTCCCCGTCCACGGCCGGTCGTACATGGCCTTGACGAACTGCAGCTCCGGGTCGGTCAGCAGCGGGCCGACGATCCCCGAGACGAAGTCCGCCGAGAAGTCCCGCAGGTCCGCGTCGACGAAGCACACGATGTCCCCGTCCGTGACCAGCAGCGAGCGCCACAGCACCTCGCCCTTGCCGGGCAGGGCCGGGATCCGCGGCAGGATCCCGTCCCGGTGCACCACCCGCGCGCCCGCCTTCGCGGCCACCTCCGCGGTCCGGTCGGCGGAGCCCGAGTCGACCACCACCAGCTCGTCCACCAGCGGGACGGCCTCCACGAGGTCGCGCCGGATCACCTCGACGATCTCCCCGACCGTCTCCTCCTCGTCGAGCGCGGGCAGGACGACGCTGACCGTCGTCCCCGAAGCCCGTTTGGCCGAGAGCAGCCGGTCGAGCGGACGGTCCGCGGCCGTCCAGGACCGGCCGGCCAGCCAGCGCTCCACCTCTTCCAGCACGGTCCGTACTCCCCTTTTGTGATCCATCTCGCGGTTCGGACGCCTGTCTCAGACACCCGCACCTTCGGTTACAGTCTTGAACAACGCGGACGACCATCGCATGTCGGGGGTCGAATGCCGCGCCGACAATCGAATACCGCTCATCCAGAGGGGCAGAGGGACACGGCCCGTTGAAGCCCCGGCAACCCTCCAGCCGGTCTCGTGCGCATCGTCGCCGCGAGGCTCCCGGCTCGGGAAGGTGCCAATTCCGTCTCATGGCGACGTCCGCCATGGGGAAGATGAGGAGAAAGGGCCTCGCCATCATGGCTGTACAGACTGTTACCCCCGCACAGGCCGACACGGTCGACCTCGGTCCCGCTGTCGCCCTCTCCTGCCGCGAGTGCGGAACGCGCTTCGACCTCGGTCCCCTCTTCGCCTGTGCCGAGTGTTTCGGCCCCCTCGAGGTGGCGTACGAGCTGCCGCTGGGGGACCCCGAGGCCCTGCGCAAGCGCATCGAGGCCGGCCCGGCCAACATCTGGCGGTACGCGCCCCTGCTGCCCGTCCCCGCGGACGTGGCCGGCAAGCCGAACCTGAACCCCGGCTTCACCAAGCTCGTCGACGCCGAGAACCTCGCCAAGGCGCTCGGAGTCACCGGCAAGCTGTACGTCAAGGACGACTCCGGCAACCCGACGCACTCCTTCAAGGACCGCGTCGTCGCCATCGCCGTCGAGGCCGCCCGCGCCTTCGGCTACACCACCCTCTCCTGCTCCTCCACGGGCAACCTGGCCGGAGCCGTCGGCGCCGCCGCCGCCCGCGCCGGCTTCCGCTCCTGCGTGTTCATCCCGCACGACCTGGAGCAGGGCAAGGTCGTCATGGCCGCGGTCTACGGCGGCGACCTCGTCGGCATCGAGGGCAACTACGACGACGTGAACCGCTTCTGCTCCGAGCTCATCGGCGACCCGCTGGGCGAGGGCTGGGGCTTCGTCAACGTCAACCTGCGCCCGTACTACGGCGAGGGCTCCAAGACCCTCGCGTACGAGATCTGCGAGCAGCTCGGCTGGCAGCTGCCCGACCAGATCGTCATCCCGATCGCCTCCGGCTCCCAGCTCACCAAGATCGACAAGGGTCTCCAGGAGCTGGTCAAGCTGGGCCTGGTCGAGGACAAGCCGTACAAGATCTTCGGCGCCCAGGCCGAGGGCTGCTCCCCGGTGTCCACCGCCTTCAAGGCCGGCCACGACGTGGTCCGCCCGCAGAAGCCGAACACCATCGCCAAGTCCCTGGCGATCGGCAACCCGGCCGACGGCCCGTACGTCCTCGACATCGCCCGGCGCACCGGCGGATTCGTGGAGGACGTCAACGACGAGCAGGTCGTTGACGCCATCAAGCTGCTCGCGCAGACCGAGGGCATCTTCGCCGAGACCGCGGGCGGCGTGACCGTCGGCGTCACGAAGAAGCTCATCGAGGACGGTGTCCTCGACCCCGCCCTCACCACCGTCGTCCTCAACACCGGAGACGGCCTCAAGACCCTCGACGCGGTCGCCGGGGACACCGGCCAGACCGCCGTCATCCGCCCCAGCCTGGACGCGTTCCGCGCCGCCGGCCTGGCCTGACCATCCCCCCTGCACCAACGGAAGGCAGTAGAGCCATGAGCGTCAACGTCCGCATCCCCACGATCCTGCGCACCTACACGGGCGGGCGGGCCGAGGTCCCCGCCGAGGGCGCCACCCTCGCCGAGGTCATCGCCTCCCTGGAGGCCAGCCACCCCGGCATCGCCGCGCGCGTGCTCGACGACCAGGGCGCGCTGCGCCGGTTCGTGAACGTGTACGTGAACGACGACGACGTGCGCTTCGAGGGCGGCCTGGAGACGGCGACGCCCGACGGCGCCGGCGTTTCGATCATCCCGGCGGTCGCGGGCGGCTGCTGAGCCCCTCCCGTACCTTCCGCTTGTTCTCCCGGATTGCCCTCTCCGCAAAAGCGGAGGGGGCAATTCTGCTTGGTTGGGCGCGGTAGGGTTGGGGTAGTGCCCGCTTTTGTTGCTGCCGGGCGCATATGCGCTGGCCATGTGAGCGTCGACATCGGGCCAAAGTCCTTGCCCCGTATGGGGGTTGAGGCCGGTTTTGTCCCGCCCGAGTTGCCCGGGAATCTGTGTCGAAATCGCCGGAAGTCGCGCTTTCTCCCTGTCCTGAATTCTCGTCGGACTGACCTGTTGCAGACAGCGTCGGTCCGGATACATTCAGCCGCGGTCGACGCGTTCCGACGCAATTTCTGACCCGGGACCGCGAAGTGCGGTCCTGCGCAGTGTGGTCCTGCGCAAGGGCCAGTAACAGGGGAGTTAGGCATGGCTCAGGGCACCGTCAAGTGGTTCAACGCGGAGAAGGGCTACGGCTTCATCGCGGTCGACGGTGGTGCGGACGTGTTCGTCCACTACAGCGCGATCCAGATGGACGGCTACCGCACCCTTGAAGAAGGTCAGCGAGTCGAGTTCGAGATCTCGCAGGGCCAGAAGGGTCCGCAGGCGGACATGGTCAAGCTGTCCGCCAACTGAGCGCGACGCGATCGGCCACGACGCACTTCACGCGCGCAGGGCCCGTACCCGACAAGGGTGCGGGCCCTTCGTGCGTCCTGGCCAGGCCTTCCTTCCGGGTCATGGGAAGGCGCTTGCACTCGAGGGGGTCGAGTGCTAATCATTGGCGTTAGCACTCTCCTGGTGAGAGTGACAAAAACGAGGACCGGGTCGGTGAGGTCCGCGGGGTCGGCGGGAAGGAAACCGCCGCTCACGCAGGCCGTCCGTCGCGGGCGCCAGGCGCGGTCCGGAGCAATCCACCCCAGTCCGGGAGGACCACTTCACATGGCCAAGATCATCGCGTTCGACGAGGAGGCCCGGCGCGGTCTCGAGCGCGGCATGAACCAGCTCGCCGACGCCGTCAAGGTCACCCTCGGCCCCAAGGGCCGCAACGTCGTCCTCGAGAAGAAGTGGGGCGCCCCCACGATCACCAACGATGGTGTCTCCATCGCCAAGGAGATCGAGCTGGAGGACCCGTACGAGAAGATCGGCGCCGAGCTGGTCAAGGAAGTCGCCAAGAAGACGGACGACGTCGCCGGCGACGGCACGACCACCGCCACCGTCCTGGCCCAGGCGCTCGTCCGCGAGGGCCTGCGCAACGTGGCCGCCGGTGCCAACCCGATGGCTCTGAAGCGCGGCATCGAGAAGGCCGTCGAGGCCGTCTCCGGCGCCCTGCTGGAGCAGGCGAAGGATGTCGAGACCAAGGAGCAGATCGCTTCCACGGCCTCCATCTCCGCCGCCGACACCCAGATCGGCGAGCTCATCGCCGAGGCGATGGACAAGGTCGGCAAGGAAGGCGTCATCACCGTCGAGGAGTCGAACACCTTCGGTCTGGAGCTCGAGCTCACCGAGGGCATGCGCTTCGACAAGGGCTACATCTCGGCGTACTTCGCGACCGACATGGAGCGCATGGAGTCCGCGCTCGAGGACCCGTACATCCTCATCGTGAACTCCAAGGTCAGCAACGTGAAGGACCTCCTTCCGCTGCTGGAGAAGGTCATGCAGTCCGGCAAGCCGCTGCTGATCATCGCCGAGGACGTCGAGGGCGAGGCCCTGTCGACCCTGGTCGTCAACAAGATCCGCGGCACCTTCAAGTCCGTCGCCGTCAAGGCCCCGGGCTTCGGCGACCGCCGCAAGGCCATGCTCGGCGACATCGCCATCCTCACCGGCGGCACGGTCATCTCCGAGGAGGTCGGCCTCAAGCTGGAGAACGCGGGCCTCGACCTGCTCGGCCGCGCCCGCAAGGTCGTCATCACCAAGGACGAGACCACCATCGTCGACGGTGCCGGCGAGAGCGAGCAGGTTGCCGGTCGCGTCAACCAGATCCGCGCCGAGATCGAGAACTCCGACTCGGACTACGACCGCGAGAAGCTGCAGGAGCGCCTGGCGAAGCTCGCCGGCGGTGTTGCGGTCATCAAGGCCGGTGCCGCGACCGAGGTCGAGCTCAAGGAGCGCAAGCACCGCATCGAGGACGCCGTCCGCAACGCGAAGGCGGCCGTCGAGGAGGGCATCGTCGCCGGTGGCGGCGTGGCCCTGCTCCAGGCCTCCTCGGTCTTCGAGAAGCTCGAGGGCGACCTCACGGGCGACGAGGCCACGGGTGCCGCGATCGTGAAGCTGGCCCTCGAGGCCCCGCTGAAGCAGATCGCCGTCAACGCCGGCCTCGAGGGCGGCGTCGTGGCGGAGAAGGTCCGCAACCTGCCCGTCGGCCACGGCCTGAACGCCGCGACCAACGAGTACGTGGACCTCATCGCCGAGGGCATCATCGACCCGGCGAAGGTCACCCGCTCCGCGCTGCAGAACGCCGCCTCCATCGCGGCCCTGTTCCTGACCACCGAGGCCGTCATCGCCGACAAGCCGGAGAAGGCTGCCGCCGCTCCGGGCGGCATGCCGGGCGGTGACATGGACTTCTGATCGTCGCCTCCGGGCAGCGATCGGTGTTCTGAGCGGACGGTCCAGTCCGCACCGAGGGCGGTACTTCTCCCGAGAGGGAGGGGTGCCGCCTTCGGGCGTTTCCGGGGGTGGGGCGGGGTGGGGCCGGGGTTGGTGGGTGCTGGTGGGGGCCGGGTTCAGCTGGCGAAGCCCTTGAGCTCCTCGGTGTCGAGCGGGAAGCCGACCGGTTCGGGCAGGTCGAGCTCCTCGCCGTACGGGCGGGTCTCCTCGTGCCGGTAGGCGCCGCCCTCCGGGGACCCGTAGACGGTCAACGTGCCGGAATCCCGGTCGACCAGGAGGTACACAGGGATGCCTGCCGCGGCGTAGCCGTCCCGTTTGTCGTGGCGGTCGCGCCGGTCGGTGTCGCGGTCGTGCGAGGTCACTTCCACGGCCATCAGCACGCCGGCCGGGTCGGACCACTCCCCGTGTCCGGTGAAGTGCCCGCGGGGGGCGAGGGTGCCGTCGGGACGGGCGCGCCCGTTGCGGTACTGCTCGGTGCGCAGCCCCCGCTCGCGGTACAGGCGCAGATCGGGCCGGTGCGCCATGCACTGGTCCGCGACCCACATGATGATCTCGTCGTGGTCGCCGTCGGGCACGGGCTTGACCTCTAGCTTTCCGTTGAGGAATTCGAGCGTGACGGTCTCCGGCGCATGTCGGGCCAGGGCTTCGAAATCCTTCACGGACATCTGGGCGTGCGCGGCGTGCTCGGCGGTGCTGCGGGTCATGGCGTCGCCTCCTCGACTCCATGGTGCCCCGGCAGCGGGTCCGCGGACCGGTTGAAGGGTCATCCGGGGGTCCTTTCGCGCAATCCGCCCGCCGCACGGACCCGCGCCGCGTGCGCGCGGACCTGGGCGGGGGTGAGGTGGGTGCGGAACGTCGGGGTGGTGGTGGGGGGTCCTGCGGAGTCGGAGGGTGGCGGCTGCCACGGCTGTGCAGGCTGCGGCCAGGGCCGGGGCGGCGAAGAGGGCCGGGGAGAAGGTGGCGGGGCCGGCCACCGTGGCCAGGGCCCAGCCGATGCCGGAGTCCGGCAGTCCGCCGTACTCGCCGGACAGGCGCTGGAGCGAGGCGGGGTAGAGGGGTGCGGCGACGGTGTACGCGATGGCCGCGGCCAGGGCGGTGCGGTGGAGTCGCGGCAGGCCTTGCAGGTGGCGCGAGGCCAGGAAGTGGATGCAGAAGAAGCAGGACGCGAAGGCGAGCGAGCCGAGGGCGAGGGCGACCCGCCGGAGCTCGGGCGCGTCGAAGAGCCGCACCGGGTCGGGCAGCGGCAGCGCGGCCTGCGCCGCCAGCTCCGCCGCGCACTGCGCCTCGTCGAACGAGTCGCCCGTACACCACCACTGCGCCCAGGGGGCCAGCCAGCCGCTGACCGTGCCGGTGCAGAGGAGCAGGAGCAGGGCGGTCGCTGCGGCGGTGACGAGGAGCGAGGTGCCCAGGCGGGCGGGGAAGGTCTCGTACGGGCCTAGGAGGGCGCGGCCCAGGTGGGGGGTGGGTGCGGAGTCTTCCTCGGGGGTGGGTGCGGGTGCGGGCTGGGGAGTGCCCAGGGCCTGGTGGGCATGGGTCACGGCTGCGGTGATGCCGCCCACCACGCCGAGCAGCAGGGCGTGGCCCGTGGCCGCGCGGGCGTCGGAGAGCAGGAGCACGGTGTCCGAGCCCCGGTCCGCGGAGGCGGCGGCGAGGCTGCCGAGGCGGGTGAGGGCGAGGGCGAGCAGTGCGGCGGGCGCGGCGGCTGCCGCGTAGGCGATCTGGAGCGCGTTGCCGCGGTCGGCGCCCGGGGCGGCGCGGCGGGCGAGGAGTGCCGCGGGTGCGGTGAGCAGACACAGGAAGGCGAGCAGCCACCAGGCCTCGGCGGCGAAGGCCGCGAAGCCGGTGTGGGGGCTGATGAGCAGGCTCGGCGAGACGGTCAGGAGCCGGAAGAGGTCCGGGACGGAGGTCGCCTCGCCCAGTTCGTCGGCCCAGTCGATCTGGAAGGGCAGCGTACCGAGGGTGTGGACGGCGGCTACGGCCAGGGCGGCTGCGGTGTAGGGGGTGTGGGGTTCGGGTCGGGGTTGGGTGTGGGTGCGCGGCTGGGGCTGGGTGTGGGGCTCGTTCATCGGGTGGCCGTCGGTTCTGCGGGTGCTTCGCCCGCGGCTGCGTCTGTTGTCGCTGCGGAGACCCGGAACGGCCTGCCCTCGTCGTCGAGCACCGTCTCGTGGACCTGCTCCCCGTCCCACCACGTGACGGTGGCCCGCCACTCCGTGTAGTGCTGCTGGGTGCGGCCGACGAAGAGCAGGCCGAGGTACTTGGGGCGGGTGAGGTTGTAGGGGAGGGTGAGCGGGATCTTGTTCCAGCGGAGGGACTCCGCGCGGGCCGCCTTCTGGTGCGGGCTGTTCTGGAGGTAGCGCCAGCTCACGGGCCTGCCGACCGGCAGGGTGTCGAGGTCCACGAACAGGGCCCGGCTGACGTCTCCGCCGCAGCCGGCGGGCGGGACGGGGCGGCCGGGCAGCGGTGCCTCCCGGCGGAGGACGGTGACCTTCACTTCCTGGATCTGTACGGGGGTCTGGGTGGCTGCCCGCATCGAGACCGAGGCGTCCACCTCGCGGTGGTGGGTGATGCGGCGCTCGCGCTCCCAGCGCGTGAGCAACCGGTCCTGCGTGTCGATGTCCGTCAGGCGGGCGCGCAGGTGCTCGTTTCCCGGGTTGACCATCCAGGTGCTGACGCAGGGGTCGTTGCCGAGCCCGGTGTGCACGCCGAGGGCCGGCTCGCCGAAGGCGGCCTCGTATGCGGACGTGGCTGCCGGGGTCAGCAGCGGCACCAGCCCGAGCACCAGGGTCACCACCGCGATCTGATTCGCGGCCCCGGCCCGCCGGAACCGGGCCCAGGCGCGCCGAAGGCGGCCTGGGGGGCGGGGGGTTGAGGGGGCGGGGGGTTGAGCTTCCTGTGGGGGTTGGATTGCGGGTGCGGGTGCGGGTGCGGGTGCGGGTGCTGCCGCCGTCGGCTCCGGCGCAGGAGATGCGTTTCCCGTGGTTTCGGTACTCATGGCGTCCCCCCGTGGACATGAACGGTCAACCTGCCGACCGTACAAGCATTTTGGCGGACGCGGACGCGGACGCGGACGCGGGGAGCTGAGAGGTAGGCCCTCGCTTGCGGGTTGAGCTGTGGCCCTCAGCGGGGTTGGCGGGGTGGCCGGTTGGGGGCATCCCGCCATGCGTGACGGTGATTCCGGGGCGGGAGCCGTCGCCGGTCAGCGTCGGCCCAGCTGATCCCGTTCCTCTGGGCCCCGCCCTTCGGGCGGAAGGACCACCGGCCGCGGCGGATCGCTACGTGGCGGGGGCTGTCCGGCGGCTCGGGGGCGGGGCTGGTGCCCGGAGTGTCCCGGTCCGGTAGGTGTGATCCCTTCGTGATCTAGGTCCGTACAACGATCGGCCCGTCGTCCGGGTCCAACCGGGCATGAAGTCTCGTCTCCCGCTCCTCGCCGCGGCCGGGCTGGTCGCCCTCGGGCTGTCCGCCCCGGCCGCCGTCGCCGCCGTGTCCGCCGCTCCGTCCGCCCTCACCACTGTGAAGGCTCCGCCCGCCGAGGACGGGCAGGTCCGCTTCTCGATCGCGCCCGGGAAGGTGAACCTCGCCCCCGGCCGCGGGCAGGAGCTGAAGGCGTTCTTCGAGAACAAGGGCGCCGAGTACAGCGGAAAGATGACCTTCGTCCTCGACTTCGCCGGGATCGCCGACTTCGGCTGGGGCGTGGTCGACTTCCCGTACGACGACTGCCCGACGGTCGGCACGAAGGTCGTCTGCGAGATCGAGGACGTGCGGCTGCGGGCCGGGGGCCTGCGGGAGTTCACCGGGCTGTCCCTCTACGCGAAGGAGGACGCGAAGCCGGGCGCCCGCGGGACCGTGAAGGTGACGGCCGAGATCGACGGCCGGACCGTCGTGGCGGGCAGCACCGAGGTGGTCGTCGGCGGCCCCGACCTGGCCGTGCACTGGAAGGGCGGCACCGATGTGCAGGCGAAGCCGGGCCGCCGCTTCTCGGTTCCCCACACCTTCTCCAACAAGGGCCAGGAGGCCGTCACCGACGTCCTCCTGATCGGCGACGCCTCGTACGGGCTGGCGCGCGGCGCCGAGTACTCCAACTGCGCGTACGCGGACGGCACCGTGCTCCACGCGGGCACCACGGGCAGTACGACGTACATGTGCCGGATCAAGGGCACCTTCCTGCCCGGCAAGACGTACGAGCTGAGCGCGCCGATGTCGGTGAAGGTGCTTCCGCACGCCCGGTACAACGAGAGCTTCTCCTTCGAGGTCCTGGAGGACGTGGCCCCGAACCGCAAGGCCTGGAAGCTGGACCGCGCGATCCGCAAGGGCAAGGGCGCCGCGCTGGCGCTCAAGGAGGTCCAGGCCCCGGCGGCCCGCGCGGCGGCGATGGACGGGGTCAAGGACACGAACCCGTGGAACAACGGGGAGCGGGTGCGGCTGCGGGTGCCGGGCACGAACGCCGACTTCGAGGCGCTCGGCGGTTCGGTCACGGGCAAGGCCGGCGACACGGTCACGGCCAGGGTCGGGGTGCGCAACAACGGCCCTGCGTGGATGCTCGCCGACCCGTACAGCGTGGTCGCCAGTCTGGAGCTGCCCGACGGCGTCTCCATGGTGGAGAGCGACCCGCGCTGCCCGCAGTGGGAGGGCGACCGCGGCGAGGACGGGGACGGCACGCCGGACCCGGGCCCGGTGCCGAGCTGGCGTTGCAGCGTGCACGTGCCCGACCGGGACTACATCAAGCCCGGTGACGAGTGGGAGTTCACGTTCAAGCTGAAGTTGGACGAGGACCTGAAGGACGCGGCGGGCACCTTCAAGACCTGGATCACCGAGGACGGTGAGGGCGACGTGCAGCCGAAGAACAACACCGCGCAGCTGGTGGTCAACCCGACCGACACCGGTACCACGGGCGGTACGGGCTCCGCCGGCGGCGACACGGGCTCCACCGGCGGCACGGAGGGCACCACCGCGGGCGGGTCCACTGCCGGCGGCAACACGGCCGGTGGTGACTCCGGTACGACCGGCAGCAGCACCGGCGGTACGAGTGGTACGGGCAGCACGTCCGGTACCGGCGGCGGCGGTGGCGGCGGGGACCTGGCGGTCACCGGTACGACGGCCCTGTACGCGGGCGGGGCCGCCGCCGTGGCCCTCGGCCTCGGCGGCGGCTTCCTCGCCCTGTCCCGCCGCCGGGCCGCGGCCCGGCGCGTCTAGAGCGAGGCCACGAAGACGGCCCACGCCGGCGCGTTGAACGCCAGGTGGGGGCCGTCGGGCCGCTTGGAGTCGCGGACGGGGACGATGCCGGTCACTCCGTCTGCGACTTCCAGGCAGTTCCCGCCGTCGCCGCCGCTGTAGGTGGACTTGCGCCAAGTGGCCATCTCCAGGCAGTCGCCGCCGTCCCCTGCGCTGTAGCTGGACTTGTGCCAGGTGGCTGTAGACAGGTCGTACTCAGGCGTCTTGGTCATGTTCGTAGTCCTCCGCCACCGACTCGATCAGAGCCAGGGAGTCGCTTGGTGAAAGCGCGCTGGCTGTGAGGAGATCGTAGGTCAGCGTGTGGTGGGCGACAGTAGCCGGATCGTCGAAGAGCTGGCCCGCGCCAAGAGCCGTCACGTACGCCAGCGGGGGTGCGATGGCGAAGGTCATGAGCTTGAGCGTTCCCGCCAGCGACGCGTGCGCGCCCTGGGCGAACGGGAGCACCTGCACGATGATCCGGTGCGCACGGATCAGCTTCGCGATGTGCCTCAAAGCCTCCGCCATGGCGGGGCGCCCACCGACCACGCGGCGTACTACGGCCTCGTCTAGAACGCACCACAACATGGGCAGTGTTGGGTCCCGCAGAAGGGCGGCCCGCTCCAGCCGGTTCGTCACCAGCTCCTCGATGACGTCTTCCGTTGCCGTCGGCTGATAGGCGCGGAAGATGGCGCGTGCATAGGCCTCGGTCTGGAGCAGGCCCGGAACGATCAGGGGGGCGTACTCCCGAATCGTCGTCGCCTCGGTCTCCGCCTCCGCCGCCTCCGCGAAGTGGTCCGGATACTTCGACTTCGCCGCTGCCCCGCAGTTCCGCTCGAAGAAGCCGTTCGTGCCGAGCAGTTCGTCGATCTGCCGGGCGAAGTCCACGTGCATCCGCCGCGTACCCGCCTCCAGTTGGCCGATGAACGAGCCGCTGACGAAGAGCGGTTCGCCCAGTTCGGCCTGGCTCTTGCCCGCCCGTTCCCGTGCCACGCGCAGCTCCGCGCCGAGCAGCGCCCGTGGTGAGGAGGACGGGTCGAGGTTCTTCGCTGCCATGAGAACTCCCTCGGCAACAGGTGCCGTTGTTCGGCTGCCGTCCTTGAAAGGCTAGCGACGCCGTCGCCACGCTGTGTACAGAAGTCGAATACTCAGAGTCGGCAGAGTGGAAAGGCGGCGCCCCCATGGTGCTCCAGGCGCACGAGCGGTTTCAGGCGGTTCAGGAGGCGATCACGCAGTTGAGGGAGGCGCTGGACGGGGTCGGGGTCGTGCTGCCGTCCCTCGGGATGGACCAGGTGTCGGCCGCCGGGGCGTACGGGCTGCCGCTGATCGACCTGGGCCGCTGCAACCTCGACACGGCCATGCGGCTGGCCGCCGTACTGCACGAGCGGTCTCAGGCGTGAGCCGGCTTTCCGGAGGCGTCCGAGAGGCGTGGTGCCGGCATGGGTGAGGCCGATGAAGCCCCGGTACCCGGTGAGGGGCCGAGCAGCGGTATCTCCGTCACGCTGACGGCGGGCACGCTCCAGGCCATTCGCGAGCGGGTCGGGCCGCGTGGCGTTTCCGCGTATCTGGAACGCGCCGCGCACCGACAGCTTGAGCGGGACGCGCTGGACGAGTTGCTCGCCGACTGCGAGCGGGTGAACGGCCCTGTCGATCCGCAAGCGGTGGCGGACAGGCTGGCCAAGCTGACGGGGGAGTCGTCGGCGGGGGAGGCTGTGTGAGCAGTGCCCTCTGACCGGGACCCGTGGACGGACACCGGCCGCGCCGTGAGGTGTACGGCGCGGCGCGGGGTGGTTCGGTGGGGCCGGAGGGGTCAGGTCAGGGCGGGTTCACGGTCCGGTGTCGGGGGCGGGGTGGGCGCGGGGTCCTCTTCGCCCGTGTCGAACTCGGCCAGCATCTCCTTCGTGAAGCCGAAGAAGTACGTGGCGAGGAAGCCGACGAGGTAGCCGACGCCCAGGCCCGCCGCGTAGACGGCGATGGTGGCGAGCATGCCGTGGTCGCCGTCGAGGAGGGGGAAGAGGGCCCAGCCCGAGGGGCCGATGGCGGTGGAGCCGAAGGACAGGCCGAGCTGGTTGAAGAGTCCGACGAAGGCGCCGCCGGCCGCGCCGCCGACGCAGGCGGTGATGAAGGGGCGGCCGAGGGGGAGGGAGACCCCGTAGATGAGGGGTTCGCCTACGCCCAGGAAGCCGGCCGGGAGGGCGGACTTGATGGTGCTGCGGATCGAGCCGTTGCGGGGGAGGCGGAAGTAGACCGCGATCGCCGCGCCGACCTGGCCGGCGCCCGCCATCGCGAGGATCGGCAGCAGGACGGTGTATCCCTGCTGCTCGATCAGGGTGGTGTGGATGGGGATCAGGGCCTGGTGCAGGCCGAGCATGACCAGCGGGAGGAAGAGGCCGCCGAGGACCAGGCCGGCGAGGGCGCCGCCGTGGGTGAGGAGCCAGTCGGCGCCGGTGCCGATGGCCTGGGAGACCTCGCCCGCGACGAACATCAGGCCGAAGATGGTGACCAGGCCGGAGATCAGGACCGTGAGGGTCGGGGTGACCAGGACGTCCAGGGACTCCGGCACCCAGCGGCGGCACCACTTCTCCACGTACACGGCGAGGACGGCCGCGCCGAGCGCGCCGAGGACGCCGCCCTGGCCGGGGGAGAGGGTCAGGCCGAAAGCGGTGATCTTCGCGACGCCCGGGAAGACGATGATCGCGGCGACCGCGCCGCCGAGGATCGGGGTGCCGCCGAACTCCTTCGCGGTGTTGTAGCCGACGAAGACCGCGATCAGGGACATGAAGCCCGAGGCCATCGCGGCCAGGGCGGGGACCAGGGCCGGGGCCCAACCCAGGTTCGTCAGGAGCCCGTTGAGGCCAGCGATGATGCCGCAGCCGATGAGGGCGGGGATCAGCGGGACGAAGATGTTCGCGATCCGGCGGAGGAGCAGTTTGAAGGGGGTGGAGTTCTTCGCCTTCTGAGCTGCTTTCAGGGCGGCTCCCTGGGCGGCGAGTTCGTCGGCCGTCGTCGGGTTTCCGGGGGCTGGGGCCGGGCTGTCCGTCGGCGTGCGGCCCTGGGCGACGAGGGCCTCGAACTCGGGAGTGACCCGGGCCACCGTGCCGGGGCCCAGGACGATCTGGTACGTGTCGTCCTCGACCACGCCCATGACCGCGGGGACGGCCTTCAGGGCCTCCTCCTGGACCAGGCTGCGGTCGCGCAGGCCGATCCGCAGGCGGGTCATGCAGTGGGCGATCGAGGTGATGTTGTCGGGGCCGCCGACCAGCGGAAGGATCGCGGCGGCGGTGGCGCGGTTCTTGTCATCGGCCATGGTGGGTGCCTTGCTTCGGGGGGTGCGGGCAGTGCGGGGTGCTCGGGGGAGGTGCGGGCTCAGCGGGCGTCTGCGGCCGCCGCGGCCAGGGCCTCGCGGAGGCGGCCCGCGGAGGCGTCCAGCAGGCGGGCGGCGGTGGGGGCGTCGACCGCGCCGAGGATGACGAGGATCGCCTGCTTGACCTCGCCGCCGCTGGCGGCGAGTGCGGCCTCGATCTCCTCGTCTGGGGCGCCGGTGGCCTGGGCGACGATCCGGCGGGAGCGGGCGCGCAGCTTCTCGTTGGAGGCGCGCAGGTCGACCATCAGGTTCCCGTAGGTCTTGCCGAGGCGGATCATCGTGACCGTCGAGAGCAGGTTGAGGACGAGCTTCTGCGCCGTACCGGCCTTCAGGCGGGTGGAGCCGGTCAGGAACTCGGGGCCGACGACCACCTCGATGCCGTGCTCGGCCGCGGCGGCCAGGGCGCTGCCGGCGTTGCAGGACAGCCCGACCGTGAGCGCTCCGAGGCTGCGGGCGTACTCCACGGCCCCCACGGCGTACGGGGTGCGGCCGGAGGCGGAGATGCCGACCACGGTGTCGTCCGGGCCGACGTGGAGGGCCGCCAGGTCGAGGGCGGCCAGCTCGGGGGAGTCCTCGGCGCCCTCGACGGCCGTCACCATCGCGGAGGGGCCGCCCGCGATCAGGCCCACGACCTGGGCGGGGTCGGTGTTGAAGGTGGGCGGGCACTCGCTGGCGTCGAGCACGCCCATCCGGCCGGCGGTCCCGGCGCCCATGTAGACGAGGCGGCCGCCGCGGGCCATGCGGGCGGCGACGGCGTCGACGGCGGCGGCGATCTGCGGGAGCTGTGCGGCGACGGCGGCGGGGACGGTGGCGTCCTCGGCGTTCATGGTGCGGACGATGTCGAGGGTGGACCGCCGGTCGATGTCGGCGAGTTCGGGGCGGAAGGCCTCGGTGGTGAGGGCGTCGAGCTGGGCGCGGAGTTCGGTGTACAGGGGGGTGTTCACGGGTGCGGTCTCCAGTCGGTGGTGCGGGCGGGCGGGGCGGGGTCAGGGGGTGCGGTGGCGGGGGGCGAGGGCTTCGTAGGAGGCGGCGAGGGCGGGGGCCGCGGTCTCGTACGTCTGCTGGGCCACCCCGACGAACAGGCAGTCCACGACGAGCAGTTGGCTCGTACGGCTGGACATGGCCGCCGGGCGCAGCTCGCTCTCGCGGGCGGTGGAGGTGGTCAGGACCAGGTCGGCGCAGCGGGTGACGGGGGCCTCGGGGCGGCCGGTGATCGCGATGGTGGTCGCGCCGCGTCCGAAGGCCGTGCGGAGGGGGTCGACCACGTCGCCGGTGGTGCCGGAGTGGGTGACGGCGACGGCGGCGTCCCCGGGGCGGAGCTGGACGGCGTTGGTCATGGCCAGGTGGGCGTCGCCGTGGGCGTGGGCGATCAGGCCGATGCGCAGCAGCTTCTGGGCGAGGTCCTGGGCGACGAGGGCGCTGGCGCCGACCCCGTATATGTCGATGCGGCGGGCGGCGGCGAGGGCGGCGACGGCGCCCGCGAGGGCGGTGAGGTCCAGGGCGGCGGCGGTGTCGGCGAGGGTCTGGCGCTCGTCGGCGGCGAGTTTGGCGACCACGTCGGCGAGGGGGTCCTCGACGGTGATGTCGGCGGTGACGGCGGGGGCGGCGCCGGACTCCTGCTGGGCCGCGAGCCCGGCGAGGGCGAGGCGGAGCTCCTTGTAGCCGGGGTAGCCGAGGGTGCGGGCGGTGCGGACGACGGTGGCCTCGCTGGTGCCGGTGCGCTCCGCGAGGGCGGTGACGGTGAGGGCCGCGCAGCCGGCGGGGTCGGCGGCGACGGCTTCGGCCACGGCCTGCATGGAGCGGGTCATGGAGGGGGCGAGGCCGCGGATGCGGGCGCGGAGGGCGGCGGGGGCGGCTGCGGTCGGGGCCGGCGGCCGGGACGGGGCCTCGGTGAAGGTTTTCTTCCGTGGCGTGCTCACACCTGAAAGGTATTTTCAGCAGTGATCCAGTTCAAGACGGCGTAAGGCATGACAAAAACGTGTCTTAGGGAGTGGAGGACGAGGCCCTTCGTCCCTGGACGCCTCCGGGGCCACAATGGGCCCATGGACCACTCGACCCCGCTGGAGACGGCGCTCCACGCCGCCCGTGCCCTCGTCCTCGCCGATCTCGTCGCGGGGCGGGTCGCCGACGCCGACGTCGTCTCGCTCGTCGAGGACTCCGTCGTGCACCGGCGGTGGTGGGTGGAGCAGTGGCCGGAGGGGGTCGACTACCTGGCCGGGCTGGTCGCCCAGGACGTCCAGGACGCGCTGCTGGAGAAGTACGGGCGCTGGCCGCTGTGCCCGGTCTGCGGGCACGGGGAGCCGCACGCGCTGGACGTCGAGCCGGAGCTCGGGCCGGATCCGCACTGGGTGTGCGGGAAGGCCGGGGTGAAGGTGGCGTCGGTCGGGACGCTGTCCGCCGTCTTCGGCGGCGGCGGGCGGGACCTGGGCGCGTGACGGTCTACATCGATCCGCCTACCTGGCCGGGGCACGGGCGGATGTGGTCGCACCTGGTCAGTGACGTGTCGTACGAGGAGCTGCACGCGTTTGCGGTGGTGATCGGGGCGCCGGAGCGGGCGTTTGACGGGGATCACTACGACGTGCCGTCTGAGCACTATGCGGCTGCCGTTGCTGCGGGGGCGGTTGAGGTCGGGAGCAAGGAGCTGGTCCGCCGCCTGACCGCCGCGGGCCTCCGCCGCCCCAAGGGCCGCCCCGCCCCCTGACCCCGGGTCCCGCTGCGCGGGGCCTGTTCCCCTACCCTCCCCCAGACTCCGTCCGGGGGGACCCCCTCCTTCCCGAACTGGGGCTCCGCCCCAGACCCCGCGCCTCAAACGCCGGCGGGGCTGGAGGTATCCAGCCTGCGCGGCGTTTGAGCGCACCGGGCGCGGAGCGCACGGTATGGGGGTCCGGGGGCCTGCCCCCGGTTTCGGGAAGGGGCGGGTAGGGGAAGGGCCCGCGCAGCGGACCCGGCGGCTACGCGACCGGGGTGGTGGTTGGCCGGGCCGGGGCCGCGGGGTGGGTGGCCACGATGCGGGTCGGGGGTGGCGGGGTGCGGTGCGACAGGCGCAGGGAGACGACGGCCAGGGCCGCCGCCGCCAGGGTCATGGCCGCCCCGGCCCAGGCGGCCGCCGGATAGCCGAGCCCGGCGTCGATCACCGTGCCGCCCAGCCACGGCCCACCCGTGTTGCCCAGGTTGAAGGCCGCGGTCGTGGTCGCACCGGCCAGCGTGGGGGCCGCGCCCGCGACGTTGAACATGCGGGCGTTCAGCGCGGGGGCCGTGAAGAAGGCCGAGACGCCGAGCAGGAAGGCCAGGGCGACGGCGGCCGCGGCCAGGCCGCCGAGGAGGGCCAGGGCGGCCAGGAAGGCGGTGGAGAGGACCGTTCCGCCGATGGTGACGCGGAAGAGGTTCGCGTCGGCGTACCGGCCCCCGACGGCCGTACCGATCAGTGCGCCCAGCCCGAAGAGCCCCAGCACCCACGGCACCCAGCCGGAGTCCAGCCCGGCGACGTCCGTCAGCAGCGGCGCCAGGTAGCTGAAGGCGCAGAAGACCCCGCCCGCGGCGAGCGCGGTCACGGCCACGGACAGCCACACCTGCCGGTCCCGGTAGATCCGCAGCTCGCGCCGGAGCGTCGGCTTCTGCTCGGGCAGCGGGATGTGCGGGATGCGCAGCAGGATCCCGGCGAGGGCGACCGCGGAGGCGGCGGCCACGGCCCAGAAGGCGGAGCGCCAGCCCCAGTACTCGCCGAGGAAGGCCCCGGCCGGCACGCCGAGCACGTTCGCGATGGACAGCCCGCCGATCATCACGGCCATGGCGCGGGCCCGGGCGTTCTGCGGGACCATCGCGATGGCCACGGCCGCGCCCACCGACCAGAACCCGGCGCAGGCGAGCGCGCTGAGCACCCGGGAGGCGAAGAGGAGCTCGTACGAGGGGGCGAGGGCGCCCGCGACCTGCCCGAGGCCGAAGAGGGTGATCAGGGAGACCAGGGTGGTGCGGCGGGGCAGCCGCAGGGTGGCCACGGCCAGCAGCGGGGCGCCGACGACCATGCCGATCGCGAACGCGGATATGAGCAGTCCGGCCTGCGGGATGGTGACGTCCATGTCCCGTGCGATCGGCGGGAGCAGCCCGGACAGCATGAACTCGCTGGTGCCGAGGGCGAAGACGGACAGGCCGAGGATGTAGACGGCCACGGGCATACGGGGGCGTTCGGTCGCTGCGGGCATGAACTGGATCAACCCCGAGCAAGTCCGGTCCATTCCCCCGCCGTGCGGGGCGTCACACGGCGTTCACGGTTCCGGAGCCGGTTCCGGGGGAGGGGCTACGTCAGCGTGGCCAGTTCCGCGGCGAGGTTGCGGCGGGCCACGGGCTCCCAGTGCGCGGTGCCGTACGGGGTGCGGAAGAGCCGGGGGAGGTCGAGGAGCTGGCGCAGGACGGCCGCGCGGCCCTCCCGGAAGGCGTCCTCGGGCACGAAGGAGTACTCCTCGCGGACGGCGGCGACGTACGCGGCGTAGGAGTCGGGGTCCCCGGCGAGCACCGCGAGGTCGGCGTCGCACAGCACCTCGCCGTTGGTGTCCCCGGGCGCGGGGTCGTGGGTGACGGTGAGCCGGACCAGGCGGGCGACCTCGGCGGTACGGGCCGCGGGCAGGCCGAGCTCGGGCAGGGCCCGCTCGGCGAGGGCGGCGCTGCGCTCCTCGTTCTCGGAGCGGTCGGGCCGGTAGACGGCGTCGTGGAACCAGGCGGCGAGGCGGACGGCCTCGGGGTCCTCGGCGTGGGCGGCGAGCGCGTCGACGTGGTCCAGGACGGCGGCCAGGTGGGCGGTGGTGTGGTACCGGCGCTGCGGTTCGGCCCAGGCGGTCAGCAGGCGGGCCGCGTAGGGCGCGGGGTCGACGGCGGTGGCTGCGTCGGCTGCGGGGGTGGCGGCCGGCGCGGCGGATGCGTCAGCGGGCCGGTCTGCGGCCGCGGCCGCTCCGCGGGCGGCGCGGACGGTCTCGTGCCAGCGTTGTACGAGCCGATCCGCGAGTTCTGGTGCGGTCCGGGCGGTGTCGGTAGCCATGCGGCCATTGTCGTCCGGGCGGGGGAGGTGACGGTGTGGGAGGGGTGGCGGTGGCGTGAATGTGCTGGTGGAACGCGGCTCGGCGCCCGTACCCTGTAATTGGACTAGACCTATTCTCCATATCGTCAGCTTTCTGAGCTTGCGTGTGTATATCCGTCTTCCCGAAGGAATGAGGCCCTATGAGCAGCCGTGCAGGCCGTGCGGTCCTGGAGGTGATCGCCCTCAGCGCCGAGGACGCGACCGCCGCCCAGGCCGGTGGAGCGGACCGTCTGGAACTGGTCACCGACATGGCCGCGGACGGACTGACCCCGCCGCGCGAGACCTTCGCCGCGATCCGCGCCGCCGTCGACATCCCGCTGCGCGTGATGCTCCGGCTGTCCGACGGCTTCGCCGCCGGCGGCCGCGCGGACCTCGACGCCCTGGTCGAGGCGGCCCGCGGGCTGCGCGCGGAGGGCGCGGAGGAGTTCGTACTCGGCTTCCTGCTCCCGGACGGCACGCCCGACCTCCAGGCCGTGGAGACCCTCGCCGCCGAGCTCCACGGCTGCCGCTGGACCTTCCACCGGGCCATCGACCGCGCCGCCGACCGCGACCAGCTCCGCAAGGCCCTCGCCGACCTCCCCGGCCTCGACACCTACCTCACGGCGGGCTCCGCCTCCGGCGTCCAGGACGGCCTCCCGGTCCTGGTCGCGGAGGCCGCCCGGCGGGGCGAGCCGGGGTACGAGCCGCAGATCCTGGTCGGCGGCGGACTCCAGCTGACCCACGTGCCGGAACTGCTCGCCGCGGGCATCGACGCCTTCCACATCGGCGGCGCGGCCCGCCCCGACGGCTGGGACGCCCCGGTCTCCCCGGCCGCGGTCGAGGACTGGCGCCGGGCCCTCGACGGCTGACGCCGCCGTGCGGGTGAGGCGCAGCCGCCCCGCCCCGCCGCTCAGGCCGCCGCGCCGCCGTCCGCGGCGGCCAGGGCCGCAGGGAGCGGGGCGTGGTGGAGGGCCGTGAGGCCCGAGACGGCGCGGGTGAGGCAGACGTACAGGCGGCGCAGGCCCGTGCGCTCGTCGGGTTCGCCGTCCACGACGGCGGCCGGTTCGTCCAGGACCACGTAGTCGTACTCCAGGCCCTTCGCCAGGGAGGCCGCGACCAGGGTGAGGCGGGACTCGGCCGTGGTCTCCTCGCCGGGGGCCAGGTACGGCAGCCCGGCCGCGGTCAGGGCCTCCGCCAGCAGCGGCAGGCGGGCGTCGGCGGCGATCAGGCCGACCGAGCCCTCGTGCCGCAGGGCCTCGCGGCAGGCCTCGACCACGGCGGGGACCAGGGCCTGCGGTCCGGTGCCCTCCGGTCCCGCACCGCCGCTCCCCTCCGCTCCGGTCGCTGCCGGGTCCTCCCCGTCGTGCCCGACCCGCCGTACGACCAGTGAGCCGGGGTTCTCGCGGACCGAGGAGACCGGGGCGAGCCCGGGGGAGATCTCCGGGAGCAGCCGGGACGCGTACGCGATGACCTCGCGCGGCACGCGGAAGCCCGCCGTCAGCTCCTCCAGTACCGCCTCCGGCTTGCCCAGGTGCGCGAGGGCCTCGGACCAGCTGCGGGTGGCCCACGGCGTGGTGCCCTGGGCCAGGTCGCCCAGGACGGTCGCCGAGCCGGTCGTGCAGCGGCGGCCGACGGCCCGGTACTGCATGGGGGAGAGGTCCTGGGCCTCGTCGAGGACCACGTGCCCGAGCGAATGGGTGCGCTCGACCAGGTCCGCGGCCTCGTCGATCAGGACCAGGTCGGCCGGGGACCACTTCGCGGACTTCACGCTGCGGAAGGGCCTGGGCCACAGCAGGAGCTTCTGCTCGTCCTCCGTGAGGACCCCCTCCGCGTGTACGGCCAGGAACTCCGCGTCCGCCAGCAGCCGCAGCACCAGCTTCGCCGGGTCCACCACCGGCCACACCTGCTTCACCGCCGCCTTGACGGCCGCGTTGCGCGCCACCTGGTCCTGCACCCGGTCGTCCGGGGCCTCGCCCGCCTGCTCCATCCGTACGAGCACCGCGTGCGCGATCCGCTGCGGCAGCGCGGCCAGGGCCGCCCCGTACCGCATGTCGCGCCCGAGGAGCTCGGTGACGATCTCCTCCAGCTCGTACGCCGGCACCCGCCAGCGCCGCGAGCCGCGGACCACCATCAGCGGCTCGGACGGCATGGTGACGTGCCCGCGCACCGCCCGCCGCAGCACCTCCGCCATCCGCGCGTCGCCCTTGACCACGGCCGTCGCCGCCGGGTCCTCGGCGCGGACCTCCACGCCGGGGCGGGCCACCAGGTCGCCGACCGTGGCCTGCTTGACCTCCAGCTCGCCCAGGGCCGGCAGCACCTGCTCGATGTAGTGGAGGAAGGACCGGTTCGGCCCGATGACCAGGGTGCCGGTACGGGCCAGCCGGTCCCGGTGCGCGTACAGCAGGTAGGCCACCCGGTGCAGGCCCACGGCCGTCTTCCCGGTCCCCGGACCCCCCTGCACGCACACCGAGCCCGACAGCCCGGACCGCACGATCTCGTCCTGCTCCGGCTGGATCGTCGCCACGATGTCCCGCATGGGGCCCACGCGCGGCCGCTCGATCTCCTGCTGGAGCAGCTTGCTCACGCCCGCGGCCTCGGCCGGGTCCGACAGGTGCTCGTCCTCGTACGCCGTCAGCTCCCCGCCCGTGTAGCCGAAGCGGCGGCGCAGCCCGACGTCCTGCGGGTCCTGCTTGGAGGCCCGGTAGAACGGCTGCGAGACCGGCGCCCGCCAGTCGATCACCATCGGGTCGCCCTCGCCGTCGTGCACGTGCCGGCGGCCGATGTAGAACTGCTCGCCCCCGGCGCCCTCCGCCCGGTCCGCGCCCGGCGCGTGCAGGTAGTCGAGGCGGCCGAAGAACAGCGGGGTGTGCGCGAGGTCGGCCAGCGCCTTGATGCGGTCGTCGATCTGGGCCTGGAGCACGATCGCGTTGACCCAGTTCGCCGTCACGTCGCGGATGTCGAGGGACTCGACGTCCTCGCGCATCGCGCGCAGCGCGGACCGGGAGGCCGCCAGGTGCGCGCGCTCGCGGCCGAGCGGGTCGGCGGGGTCTGACGCCCCCGCCGGTCCGGCGGGCTCGGCGGGCGTACGGGCGGTGTCCTGCTGGTGTTCGGGGGCGTGCGCGGGCACGGTGCTGCCTCCAGCTCTCTGGATCAGTCCTCGGGATCGGGCGGTGACGTGAGCCGGCCGGTTTCCGTCCGGGCGGCGGCTCTCCCCGGCGCGGAGGCGGGAGGCGGCAAGAGCGGAGATTGTAGTCAGCGGGCGGGGCGGAGGCGAACGGATTACGGGCCGGGGAACCGGGCCGGGCGCCCGCACCCGTAGGGGTGAACGACCGGAGGTATGAGACCCCGGGTAGCCCTGCGGGGGATGCCGTGCGACGTGAGGAGGACCCCGCGCGCCCCGCGGTTCCGCCCGCGGGCCGATGTGCCGGGGCCGCCGGCGGCGCACCATGGATACATGAGCACCGCAACCTTCACCCCCCTGCAGGGCGCCCGCCCGAGCGGCGCCACCGCCACCTCCGACACCCACCCCCCGCACCGCGTCGGCAGCCTGCTGCGCGCCTTCAAGGTCTTCGCGGCCACCGCCGTCAGCGTGGTCGTGCTCGGCGAGTACGCCGAGGACGCGGGCGTGGTCCGCCGCTGACGGCGGCCGCCACCCGCGCCCCCTGTCCGGTCCGGCCGGTCAGCCGCCGGCCAGCAGCTCGTCGGCGTCCAGGATCCGGTACGCGTACCCCTGCTCGGCCAGGAACCGCTGCCGGTGCGCCGCGAAGTCCTGGTCGATCGTGTCCCGCGCCACCACCGAGTAGAACCGGGCCTCGTGCCCGTCCGCCTTCGGCCGCAGCACCCGGCCCAGCCGCTGCGCCTCCTCCTGGCGGGACCCGAAGGTCCCCGAGACCTGGATGGCCACCGTGGCCTCCGGCAGGTCGATGGAGAAGTTCGCGACCTTCGACACCACCAGCACGCTGATCTCGCCCTCGCGGAAGGCGTCGAACAGCTTCTCCCGCTGCGCGTTGGACGTCTCGCCCTTGATCACCGGGGCGTCCAGGTGCGCACCCAGCTCGTCCAGCTGGTCGATGTACTGGCCGATCACCAGGGTCTGCTCGCCCCGGTGCTTCTTCACCAGCGCCTCGGTCACCTTCCGCTTGCTGGCCGTCGTCGCGCAGAAGCGGTACTTCTCCTCCGTCTCGGCCGTCGCGTAGGCGAGCCGCTCGCTCTCGGTCAGGTTCACCCTGACCTCCACGCAGTCGGCGGGCGCGATGTAGCCCTGCGCCTCGATCTCCTTCCACGGGGCGTCGAACCGCTTCGGGCCGATCAGCGAGAACACGTCCGACTCCCGGCCGTCCTCGCGCACCAGCGTCGCCGTCAGCCCCAGCCGCCGCCGCGCCTGGAGGTCGGCGGTGAACTTGAACACCGGCGCCGGCAGCAGGTGCACCTCGTCGTAGACGACCAGGCCCCAGTCACGGGAGTCGAAGAGCTCCAGGTGCGGGTAGATGCCCTTCCGCTTCGTCGTCAGCACCTGGTACGTGGCGATCGTGACCGGCCGGATCTCCTTGCGCGTACCGCTGTACTCGCCGATCTCGTCCTCGGTCAGCGTGGTCCGCTTCACCAGCTCGTGCTTCCACTGGCGCGCCGACACGGTGTTCGTCACCAGGATCAGCGTGGTCGCCTTCGCCTCGGCCATCGCACCCGCGCCGACCAGGGTCTTCCCGGCGCCGCAGGGCAGCACCACCACACCCGAGCCGCCGTGCCAGAACCCCTCCACGGCCTGCCGCTGGTACGGGCGCAGCGCCCAGCCGTCCTCGGCCAGGTCGATCGGGTGCGCCTCCCCGTCGACGTACCCGGCGAGGTCCTCGGCGGGCCAGCCCAGCTTCAGCAGGGTCTGCTTGATCTGCCCCCGCTCCGAGGGGTGCACCGCGACCGTGTCCGCGTCGATCCGCGCCCCCACCAGCGGGGTGATGCGCTTCGAGCGCAGGATCTCCTCCAGCACCGGCCGGTCGGTGCTGGTCAGCACCAGCCCGTGCACGGGGTGCTTCGACAGGGTCAGCCGCCCGTACCGGGCCATGGTCTCGGCCACGTCCACCAGCAGGGCGTGCGGCACCGGGTAGCGCGAGTACTCCACGAGGGCGTCCACGACCTGCTCGGCGTCGTGCCCGGCCGCGCGCGCGTTCCACAGACCCAGCGGGGTCACCCGGTAGGTGTGGATGTGCTCGGGCGCCCGCTCCAGCTCCGCGAAGGGCGCGATGGCCCGGCGGCAGGCGTCGGCGAGTTCGTGGTCGACTTCGAGGAGCAGCGTCTTGTCACTCTGGACGATGAGCGGACCGTTCACCTGGCGTGCGTCCTTCCCGGGTTTCCGGCAGGGGGGCGGCGGCCGTCCGGGTGCGCACGGCCAAACCTCCAGTGTGCCGTACGGCCCGCGCTGCGGGGCGGGTCAGCGCAGCTGCTTTCGGTACGGGCCCGCCGGGCGGCGTCAGCGCAGGTGGGCGGGCAGGCCCTCGGGGAGCGGGTACGGGCTCTCGCGGGGCAGGAGCGCGCGGGCGGCCGCCGTGTCGCCGGAGCGGACCAGGGCGCGGACCCCGTGCGCCAGCGGGGTGACGTCGCGGATCGAGACCGTCCAGTCGTCGGCGTAGGCGCGGGACAGGGAGCCGGACAGGCCGAGCTGGAGGGAGCGGTGGGGCAGCGGGCGCAGGTGCAGGTCCCGCTCGGGGTCCCACTGGACGCGGGCCTCGCGGCCGGCCAGCCCGTCCTTCCAGGCCTGCTTGTCGGCGTGCACGCGCGGGTCGTGGTGGGAGAGCCAGGACCCGGCGAGGGCCCGCTCGAAGCCCGCGCGGGTGATCTCGACGGCGAGCACGGTCTCCTGGTCGGTCTTCGCGCCCCAGCCGCAGCGGTACATCATCCACAGGAACGAGGGCTTGATCCACGTCATCCGCTCCCGCTTCCACGCGGCCGGGAAGCGGCCGTCGCGGGCGGCGGGCAGGCCCAGGCGCGGGGCGTAGGCCTGGTAGACGGTGACGGTGGTCTCCGTGTGCAGGGCCCTGATCTGGCGGTGCGGCAGGGGCTGTTCGCGGGTCGGCTCGGGCATGGGGAAAGGGTGCGCGCTGCGGGGTGGCCGCTGCCAGCGGTTTTACGGGGCGGGCCGGGGTGCGGTACGGCCCCCGGCCCGGTGGGCGCCGCTACACCTGGTCCTCGGCCAGTTCGGCCACGCCCGTGATCCGGTGGAGCGGGTACGTGCGGACCTCGTCGGCGGTGTGGTCGTAGCCCGTGACGAACCCGCCCTCGACCCTGACCGGGGCGATGACGCGCTGGCTGGCCGCCCCGTCGGCGTTCACGTAGCCGATCCACACCGCCGAGCCCGTCAGGGCCGCCGCCTGCACGGTGGCCAGGGTCTCCGCGGAGCTGGTGCGCGGGAGTTCGCCCGGCGCGAGCGGCGCCGCACCGGGAGCGGAGGCCGCCGGCTCCTTGCGGACGGCGGTCGCCGCGAGGTCTCCGGCGCGGATGGCCCGTACCGCCGCGGACAGCAGGGTGGCGTCCGGGAGCGGCGGGCCGTCCGGGACGGGCACGGGCGGAGTGCGCGGCGGGGTGCGGTGCGCGGCGGCGCGGGCGACGAGCACGTCGCCGGTGGCGGACTCGGCGGCCGGGGCGAAGCCGAGGGACCTCAACCCGTCGAGCAGGGAGGTCGGTTCGGCGGTGGAGGCCAGGACGGTCGGGGCCAGGCGGCGCAGCCCCAGGCCCGCCGACCGCTTGTCGGCGAGGATCTCGCCGAGCACCGAGTCGTCGTCGCAGCGCACGTACGAGGAGGCCGCCCCGACCCGCAGGTGCCCGTGGCGCCGGGCCACGTCGTCCACCAGGTACGCGAGGGGCTGCGGGACCGGCGTACGGCTGTGCGCCGCCAGGAACTCCTTCAGGTCGGCGGCCGTCCGCCCGGCGTCCAGCGCCCGCCGTACGGAGCCGGGGGTGAAGCGGTAGACCGTCGCGCCGCCCTTCGACTCCACGTCGGCCAGCACGGCCAGCGTGTCGGCGAGGTGCCGCTCCAGCGGACCCGGGGCCACGGCCGTCAGGTCGGCCTGGAGCAGGACGTGGTCCACGGGCTCGGGGAGCAGCGGGGCCAGCAGGGCCGCGGCGGCGGGGTGGGGGCGCAGCCCGGGGTGCGGGTGGTGGTGCGGGTCCTGCGGGTGCGGGCCCCCGTCCGGCTGCGCGTCCCCGCCCGGGCGGGCGTCGTGCCCCGCGGGCGGTACGTCGTACAGCGCGCGCCCGTACGAGGACAGCGCGCCGCGCCCGGTGACGCCCAGCAGCTCGGCCTCGTCCAGGGTCCACCGGGCCAGCCGGGCCCGCAGGTCGCCCGCCCCGCGCACCGGCCGCTCCCAGGCCAGCCGGGTCAGCACGGCGTCCGCGTCGGGCGCGCCGCCCTCCGGGAGGGCGGCCAGCAGGCCGAGCACCCGGCGGCGGACCTCGGGGGCCGGCGAGCGGTCCAGGTCCGGGCCGAGGGCGGCCAGGGTGCGGCCCTTGGCGTCCTGTTCGCCGACGAGGGCGGGGGTGCGGGTGGCGGGCAGCCAGGCGGCGGCCAGCACCGACCAGCGCTCGGCCGGGGGCAGCTCCAGCCAGTCGTCGTAGGCGGGCGTGGGCGCGTACCGCTCGTCCGCCTCGCCGTCGCTGGCCAGCAGCCCGGCCGCGTAGGCGAGCTCGATCCAGAAGGCCGTGGTCTGCTCGGTCAGGTCGAGGGCCGCGGCGGTCCGCTTGAGGTCGCGGACGCTCAGCCCGCCCGCGCGCAGGACGAGCGGCCCGGCGTGCTCCCAGGAGGACAGCAGCTCGGCGACCGTGGCGACGGCCGCCAGGGCCTGCCCGGCCGCATTGCCGTCCACAAGCTGTGGACGGTGCTCGCGCGCGGCCGGTACGGGCGGGGCCACCGGCTCGGGCGTGCGGTGGGCGCGCCCGCCGCGCAGGTACAGCGCCACCTCGCGGGGCAGGACGACCGTCCGCGCCGACACCGGCAGCAGCAGCCCGCGGTCGCGCAGCCAGCGCACCGGCGGCGCCGGATCGGCGGTCACCTCCCCGTACGGCGGCCCCCACACCAGCCGACCCAGCAGCACGTGCGCCTCCGCCGGGGCCTCGTCCAGCAGGGCCGCCATCCGGGTCCGGTCGGTGAACAGCGAGGTCAGCGCGGTGACGGCCGACACCGGGTCGTGGGTGGCGGGCAGCCCCGCCGAGGCGACGATCTCCTGCACGCGGCCGGGGGACATCCCGGCGGTGGCCTCGGCGACGGTCGGGCCGAGACCGGTGGGCGAGGGCCGGGAGGCGGCCGGCGCGAGCAGCTCGCGGGCCGTGCGCACCAGCCGCATCCGCTGGTCGTCGCCCCACAGCAGCGCCTGCTCGCGCAGCAGGGCGACGGCGGCGGGCAGGGCGCGGCGGACGGCGGCGGGGGAGGCGGGGTCGGGCGCGTATCCGGGGCCGGGGCCCGTGGAGAAGGCCCATCCCCCTCCCTCCTCCGGCTCGTCGCCCGTCATCAGCGTTTCGAGGACCCCGTACGGGCACGGGTCCGGAGCCACCGCCAGCGCCTCCGCGGTCTGGAGCGCGAACCGGTCGAGGCGTTCGAGGGCGCGCACCACGGAGGCGCGGGTCCCGGCCCGGGTGGCCAGCTGGGTCAGGTCCCCCGGTACGGGCCCCAGCAGATCGGCGCGGGCGCGCAGCAGGCCCGCGAGCGAGGCGTCGTCGCGGGCGCGCAGGGCCTCCGCGAGGGAACGGGGTGCGGCGACGGGCGCCGCGGCGCCGTCGGACACCGCGGCGGCGGTCGGGCTGCTTCCTTCGGACACGTTCGCCTCCTGGTCGATCCGGCCAACGTTAGCCCCTGTCCCCGCGGGGCAGGCGCTAACGTCAGCTCTGGCGGTACGGGAGGGAGCCGGGGCGTGGGAATCGAGAGCGACCAGCTGGTCTACGACTACCTGAGCCGGATCGGTGATCTGGCACAGCGTCAGCAGGTCCCGTCGGGGGACCGCATGAGGCTCGTATCCGGCCTCCGCAACGAGATCGACCGGCAGCGAGCCAAGTACGAGCCGGACACCCCGGCCGCGGTACGCCGCATCCTGGCCCGCATCGGCAGCCCGGAGGAGGTCGTCGCGACGGTGTCCGGCGGTGGCGGTGGCGGTGGCGGTGCCTCCGCTTCCGTGCCGGACCCGCGCCCCGAAGCCCCTGCGGTCGGCTCCGCGGGCGCGCCGGGCGCGCCGGGCTCGCCGGGTTCCTCGGGTTCGCCGGGCGCGGCGGCCTCCCCGGGCGCGGCGGCCGTGCCGCAGCAGCGGGCCGCCCGCTTCTTCCGCAAGAAGCCCGCGTCGGACGGGCCCCCGCCGCCCGCGCCCCCGTCAAGCACGGCTGCCCTGCCGCCGCACCTCGCGGGCGAGGACGAACTCGGCTCGGGCCGAGCGGAACCCGACTGGTGGCGGGTCGAACCCCTGCCCTTCGGCGCCGGCCCGGAGGTGCCCGCCGGGTTCGCGGGCGGCATCGAGATCCCGGCGATGCTGCGCAAGCCGCGGCCGGAGGCCGAGGACGCAGAGAACGCTGATGGCGCCGAAGGCGAGGATGGGGAGCCTGACGCGTCCGGCACCGGGGCCCCTGCCGCCGCCTCCGCCCCTCCACCCCCCGAACCGGTGGGTCGCACCCGGACCGTCGTACGGGCCCTGCGCGAGCGCCGCCGCCAGCTGAAGTCCGTACCGGCCGCGGAGGCGCCCCCTGCCGCCGGACCGGCCGCCGACCGCGGGCCGCGGCCGCACGTCTTCCTGCTGCTGGCCGCGGCGGTGCTGGTCGGCGGTGCGGTCAGCGGGTCCTGGCTGCTGCTCGCGGCGGGCTGGCTGGTCGCGTACGCCTCGCGGGTGCTGGGGCCGACCGAGAAGAAGGTGGTGGTCTTCGGGCTGCCGGGCGCGGTGCTGGGCGGGGCACTGGTGTGGCTGTGGGGGCGTTCGGACGGCAGGTGGGGGGAGGCGTTGGCCGCGGACCGGGCGGACGAGGCGTTCACCGGGCTGTGGCCGTGGGTGGTCCGCGGGGCGGCGGTCGCGTCGGCGCTGTACCTGGCGTGGCGCTCCCGCCGCCCGTGACCCCGGGTCCCGGTGCACGGGTCCGGTTCCCCTACCCGCCCCTTCCCGAAACCGGGGGCAGGCCCCCGGACCCCCGGACCGTGCGCTGCGCGCCCGGTGCGCTCAAACTCCCCCAGACTTCGTCCGGGGGGACCCCCTGCGCGGGCTGGATTTGCGCAGCAAATCCCAGCCTCGCCGGCGTTTGAGGCGCGGGGTCCGGGGCGGAGCCCCGGGATCGGGAAGGGGCGGGGTGGGGGAACCAGCCCCCGCGCAGCGGAGCGTCACCCCGCGTTCCCCCACCCGCCACCCCCGTCCGCAAGAATGGCCGCATGACCCCTGATGCCACCCCGAACCCGAACCCGAGCGCGACCCCGCAGCCGACCCCCGCCCCCTTCACCGTCGGCTTCGACCTCGACATGACGCTCATCGACTCCCGCCCCGGCATCAGGGCCACCTACCTGGAGCTCTCCGCCCGCACCGGCACGTTCATCGACGCCGACCAGGCCGTCACCCGCCTCGGCCCCCCGCTCGACGAGGAACTCGCCTACTGGTTCCCGCAGGAGCAGATCCCCGAGATGGCCGACCGCTACCGGGAGCTCTACCCCTCCCACGCCATCGACCGCACCCCCGCGATGCCGGGGGCCCGCGAGGCCATCGAGGCGGTGCGGGCGGCCGGCGGGCGGGCCATCGTCGTGACCGCCAAGCACGAGCCGAACGCCAAGCTGCACCTCGACCACCTCGGGATGCACCCCGACGCCGTCATCGGCTGGCTCTGGGCCGAGGCCAAGGCGGAGGCCCTCCGCGAGCACGGCGCCTCGGTGTACGTCGGCGACCACGTGGGCGACGTACGCGGGGCCCGCACGGCGGGGGCGGTCTCGGTCGCCGTACCGACCGGCCCCTGCTCGGCGGAGGAGCTGCGCGCGGCCGGCGCCGACGTGGTCCTCGCCGACCTGACGGAACTCCCGGCCTGGCTGGCCGCGTACCGGGAGCACCGCACGGCAGCCGAGCCGACCGCGTCGGTCTGACCGGCCCGGCCTGACCGAGGGCCCAGCCGCCCCAGCCCGCCTAGAGCCCCGTACGAGCCCTGGCGGAGCTAGCGCCCCGTACGGGCCTGGACGGACCGGGCCTCGCGCCGCTGCGCCGCGGCCGACCGCAGCACGCCCGCGCCCGAGATCGCGAAGCCGACGCCCATCAGCATGCACACGGCGTACGCGACCGGCGGGAAGGGATCCGTGCCGAGGAACAGCGGGGCCATCGTCACCAGCGTCGCGACGGCGCCGACGATGAACACGATGCCGCCGGCCCGCACCAGCCCGTCGCCGGGCCGGGCCTCGTCGGAGCCGGCCGCGGCAGCAGAACCGGCGGAAGCGGCGGAAGCAGGAGTACCAGTCACCCGACCAGGGTAGTTCCCTGTCCTGAGCCGCCCGCAGGAAGGACCCGGGGACGTCTTGTCACAGGGCCCTGGAGCATTAGCCTGGGGGCAGGCGGGTCACGCGACCCGCTCTCCTGCTGTCCAGAGCCGTTTTTGCGGCGAAACGGACCCCGACGAGTACAAGGACGAGGAACAGACGTGCCTACCGGCAAGGTCAAGTGGTTCAACAGCGAGAAGGGCTTCGGCTTTCTCTCCCGGGACGACGGCGGCGACGTCTTCGTCCACTCGTCCGTGCTCCCCGCCGGGGTCGACGCACTCAAGCCCGGCCAGCGCGTCGAGTTCGGCGTCGTCGCCGGGCAGCGCGGTGACCAGGCCCTTTCGGTGACCGTGCTGGATCCGACCCCCTCGGTCGCGGCCGCCCAGCGCCGCAAGCCCGACGAGCTCGCCTCGATCGTCCAGGACCTCACCACCCTGCTGGAGAACATCACGCCGATGCTCGAGCGAGGCCGCTACCCCGACAAGGTGCACGGCGCGAAGATCGCCGGCCTGCTGCGGGCCGTGGCCGACCAGCTCGACGTCTGAGCCCCGGACTCCGCACGGGAGCCGTCGGCGCGCTCCGTCACCCGAAGGGGTGGCGGAGCGCTTCCGTTCCCGCACCCCTCACCCCCGCTACGGGAAGGCCGGCCCCCGCTAAGGGAAGGCCAGCGCCTCCGGCCGCACCGCCGGTACGAGCCCCTCCGCCGCGGCCCGCGTCAGCAGCCCCCGCACGGCCGCGTACCCGGGCTCGCCCAGGTTCGCCGTGAACTCGTTCACGTACAGCCCGATGTGCTGGTCGGCCACCGCCGGGTCCAGCTCCTGCGCATGCGCCCGAACGTACGGCCGCGAGGCCTCCGGGTCCTCCCAGGCCATCCGCACCGACGCGCGCGCCGCCTCCGCCAGGGCGTGCAGCCGCTCCGCGCCCAGCGAGCGCTTCGCGATGATCGCGCCGAGGGGGATCGCCAGGCCCGTGGTGTCCTCCCAGTGCGCGCCCATGTCGGCCAGGCAGTGCAGCCCGTAGTCCTGATAGGTGAACCGGGCCTCGTGGATCACCAGCCCGGCGTCCACCCGGCCGTCCCGCACCGCCGGCATGATCTCGTGGAACGGCATCACGACGACCCGGCCCACGCCCTGCTCCAGCACGTCCGCCGCCCACAGCCGGAACAGCAGGTACGCCGTCGACCGCTCGCTCGGCACCGCCACCGTCCTCCCCGCCAGGTCCACGCCCGGCTCCCGGGTCAGCACCAGCGGGCCGCAGCCCCGGCCCAGCGCCCCGCCGCAGGGCAGCAGCGCGTACTCGTCCAGGACCCAGGGCAGTACGGCGTACGAGACCTTCAGCACGTCGTGGTCCGCGGACCCGCGCTCGGCCCAGGCGTTCGTGACGTCGATGTCCGCGAAGGTGACGTCCAGGGCGGGCGCGCCGGGGACCCGGCCGTGCGCCCAGGCGTCGAAGACGAAGGTGTCGTTCGGACAGGGCGAGTACGCGATCCGCAGCGCATCCGCGCCGGTCGCACCCGTCGCACCCGTCGCACCCGTCGTGCCCGTGGTGCTGGTCGCGGCGTCAGTCATGGCGGTTCCCTCCGTCGGGGCGGGCGGACCCGTACGCGGCGGCGGATCCGAGGAGTACGGGCACGAGCCGGCGGAAGCCCTCCGTGAGCGCGGCCAGCGCCTCGCCGATCCGCCAGGCGGACCGGTCGCGCGGACCCACGGCGTTCGACACCGCGCGCACCTCCAGCACCGGCAGCCCGTAGGCGGCGGCCGCCTCGGCCACCCCGAAGCCCTCCATCGCCTCGGCGCCCGCCAGCGGGTGCAGGGCGGCGAGCGCGGCGGCGCGGGCGGCGGTGCCGGTGACCGTGGAGACGGTCAGTACGGGCGCCAGCAGCGCCCCCGAGGCCTCGGCGGCGCGGGCGGCGAGCTCCGCCGGCGGCAGGTGCACGGCACGGCCGAAACCGAGCTGCTCCACGGTCAGGAAGCCGTCCGGGGTCTGCGCGCCCAAGTCGGCGGCGACGATCGCGTCCGCGACGACGAGGGAGCCCACCGGCGCGGCGGGCTGGAAACCGCCCCCGATCCCGGCGGAGACCACCAGCGAGTACGGGGGACCCGACCCGGCGGCGGACAGCGCGAGGGCGGTCGCCGCAGCGGCGGCGGCCGCGGCCGGGCCCACGCCGCCGACGAGCACGTCGACGGCGAGACCGGGCAGGTCGTGGCGGCTGAGGAGGAAGCCGCCGGGGAGCGCGCGCGGCGGCGTGACCGGACCGTCCGGATGAGGGGCCGGGGCCAGACCCGCGGCGACGGAGTCGGCCTCCGCCGCCACTGCGGTCACGACGAGCGCGTGCACGCCCTGGGGACTTCCGCTTACTTCTTGAGCTTGAGGGTGAAGGACCAGACGGCGAGCGGCTTGTTGTCCTTCGACAGCTGGACGAACGCCAGCTTCTTGGACTGCGGCACGTCGCCCTGGCCGCCGGTCGCGAACACGTCGGCACCGGGGAAGCTGCGGTACGTGTTGTCGGAGGGCTCGGTGATCGGCGTGCCGTCGAGCAGCGCCTGCCACTTCGTGCCGTGCTCGACGACCTCCGGCTCCACACCGAGGCGCAGGGTGTCGCCGCGCGCGTACTCGATGCTCTTGGCGGCCTTGAGGCTGCTCAGGCACTCCTGGGCCTTCTCCGCGGGCAGCGAGTCCGTGCCCTTCTCCTTCTGGCAGGCGGCCTCGGAGGACACCGACGAACTGCCGACGGTGACCGTCGCCAGAGGAGTCGGCTTGTCACAGGCGGACAGGAGGAGGAGCCCGGCGGACACGGCTCCGAGGGCCGCGACGCTGCGGCGGCCCCTACCCGAGAAAAGCTGTGCGGTCATGAGCCGAAGGCTATCGGTCGCACCGCCACCACAACGCACGGGGTCTCCGCGCGCCGCCCGGATCGCCCCCGACCCGCCCCCCTGCCCCCGGCCCCGTGCGCTCCGCGCCCGGTGTGCTCAATCGCCGCGCGGGCTGGATTTTGCTGCGGTTCGCTGGAATGTGCCGCTCAGCGACAAATCAAACCTCGCCGGCGTTCGAGGCGCGGGGCGAACTTCAGCCCCGCCGGCGTTTGAGGCGCGGGGTCTGGGGCGGAGCCCCAGTTCGGGAAGGGGCGGGTAGGGGAAAGGCCCCGCGCAGCGGTGGCCGGGCGCGGCCGGAGGCGCGGCCATCCGGGGCCGGGGTCAGGCGACCCGGGGGTGAGGGCTGCTGCCCGGGTGGTGGTGGCGCGGCGAGGCCAGGAAGCCCCGTACCGCCATCGCCGTCCCGGCCGCCACGATCCCGGCGGCCACCCCCATCCCCACCACCCCGTTCAACGGCAGCGAGATCCCGACCGCACCCCCCACCACCCACGCCATCTGCAACAACGTCTCCGACCGCGCGAACGCAGACGTCCGCACCGCCTCCGGCACGTCCCGCTGGATCATCGCGTCCAGCGACAGCTTCGCCAGCGCCTGGCAGAACCCCGCCGTAGCCCCCAGCACCGCCATCAGCGCCGCGCTGAAGAACACCGCCGCCACCACCGCCGCCCCCAGCGTCAGCGACAGCACCGTCGCCACGATCGCCTCCGGCGCCCGCGCCCGCAGCCACGCCCCGACCGCCGTACCGCAGGCGTTCCCGACCCCCGCGCAGACGCCCACCAGCGCCAGGGACACGGCCGCGCTCTGCCCCGCCAGCGGATGCTCCCGCAGCAGGAAGGCCAGGAAGAAGATCAGGAACCCCGACAGCCCCCGCATCGCCGCGTTCGCCCACAGCCCGCACAGCACCGACTTGCTGACGGCCCGCAGCGAGGGCCGCGCCGCCCGCTCCGGCCGTGCGGCCCGTACCGCCCGCGCCGAGGTCACGGCCCGCTGCTCGTGCGTGGACAGCCGGGCCCGCCGCTCCCCCTTCGCGGAGTCCACCTTGTGCGGCAGCCGGAAGGCGAGGAAGGTGCCCGCCACGAACACGGCACAGGCCCCGTACAAGGGCCACTGGGGCCCGATCAGGTGCAGCCCGGCCCCCAGCGGCGCAGCGGCCCCGGTGGCCAGCAGACCGGCCAGCGTGACCCGCGAGTTCGCCTTCACCAGGGGGAACTTCGGCGGCAGCAGCCGGGGTACGACGGCACTGCGCACCACGCCGTACGACTTCGAGGCCACCAGCACCCCGAGCGCCGCCGGGTACAGCTCCAGCCCGCCGGTCGCCACCGCCCCCGACATCAGCACCGCCAGCACGGCCCGCGTCAGCATCGCCGCGGCCATCGCGGCGCGCCGGCCGTGCGGCAGGCGGTCGAGCAGCGGGCCGATGACCGGGGCCAGCAGCGTGAACGGCGCCATCGTGACCGCCAGGTACATCGCCACCCGGCCGCGCGCCTCGTCCGTCGGTACGGAGAAGAAGACGGTGGACGCCAGCGCCACCGTGATCATCACGTCCCCGGCGCCGTTCACCGCGTGCAGCTCGATCAGCTTGCCGAGCCCGGACTCCCCGGCGCCGTGGGCGTGCGTGGCCCGCCGGATCCTGCGGGCGGTACCGGTGACCGGGAGGTGCAGGGCACGCCCGACGGCCCGTCCGGCCCGCCGGGCCCGGCTCGAGCCGTCGTCGGAAGAACGTGCGGCTGCCACCTGGCCATAGTGCCCCACCACACCGCCCCGGACCCGCCCCTCGGACCCGTCGGCGTGGCACGTACGACGGCTCGCGGGCGGTGTGACGGCCCCGGCGGGCCGCCGACAGCCCCCGCTGACGGTCCGCCGGAGGCCGCTGACAGCCCCCGGGCGCCCCTCAGCACGCCCCTCCGACGCCCTTCCAGCCCCCCTCCGCCGCCCCTCCGACGGCCAGCGGGAGGAAATCCGGAATCCTCCGCAGCCCCTCCCGAGGCCCCCTCCCGAGGCCCCCTCCCGGGCCTTCTCCACCCCTTCTCCACCCCTTCGCCGCCCCTTCGCCGCCCCTTCCCCGTCCGCGAATCGGACGTGCAGGTGGGCCCAGGGCTGGGAAGGAGGTAGCGTGCGTAGCGCGCCACCGGCGGTCGTACTTGGACGCGCGCCTCTCCGCGATCCCGCAGAATGGGACGCAAGAGGTGCGCCCGAGACCTGTCGGGTGCGGACGTCGACGCGGCCCCCTGGTCCGCTCCGCCCGCGCCACGTACGGACTCGTACGGACTCGACCGACGGTTGTTACGACGACAGACGGACGGCGCACTCGTGAGACGGCGTAGGAGAGAACGAGACCAGTGAGTGCTGCGACCACGCGAAGCCGTACCCCCGACCGCCTGTGCGCCGAAGCGGTCGACCTCGCCCGCGCGGCGGCCGAGGAAGCCGCGGCGCCGGGCATCGTAGGCGAACACGTCTCCGTCCTCGCGGAGGGTGACCGCGTCGTCACCCACTTCTTCGAGTGCAAGGAGCCCGGCTACCGGGGCTGGCGCTGGGCGGTGACCGTGACGCGCGCCTCCCGCGCGAAGGTCGTCACCCTCGACGAAACGGTGCTCCTGCCCGGCTCCGACGCCCTCCTCGCCCCCGAGTGGGTGCCGTGGAGCGAGCGGCTGCGGCCCGGGGACATGGGCCCCGGCGACCTGCTGCCCACCGACGCCGAGGACCTGCGCCTGGAGCCCGGGTACACCGGCGAGGACGCGCCGCCGCCGAACTCCGTCGTCTCCGAGGAGATGGCCGAACTCGTCGAGTCCGAGGACGCCGAGGTCACCGACCGGATCGTCGTGGCCGAGCGCGGCTCGATCACCTCCGTTGCCGAGGAGCTCGGCATGCGCCGGGCCCGCGTCCTGTCCCGGTACGGGCTGCACACCGCGGCCGACCGCTGGGACGAGTCCTTCGGCGCGAAGACCCCCATGGCCCAGGCCGCCCCGGCCGCCTGCGTCTCGTGCGGGTTCCTCGTCGCGATCGGCGGCTCGCTCGGCCAGGCGTTCGGCGTCTGCGCGAACGAGTTCGGACCCGCCGACGGCCGGCTGGTCTCCCTCTCGTACGGGTGCGGGGGCCACTCCGAGGCCGCCGTCATGCCGAAGCCGCCGCGCCCGGCCCCGCCGGTCCTGGACTCCATGGCCGCGGACGAGTTCCCCCTCCGCCCGTCCCCGGACTCCGGCTCCGTCCCCGCGACGGCCCTCCCGGAATCCGACCTGGGCCACTCCTGACCACCCCGCCGGGCGGGCCGGGCCGTACGCACATCCCGATCCCGCCCGCTCGGCGCCGCGGGGCCCTGGTGGGCCCCTGTCAGCCCACTTGCCACAGCGGTCCTTTGGCCATCCAGCTGTGCCGTGCCCTGAACTCCGCCCAGCGGATCGCAGAGCACGGGGGCGGCCCCGGCCCCGTGCTCTGCCCCGCCTCTCCGCGGCGGCAGCCCGCCTGACGTGCTCCGAGTGCCTCCCAGCGGCTCGCAGGGCACGGCATCGGCCTGCGGCCCTGCCGCTGCGCGGCCGTGGCTGGGCTGCCGTGCTGCGAGTACCGTCCTGCGGATCGCAGAGTCCGGGAGGCGGCTTTGGGGTCTGCGGCGGTGCGGGGGTGGGCGGGCTGCCGTGCTTTGAGTGCCGCCTGGCGGGTCGTGGGGCACAAGACGGCCCGGCTGCCGCCGGGACGGCCGGAGCGCGTAGCGAACTGCCGCGCCCCCAGCCACGGGCGGTCCGCAGGCCGCTTGGCCGGGCGGAGCGCGTAGCGGTCGCTGGCGGCCTATGCCGAGCCGCGGGCGGTCCGGCTGCCGCTGAGTCGGCCGTGGCTGTGTAGCGATCCGTCGCGGCTTGTGTCGGTTGTCTTTCCGCCCGGGGGGCGGGGGTCCGGCGAGCTCCGGGCAGCCTGGCGATTCCGACCGGCTGGGGTCCTGGTCCCCCTGCTGCTTTTTCTCCTGTGGCTGCTGGCAAGTCTGGGACTTGACGTCCCGTGGTGGCCTGTCAAGGGTGGCCCGTAGGGCCATCGCGCAGCGACGCGCAGCGCCCTTGACAGGGTGCCGCGGGACGGCCGCACCCTCAGACATGCGAGCAGACACCGGAGAGCCATCCCGACCCGGGTAAGGGGCGACACGGTGGGCCGGGGGTAGCGGGGGCCGCTGCGCGGTGCTGGTTCCCCTACCCGCCCCTTCCCGAAACTGGGGCTCCGCCCCAGACCCCGCGCCTCAAACGCCGGCGGGGCTGGATAGACGGGGTTGTATAGGGACTCGGCGTGGCCCGACTCCTCACCACAGCACCGGCCGCTGCCAAACTCCGTATGTGCTGATCCCCGTACCCGGGCCCCGCCCCGGGGGTGGTGGGCAAACACCGGTCGGGTGGAGTGCCGGGGCGGGGGAGGAGACCCGGGCCCGGAGCTGGACGACGTACCCCACCCCCACCCCACACCCGCACCCGCACCCGCACCCGCACCCACCCCCACCCCCCGGGGGTTCGAATGGGTACCGCAGGCTGGGGCGCGGTACCTTCGGGCGCGGGGAACGAGCCCTGGGCCAGAGCGGAGACATCAGGTGATTGCGACGGCAGTGCAGGACGGGAGCGGGGCCGATCCGTTTGCCACCGCACGGTTGCGTCGCGGGGTGCTCGATTCCTGGGCCGCCAGCCCGGCCCGGTTCCGTGAGGACGCCAATGCCGAGGAGGACCTCGCGCTCGGCGGCTACCGGGACCGGCTGGTCGTGGAGCTGGCGCAGAACGCCGCGGACGCGGCGGCCCGTGCCGGGGTGCCCGGGCGGCTGCGGCTGACGCTGCGGTCCGGGGTGCTGGCCGTGGCCAATACGGGTGCCCCGCTGGATGCGGCCGGGGTGGAGTCCCTGGCGACGCTGCGGGCCTCCGCGAAGCGGGAGCCGGCGGATACGACGGCTTCGGTGGGCCGGTTCGGGGTGGGGTTCGCGGCGGTGCTGGCCGTCAGTGACGAGCCCGCGGTCCTGGGGCGGCACGGCGGGGTCCGCTGGGCGCTGGCCGAGGCGCGTGAGCTGGCCTCCGAGACGGCCCGGTTCAGCCCGGGCCTCGGGGACGAGCTGCGGCGCCGCGACGGGCACGTGCCGCTGCTGCGGCTGCCGCTGCCCGCGGAGGGCACGGCCCCCGACGGCTACGACACCGTGGTGGTCCTGCCGCTGCGCGACCGGGTGGCCGAGGACCTCGTACAGCGGCTGCTCGCCGGGGTCGACGACGCGCTGCTGCTGACCCTGCCGGGGCTGCGCGAGGTGGTCGTCGACACCCCGGACGGGGAGCGGACGCTGACGCGCCGTGAGGACGGCCCGTACGTGGCCGTGGAGGATTCGGAGCGGGGCGCGGCCCGCTGGCGTACGGTGCGGCGCTCCGGCCCGGTGGATCCTGCGCTGCTGGCGGACCGGCCGGTGGAGGAGCGGCTGCGGCCGCACTGGACGGTGGCGTGGGCCGTCCCCGTGGACGGGCAGGGCGCCCCCGTACGGCCCGCCACCGCCCCCGTCGTGCACGCGCCGACGCCGACCGACGAGCCCCTGGGCATCCCGGCCCTGCTGATCGCCTCCCTGCCGCTGGACACCGCCCGCCGCCACCCGGCGCCCGGGCCGCTGACGGACTTCCTGGTGGATCGGGCGGCCGAGGCGTACGCCGAACTGCTCGGCGCCTGGGACCCGGTGGGCACCGGGCTCGTGGACCTCGTGCCGGGACCGCTCGGCAAGGGCGAGCTGGACGGGGCGCTGCGCGCCGGGATCCTGGCCCTGTTGCCCCGGGTGGCCTTCCTGGCCCCGGCGGCGCCCGCCCCGGAGGGGGAGGAGGCGCCCGAGCGGGCGGCGCTGCGGCCCTTCGAGGCGGAGGTGGTCGAGGGGGCCGGGGCGGAGACGGTCCGGGTGCTGGCGGAGGTGCTGCCGACCCTGCTGCCGGCGGGTCTGGAGCGGCGTACGGAGCTGCGCACGCTCGGGGTGGGGCGGCTGCCGCTGGGTGATGCGATCGAGCGGATCGCGGGGATCGAGCGGACCCCGGAGTGGTGGCACCGGTTGTACGACAGCCTGGCGGGGGTGGATCCGGACCGGCTGTCCGGGCTGCCCGTGCCGCTGGCGGACGGCCGGACGGCGATCGGGCCCCGGCACGTGCTGCTGCCCGGTCCCGAGACCCCGGCCTCGCTGGCGCGGCTGGGGCTGAAGGTGGCGCACCCGGAGGCGGCGCACCCGCTGCTGGAGAAGCTGGGGGCCCTGCCCGCCAGCCCCCGCGCGGTGTTGACGACCCCTCAGGTGCGGGCCGCGGTCGCGGGCTCGCTTGACGCGGGCGAGGTCTGGGACGAGGAGGCCCTCGACCCGGACGAGTTGGCGGAGATCGTGCTCGGGCTGGTCCGGGATGCGGGGCTGGAGCCCGGGGACGAGCCCTGGCTGGCCGCGCTCGCGCTGCCCGACGAGGACGGGGAGCCCGCTCCGGCGGGTGAACTGGTGCTGCCGGGGAGCCCGTTCGCGCAGATCATGCGGGAGGGCGAACTCGCCCTGTGCGAGGGGGAGCTCGCCGGGCGCTGGGGTGAGCAGCCCCTGACGGCCTGCGGGGTGCTCGCCAACTTCCAGCTGGTGCGCGCCACGGACGTGGTCCTCGACCCCGACGAACTGGAGCCGCGGGACGGGGACTTCGCCGAGCCCGACGACGCCGGTCTGCTGGACGCCGTGGACGTGTGGTGCGAGGACGTGCTCGACCAGCTGCCGGAGGGGCCGGTGCCGCCGGTCGCGACGGAGCTCGTCGCCGTACGGGACCTGGACCTCGTGGACGACGGGGCCTGGCCGCAGGCGCTCGCCCTGCTGGCGCAGCCGCCGCTGCGCGACGCCCTGACGCAGCCGGTGCGGGTGCTGCTGCCGGACGGCACCACGCAGACGGTCCGCCCGTACACGGCCTGGTGGCTGCGCGACCATCCGGTGCTCGACGGCCGCCGCCCGGCGGGCCTGCGGGCGGCGGGCGGGGATCCGCTGCTGGAGGGGCTGTACACCTCGGCGGACGCGACGGGCTTCGAGGACGAGCAGGTGCTGCGGGCGCTGGGGGTGCGGACCTCCGTGGCCGCGCTGCTGGACGAGCCGGGCGGGGCGGCGGAGCTGCTGGGTCGGCTCGCGGACCCGGAGCGGGAGGTCACGGGCCGGCAGCTGCACGCGCTGTACGGCTACCTCGCCGACCTCGATCCGGAGCAGGTGACCCTGCCGGACGAGCTGCGGGCCGTCGTGGACGGGGAGGTGCGGGTGGTCGACGCGGCCGATGCGGTGGTCGCGGACGCGCCCGACCTGCTGCCGCTGGCGGCCGGGCTGCCGCTGCTGCCGGTGTCCCCGGTGCGGGCGGCGGAGCTGGCCGAGCTGCTCCAGGTGCGGCGGCTGTCGGAGACGGTTCCGGCGGAGGTGAGCTCGCCGGGGGAGGCGCACGAGGTGCCGGAGCCGGTACGGGTGCTGCTGGGCCCGGCCACCCCCTCCTCGTACGTGGAGCACGAGGAGCTGGTCGCGGGCGGGGTGGAGCTGGACTGGCGGCGGACCCCGGACGGGGTGCTGCACGCGGCCACCCTGGAGGGCGTGGCGGCTGGCCTGGCCTGGGCGGCGGGGCAGTGGCCGCGCCGGTTCGAGGTGGCGGCGCTGCTGGAGGACCCGTCGCGGACGGAGGAGCTGGCGCGCGACCGCTGGTTCGACTGAGCGGGCCCGGCCGGTTCTCCTGAGCGGACGGCGGCGGTTCACCCAATTTTCCCCGGGGGGCGCCACCAGCCCCCCGCCACCCCCCTGCCGGGAAGCTTTTGTTCCCCCCCCCGAAGGAAAAATCC